>JBLICU010000001.1:0-178549 GCA_047632435.1 Cyclobacteriaceae bacterium
AGGTCTGAGCCTCCGCCTACAAAACTTATTCTAAAGGGTGTTTTTGTGATGATCATGAGATCATATTGTATTTATAATTAGGTCTGCAAAATCACGTGTTTTTTTGATTGGGTCTAACTCGTCAACGACGCGATTTGCAAACAAAGTATCGGTTTCTTCTCTCGAAAATCCCTTCCAATTGTAAAGATGGTAAAATCTTTCCTTGTAGCGTTCAAATGTTTGATCCATAAATACATTGCAATCTGCTATTCTTCGGATTTCGGGTATCGCCAAGGCCACTATTCCATCAATAATTAGAACTTCTTCATCTTTAAGGCAAAAGTTGAAGTCTTCGACTTTGGAACTAGGATCTTTGTGGTAATGACTAAGTTTTATTTCTTTTCCCTTGATCAAAGCTGGTATTTCCATGCTGATTCTTTCAGAATCAAATCTTTCCATTACACCAAGAGCCTCGCTTCTATTTTCTTTGGGGAGTAAAAAGTGATCCAAATTTAGAATGGAATGGGTAATTTTTAATTCGTCAAGCATGAGCGAAAGCCGCTTGGCAAGAGTGGATTTACCAGATTGGGCATTGCCTCCTATGGCAATCATTTTTAACTCAATTTTATTGAGATTTATTGATTTTATGATATGCGAACATGATTCGATCAATGGATCATCAATGATGAAATTGACGGCTTCTAAGACATTTCTGAAAGTGTAATCTGGTTCTATGGTTGCCCCTTTATAACCATGACCAGTGCGAACGGAAGCAGTCAAGGTTCCAGCATTTTTTCCTGCCTGAATATCCGATTGCCTGTCTCCGATGATGTACGATCTTTTTAAATCTATATTAAAATCCTCTGCGGCCTGAAGCAACATGCCCGGACTCGGCTTTCGCCACGGATGTTCCTTTTTGTAAGCCGGATTTTCTTCAGGATAACCTTTTTCAGGGTGATAGGGGCAGTAATATAAATTGTCTAGCTTGGCCGCATTTTCACCTAGTTCTGTATCTATTTTTTTGTGGATGTACTCCAGTTCTTCAATAGTGCACAGGTTTCTGGCAACCACTGACTGGTTGGTTACAACCACACTCAGATAATCTGATGAATTGATTTTTCTAACTGCATCTGCAGCATTTGGATATAAAACCAAATCTTCAGGTTTATGAATCAGATTTCGATCTTCGTTTAACACGCCATCCCGATCTAGGAAAATTGCCCTCTGCTTGTTACGCAGGTTCTTTTTTGCAATCTTTCCAGAGGCATAATCTTCATTGACCTTCGTGAGTCGATCAAGTGTGCCCATGTCTTTCAAATATTCGGGTGTATTGTATCCGAAAATATTCAAACTCTTGATCCATTTTGGAAAAATGTCTTTACCGAAATCTCCTTTAACAGCACCGGGCAGGTGATCGATGACTGATTTGTTGAAAACATAAAGCCCTGCATTTACAAGATTTTTATAGTAGATATTTGGCAGATGTGGCTTGGAATAAAAGGCTGTGATTTTCCCAATTTCATCTATTTCCAATAAATCACTGTCATGCGGATGGTCATTGGGATGAACGACAAGGGTAGCGTCAGCCTTGTTTTTATAATGGAAATCCAACAATCTATCTAGATCCATGTCCATCATCACATCTCCATAAAGCACCAGAAAAGTTTCTTCAAGGTCTTGTGAGAATAAAGGAAAAGCTCCAGCCGTGCCAAGTGGCTGTTCTTCCTCGAAGTATGTTAGGTGAACACCCCAATTTTCGCCAGAACCCAGGTAATTGATCAATGGGTCTTTCAGGTGATTGATGATGATTTTGATGTTGGTGATATTGTGGCTTTTGAGAAGCAGAATCTGATGTTCGATGATCGGCTTATCGCCAATCGGAATCATAGGTTTAGGAATCTCGTCAGTAAGATCCTTCAGTCTTGTGCCCTTTCCTCCCGCCAATATGATCGCCTGCATCAATTATTTTTTAACTGTGAAAAGAATCTCAGATTCCATGATTCCGAATTTATGCAATTCTTCTTTGGATAGTTTGCTTGTGAAATTATCATAAACAGCGAATCCAACAGCTTTGAGTCTGTCCACATAGTCCAAACCATATTTCCTTACATGATCGTCCTGACCGAAAAGCTGCTCACGAATTTTTGGATCTTTGATAGATGGATCTTCTATAGTTTTTTCCGCAAGGGGAAAAAATAATGGAATTTGTAAAATGCCCCAACCCCCTGGGTTTAACACCCGATATATTTCACTCAATACTTGGTGATCATCATCTACATGTTCCAGCACATGGTTGCAAAAAACCATATCAAATGAAGCTTCTTCAAATGGAATGTCATGCGCATCCATTTTCACTTTGGCCAAAGGAGATTCAATATCCGCAGTGATGTAATCCAGGTTTTGGAGCTTTTCAAATCTGTCAATGAAGCAATGCTCGGGAGCGATATGAAGCAATTTTCCTTTTTCTGTAAAGAATGTAGTTTCTCTTTGGAGATACAACCACATCAACCTATGTCGCTCAAGTGAAAGGCAATTAGGGCAAAGAGCATTGGATCTTGACTGTCGCCCATAAGGTAGAAATACCTTAAACTTCGATTGGCATACTGGACATTCTACTTTATTTCCTTTGTAAAAAACCGCGAGTACTGCCAGACCATAATGGCTCACAAGCTGGAGGTATTTCCGAGGGACTTTTCTTAGAAGGAAGCTGATTATATTTTTCAAGCCTTGAGAATTAATTTTTAGGTCGTAAAGATATTTATATCAAACCTATAAGGCTAACAAAAGGACAGAGTCTCTTGATTTGAATTTTATCAGCAAGGTAAAACAGGCTAGGACTAAATGTAGATTAGGATTTATAGAAGATAACTTAACTTAGGCGAAGATTTACAGTTGATGAATAAGTTTGTATCCATTTTCATATTACAGATTGCCCTTATTTTTTGTCTGCATACGACCTATGCACAGGTTGGTAAAAAGACAAAAGATTTGAGTGAATATATGCCTACACAAAATGTGGACTCGCGCAAAGAGATGAATACAAATAAAAATCGCCCTAAGCGGAAGCATCTTGATTACATTTTTAAAAACGATCTAAATGGAATTTTATATGGAAATCCATGTGCTATCGAGGCGACCAGAAAAATGGGTTTTGAATATGTATTTCAGCCATTGGGTATTCCGGGAAGCCTCCCGGTAGATGAACAATTTTCGAATAACATAATGGTTAATATAAAACTCATTTTTACCAGATCTCCTTTTTGGAAATTGATTTTGAACAGGCGAATCAAAAAATGCAAACAGAATAGTGGTGATATGGTGGGTTATTTGAAAGATTAAAATGGAGGCACTAACAATAGAATTTTCTAAAACTATCCTGACGGAACTGATGATTCCATCCTATGCCAATTTTGGGGGAAAAATCCATGGTGGGATCCTGTTGTCATTGATGGATAAGGCCGCTTATGCTTGCGCGAGTAAACATGCGGGCACCTATTGTGTGACTGTGACAGTTGATCATGTAGAATTTTTACAACCTGTGGAAGTCGGAGAGTTGGTTTCGCTTACTGCAACCGTATACCATGTTGGTAATTCGTCATTGGTGGTTGGAATAAAGGTGATTGCAGAAAATGTAAAAACGCACTCTGTTAAACACACGAATACTTGCTATTTCACCATGGTGGCCAAAGATGACAATGACAAACCGATGATGGTGCCACCATTACGGTTGAAAAACATGGCTGAAGTGAAAAATTTCGTAGCTTCAATTAAAAGAAAACAGGTGAAATTGGAATCGAACAAAGCGATCAAAAAGGCTAAGTCAGATTTTATTCTTGAGGAAGATTATTATTTACTTCAAGGTCAGCGATGCGAAATGGTCATGGAAGATGGTAGAAAGCTTAGCGATCTTTTCTCCGAAACATAAATTTGAGACCTGACCAGTCCTGACCCACCGCACAGACTTTCACATCTACCAGTCCCCCTTGGAGTCCAATTCTTCTGATATCAGTTTCATTCATATCTTTTTCCAACTTGGAGGTTCCTTTTGGCCAACTGATCCAAAAGGCGCCATCCGGTTTAAGAGTATTTTTCAAAGCATCACATTGGGCCAATAGTCATCTTGTTTGGTGAAGAACGCATGAAAAAAATCAAATGGTTGATTGATCTGATTTTTGAAAATCACATTTTCAGGAAGATCTTCCAGTAATTCGACATAATGATTTGGTTCATGTAGGATGAGGCAATGGTAATGCGCCTTAATACCAAGTTTTTTAACCAGAGGTGTTCCAGAATATCCAGCTGTTTTCATTTTATGCAGATGTTGGGCGTACTACCTTTATATCCTAAACTTAATGCTATTTGATAATTTTCACAAGCTTTCTTATTTTGATTTAGCTCAAGCAAACCCTCTGCTGCCAACACATAGTTCTCTAAACTATCAGGCCAAATCTGGATGTTCCAGTTGGTTGTGTTTAGGAGCTTGTCGTACAATTCCAGCTCACGATAAATATTGGCCAAACCTAAATAAAGTCTGTAGTGGTGCGGAGGAAGCAATTTCTCATTTAGTATTAAGACATAACCAATCCCATAAATACTTTTGTATTGTTTGACGGCCGCTTCGCTGGCAAGGACAAAATACCTTTTGGCTTCTAGCTTATTGCCGAGTTGATCGCGATAGATCTCTGCTATGGCCAGATAATAATCCAAACTTGTGAAACCGAGTAGTAAAAGATTTTTGTAGGCTTTTATAGCCTCATATGATTGATTGGCTCCCTTGTAAGAATAAGCCAAATGCTCCTTAATCTTGATAGATTTGATAGGGGAAAATTGCTCGATAAATTCATAACAGAATAAAGCATTTTCATATTCCTTTTTTTGGAAATGGTATTCTCCCTTATTGAGTAAAGAATCAAAAACGTCGGATTGAAATCTGGAAATATCAGCTTCTTCCCTGAGAAATGGTTTTAAATCTGCAAGAGTTAGAAAAGCAGTGTGAATTAGTCCCGACATAAAGTTCTCTTTAGCAGATTCGAACAGTAATCTTCTTGTGGTCATTAATTCTTGGTATCTGAGATCTGCATAAAAATTTTTGATAAAAATGCTTGTCATGACAATGGTTGCTACAATCATTGTAAATCCGAAGGCGTAAGCAGTTGCAATCCAATTTTCTTTCCAATCAATTTTTACTTCTCTATAATGTTTTCGTTGAGGCGCAGGTTTACTTCGATATTCATACGTCGGGTAGCTATATCCCATATCTCGTCCATAGGTTTGTTTGATGTCATACCGCGCTTTTTCATATGGCTTGGATAGGGTTTGATAGGCCAGGTTTATTTCTTTGAATTTATCGGCCATGGCTTCATCTCCCGCATGTTTATCAGGATGATAAAGTATTGCCAGGCGTTTGAAAGCGGCTTTTATTTCTGCCGGAGAGGCACTTTCGCTAATTTCTAAAAGTGAGTAATGATTTTGCATGACCAAATCATAAACGCATCAACAGCCCCAAATTGTTCAGCTCAGGTATTTATAGGTAATCCAAAAACCCAATGCGCAAAGCAGCAATCCGGCTATTAGGCTACCAAACCCGTAAATGGCAAATTGCATATACAGCTCTTCTTTGAGGAGTCTGAGATTGTCTAATGAAAATGTTGAAAAAGTAGTGTAACCGCCACAAAAGCCGGTAACCAGAAATAAATAAAGTATTTGGGATGGTTGATTTTTGAAAAAATAGCCTGCTAACAAACCGATAAGTAAGCTGCCTGTAAGGTTGACTATAAACGTGCCCACAGGAAAATAACCGGAAAAATACTTCATGGCATATAAACCAACGCCATAACGCGAAATGCTTCCCAAAAAACCACCGAGTCCAACAAATATTACCTCTTTCATGCTAGTCCGATTAAGAATTGTTTTGAATGAATGACAAGCTCTGGAAAGAATGCTACAAATTCTGCTTTGTAATCCTCATAATCGGTTTTTAGATCCAATGAAGCCAATTCCATTTTAGAATCAAATTTAGTCCTTCTTGACATTCCCGAAAGCGCCTGATGGATGCCTTCTATGTGTTGATAGTTGTAAAGCCAGTTGCCTGCACTCATATATTTCAGTGTGTTTTGAGCAGCTTGAGGTAGAGTGGAGGAATAATTATCTGTGAGCTTATAAAAAGCCTCAGTATATTCAAGCAGCGGAATTTCGGAATACATATCCCAATTGGCAGATAGAAAATGATCATAAAATACATCAGCAATGACCGGAGAATAGTGCCGGTATTTTGGCTGAAGTCTTTTTTTGCTTTCTCTTACAATCTCGTGCGAATCTGTGAAACTGTCAATTTCCCTATGTAACAAAATCCCCATTCTTATTTCGTCCTCATAATTTTCAAAAGCCTTTCCCTTCACAAAATCCCCGATGAAGTTTCCTATCATCACATTTTCATTTGCCCCGGATAGATATAGATGTGCCAGAAAATTCACTTGACTATCGCTTGTTTTGTTGTAATTTTGTTCATCTAGGATTTTGAACTAAGTTTAGTAATTAATCCCATAGTTTCGCCTAAACCTATAAGATTATCGAAGGAAGTTCCACAAATATGTCCAGGACACATCTGAATTTGCTAGTCCAGCTCGCCAAAATTGATGGAGTAGTGGTTCAGGAGGAGATCGATTTGATCAAACAAATTGGTAAGGTCAATGGTATGTCATCTGATGACATCAGTGCCTGTTTTGAAGATCCTACGTTGATCGAAGATCTAGACACACTGTCGGATGACGAAAAGTACGAATACATCTATAGTATTGTGAAGTTGATGAAAATCGACGGTCGGCTATATAAAGAGGAGCTTACCTTTTGTGCAAAATTGACCAGCAAATTGGGGTATAGTGAGGCTGTTTTACTTGAGCTGCTACTCAAAATATACAGCGATCCTCAGATATCCGCGGATAAAGACACCCTCAAATCCACCATTCAGAAGTACCTCAGAAAGTAGTCTATGAAATACGCAGACCACTTTCTAAATCTCCTCAGTTTAGTAAAAATCGAGCGAGAAGAGGATAGGAAACAATACGAAGAGAAAATCAGAAACCGATCACTTCAAGATCGTAAAAATGATGGAGTAACCTGGTATCCGGTGATGATTAATCAGTCTTATTTAGGCACTGGGGAAAAATGGGTGTTTCAAGTAGAAAGGACCACAGGTCTGGAGCAGCGTCATATTTTTCAGTCAGGATCTTCTGTGAGTTTATTTCTTCATGATGATAAAAATGTAGTAAGTGCCTCGGGTATTGTCATGCGAATGAATCAGCATAAAATGACCTTGATGCTTAATAGTGACGATCCACCAGATTGGATCGACGATGGGAAGCTGGGCGTGAATTTGCTTTTTGATGAGAGTACTTATGAGGAAATGGAGAAAACCCTCAAAACCCTATCAAAAACTACATCAGGAAGAGTATTTGATCTGATGCCCATTTTGCTTGGAAAATCGGAACCCCATTTCATCTCAAAAGCGCCCATAACATTCCCTGGACTAAACGAGAGTCAAAATGACGCACTAAATCGCATCAGAGAAGCTCAGGATTTGGCTTTGGTGCATGGCCCACCGGGAACGGGTAAAACAACAACTTTGGTGCAGGCCATCAGAGAGAAAGTTTCGGAGGAAAAGCAGGTGCTGGTTTGTGCATCAAGCAATGCTGCCGTTGATTTATTGGCTGAAAAATTGACTGAACAGGGGATTCGGGTATTGAGAATTGGACATCCGGCACGTGTTACAGAAGCTGTAATCAGTACTACCATGGATGCGAGACTTGCTCAGCATGCGGATTCCAAAATGCTGCGCGATCTCAGAAAGAAGTCTGAAGAGATGCGATCCATGGGTATGAAATTCAAAAGAAATTTTGGAAGAATGGAGCGGGCACAACGCAGGCTGTTGATAGATGAGTCGAAAAATCTGAAGGAAGAGGCGAAGTTGCTGGAAGGCCATATGATTTATGATGAATTGAATAAAGCAGAAGTTATAGCCTGCACTTTGGTTGGAGCCAACAATAAATTTCTTAGCAATAGACAATTCAAAACAGTATTCATTGACGAAGCGTCTCAGACGCTTGAGCCAGCATTGTGGATTCCGTTGATGCGATCACAAAAAGTAGTGATGGCGGGTGATCACTGGCAGCTGCCACCGACGGTGAAATCCAGAGAAGCTGAGAAGGTCGGATTGGCCAATACGATTTTTGAAAGGACCATCAAAGCATATCAGATTGATACTATGTTGGTAACGCAGTACCGGATGCATCCCGATATTATGGCATTTTCGAATGATTTTTTCTATAAAGGAAAATTGAAATCAGGCGAGCTGATCCATCGAAGAAAGCAGCTTTTTGACTATCCTGTTTCATTTATTGATACAGCGGGATGTGGCTATGAGGAGAAGAAAAATCCAGAAACGCTCTCAACATACAATGAAGATGAAGCACAGTTTCTCCTTCAGAGACTTGATCAGCTGATTACAGAAACCGGAGAAGAAGTCAATCAATTAACCATTGGAATAATAGCGCCTTACAAAGCTCAAACAGAATTACTTTCTTCCAGAATCAAGCATTATCCGTGGTATAAGGAGCTTCAGGGGAATATTACAATCAATTCAGTAGATGCTTTTCAGGGTCAGGAACGGGATGTCATTATAATGTCACTCGTTCGTAGCAATGACCATGGCGAGATTGGTTTTTTAGGAGATATCCGAAGGATGAATGTGGCTATGACGAGAGCCAGATACCTGTTGATGATGGTAGGGGATTCTGCAACGCTCAGTTCAAATGATTTTTTTGATAAGCTAATCCAGGATTTGCAAGCAAGAGGGTTTTATCACAGTGCTTTTGAATACCAGTATTAATCCCGTAAGTGTGTTTAATTCCTCGATACCCCGTCAGTTTATTGCGGGGTTATTCATTTAGAAAATTGACCTTCCTAATTTTGTTGTCAACATTTCCAGTGCTTTCATTCCTTTATTGGAATTCCCTTTTTTGTTGAGCGGAGGACTCCAAACACTTACGCAATATTTCAAAGGATTGATTGCTACAATAGCCCCTCCAACGCCACTTTTACCCGGAAGGCCTACTTCAAAAGCGAATTCTCCAGATTCATCATAAAAGCCGCAGGTGAGCATTAATGCATTCATTCTTCTAGACTGACTTGCAGTCAGCAAATATTTGCCATGACCAAAAGGGATATCTGTTTCTCCAAAATTTAGGAATGTCTGTGACAGCTCTGCGCATGACATTTCAAGAGAACATTGCCAGAAGTAAAAATCAAGAACATCTTCCACTCTATTCACCAAATTACCCTTGGCTTTAATCATATATGCCAGCGATGAGTTGGCATGCCCGACACTTTTTTCAGATAGTGCCACCTGTTCATTATATTGTATGTCATCATTTCCACACAATCCCCGCACGTATTCTAAAAATTCAGCTTTAGGATTGTTCAGCATGCTTACGAGCATATCTGCAATGACAATGGCCCCTGCATTGATAAATGGATTTCTTGGAAAACCTTCCTCATACTCCAGTTGTATGATGGAGTTAAAACCGTTACCAGATGGTTCTACATCAACTCTTTCCCACACCTCGTGATCCAATTGGCTAAATACCATCGCCAGGGACAAAACCTTCGAGACACTTTGAATTGAAAATTTCTCATCTGCATCCCCAACTTTATTTTGAATTCCATCAATTGTGGTGAGACAAATACCAAACTTGTTTCTATCGACAGTAGCCAAATGTGGTATGTAATCCGCTACTTTTCCATCGTCCTTAAAATTTTCCAATTCCTTATATATTTCATGGATGATTTGGTTGTAATCGGTGGTCATATTTGATCGATTTGGTTTGATTCGATGATTTTGAGAAGGCAAAGTTACTTTTATTAGGTAGTTAAATGGGCAGGTTTTGTGACGGACATGATCGCTTTTTTGGTGACTGTACTTCAAATAAAATGGCAGAAGATACCTTTATAAATTCTTTAACTCCATTTGGGAAAAACTAACTTTCCGCAATGAATCAAGGATCACATTTTTTGCAGCTGGGTCTGGCGATATTAATCATGTCAAGTTCAGGTACTTTGGGAAGGTATATTGATCTGCCCGTTCCTGTTATTATTTGGATCAGGTGTGTTATTGGGTCAGTGGCTTTGTATTTGGTCATTCGTTTTGGCGGTTTTGGAATACGCATATCCCGAGGTAAATCCTTCTGGATGCTATTTATAAGCTCGATTTTTCTTGGAATCCATTGGATCACCTATTTCTATGCATTAAAACTATCAAGTGTAGCAGTTGGTATGTTGTCTTTGTTTACTTATCCAGTGATTACTGCATTGCTTGAGCCGATTATGCTAAAAGTGAAATTTCAAAAAAGCACTGTTTTTATTGGGATGATAGCCTTTTTTGGCGTTATGTTGCTTGCTCCAGAGCTTAATTTTGAAAATGACTACACATTGGGTATTGCAATGGGGATTTTCTCGGCATTGACATATTCCATTCGAAATATTCTTCTCAAGAAACAAATTTCTGATCAATCAGGAGTGACATTAATGTTTTATCAGCTCCTGATCATTACACTCATTCTTTGGCCGGTTTTATTCCTTTTTAATTTTGACGTGGATCAATCAATTGTTGAAAACTGGCAGCCACTTTTGATCCTGGGTTTATTTACCACAGCAGCAGGACATACGCTTTTTGTGTTGAGTTTCAGGCACTTTACCATCAGCACGGTCAGTATAATAAGTGCACTTACGCCACTTCTGGGAACGATTATTGGATTTTTCGTTTTATCCGAAGTGCCCGCAGGCCGAACCTATATTGGCGGGTGTTTGATTTTGCTTACTGTAATTGCGGAAAGTATTCGAACCGTCAATGCAGCGAAGCGCATTTAAAAAAAAAGATCGGTACCATCTTGTGCACCGATCTTTTTAATAAGAAAATGAGATAATGGATTATTTCTGATTATGTACATGAACATCCATTTGCGGAAAAGGAATGTTGAGTCCTTCTTTCGCAAAGGATTTATATACTTTTTCATTCATATCGAAATGTACCGGCCACAAGTCTGATGCCTTTGTCCATGCTCTTACTACGAAATTCACTGAGCTGTCTCCAAGTGAATGCATGGCAATAAATGGTTCTGGTTCTTTTAAGATTCGCTCATCCTCAGCAATAAGTTTTGCAAGAACTTCTTTGGCTTTATCTGAATCGTCACCATAGGCGATACCAAACATCCAGTCGGATCTGCGCTCCTCTTCATGTGAAAGATTTGTGAGATCTGCGTTTGCCAGACTTCCGTTTGGCATGTAGACCAATTTTTTATCAAAGGTGTTAATCAATGTGTAGAAGATTTGAATTGATTTCACCGTACCCAAGTAGCCTTTTACGTCAATCACATCACCCACCTTGAATGGCTTCAAAAGTAATATGATAACACCGCCGGCGAAATTTTGCAAGGTTCCTTGAAGGGCAAGTCCAATTGCCAGACCTGCAGCACCTAAAATAGCAATGAAGCTGGTAACCTGAATACCAACCATACCGATCACAGAAATGAACAACATCACTTTGAGCAGCATGTTGAAAAGTGTTTTTAGAAATGGTGTGAGCGAAGGATCAAAATCCCGTTTGGTCATTAGTTTACCCAATGTGCGAGTAAAGGCATTGATAACCCAAAGCCCAATCACCAAGGTAATGATCGCCAAAATTACTTTGGGTCCATAATCTATCAGATAGCCCATCAGCATCGCCGAGATATCTATCATTTTCTCAACCTGTTGGGTCACTTCATTTACCACTTGATCTTCCATTTTTAATTCTATTTGTTAAACTTAAATTTCAAAATTAATCTTCTGGGTAGGGGATAAAAAGAAAGTTGGTGAATTCCTTATCAACAACAAAAAGGCAGCAAAATTCATCGGCATCTTTATAAGCTGCGGCAAAACCCTCTTCGTCTTCTATGAGCTCTCTTTGTACGAACTCTTCCATCATTGAGGCATAATAGTGCCATTCATTTTCCAGTTTTCCAGTTTCGTAAAGTATTTGCCCTATTGGAATATCTTCTTGTGACATTGGGAAAATGGGGTACTTTGAAAAACCTTGCTTCCTAATCAGATAGGATGCTTCTTTCAGGTATTCAGATACTTTCACAAAATCGGAAGAGATTTTACCAAGGTATTTAGGGTTTAAATTAGGATCGTTTTGCATGATTATTTGGCAGTTAATAAAATTGCGTTTTCTATGCGATGTATTTGTTTCGCCTAAAAAACCACTTTATTGGGCTAGGAGCTGATTTTATAGAATCCTTTTTTTTGTGGACAAAGAACGGACAAAAGCATATCAATTTCCCATCTTTTTCTCATTTCAGATAGGAAAAAGATGAGAAATACTTCCTATTTATTTAAAAGACAGGAAATGGATTAACAGGTGTTTTTGGAATTTATTCATTTTGGTTACAATACGGACATTTATTGCGACAAGTAGTATATTTACCGTATAAGTTTGAATAAAAGATAAGCCCATGTCTGACAGGATAAATGCACGATTATCAAAGCCTCTAGCCGAACATGTAGACAGAATGGTGGGTAGGGAAAGCTTGTTTGAAACACCAAGTGAATATATTCGGTCTCTCATTCGGCGTGACATGGAAAGTGACTCTTCACAAGTTTATGCCAAAATCATTGAGGGTTTTGAAGACATTAGAGAAGAACGTTTTTTTGAGTCAACCGGAGATTGGAAAAAGGATAGAGAGATATTCAGACAGAAAGAAACTAACGGCTGGAAGTAAAACATGTCTAAATTCTTTCTTACAAGGCGAACAAATATCGACCTTCTTGAAATCGAAGACCACTCCTTACAGAAATGGGGTGAAGATCAAACGGACATTTACATGGGTGATCTTTACCGCAGATTTGCTGAAATAGCTGAAAAGCCTGATGTAGGAAAGCTTCGGTACAATCGTTCCTTTCCTTTTTATATGGCTCCTGCGAGAGAGCACTTTGTCATATACAAACCCATTGATACAGGAATAATCATCGCGACAGTTCTTCACGGTTGCCGCGACATAGAAACAATTGTGAGAAACATGGCCGTGACTTTATCCAAAGAGATTCTGAATATTGAAGATAAGATTTAGCGTGACATTTGTAAAGGATCTCTATTTCGCTTAAATCCTCCTTTTTTCCTGTATATAATGATCTTTCATACTTGCGTTTCGGGCAGCAGTTGGGTGTTTTTCGTAATTAGGCATAAAGATAACATCCACTTTGAATGCTTATGGTGGGAAGATCACGCTGAATTTGAAAAGAACAGAAAAGAAGCAGGTACTTGCGGTAAAGGATACGGGCTTAGGTGTTTATAAGCCAGATTAGAAAAAGATATTCAATTTATTTCACAGAACATATGGGACACATGATTCTGGAAGTACCGAAAGTGTGGTTGGCCTTGTCTTCGTGAATAATCCGGCACGCACACTTGACGGCTCGGAGAAGCTTGTTGGTTCAGATAGGTCTGGATCAGAGTTTTAAATAGAATGCCTTTGGAACAAGTAGTTGAATCCATCACTTTTCGTGAAGAAAAGATTCTGAGATTCGAGATGCGTAGCTGGACAAGCTCTTAGAAAAAAGAAAGCAATTAATGAAGTCGAAAATGCCCGACAATATTAATGTAACTGCAGATAGTATAATCACTAATCGCTGGCTCAACTCAAAGAAGTTCAAACTGAATAAATACTGGCCCCCTCCATTATTACTTAGTTGTATTTTATCAGGCAGTCCATGATATTATCAATTCATTGATGACTTTCCTTAGCTCGAAAATGGCAGTGATCAGCAAGAAATCGGTTTTTTAGATGAGAAATGATAGGAAATAAAAAAGTCTTTAAACGTCAATTTAAGGGCTCTTTCCTATCTTTTTAAAGTAATTCCTTTCTCGACTCCAACAAAACCACATTCTCCACATGCTGCGTCTGAGGAAACATATCTACGGGCTGGATTTTCACAACATCAAAGCATTCAGCGAGCAATTCCAAATCGCGGGCCTGGGTCGCGGGATTGCAGCTTATGTATACCAAGCGACTTGGCCGAACCCTGTTCAACATTTCCACTACTTTTTCATGCATGCCTGCGCGAGGTGGATCTGTTATGATTACATCAGGCTGAACGTATTTTTGGACAAAGCTTTCTGTAAACAGATCTTTCATATCACCGGCAATAAAAGTAGTGTTGTGGATGTCATTAAGTTCAGAGTTTTTACGGGCATCAATGGTGGCATCCTCTACAGATTCCACGCCAATCACTTTTTTGGCATTCTTCGCAATAAAGTTAGCGATGGTTCCTGTGCCTGTGTATAGGTCATACACTATTTCATTTCCGGTAAGTCCGGCAAATTCCCGCGCAACCTTATACAATTCATAAGCCTGCTTGGGATTAGTTTGATAGAAAGATTTCGGGCCGATTCGAAATTGTAACCCTTCCATCTTTTCGGTGATGTAAGCTTCCCCATGATATAAATGTACTGGCAGATCATAAAAAGTCTCATTTCCTTTGCCATTGATGATATACTGCAAAGAGGTGATTTGAGGGAATTCGTTTTTCAGAGATTCGAGTAGATTTTTGTTTTTTGCATCTTCATAAAAAAACTGAACCAACACCATCAGATCACCTGTAGTTGTTGTGCGGATGATCAAATTTCGCAACAAACCTGTCTGATTTCTTAGATTGAAAAAACTCAAATCATTTTCATGTGCATATTTTTTGACTGCCAAACGAATATCGTTGGACGCCCCGCCCTGCAGCCAGCATTTTTCAATATCGAGTATGCGGTCAAATCTTTTTGGAATATGAAAGCCCAAAGCATTTTTAGAGAATTCGATTCCGCTATCTATTTGCTCCCGCGTGAGCCATCTGTAGTCAGAAAAGGTGAATTCAAGTTTATTGCGGTAAAATTGAGTTTCAGCAGATCCAATTATTGGCATAATTTCAGGCAGATTCTCAATTTTGGATATTTTTTTCAGATTGTCAGCGACATGCTCCTGCTTGTATTTGATTTGCGATTCGTAGTTGATATGTTGCCATTTACACCCTCCGCAAACACCGAAATGTTCACAAAATGGGTCAACTCTATTTTCAGACTTTTGATGGAAGTGGGTAATGACCCCTTCGAAGAATCTTTTCTTATTTCCGGTTATTTGAACATCTACAATGTCGCCAGGAGCACCTTGATTGATGAAAAATACTTTTGAATCTTGTTTGCCTATACTCTTACCTTCAGCGGAGATACCTATTATCTCCAGCTTTTCAATAACTTTACTATGCTTCATAAGGAGCAAAATTACTATTTGTTTTACCAAAATAATGGGATGTTGCAGATTGTGAAGGTTTGTTGAATATATTCCGCTGCTAATGAGAAGACTGTTTTTTCTTTTTGCCTTTTTAATAGGATGTGTTGGCGCAAATGCCGCCCATATTGTAGGTGGGGAAATTGAGTTTATCACCATTTCTCCCGGTGTATATACCATCAGACTCATCCAGTATCGCGATGAATTTCAGGACATCAATAATTTTGTAGAGGAATCCGTACTGGTAACCTTATTTTCAAATAGAAACGACGAGAGACTATTCAATTTTACATTGTTATTTGAGGATCAGACGGAAGTGGTATACACCAACATCGACTGCACTATCGAAGAGTTGGAAACGACCAGAGTAGTCTGGACAGGAACCTTTGAATTAGACCCATTGCAATTTACAGATGAGGAGGGATATTATATAACCTGGGATAGGTGCTGTCGAAATGCCAATGTTATCAATATTTTGGGATCAGGAGGCGCAGGGATGCAATATATCCTTGACATTCCACCTCTGTATAAAAACAATCAACCTTTCATCAATTCATCCCCTATATTAAATAAGCCGCTAAGTGACTATGCCTGTGTGGGACAACTATATTACACCAGTTTTATTGGGCAAGACCCTGATGGCGATTCCCTGTCGTACAGATTGGCAGTGCCTTTAAATACAAAAACTGCCAGCGCCTCAAACCCTGCTCCACTTCCAGACCCCAAGCCTATATTAGAGATCAGATGGGCTACTGGATATGATTTTGATAACGTGATACCGGGTACTCCCTCCCTCAAAATAAGTAATAGAGGGTTGCTCACCGTCAATCCGGATAAAAAGGGGCTGTATGTATTTTCTGTTATCGTAGAAGAATGGAGAGATGATGCTACATCAGGCGTACCCACAAAGATAGGCCAGGTACAGCGAGATTTTCAGATGCTGGTGATTGACGGATGCGAACCACCACCCCCACCTTCTTTGGATGTTGTCATTCCTGGAAATCCCTCGTTTGATTCAGATACTGATACATTAAAGTATGCTCTCGGAGACGAACGTTGCTTTTTTTTCAAAGTCACCAACGTTCTTCAGGGTGAAAAAGTCAGTTTTCGAGCCGATCCGGTCAATTTTATTGGTGAATTCGATGTACTTGGAGAATTGAAATATACTGTAGGCCCAGGAAATGAAGCATTGATAGAATATTGCGCACCAGAATGCCCTCCTTTGGGAAATAGACCTTTTATTGTTGATTTCATTGTGGAGGATAATATTTGTCCTTTGCCGCAACTTGATACGGTCAGACTTACCATACAGGTGGAACCCCCGCCAAACAATAAGGTAAATCTTTCATCTATTCCGAATGTATACAATGTGCTCAATGGCAATCAAATCACATTCAATTTCACTGCAACGGATGCCGACAATGATTTTATTGATGTGTCATTACTCTATAATGATCCACTTACACCGCAGGAGAGAGGTCTGTTTTTTCAATTGAATGTCAATGAACCTGGGCTCGTGGAAGGAACTTTTACATTTGACGTGGACTGCAATGTGTATGATTATTCGGATAAGCGAAATTTCACTATTGGGATTATGGCTGAAGATAAAGATCGGTGTGAATATGAAAATCCCATAATAGAGTGGGTAGACCTAAATGCCATTCTACCTGGTAATACGGATCCTGTGGTGAGCTCTTCAGAACCAACTATCATAAATATAGATCCTGATCAGGAAATCAATTTTGAAATTTCGGCTAAGGATTTTGACAATGATCAGATCACCTTGCGAATGGCCACAGACGGATTTGATCCAAATGATCTCGGTGTTACGTTTGAGGACACTACAAATTTGGGCTTGGTATCAAGTTTTTTTTCATGGACTCCATTTTGTAATGAAATCAATTTATTGGCTAAAAATGAATACACATTCTTTTTCATCGCTGAGGACGATGATCTGTGTCACATTCAGAACTACGACACTCTGGAAGTTCTTGTTAAAATAAACCTTCCGGTAAATAACAAGCCAGATTTTGAATCCATTGCCAGAAAGTATCAAGTAGAAGTAAATACGACATTTGAATTAGAAATCAATGTGTCAGATCAGGAAATAGATCAGGAGATTACTTTGCAATTTCATGATTCCTTCCGTCGACCAAATTCAAATTCACTGACATTTGAAACAGTTACAGGTTTTGGTGATGTAAATTCATTATTACAATGGACACCCGAGTGTCAATTGTTGGAATTGGGCCAAACAAGTCGAATTTATGAACTGTATTTTCTGGCCTTTGACAATAGCTGTCCAATTACCGGATTGGATACCATGAAGCTATCATTTGAGATTGTAGAAACTAGGGATGCCTTTATAAGGTTTGATCCGCCGGATGTATTTACACCAAATGGCGACAATTGGAACAATGTATTTACACTATCCGGATATGACGACAACAAGCGAAATCTACCAAAAGATAACTGTGATGATTTCTTTCAATTTATAGTCATACAGGACAGGTCTGGTAAGACAGTTTTTGAAAGTGATGATCGGGATTTCACTTGGCATGGAGGTGATGACCCTGCAGGAACTTACTATTATTTGATTCAATTCTCCAAAACAAAGTATAACGGAATTTTAACCTTACTTAAATAGCGGAATATTGTGATGAGTTAATGTGTTTTTATCATTCCGTACTCTGAACCCTATCATTTTTCCAAGTACCAAAAACGCTGTGAATTTTCCAAATTCCAAATACCTAATAACCTGTACCTCATACTCTGTACCCTATACTTAATTATTCTCTACCGAACACCCATACCTCAGTTGAAATATTAAAGTGTAAAAAATTGATAGTGGGAATGATTAATAGCAACCTGAACACTTTTTAAAACCAACAAGTCTTCTAAAAAGCTCATTTTTAACATATTCGTAAAGAATTGGGAAAAGACGGGTTCTATTTGCAATCACAGGAAGATTATTTTGTATTTCGTTCTGATAATTGAAAAATATTTAACAAAAACTTCATTTGTCGATCGAAAAAATGGAATGTGTGAATTTTTACAATCTCTCTAGCTGAATACTTCGGGAGGAAAGCTCAAAAATAGAATTTTTAAAATATTAGTTATTTGATTGTTATATTTTCAATAAAACAGCCCAATTAGCTGCTAAATTGACAAGTAATATGCTAAAAAAATGAAACGATTATTTTGCGAGAGCTCAAACATTATCTTTATTTGGCAAAACAAATATGTGACGACATATTATTAACCAAAGGTTTTCTTCAACAAAATTAAATTTGAAATTTATGAACATGATCACCAACCTTTTAATGATGCCATTGGCTGAGGGAGCTGTAGAAGCAGTCGCTCAAGCTGATCTTGCTGCAGATGTTGCCTTTAACCTATTGACGGCAAATAACATCTGGATGATGCTGGCTACTGCACTCGTTTTCATTATGCACCTTGGATTTGCTGGTGTGGAAACAGGCTTTGGTCAAGCAAAGAACACAGTTAATATTCTTTTCAAGAATACTTTAACTCCGATTATCGGAATCGTGACCTACTTTATCTGTGGGTTTAATTTAATGTACCCAGGAGACTTCAATGGAATATTGGGTTTCGCAGGTTTTGGAATTGAGTCAATGTCCACAGCTGATGTTTCTTCAGAATATGCAGGTGGAGGTTATACTTACTGGACAGATTTCTTGTTTCAGGCGATGTTCGCTGCGACTGCCGCAACTATCGTTTCAGGAGCTGTAGCTGAGCGTATCAAAATTGGAGCTTATATGATCTTCACAGTAGTATTCGTGGGTGTTGTATATCCGATTATCGGAAGCTGGCAGTGGGGTGGCGGATTCCTTTCTGAGCTTGGATTCTACGATTTTGCTGGTTCTACACTTGTTCATTCTGTAGGAGGATGGGGAGCATTGGCTGGTATCATGGTATTAGGCCCACGTCTTGGTAAATATGTTGATGGCAAAGTAATTGACAAGCCAGGTTCTTCTGTTCCTTTGGCCGTGATAGGTGTATTCCTTCTTTGGTTAGGTTGGTTCGGATTCAACGGAGGTTCAGTACTTTCTGCTGACCCTGGAGTTGTTTCATTTGTATTGGTTACTACATGTCTTGCTGCCTGTACAGGTGGTCTTGGTGGTTTCCTAGGTGGATACCTGTTGTTCAAAAGACTTGATTTAGGAATGGTACTCAATGGTATCCTTGCTGGTCTTGTAGGTATTACAGCTGGTGCAGATTCAATCGAGCCAATGAATGCATTGCTTATCGGTTTCATTGCTGGTGTGATTGTGGTATTCTCGGCGGTTACTCTTGATAAATTCAAATTGGATGATGTTGTAGGAGCTGTTTCAGTTCACTTGGTATGTGGAATCTGGGGTACTTTGGCCGTAGGTATCTTCTCAACAAATCCTGACCATACTTTCATGGCTCAGTTGATCGGTGTTGTTGCTTGTGGAGCTGCTGCTTTCATCAGTGCACTAATCATCTTCTACGTGTTGAAATTCACCATGGGAATCAGAGTATCTGAAGAGCATGAAAAAGAAGGATTGGATAGCCATGAGCACGGTATCAGGGGATATACAATCATCACAGAATAATTCTCAAAAACTCAAAATAAAAAAGCCTCTGATCTACAGGTCGGAAAACTCATACGATCAGAGGCTACTCAAAACATTTTACACAAACATTCAATCAAGAAATGATTATGAAAACTTTTACAAATCTATTTAAATCTGCGCTTTTCGCGCTTTTGTTGACAGTAGTTTCTGTCAATGTCAATGCACAAGACGAAGAAGGTCCGGCACTTACATTTAGCGGATCTGTTGATACTTATTATAGAACTAACTTGAATGCAGTTTATACGGAAGCGCCAGGGTCTTCTTTTGCCAATCAGCATGGTTTTGCTGTTGGGATGGCTAACATAATAACGAGCATAGAAGGCGAAAAGTCCGGTTTCGTAGCTGATTTGGTTTTTGGCCCAAGAGGTACGGATGCCGTTTTTGGTTCAACTACAGCTAGCTCTAGTATTGTGAATCAACTTTATGCATACTGGAATGCAACTGAGTCTGTAACTTTCACAATTGGTAACTTCAACACTTTCTTGGGTTACGAGGTGATTTCGCCAACAGCAAATTATAACTACTCTACTTCTTATATGTTCTCTTACGGACCATTTTCTCATTCAGGTCTTAAGGCAGATATCGCTTTGGGAGATGCGTCTTTGATGTTAGGTGTATTCAATCCTACTGATGCTACTGATTTTAACCCAAGTGGAAAATATGTTTTTGGTGCTCAATTGGGTTACGGAGGAGTTTATTTGAACTCTATTCTATCTGATGATTTCTATCAGTTTGATGTGACTGCCGGATGGGATTTGACCGATGCGCTTTACCTTGGGATAAATGCAACAACAGCCAAGGATAATTTCTTTGGTGCTGCGATTTATCTTCAGAACTCATTCTCTGATGACTTTTCCATGGGGGTAAGAGCTGAGTATTTCTCTGATGAAGGAGTTGGTGCATTGCCGGACACAAATTTGTACGATGCTTTCGGTACCGTTGTTACTCCTGGATTCATTGCTACAAATGTAATTGACCTTACTTTGTCTGCTAACTATTCAGTTGGTGCTCTGACATTCATTCCTGAATTGAGAGTTGATCTGTTTGATGAGGATGTGGTTGCTGAGAGTTCTACAAAAGCGGGTAGTTCTTTAGCTTCTTTCGTCTTAGCAGCAGTTTATGCTTTCTAACTTAAGTCATTACTAATCTTTGCAGTCAAAGTCCATTCAGTAATGATTGGACTTTGACTATTTATCTCCATTCTCAATGAAGTGGTTCGAACATTGTGAATTTGGCAATACAAGTAAAAAAATGTGACGAATTATTTATTTATTCGAACAAAAATTTGAAAATTACAGAACGTATTGAAATGACTTATTTCAATCATGTCGCTTGTTTAACTTATAAAATATAAACCTAAAAAAATGTCTAAATCAAAATTGGAGTACATTTGGTTGGATGGATATAAGCCGACCCAATCGCTAAGAAGTAAAACAAAAGTTGTATCAGATTTCAGTGGAAAACTAGAAGACTGTGATGATTGGTCTTTCGATGGATCATCTACTCAGCAGGCAGAAGGCGGTTCTTCAGACTGTATCATGAAGCCTATTTTTATCTGTCCTGACCCTGCATTAGAAGACGCATATTTGGTCATGTGTGAAGTGCTCAATGCAGATGGTACACCACATATTTCTAATGGAAGAGCTACTATTGATGATCAGGATGATGACTTCTGGTTTGGTTTCGAGCAAGAATATTTCTTGATGGATCCTGAAACAAAATTGCCTATTGGTTTTCCTGCTGGTGGATACCCAGCTCCACAAGGACCATATTATTGTGGTGTAGGTGGACAAAATGTTTTTGGTAGAGATTTTAAAGATGAGCATCTTGATCTTTGCATTGCTGCTGGGCTAAATATTGAAGGCACAAATGGTGAAGTAGCGACAGGTCAGTGGGAATGGCAAATATTTGCTAAAGGAGCTTCTTCTGCTGGTGACCAGGTCTGGGTAGCCAGATATTTGATGGAAAGACTTACCGAACAATACGGATTGTATGTTGAATACCATCCTAAGCCTCTTGGTCAGACTGACTGGAACGGCTCTGGTATGCATGCTAATTTCTCGAACACTTATACACGTACTGCAGCTTCAAAAGAAAAGATAGAAAAAGTATGTGAGTCGTTTAGAAGTGTGGTTAAGGAGCACATAGAAGTTTACGGTGCTTACAATGATCAGAGATTGACAGGAAAGCACGAAACAGCTTCTATCAATGACTTCTCTTACGGACTATCAGACAGAGGTGCTTCTATTCGTATTCCTCTTTATACTAAGAATAAAGGATGGAGTGGGTATCTAGAAGATAGAAGACCTGCTTCTAATGCAGATCCATATAAAGTTGCTGCAAGAATCATCAAAACAGTAAAAACTGTTAAATAAGATTCTTAAATACAGAACTATAAAAAAACCGACTCAGATGATGAGTCGGTTTTTTCATTTACATCAGTTTTAGTAATCTATTTGACCGGACATAAGCTTCTGTTTCTCCGATTCGTATTTTTGTCCAGATAGGTTCAGCCTCTATTACTTTGACTTTATTGCCCTTCGCTATTAATTCCAAAGGTTCAGAACCAGCAGATGGTCCCTGCATCATTACCGTTTGGTCTTGTTTAATAATGGCTTCATTGTCATTGAAAAATTCATTGAGTACTAAAGCTGCAGGAATCAATAAGAAAAGTTGTAGTGCGAGCCATGGCGCTGCAGAAGCTCCTTTTGGTGCTTTGAAATAGATGATGGAGAGTGATAATAATGAAAGCGCTAATAAGCCCATAATGACCAAGTCACCATATTTATTGATGTTATTGACAATAAACTTATAGTCAGAGTATTCAAAGCCGGACAAACTATTTTCTTCAGCCAGGTCACGCATTTTTTCAAGAACTTTTTTATCGGAGGTTTTTTTATAATAATGGTCCAGATAGAAAAGTGCTTCTGTGTAATTACCAAGACCTTCTTTTATAAAAGCCATTCTTGCCAGCATGGCTGGAGAAGCCGAACCTTCTGCATAGATTGTGCTGTAGAGATCAAACGCTTCAGTATATTTTTTTGATTTAAAAAGGCTATCAGCCTTATGAAGCGGGTCGTCATTGGCACCTTTGGTTAGAAAAAAACAACCTAAAAGTGAAATCGAAATTAATATTCTAAAAAACATATTTGTTGGTTGTAATTTGAGAATAAGCTACGTAGTTTTGCAACCGCAATTTTAAGGTAGACACTTCAAAAAGTCTAATTTATTAAGGCAATTTAACGATTCGCTAGCTCAGCTGGTAGAGCAACGCCCTTTTAAGGCGTGGGTCCTGGGTTCGAGCCCCAGGCGGATCACCACAAGCCCGATTTTCATTGAGAATCGGGCTTTTTTATTGATTGACATTCTAATACACTTAATATATCTATTCCTCGTTTTGCAATATCCTTAAGGAATCCCTGAGGAAATTTTATCAATCTCAAGCAGTTCTTATTTGACCTGAATCCATCTGTTTAGTAGAATCAGTGTTCCAAAACAATTTATATTATTTATATTATTTAGGAGTAGGATAGTCACGAAATTTAACTAAGCGAATCAAACAATCTTTCGAATCCTAATTACACACTTAGCTATTTGTTGTCACTGCCCCAACATTGTCTGATAATTAATACTTCAAATCAGACAAAACCATGAAAACAATTTCCACACTTGCGCTACTATGCACTTCCAGAATTTTGACCCATTCAAAACTAGAGTTTAAAAAATAATAAAATTCCTTAAAAGCTTGTTTGGGAGTTTTGTCTCCCAGTCCTTCATATGATAGGTTATGGTTGTAATCCTGTTTCCAGTTTGCGGTTAGCAACTGTACTTGCCTGAGATTTTTGAAGAGGTTTGTATTATGAAGCACAGAACGCAAGGAGCAGTTAACCTTTTCCACGTATACATTCTGCATAAGTTTTTTATGCTGAATAAATGCCAATTCTACTTTGTTTTCATTGCTCCATTCATCAAGTTGTCTTGTGATAAACTCTGAACCATTATCTAGACGGATTAATAGGTGCGAAAAGACGGATTAAAGCTCTGCTGAATAAGTGGTGATTTTGTTTTTACATTACTGCATTTAAACCAACCTTAATAATAAGGGTAACTGAGGCATATTCAGGAAGTTTCGTAATTAGGAATTGCCGTCCTGACCACAGCCAGAAACATCATTATTATTAATATTTGGTTCGCGAAAAAACTATAATTATTTGAGTGGGCATATCTGACGTAAACATCCTTTCTTATTTTGGATTTATTGTATCCATTCCAACAGGTTTGATGTAGTTCTTCAATAAACAATGAGCTTTTCAGCAAATAGCGTATTTTCTCCCACGACTCTGATAAAATACATTCCTCTAGGTAAATTGACTTCAATTTGTGTGTCAAGTGCACCTTGCTGCCTTAGTTGACCTTGGTGATCATATATTTGATATTCAGTAGGATCTTTTGTTAGTAGTTGGATGCTGATGCTACTTCCCGATAGCGCTGGATTGGGATATAGGGTGATCGATTTTCTAGGATTAGATGCATGAGTGTCTAATGTCTCCTCGCCATTGAAAAGTCGCTGAGCCTTTTGCCAAACGGCATGAGCCACTTGAGGGCCTATGATACGACCAGGAATGTCGTCGGCAGGTGGATGGATTCCTCCCCAAATTCGAGAGAGGCTACATTGATCTGCAGCATCCTTGTAAGTAGCCCATTGCAGTGTCACATCCACACTTGGTCCCTTTTCGAAAACCAAAAAATCATTTTGAGGTGCGTGAAACTCACCCAGTCCACCGGGAAAATAAGGCATGCCTGTGAGCTGTGTTAATATGTTGGCACCAGCACTTGAATAAGTAGAATGCCCCGAAATATAACCGGCAAAGGGTGGGGTAACGAACGAAGGTCGTTGATAGGGCCACCAATCTTCACCAAGAATCCATCCTACTCCAGCGTCATCTAAAGTGGGGTCCGTGATGTAGTCGTGCCCTCGCCAAGTATAGATTTTAATCTTGCCAATATTTTCTGGGTTTGCGGCCAATGGATCACCAGTTTGTACTAGTTCTACCAATCCTTCCTCTAACGGTATACCATGGGCATGGTAATTTGGCAATTGAGAATCGGAAGACTGCCCAATTGTGGCCATATAGCGAATAGCAGATATTGGCCTTACATAATCATACCATCCTTTGATGCTCCAGGCAGTGATAGCTACGTCGTGCATGGCTGCTCCCAGCATAAAATAAGCCTTCACATCATACTCCAGTCGATCCTCAAATGTAATTGAGCCCATATAAATGGGCTCGAATTGAGGGTGATCCATGACATAATTGAGTATGGTAAACCAGTGTCCGGGTGGTGTCTCAGAGTCGGGACCGTCTGCCCAAAACTCAGCTAAAACACGAGTGTAGTCACCCCTCGGTACTAATTGTGGCTCATAGGGTTGGTTGGTGACAGGATTCACTGTATAGCCTGACTGTGAAGTACCACCATCTGCCTGGTAAAATGTCTTAAATTCATCCAAAGTTTTGGGATATGTAGATACATTTCCGATCTCGTTCGGCGAAATATCCCAAACAGTAGGATCATCTGCATTCAAATGTGAAGCCCAGTTGGCTACCAATGAAAAATTCCACTTATAAGCAGCTGTTTCAGCGGGGTCATTTCCCAACATGGGAGGTGCGCTAGGATCATGATATACCCTGTACTCATCGCCATTTCTGGTGAATATGCTCAGATCATTGTTAGTAAGTGCGAATCCCTTCAGATTTCCCCATTCAGGTCCTAAAAAAGGAGGTGTGGAACCTAGGATCACGTTACCACCTTGATCAATAAATGTTTCGAAGGACAAAGGCTGCCATCTGTTGGGGTCAGTCATGACGATGGGGTCTGAGCTTGTGAGCAGGAGCGGATCATTTACAGGCTGATAGTATTGGTTGGCGTAGGTGTTTTGTTCATTTGATCCGTCCATAAGGCCGAAACGAATAATTTCGGAAGCAATGAAGTTGCCAAGAGTGGCGGCTGTCCCGTCTGAATAGTCAATGGCGGTAACCTCTGTGGAATAGCCGAACTGATCCATCAGTGAATCGAGATAATGATGGATATCTTCTTTTTTGGGTGACTTGGTAAATCGAAAATAGAGCAAACGGTAAAGAGCATGGCTCATGACCTCTTCTTTTTTATCTTTCAAAGTTGTAATGATAAATGGTGTCAGTTGAATGTCAGATTTAAACTCACCCATCTTTTGCCCTATTAAGAATGGTTCGGCAGTTTCATCAAAAATTGCCCAGGTATCGTACATGATGACACTTGTATGAAAGAGGTTTCTTGCATGAACTGTCGGGCGGGCTAAATCATTTCGAATGCCATGTAATGTGGCTTCTATCCAGGTTCTGGCTATGCTGCTTTCCTGAGCTGTGCCAGTAACCAAGGTTAACAAGCACAAAAAGTTTATGAGGAGGATCCTTTGAACATTATGTTTTGTGAAAATCATAGTATTGGTATTTATGGGGATCTTTGTATGATGATTTTTGATTGGTATAATTGATCCTCAGATCCTACAGTAATAACATAGATGCCGTTTTTTAGCATGGTAATATCAATATCTGTATTCCCGATTTCAGAAGGATGTGTCTCAATCAATTTTCTTCCCTGAATGTTTGTGATGTAGATTCTTGTATGTTCATTGAATGATTGGTTTGAGCTCACCCAAATATGTGTTGAGGCAGGATTAGGATGAATATTGATTGTGTAGGATTGGTCTTTTTCTGTACTTAAAATGAAGGAAGAAATTTCCAGTTTCACTGGATCTGAGACACAATTGTTGGCGTCCGTTTCTGTCACGATCAAAATCCAGGGAAATTCATCCCAAATGACCAGAACCGAGCTGGTGCCTTGCCCTATAATCACAGATCCATTGGTTGCCTCCCAAAAATATTTACTTCCTGTATTAGAAGGGTAGCTGTAGGTATGTGGTTCTTTGGGGCTTTTATTCGTTTCACCAGTGATTTCATAGGTGGGTGGATACCAGCATGATCCATCGTCTTCAGTAGCGTGGGGGTCGAAGGTACAGGAGCGGAGGTCAGTGCATCCCTCAATCTCCAACTCATCACAAACGCCATCTTGATCTTTGTCGTTCTTGCAGCCATCGCAATCATAATAAGTGGTAGCTAATCTGCAGGTTCCATTATCTGCAGTGGCCAATGGATTGTAGTTACATGAAGTTGGATCAGTACATCCTTGAGTCGTTTCTACAATGTGTAGGATTTGATTGGCAGCTACATCAGTTATTTCGGTGATGTTGCCAGACGGCCAGTCAACAATTACTTTTTCCACAATTTCATTTTCACCCAAACCGAAAAACTGTCTGTAGCTGAGCTGCGAGCAAAAACTTTCTCCACATGCTACTCGGCGTTTGAATATTCTACCTGAAAAATACACAGTGATTATTGCGCCAATTCCGGACTTATTCGAAATGGTACCTTCTAAATCCACCATCAGGTAATTGTTTGAGCTGAAATTATTTTCCCAAAAGGTGTTCATTCCTGCACCAGTACCTGTCAGAGTCATACTGTTTTTGACCAGATCCAGGTATCCATCTCCATTGTAATCACCTGTTGCAAATCCATTATTAAAGAAACCATCACTTTGAAAGCCCCACCCATTGTTTACGCGCCTGAATGGCAACCCATTACCTGGATTCTCAAACATATAATTAACCTGCCCACCCACAATGTGTAGGTCCAAATCAGTATCATTGTCCGCATCAAAAAAAATAGCCCCGAATGTGAGACTTCTCACAAACAATCCCATCTCCTCTGCAACGTCAGTAAAGGTGCCGTCCTGGTTGTTTCGGAGAAATGCTGTGCCTTCACGGGTGTTGGTTACATAAATATCAAACCAGCCATCTTCATTGTAATCAGTGACTGTGGCTGTCATAGAATTCATTTTTTGGTTGGTATTGCTGATGATTGAGACATCTGTGAATGTGCCATTTCCATTATTTCTTAAAAGCTGATTTCCTTGTTCCCAATCTTGAGCCAGGAATATATCTGACCAACCGTCGTTATTGTAATCAAAACTTGTCATAGTTAGCACACTATTACCCTTTCCTTTCAGTCCTGCTCGGATCGTTAAATCATCAAAAGAATTACCTTGATTGTTTTTATATAGTTGTATGAAACCTTCATTTTCTTTAGTTCGATATGTGACGAACAAGTCAACCCAGCCATCCCTATTATAGTCAATCCAGTGTGCAGTGAAGGTAAGTTGATCCAGGCTTTCTATGCCCATAGCTGTGGTTGCATCTTCAAACTGAAGGTAAGTTGTTTGACGATAAAGCTTGTTTTCATTAACGGATGTCAAAAAAAGATCCAGTAGTCCATCATTGTCATAATCAATCCAAAGTACTTGTTTGGTTTCAGTGGTATCATTGACCAATGGTGATAATTCGGTAAATCCATTTCCATTATTCAAATGAAAGCGGACATGCTCGCCTGGACCGCTGGTGAAGGTCAGGTCATCCAACCCATCCTGATTGAAGTCCGCAAAACTTACTCCGCCACCATAATCATCGGTTTTGAAGTCATAATTGATACCCAACGATTCTCCTATTTCGGTAAAACCTTGAGCCAAACCAACAGCGGCATATAAGAATGAAATACATGCAATTCCGAAGGCTTTCATTTCAATATTCCTTTTTTGATCTGATTTTCAAAGAGTTTTTGTACATCTGATTTATTGAGCATGCCTAGCTCTTCTTTTAGACAATTAGCCGCTCCACATGCTGCACCCATATAGGCAATGCCTTGGTGGCCTAATGCTTTCATATGTCCAGCCAGAATACCAGCAACTAAGCAATCCCCCGATCCTATGGTGCTGATCACATCATCTATTATTGCTAATGCCTTAAATTCCCCATCATTGGTGACTAATGCTAGTCCTTTGGAGCCATCTGTGATTGCGGCCTCACTGCAATATGTCAATATCATTTTCTTAGAGGATTCAAAGTCAGTATTGAAGTGCTCCGCGATCTCCTTACGGTTAAGATGGACACCAAATGGGTTTTTAGCTAAAGCATTTTTCAGCTGGATTCCAGTACAATCGACGTATGTTTTGATGCTATTTTTTTGTGCCAAAGAAACAATTTGTGCATAGCCATCTTCAGGGCTTCCCTTGGGCCAAGACCCACAGAGTGCAACCATGCTGTATTGGTTGAGTGTCTCTTTTATTTGCCCAATTAACTGATCGAATTGCACACGTGTAATGTTTGGGCCTGGGCCTAAAATTTCTGTATCGTCAAAATCATTATCTGATTTGATGGTATAGCAGATCCTAGACCAGTCTGCTAAATCGGGCCCAATGAAGTTAATCTTTGGGTAGTACTGGGAGCAGGATTTTTTGATCCAGGAGCCAGTTTCTCCACCCCAAAATCCAGCAATAGTTACCGGAATTTCTAATTCAGCAAGAGCCATTGCCACATGGAGGCCTTTTCCACCAGGATATCGATCTTCTCTTTTTATTCTGTTGGGAATACCATTGGAAAACCCATCGATCCATGCATAGGTGTCAATAGATGGGTTAGGGCATACAACTAGAATTCGTTTCATCTAATTAATTTTTGGCCACAGCTTTTTGATGACAAAAGTGCAAAGGGTTGCAATAACAAAAAGGCTTATACCTACTATGTATTTGCCATATATGATCATTCCTGTTCCCATTAGGAAGGAGTAGACGCCTATAGTGCCTGCTACCATGCAAAGAATACCTACAGGTACTTTCCATGTTTCTTCTTTTGCAGTTAGAAGGCCTGATTGCGCTGCTTGATCCGAGATTCGTTTCCATCCCGGACCTCCTGGGTTCACTTTATTGATAAAAGAAATCATCTTATCTAATGAAGTAGGAGCAGTTGTGAATGCTACAACCACCCATCCCACAGTAGTAAGGCCAACTCCAATTAATAATTCCTGCCATGCCGGGAATGCATCAAATCCTAACTTGGTATGAAGGACACCAAAATATATTGCTACCAAAAAACTAATAATCATAGCCGCTAATTCGGTTGCCGCATTTATCCTCCACCAAAACCATCTTAAGATGAAGATCAAACCAGTGCCTGCTCCAATTTGAAGAAGAATATTAAATGCACTTAGTGCATTGTCAAGTACCAACGCAAATAGCATTGTCAAAATCATGAGACCTACAGTTATTAATCGCCCCAGGTTGAGCATTTCTTTTTGAGATGCTTCTGGCTTCACGAAGCGCTTATAGAAATCATTAACGATGTAGGAGGCACCCCAATTAAGGTGGGTTGATATTGTCGACATATAAGCAGCAATTAGGGAGGTAACAACCAATCCCAATAATCCTGCTGGAATAAATGTGAGCATTGCGGGATATCCTAAATCGTGATTAATAATGCTCTCCGAATCTGGGAACGCTGTTTTGAAACTCTCTAAATCAGGAAAAACAACAAGTGAACACAAGGCAACTATGATCCATGGCCATGGCCGAAGTGCATAGTGAGCTACATTAAAAAAAAGTACAGCTTTTATAGAGTGATCCTCATTTTTAGCTGCAAACATTCGCTGTGCGATGTAACCTCCTCCACCGGGTTCGGCTCCAGGATACCAGACACTCCACCATTGCACCAGTAAAGGCATTAGGAATAGTACAACAAATACTTCTGGGTTAGACATGGATGGGAATAGATCCAATTTACCTACTACATTTTCATGTGTTAGTAGGTTGGTAAGGCCGCCAACTTTAGGGTGTCCTAGCGCCACGACTGCCGCAATGATGGAACCCAGAATAGCAAGGAAAAATTGAAGAAAATCAGTAATCACAACGCCTCTTAATCCACCGATAGAGCTATAAATTACTGTGATTGTCCCTGCAATTAATACCGTTTGCCAAGGGGCAAGACCCATGAGCACTCCTCCAATTTTAATGGCTGCTAGAGATACTGTAGCCATAATCATTACATTGAATACCAAACCAAGATAAATGGCACGAAATCCTCTTAGAAAACGAGATATTGTCCCACTGTACCGAAGTTCATAAAATTCCACATCCGTGATAACACCTGATTTTTTCCACAATCGAGCATATACGAATACCGTAAGCATACCCGTAAGAAGGAATGCCCACCAGGTCCAGTTACCTGAAACTCCATTCTGTCGGACTATATCAGTGACCAGATTTGGGGTGTCTGTAGAAAACGTAGTGGCCACCATGGAAACCCCCAAAATCCACCAAGGCATTTTTCCACCTGCTGTGAAGTAATCATCAGAATTTTTTTTCCCCGCTTTTGCTGCCCATATACCTATGGCTAGAGAAATAATGAAAAAGCCAATGACAAAGGACCAGTCCAGTAAGTTGAGGATCATAGCGTTTTATAAGCTTAAGTGATGAAAAAGAAACCTAAAGGTAAATTAAAACATTCGAAAACTTGTTTTTGAATCAATTAAAAGTTTCGAAAACTTATTATTTGTAAAAAAGAAATTAAATTGTAGCCTGAAAAATACGTGATCTTTTCCCAATAAAAATCTAAAATGGACAGAAGAAATTTTGTAATCAAAACCACAGCCGGTGCAGCGATGGCATTGGTAGTTCCGCAATTCGCATTTGGCAAAGCCAGTCAAGATAAAATTCGTCTGGGGTTCATCGGGGTTGGAGCAAGGGGTACAGGCCAGCTTGGGCTAACCCTGCTTAGAAAAGATATTGTAGTGACTGCTCTGTGTGATATTGACCAAGACAGACTGTCGAAAGCAGCAGAAATGGTGATGGGAGCTGGGATGAAAAAACCTGCAACGTTTGGTGCCGGACCGTATGCCTATCAAGATTTGCTGAAAAGGGGAGATGTTGATGCTGTGATCATTTCCACACCCTGGGTCTGGCATACTCCCATGGCTGTTGATGCAATGGAGGCAAAAAAAGCAGTTGGTCTTGAAGTAGCTGGCGCTTTTGATATACAGGAATGCTGGGCGCTCGTGAATGCTTATGAGAAGACAGGCACGCCATTTATGATTCTGGAAAATGTGGCTTATAGGAGAGATATAATGGCCGTACTCAATATGGTGCGACAGGGCTTGTTTGGAGAGATCATCCATATGGAGGGAGGTTATCAACACGACTTACGACATGTGAAGTTCAACGACGGTCAGCAGCTCTATGGAGGGGGTGTGGAGTTTGGTGAGAAAGGCTACAGCGAAGCGGTTTGGCGTACAAACCACTCACTGAAAAGAAATGGAGATATATATCCTACACATGGCCTGGGTCCAGTAGCGAACTATATAGATAATAATCGTGGCAATCGTTTCGTATACCTGACATCCACTGCTTCAAAAGCACGTGGATTGCATGAATATATTGTGAATCATCCCAAAGGAGGACCTGACCACCCCAATGCTGATCTGGAATTCAAGCTGGGAGATGTGGTCACTACGGTGATCAAATGTGCTAATGGCGAAACAATCATTCTGAGCCATGACACCAATCTACCGAGACCCTATTCGCTGGGTTTCCGAGTGCAGGGGACGAATGGCATTTGGATGGATGTAAATAAAGGCATCTATGTAGAGGGTAAAAGTCCAGCCCATGAGTGGGAAAGCGATGCTGAATACATGAAAAAATTCGATCATCCACTTTGGAAGAAATACGAGGCTGACACGGAAGGTGCAGGGCATGGAGGCATGGATTTCTTTGTGATTCATGCATTTGTGGAAGCATTAAAGGGCAATGAACCTATGCCGATGGATGTGTACGATGCGGCATCATGGGCAGCCGTAACTGTGCTGTCTGAACAATCTATTGCAGATGGAAGTGAGCCGGTACAATTTCCGGATTTTACCCGTGGTAAATGGATCAGTCGCAAGCCGATTTTTGGGTTTGATGATAGGTATTAACTTTTGATTTTACGAGTAGCGGCGGGTGATTTTGGTATGATATGGCTGATCAATAGTAGATTTCGATCATGCCTAATTCACCTTGCATATCATGTGCTGTCAGTTCTATAGCTAGCAGTCCTTCGCTGATCTTCCAACCCTGAACCTCTATGCCGGAATTGCTTGATGTAACCTTGATTGGAATATTAGCTTTCCGAAATTTGATCACTTGTTTTCCGTATAGACAAAGTTCAATTTTTACTTCATTTTCCTTGAAAACAACATCAAAGATGTTGGAAGTGCCATCGTGCCAGATAATGTCAGAAAGTGTTTCAGACCCCATCTCATAATTAAGCATATATTGCTCACTCATTAGCCGGGGCAGATAAAGAAAACCAAACCCTTGATCTTCATAGTAAGCTGGAAGCGTGTTCCCGTTGAGCTCAGCTTTTTGTATATGCTGTCCGTCGGACAAAGCTACTTTCAATACCAGATTCCCCGGAAAATCCCCACTAAGCAAATCAACAGGCATTTTTTGGTTATCAATTGATACAACGCCTTCAGTAATTTCAGTAATGGTAACATATCGCTGATAAATCCACTGAGAATGCATCTGATGCGTGTTTTTAGCACAGTAGCGGTCTTTGGATTGCTGCACAGCCTGATAATAAGCCGTCCATTGTGATGTGATTTCATCTTGTGATCCATTCTCACCAGCCAATAGGTTGGGCCAGTGGGTTTCGATATAGTCTGTGGTTTGATCCTGTAGCGGCACTTCGGGTAGTTTGCCTAATGCTGACCAGAGATTGCCATAATTGTAACGACTCATTACATGTACACCATGATCAAAGCCTCCACCTTGTGCCAATGGCGGATGGCATTCGAGGATTTGTGTGAAGTCAGTATTCGCGAATCGTACACCATAGTCACCCAGCGCCTTGCCAAGGCTATATTCACCTTCAGGATTCCAGTAATAGCTATAAGCGCAAGGCACAAAGCTTTCGGGAAACGAATGGCCGTTTTCTTTAGAAATCCCATATTGATTCATGATCCGAACGAAGCAATCTAAATGCGTTCTGATCTCCGTTTCAGGCCAGGAATGATCGTCATCTGTATTGTACCATTCGGCGCGTCTTCTTATTCCAGCTTCAGGCCAATATTCATGACCTACGCCATGTAAACCAAATTCGATGAAGGCGGATTCCTTTTTTGCATAACCCATGATCTCCAGTTGAAGGTCGGAAATGTTGGATGTGTTATCCCATTTTTCACGCATATGGGTAGTGGTGGGGAAGTCTCCTAAAAAATTCTCCCGATCCATTTCTCCCAAAATAAACAATCCCTGAAGCCTGACACCCGCGTTCTTTGCGAGTGTTTTTACAGCTTCATAGTCCTGAAGAGTCATTTTACGATTGATACCCACTCGGTAGGGGCCATACCCATCCGTGCCATCGTTGTAGCCTAGCATCCAGCCAAGATCATCTATGGCGATGGCAAAAGGACGAGGGAATATAATCATGGATCTATGAAGTTATTGATGGGTCATTTCTGCCCAATTGTTGTTTGCGATTTCAATGTTTTTTTCTTTTTCAGGCAACCAGCCATCGGTCACTGCTTTGTTGTAGTTGAGATAGAGTTTGCCATCATGAAACGTCCATGCGTTTTTCGGGCGGGTTTCGGCTTTATATCCTTCGCGCATTCCCCAGGCGCAATATCCTCCATATTGGGGGGCGTATTTTTCTGGATTAGCGATAAATAGGTCGCGATTTTCGTTAGATTCGAAACGCCAGGTGGCACTTTTCCAATCATACGTGATTTCACCTTTGGCTTTTTTGGGCTGACCCAAAGTAAAAAATGCCACCGGATCGTAACCATCAATAGCGACTCCATTTGTCTGGCAGATTTCAGGTTCATTTTGGCCATAAGCCCATGACGCTATGAATGTCAGAAGGATAAAGGATATAAGTTTCATTTCGGATATACTTCGATGAGTAAATAATCCTCAAAGGTGCAATTTATTTGTCCGCATGAGCCTTTGGTCTCGCCTAAAGTCATATTACCGACATAATCACGTATGATATAATCACGCTCTTCTAATCCGCGCAATTCAATTTTTCCAGACCAGCTATCTGCATAAAAGGCATAGTGAAGTGTGTCACCTTTGGCAATTACGTGTGTTTCAGGTTTGTCATAACCAATATCATATAAACCACCCAGATAAGCTTCTTTCGAAATCATTTTTTGATTGTAGAGTGAAAACCATTTCTTCCATTTTTCTTCTCTTTCTGGTGTGAGGAGGTAGGAATCAGAGGCAGTTGGATTGTCTTTTGGCCAGGTAAATTTGGTGCCTAGAACAGCACCTACACCAAAAGAGCTTGCAAAGTCTTCGCCCCCGTCACTTAACTCGACATGATCACCATAATAAGCGGTTTTCGCGACGAGGGCTTTGTAGGTTTTTCCTTTGTGCCTAATCTGCCATGACGACATGGGGTCGGAAGAAACCGCCTGATTCATGTAAGGCATATTGAAGTAGGACATGCAAGTGCCACATGGGCAATTTTCTACTACAGCATGTGGTTTGATGGATAGCGCTTCTTCATAGATGGTTTTGAAAAATAGCGGAAGTGATTCTGGTGCCTGTTCTGGATTATCCAATCCACTATTGGGATTGTGGTCTGGAGCTACGGCATTCATATGTTGTCCATCCATTTTTAATCCATCAAAATCCCATTCATTTAGAAACAAATTGACTACCTCCTTTGTATGTGCTACAGTTTTGGGGTTGGTCGGCGAAAGGTAATAGGCATCCCACCAAGTGATGTATTGTGGAGCCCAATCTTCCAGGTAAAGACGCATATCTGGATTTTTCTGCAGCAATTTACTGCCCGGATCGGCGGCCAATGGAGCCCACCACAGCTTTGCTTTCAGGTCGTAACTATGGATTCTTTTTACCAAATCTTTCATTTGCTGATCGCCTTTCGGAAACTTGTCTTTGTTCGTATGCCAGTCGCCTTCCGCTTGCTGAAAACCATCATCAAGCACAGCCCATGTAATTCCGAGTTCTTTCACCTTAGGAAGGGTGCCAATTACTTCCTCCAAAGTGAAGTTTCTTTCATATCCCCAGGCACACCAGATAGGTTCGTAAGCAGCAGGCTCTGATGGAGCAGATTCGATCCCCTTGGCCTCCATCAATTGAGCATATTTTTGAAGTCCGCCGTAATAATCTCCTGAATGAACACCCACAAAAGTTTCAACCGTTTCGATCGTTTCTCCGGATGCCAGAAAATTCTGACTGCCAAATTCTTGTTCAATTTTGACTGTAAGCACATTGCTGTATTTTTTCATTTCGGTTGGGAGCGAAACCAGCTTGGGAGTGAGTGTCGCGTGACCGATGATTAGACCGACATCTGGTCTCCAGATATCCACAACAGGGATACCACCACCATAATCGGAGCTATTCATACCCATGTAATTCTTTTGGTAAAAAGTCTCTGTGACCGGTTTGATCCAATCAGCTCTTTCACCAGACGAGCTACCCTGAAAAGCCCAGAAAGGTGGCTCATTGTTTTCTGAGAGAAGTTTATATGCATTATTGGACCATGATGTCACCTCTATATCCTTGGTGGATTTGTTGGTATAACTAACCTGAGTGAGTACTAAATCAGGGAAATCAATGTAAGAAGTGATGGTAAGCTTTTTCTCAAGGCCTTCATTTATTCCAATAAAGGTGTGTGTTAGTCCATCACCCAATTCATCTTGGATATCATTGGTTTCATAAGAGACCTGTTCGAATTCCGATATGCGCACATCACCCGATTGAATATATTCGGAGGACTGAAAAGCATTCATGAATGGTTTTGCTCCGATGGACATAGAAGTAATTTGTGTTTGAAGGAGACGATTTACCTCTAAAACCAATGAGCCGCTTTCAATTCTCGTTTGCTTTTGAGAACAACCCCATGCAAACACGGCAATGAAAAGACTGAGACTAATTTGATAATAGCTTTTGGGCATTTTCATGGTATAATTTTTTTAGCACCTCATCTGATAAACCAAACCCTTGAAGAGCCCAGTGATAGTTGAAATGTTCTTTTTGATAAAAATGTTCGTCGTTGGTCTCCAAAATACGGAATGTCACCTCGTACATATCCTTTTCAAATCCCATGTCGGTTCCATAAAGTAAGCGATCCTGATATTTTTCATAAAATGAATACATATATCTAGGAATGGGAGCAGTTTCCCCATAACGCGCTGATATATCAGCATTCAGGTTTGGATACGTGTCCAGTAGCTTACCTAATATGGATAAATCGTAGCTACAATTGGCGAAATGACAGGCGATAAAAGTGGTTTTAGGATTTTGACTCACGGCATTCTCCAGTGTCTGGATGAGCTGCTGATGTAATAATATGCCATCTGCATCCTTATCAATTCGCCATTTATACCCATTCATCAGCCCATCATTGGTCGAATCCATTGCTGCATACATCCATATGGGTTCTGCCACATGAATGTTAATTGGCATGCCTAATTCCCCGCATCGCTGGATTAGAGGTTGCATTCGGGCATCATCTATATGCATGCCGTATGCGGGGGTGGGGTGAGAGTAGATCAAACCCAAACCTTTGTCCCCAAGTTCACCAATTCCCTTTGCGCCATTGGCAAAGCATCTTTCTAATTCTTTAACGGACTTCTCTGCCCAATTAGGTTCATTGTATCCAGTGTAGTCAAATCCACACCAGATATCGAAACGGTCTTTGTAAGCGGAATAGGCATTCACCAAACTATCGAATTCCTTTCCTGTGCTGTAAGTGAGCAGAATCGTTTTTTCGATACCGAACTGATCCATATTTTTCACCCAAGTTTCAATATCGGATATTGTCTCGGCATAAGCATGGGAATGCATGTCTATGACTGGAAACTTTGCTTTTTCGATCTTAGTAACTGGGATATTATAAATGGAGACTGGCTGATGATCTTTAAGTAGAAGTGTATCAACGTTTTTGGATGGTTTGTCAACACATCCCATGCATAATGCCAATATTAAAACAATTAACCACTTCATAATCTATTATTTAAAGTTGACCATATTCAGTTTGTCGCTCACCAATTCCATTGCTGATTGAGTTGCTTTTGGAAAGACTTTTCGCAAGTCAATCTCATCACTATCAGTTAGTACCACCTGAAGCTTTTTCATAAAAATGTTCTTAATCTCAGTTGCCAAATTGATTTTGGTGATTCCTTTTCGGATGGATGCCTGAACCTGATCATGAGGAATGCCGGAGCTTCCGTGCAGAACCAAAGCTGCCGTTGTGGCTTCATTGATTTCGCCAATCAAGTCAAGTTGAAGTTGTGGCGTTTCTTTGTAAAACCCATGAGCAGAACCCACGGCAATGGCTAATGCATTCACACCTGTGGCTTCTACAAATCTCTTGGCTTCATCTGGCTGGGTGTAAACCATTGCCTGATTTTGATTCAACTTGGCGATGTAGCCAAGCTCAGCTTCTACATTGGCACCAAAAGACGCTGCGTATTTTACGATCTCTTGAGTGATTTTTATATTTTCCTCAAAGGGCTTTTCGCTAGCATCAATCATTACAGAATCGAAACCTTCATTCAGACACGCTTTGACCAGATTTACATCACTACCATGATCCATATGAAGCCAGGCGGTCACTCCGCATTGCTCGATAGCACTCTTTGCCAGACTGGTAGCTACTTTTACTCCCATGTATTCGAGAGAACTTTCCGATAGCTGTAGAATAACTGCGGAGTTAGTATTTTTTGCCGCCGTTAAAACCGCAGAGAGGGTCTCAAAATTGTAGAAGTTGGTAGCGAGAAGTGCCTTTCCTTCGCGCTTATTTAACTGAAGCTGATCTTGTAATTTCATTTGTTGCTGTGTTAAGAAAATGATTTTTTCTGGCTGTCATTTCTGGCAAATCATTGAGAATATTTTTTTTAAAGGCGCTTACTGCCTTTTTTGATTTAAATGGTTTGCGAAAACACGCTTTTTGCTGTGGACTTTATCATATCCATAGATTCAAATGCCGTTGTACCACCCGGCTGTGTTGTATTCACTGCGCCAGTCAGGTTTGCGAACGTGAGGCAAGACACCAGGTCTTTTCCCTGAATGTATTTTGATATAAAACCGGCATCAAAACTGTCGCCAGCGCCAATACAATCGGCTACATTTTCGTTCAAAAAGGCTGATTTGGTTGTAAGTTCTCCATTGGCCCAAAGATGTCCGCCGTGTTCACCGTCCTTAACGGCAACCACATTGGCGAATACCTTAATTTTGTTTATCCCGTCCTGAACTGATTTTGTCTTTGTCAGAAACTGTAACTCCTTTTTGTTGGGTAAAAAAACATCGACGTATGGCAGTAAAGCTTCAAGATCTAAATCCCATTTTTCGGCAGGATCCCATTGTGGATCAAGCGAAGTAGTTAACCCTAGTTTTTTAGCCCGCCTTAAGAGAGAAACAATACCAGATCGAAGCGCAGGCTGAAGGAAGATGGAACTTACATGCACATGTTTTGCTTTTCCAAATGATTCATCTGTGATTTCACTTTCAGCCAGATGCTCCATAGCACCTGGATAGGTGATCATTGCGCGATCCATGTCATAATTGAGCACGATGGTGCTTCCAGTGGCATATTCTTGAGAAATGACAATATCTCTAGTATCTACCTTTTTTCTTTTGAGGGATTCTATCACCAGATCACCAAAGTTATCTTTCCCGATTTTACCCAAAAAGGCCACATTCGCACCCAATGAAGATAAATTACTTGCGAATATGGCTGAACTGCTACCCAACGTTACCGTCATATTCTCGGCTAGTTTTTCCTTGCCAATTTCAGGAAAGCCATCTATTCTGTCTAGAATAATATCAACATTTAGTTCCCCAACGACAAGAACATCTATCATGCTTCAATTTTATTTTGAATTTCGTAAATATTTACCCCCTGCACAACTCGGGAAATTGCTCCGTTCCTCGATGGGCTATCAGGAGATAGACCCAAATGAATTGATTTGAAGAAAGCCAAAACCTGCGCTGGCACAATGCTGGCCACAGCTAAAAATCCTTCTGCTATTTCGCTGGATGGCAGATTGAGATTGATATTCCAATCCAATTTTACGGTTGACGACTGACTGGTACTTATACCAAGCTGTACGATCGGATTGCTTGCACTATTGATAGAATTGACAAGATCTTCTTCATAATTCAGTACATATCTGTCATTCGAAAAATGAAAACAGATCAAAGTTTTGTTATTGATCACTGCTTTCGGCCCATGCCTTAAACCTAGAAATGAGTCATATTTCCCCACCACAATACCGTCGGTAAGCTCCTGCATTTTGAGCTGTGCTTCCTTAGCTATCCCATAGAGAGGTCCTGAGCCAAGAAATACAGCTCTATCGAAATCTTTTGCAGCAATTTCACTTAAATCATGTATTCCATTTTGGAGAAAATTTTCAACACTTTCAGACAGAAGGTTGACTGCTGTGTGGTGATTTTCAATATTATCTATATCTGCGATGAGAAGACCAGCCAATAACATGCCTGAAAAGCTACTGGTCATAGCCAGACTCTTGTCATTCGATTTTTCGGGTAGGTGATAAATGTATCTGTTATTTTTTACGGGCATTTTGGCCAGATCACCATCGGAATTGCAAGTGATGATGAGGTGATGACAAGTTTTTGAAAAATGATCTGCAAGTGTTACCGCAGCTTTGCTTTCCGGACTATTGCCTGATCTGGCAAATGACACAAGTAGAATATTATTATTTTTTGAGAAATAATCAGCAGGGTGTGTTACCAGATGAGTTGTAGGTACTGAAAGTGTCGTTTTCTTCAAACTATTGTGAAAAAAGCCTTCAACAGCCATTCCTACATAGGCACTTGTACCTGCTCCTGTCAGTATGATCGCATCTACGTTTTCTTCAACTTTCGAAATGAATTCTTGAATTTCCTTTTTGCTTGATTGGATACTCTCGAGGATTTCTTGCCAAAGTTTAGGTTGCTGACAAATTTCTCGTGCCGTGTGTATGCCGCCGAGTCGGGTGATCTCCTGCGTATCGTAACCAAGTAATTTCAACATTTTCATTCTTGTGTTTATTCAAAACAAATGTAATAAAAATATAAAATACTTTCGTAAACTTATTTTTAAATTTTTATAACTTATAAAACATTTCATTATCATTTTGAAAATGCAAATTACTTATGAATCGTGAAATAAGAATATATTTGCTTTATGAGTAAAAACAGGGAAAGTACATTAGCAAGAAGGAACAAGATCATCGATAAACTTTCGGTGGCTGGTGAGGTTTTTGTTGATCAGCTCAGCCGTGAGTTTTCTGTAAGTGAAGTGACCATACGTAATGATCTCGATCAACTTGAGAAAAAACGCATGTTGATACGTGCAAGAGGCGGTGCTATGAAGTTTGAAGGCCGGATGGGAATGGACTATGGCATTACGGAAAAAGATAGGATTCATATCGAAGAAAAAAGGAGTATTGGTAAGTTTTCTGCTTCACTAGTAGAGGATGGTGAGATAATCATCATTGATTCCGGCACTACCACGGTGGAATTTGCTAAAAGTATAGATCATTTGGAAAACATTACGGTTATTACAAATGCCCTAAATATTGCACTAGTACTCGCACACAAAAACAACATCAATCTGATCATTCCGGGTGGATTCATGAGAAAAAACTCTCAGTCCCTTGTTGGCCCAATGGCCGAAAAAAGCATTGCCAACTTCAATGTTGATAAACTTTTTCTTGGTGTTGACGGTATTGATGTCAATAATGGTCTCTTCACGCCAAATCTGGAGGAGGCTCATTTGAATGAGCTCATGATTAGGGTTTCGAAAGAAGTCATTGTATTGACAGATTCAAGTAAATTCAACAAACGAAGCTTTGCCTTTATTTGTGGAATGGACAAAGTGAATCGCGTGGTAACAGACAAAAAAATTAAAGAAGAAGACTATAATCGGCTCATCGAGATGGGTATTGAGGTTTCACTCGTTTGATTATTGTATAATCAAACGAGTTTCTGCCATAACTTTTCCTTTTCGAAAGCCTTTTACAAGATAAATTCCTGATTTCAGTTTTGATACATCGATTTTGCTTCCAGGCTGCTCTAACTTCATTAACATTTTTCCAGACAAGTCGATAAATTCAATCATTTCTACAGATTGACCTATGATAATCCATTGACTTGCCGGGTTTGGGTAGATGTCGAGTTGACTTATGATGGTTGACAATGGGACATACCCTGCAATGACTTCCAATCTTTCGGAATATTTCGAAATCCCAAGTTGGTTGAAAGTACGGAAACGGTAATAATACCTTTGGTCTTGCATCAAACCCCGATCCACAGTTCCTTTTGCTGCATAGTCGAGGGTGGCAATATTTTGAAAATTGACACCATCTGCTGATCTCTCCAATTCATAACCATCACAAAAGATACATGGATCCCAAAAGAGGTCAATGCTGGTTTTGTCATTGATGGGGTTTTTTGCATAAAAATTGTCAGGAAGATCGGCCAGAGGAGATCGATAGAATCGAATAGCTTCCAGCGATTCATTCATGCCGAGCGAAACCTCATCGTTTATTTCCGCATAAAAACCAATGATGGGATTTGTGCCAATGTTTTCAAGCAGACTCAAGTCAAAAGAAAACTCTAGCTTATCTTCAGTTTTAATGATGCTGTTGATATCGGATATTTTGGTATTTATCCCACCCGAAAGACTGAAAATATCAGTATCCTCAATGCGGAAATCCATTCCATGTAGAATGCCAGACTGACTCCAGCCTGTTTCAGACACATTATCTGTGTTAAGATAGATTCGAAAGTTTGATACTGATCCATATATGAAAAAATGGACTTTATCCCCACTGAAGTAGGTTCTAATGATGTAATCATTTTGATTGGCGTCTATACCAGATGCTACAGGTGGAACGTTTTTCCAATCAAGATCATCTCCATCGATTGTCAGGTTAATGATATCATCATCAGTTAAAGCAATACTGATAGGCTCAGAGTAACCTGACTCAAAAGTCTGGTTCGAAAGTTTAAATCTATATGAATAAGGTACTTCATTTGAAATAATTAGAATTTTAAAAAAGGGAGTTTTACCATCAAGAAGCGTAAGTGGTTCGAAAGGTCCATCGCCTATTGCTTGTTCCACAATTCTGCTCATTGTGTCGGTAGCACTCCAGAAAATCATGTGCTGATTGGAGCTTGCTCCCCCATATATTTTGTTAGGCAAATTTTGGTTGATTTTAGCACTTGTTAATTTGAAATAATTTGTTCCTGAAAAATCTGGCACATCATTGGCCTCATTGACATTTACTTCTACCCCCAAATCATTGTAGCCAAGTGTTGGCTCCCATATATTTTCATTAGCCAATCGGATAGCATAGGCTGGATTATGTTTTATTGCTGGATAAGGGTCTGCAAGTCTAAGGTATGCGCGGTAAGAACCGTTTTCCATATTAGTAGGTAGTCCACCTGAAGCTTCCACAGTAAAGTCATCTCCTACCGGCCAGAATCTTGGATCTTCACTCATTTTGAGCTGATATTGTGCTTCGTTACTCGTGTTTTTAAGTATTATTTCTACATCTCTGGGGTTGTAAGGGGTACTATAGCCACGATTGACCAGATTTAAAAGGATGTTGAAAGCGCCATCAGGTTTTGAAATAGTAGTAATAGTAGCCGTGTTGAGTACAAACCGATATCCAAGTCGCAGCTCCACTTCATCAAAGCATCCCTGATTGTCCCACTCGTTGAGCACATCACGATTGTAATCTCGGTTTAGATATGACCAGTGAAATCTTTCCAATTCATTGGTACTGTTTTCACAATCTGAATATGGTGAGGCCAGAGCGCAGGTTTCGCCACCCATAGCTGTATATGTCGTTTCTTGCTCTAGATAAGGTTTTTCAAGATCTTGATCTCTATAAGTACCAAAATCACTGGAGGATGCCGCAAAGCAGTCATTGTGATGACCTAGTCTAGCAATGTAAGAGCCGCTATGAGCCTCTTCAGCAGTCAAGGCATTTTCTGTTCCGAAAATTCGCATTTTGTAACCGGGTGTACGGATCTGTATCATTCGATCAATAGGCATGATTTCCATCAGGTTGTAAATGACCTTTGCCCTGTCGTCCCAGTGGACTTGTTTCAAGTCGCTTGGCCCACCTACACCAGCGAAATGATCGGTATAATACCATTCGCCCCAGGCGCCAACAAAACCAGCTTGCACCACGGCAATTACATCTGCATTTTGATATAAAATGCCATTTAATTGTTGTATATGCATAAATACCACTTCGGGTGTGGCATCATTGTATGGTGCTTGCGTGCTTCGTGCATATGCAAATCTTACAATAATTTTTACGCCAGCGCGTCGCGCCCGCTCGAAATCTATACGCATATTGTTGAGATAGTCTTCCGCGATGGGTCTGTTTCTAAAGTCTTCCAAATAAAAAACTCTCAAAATCTGTGTTATGGCTTCATTTTCGAGATATCCCCGCAAGGTGGCTTCATTCAGGTTAGAATAATTCGCCGAATGAACTTCTGTATGATGATAAAATCCTCGCTCAGGATTGGCAATGATGGCCTCACTTTCCGTATATTCAAAAGTTTGGGAGAACTGGGCCTGCATTGAAAGGGAACAAAGTACCAGAAATAACAAGGTTATCGAATGTTTCATCTTGTGATTTTTTTTAAGTCTTATTTGGTTAACAGGGTTTTTGCCTGAATGTCGGGATGCCTGTACTAACAACTCATTACCAGAATTTATTAAACAAGACATGCAGAATAGTGAAAAAAAAGGCCTGAATAAACAGGCCTTTTTTTCCAAAATCTCCTAATAAATCAAATTAATTGAATGTATAAGAATGTAAAGTACCTGTCGCATTGGTGTTTTCATTGTATCTGGCTGGGATGGCACTTACAGGCCCCCAAGTCTCCAATGAGATATCTAACACACCTATTCTGATACCTTCGGCACCTACAGTCGTTCCCAGGGCAGTGAGATCAATAGCAAGTTCAAAAGCTAATCCGCCAGTGACAGTTTTAAGTTCTGACGCCTCGCAGAAATCAGCGATGTTATCAAGAACAGGATCTGCGCCCCAGTTCCAGTTGCCAGGACTGCTGCCATCACAAGGAGAGCAAGGATATACAGAGCCATATTGTGCGTCAGTTTCAGTAGAGAATGGCAAAGCACCTTCTATCAATACGTCTTCACCAGCTTCAAAATAAATCCAATCAATGAATGCGCCGGTAGTGTTATTATTGTCCAAATCCAGCATGATTTGCATGAGTGGTGTAAGATCTGATGTGCCTTCTATGTAGATGAAAAGCTTGTTATTACCCAGGTTTTCAACTTTGAATAATTTCAACGTTTCACCATCTGCAATAGCAGAAGTAATAGCTGGAACGTCTGCCCAGTCGCTAAAATCCCCATCTATGCTGATATTAACGATTTCAACAACAGCTTGCGAATCGTCAGAACCTGTCTCGTTAGTTACTGTCAATTTCACCACATAACTACCATTTGCATCATAAGTATGAGAAGGAGATTCGTCGGTAGAAGTGCCACCATCACCAAAATCCCAGGCGTAGGTTGCACCGTCAGTTGATGTATTAGTGAGTGTAATCGTTTTACCATCCACAGTTGATGTGAAGCTGGCAGTAGGCGCGGGAATTGAATCTCCGTCACCGTCACCACATGAAGTGCTAAAAAGGATGGCCACAATTGCTAGCGATCCTAATAAGTAATTGGTCATAATTTTTTTCATAGTTTTCTTTGTTAGTCCTGCAATAATAATAAGATAAAATAAAAATAAATAAATAAAACGTAATAATAACACTTTCGAATACTTTTTTTTAATCAGAAAGCAAGAAAATAGCAATAACAGCAAGGATAAGCCCTACTCCCAGGATCATACTTGGAAATACACCATAGATTATAAGTGAAAGGACAATGGTAATAACAGGTGAAAGTCCTGTAAGTGGAACAACTATAATGGCTTTGCCATAGCGCAAAGCATATACCAGCGTGAGCGCACCAACTGCATTGAGTATGTGAATCATAAATGCGAGATATGGACCACTAAATCTTAAATTAATCTCCTGAGAAAAATCTGTCATATATAAGGCTACAGGTGTAAGGAGTAGGCCTGTAATCATCATATAGAAGAAAATGCTTTCGGCTTTCATGCTCTGGTTGGAAAATTTCATGAAATATGCCTGTAAACCCCAAGCTGTAAAAACCAGAATTGAAAGGATCAGCCATATAAACCCAGTGGCAGCTGAATCACCCTTTTCCTGATATGACAATAGGCCAATAGCAAGAAGGGCAATGACTATTCCCAATTTCTGTCTGGCATTGGCCTTCTCTTTTAGCAGAAGCAATGATAAAGCTATAGTGAGTACAGGATAGAGCGAAATAACAGGGAAAATGATATAAGCCGGACCATCTTCCAAAGCTTTAAATAGAAGCAGCTGACCCCCGGCACCAAAAATACCGATTATCGATCCCAATATTATGGATTTGATGTCTGTTTCAAGTTTCCAATTGATGATCTTCAGGGCAACAAGCGCACAAGGCACCATTGTAATTGCCCAAACAACATATCCCAAAGTAGCCGGGAATCCTGATTTCTCAGGTATTTCAATTATGGCACCCCAAATGCCCCAAAATATGGTCGTGATTAGGGCATAAATAAACCAAACAGGTATTTTAGTTGACATTTTATTCTTTTAGTGTAATTTCAAAACTAAAGAAAAATAAATAAAAATGGATTATTAGAAAGAAAAAATAAATTTGTATCTTGCGTAAGCTTGTATTCCTTGTTAAAACCCTTATTTATTCATCAATCACTAAAACTTAAATATGAAATATGAAAAGTGTCCTTAACAGACTGAGCCGGGGGATATCAATTCTGGTCATAATCATGATCGCATCGATCCCCGTAAAGGCTCAACAAGAAATTTCTGGTTCTGTCTATTCCTCTGATAACTTAGAACCACTTATTGGTGCTACCATTTTTGTCAAAGAATCCCAAATGGGAGTGGTCACCGATATTGATGGAAATTTTAGACTTACGGCCTCACCGGAGGATGTTCTTATGATTTCTTATGTTGGATTCAAGTCTAAGGAAATTCCTGTTGGGAATAATACTCAGTTGAATATATCGCTGGATCTCGACATGAGTGAATTGAATGAAGTGATAGTTATGGGTTATAGTTCAAAATCTCAAAAAGAGCTATCCGCTTCAGTAGTAACAATCAAGGCAGATAAACTTCAAAGTGTGACCTCAAGCAACATACAGACCATGTTGCAAGGACAGGCCGCAGGAGTTACAGTTTCATCATCTTCAGGTGCACCCGGTGCTACTGCGGATATTCGGATCAGAGGCATAACTTCTATCAATAATGATAAACCGCCACTAATCGTAGTAGATGGTATCATTGGTGGTAACTACGTGCCCAATGATGTGGAAACGCTAACCGTATTGAAGGATGCAGCCGCTATTGGTTTATATGGTTCGTCAGGTGCAGCCGGTGTGATTATCATTACTACAAAATCAGGAAGTGGTCAGCCTTCAATGTCTTTTTCATCGAGTGTTGGTATCAAAGAAGTGGTTACTGGTAATTTCGAAATGATGAACGGGGCGGAACTTTACGACGCACAGCGTGATATGTGGGGTGAGTCCAATTTGGTTAGTTTCCTTAACAACAGACCCGAATATCTGGAAGATAGAAATTTCAATTGGCTGGATGCGGCTTTTGATAAGGCCTTGATTCAGAACTATAGCCTGGCCATGAGTGGAAGCACCAAAGGTGTATCATATGGATTTAGTATGGATTATTTCAATGAGGATGGTACATTCATCAAGACAGATTATGAAAGGCTAAACCTTCGCGGAAATCTGAAATTTGATATTACGGATAAGCTTCGGGTGCAAACAGACATCAACACCCAGTGGAGTAGAAATAACTTTCATCATTATAGCTGGTTCGAAGATGCTTTTTGGAATATGCCTTGGGATAATCCTTATAGTGCAGATGGAGAGTTGTATGGCCCTAGATATGTCACGAGTAACAGTAATGAGTGGATAGGCCAGTTTAGAAGGAGTTTCCTTTATTCTGCCGAATATGATGAATTAAAATATGCAGATAATAGTCTGGTATGGAGTACATCATTCACTTATGATATTACCAGTTGGTTGAGTCTGGAGACGCGTACACGGCTTAGCCGATACACCGGACAGACGAACGAATATTATTCACCACTTACAGATTTTGGACTTGCTTTCAATGGGGTAGTCACACAAAACCGGTCAGAAGGACAGGGTGTCTTATCGACTCATTTTCTGCGGTTTAACAAATCATTTGGAAAGCATGATCTAGGTGGTTTCATCGCTCACGAAGGAGGCATCTATCAGGAGAATAATCTGAGTTTTGGTGGTCGCAACCTTTCTTCACAAACAGTAAAAGTTCCGTCAGGAGCCAGCATGATCAATGAATGGTCTGGAACTAATGTAGAAGATCGTGGAATCTCCTACATCGGAGAGGCAAACTATGGCTTTGATACCAAATATTTTGCTACGGCCTATTTCAGAAGAGATGGTAGTTCGAGATTTGCTGAAAACAAGCAGTTTGGAAATTTTTATGGTGGATCATTGGCTTGGCTGATGTCAGAGGAATCTTTTCTCAATAGCATATCGGCCATAGATCAGCTAAAGCTTAGGGCCAGCTATGGAACTATGGGTAATAGTGATATTGCTCGTTTCCTGAGCTTACCTACTTATAATATTACTCGCCAGTACAATGGCCAGCCAGGAGGGGAACCTAATAACCCGGCAAATCCAAATCTCGGATGGGAAAGTACAGAGATGATTAATGCAGGTATTGACCTGAGCATTTTTAATGATCTTACTATCAACTTAGATGTGTATCAGAAATTAGTTGAGGGTATGCTATTGGATAATCCGCTTCCTTTTTCATCAGGATATGAAAGAAGAACTGAGAATATTGGAGATATGAGAAACAGGGGACTTGAGATGGCACTTAGTTACGATAAAGTTTTTGGCAACTTCAGATATTCAGGAAATTTCAATATTTCATTCAATAAAAATGAGATATTGAAAATTACAGATATTTTGGATGAACAACCTCAAATTGGTGGAAACCTCCAGCAGCTCAACAAAGTAGGCGAGGAAGCATTCATGTGGTATATGCCTAAATGGCTCGGTGTAGATACTGAAACAGGAGGGCCAATGTGGGAGGTGATTAGTAAAGATACAAATGGGAATGAAACTCGATCAGTAACCAATAATTATAATGAAGCCACTTTTCAGCCAATAGCGTCGGCGCTACCCGAATACACTGGTGGTTTCAGAAATTCCCTTAGTTACAAAGATCTGACACTTACGTTTTTGTTCACGTTTCAAGGGGGCAATCACATCTATCACGAGACACGATTTTTTGTAGATTCTGATGGTGCCAATACCGGTATCAATCTCATGAAGCCTCAGGACGATTGGGTGAGATGGGAAAAGCCTGGTGATGTAGCAACACATCCACAATACAAACGTGGAGGAAACAATGGTGCACACCAACATTCATCCAGATATATCGAAAAGGGTGATTATATCCGATTGAGGAACGTTTCATTGTCATATAATATTCCCTCGAATCTCCTGGATGTAGTGAATATAAAATCGGCCACATTGTCACTGAGAGCAGATAACCTGATGACATGGACCAATTTTTCAGGTATGGATCCAGATATAGGTCTCAACAAACAGGCCTATGCTTTGCCTGGGGTTTCTTCATTGAAATACCCTATAAGCAGACAGTTTTTGGTTGGACTAAATGTTAATTTCTAAGAGCATGCAAACGATTAAGATACTTTCACCATATTTTGTTCTATTGGCACTGGTTTTTGCCGTAGTGTCCTGCGACTTGGAGGTGCAGCCCAATGAACTATCTACCATTGATAACCTGCTTAGCGAAGAAGGCGGACTTGAGACTGCCACAAATGGTACTTATGCCTTGTTCAAAGATGTTTTACCTTTTGGTGGACAGCTTTTCGGTAATAGCAATAATGATTACACCAGGCATCTATATCAGATGAGTGAATTTGCTGCAGATAATGTCATGTACACGCAGTTCTCTTCAGATCCTTTGTATTTGATCTTTACCCGGGAGCATTTTTCTGGTCAGCAAAACTCCTCATATTTCTGGTTTATAGCTTATCGAATGATGCTCGGCACCAATCTGGTGATTTCCTCGGCCACTGAGGGGGCAGATGTAATCACAGACCAAATCATTGGGGAAAACTATTTTCTACGGGCATTGACCACCTTTGATCTGCTTCGGTTTTTCGCCAAACCATATTCTCATGGTACAGAAAACCCAGGTGTGATTTTGCGCAGAAGCCTTGATGAACCAGCCATTAAGTCCAGATCAACAGTAGGTGAGTGTTATCAGAAAGTTGTTGAGGATTTGCTTAAGGCGGAAGAGCTCATGGCGGATGATGAATCACGAGGCGTAGAGTTTGGTTCAAAACTGGCCGCACAGGCCTTGCTTAGCAGGGTGTATCTTTATATGGAGCAAAATGACAAGGCGATCGAATATGCAAACAAAGTAATTGATAATACAGTAGGTGTAACCCTTGCATCCAATGGAGTTTATATGGATAATTTTGCTAATACCCCAACTTCTTCCGAATCAATATTCGTAATCAAGTTTACTCAACAGGATGGTCGAGGTAAAAATGGATCTATTGGCTCTATGTATTATGATGATGGCAATAATAACGGCTGGGGCGAGGTGTTCGCTTCAGAGACATTCAGAAACTTGGTTCGGTCCAATGCTGATGATATCCGAAATGATCTGTTAATCTCTACAGGTGGCACAAAGAGTGGCTATCCGATCCATTACATAACCAAATTTTCAGGGCAGGAAGGGATTCCAAATCTGGCATCACCTCAATATCTGAGGTTGTCTGAAATTTACCTGAATAGAGCAGAGGCATACGCCAAAACCGGAGGTATGGATCAGGATGCCCTTGATGATGTGAATATGATTCGTGAAAGAGCTGGTCTCTCAGGTGCTGATTTATATACCATTGGTAATTTGGGTGGAAAAAGTGTATTGGATATTGTTCTGGAAGAGAGACGGCTGGAACTGGCTTATGAAGGACATAGAGGATTTGACCTGATTCGAAACAAGCGTGATTTGGTTCGCGATTATGAAGGAATACATCTTGAAAATGGAGATACTCGGGTTACCATTCCATGGAATGACGACAGATGGGTGTTTTACATTCCGCAGATAGAGTTGGATACCAACCCTTCTTGTGAGCAAAATGATTGATCACTTTCTTACGAATTTTTTCATTACCATTTGATTTAGTTTTTATGTGAATTACCGGCATTGACCGGTAATTCTTTTTTAAAGCAAATCTCAGTTAGAATTGATTATAAGTTTGGCACCTGTGCAGTGGTCTCATGATTTACTTGTTCATCAATATTTTATTATATCGATATGAAAAACATCCTTTACTTATTTCTATTTCTATTATTTTCATGTAATGGTGGTGTGAATCCAGAACCAAAAGACAACACCGAAATTGCCTATACCTATTTCGAAGAATCAACTGAAAATTTTGTAAATCCAGAGCGTGGATTCTACCGCTACTCCGCCACCAGAGCTTCACAGTATCAAAATTTATCACTCAATACATTGGTGAGAAACCGGGATGAAACCTCTTCTTCAGGAGCGACTTATGCTACTTTCAATTCTCTTGTTTTCAGGTATTTCATTCTTGATTCTTTTACGAATGCACCTATCTCCGAGTCTTTTTTGGCTGATTTGCAGGAAGACTTTGATATTGCGCGGGAAGCTGGCGTGAAGTTGATTCCTAGATTTACCTATACCACAACTGCCTCACCGGGAGATTGCGCAGAGGGATTTATATGTCCTCCTTATGGTGACGCCCCAAAAAGCAGAGTGCTTGAGCATATAGCGCAGATCGGGCCAGTGTTGGGAGAGAATGCAGATGTTATTCTCACCGTACAGATGGGCTTCATCGGGGTATGGGGAGAAAATTATTATACCGACTATTTTGGTGATGCTTCACCCAATTCCAATCAAGGAAAATTACTTGATGAAAACTGGAGCGATAGGATAGAAGTGTTAATAGCCTTGTTAGAAGCCCTGCCTGGAGAACTCACCGTACAGGTGCGCTATCCTCAATTTAAACAACGAGCTGTTTACGGTATTGATGCTAATACCAAGGTAGCTTCTCTCAGTTTGTCGGAGGCTTTTGGTGGAAGCTACAAAGCGAGAATTGGTTTTCACAATGATTGCTTATTCGCTAGTTCGGATGATTTCGGTACTTACGTTGACTATGGCAACAGCTCTACACCCAGACGTACAGATATTGGCAATCTAAAAAATTATTTTGCGGAGGATAGCAAATATGGAATTGTTGGTGGTGAAACTTGCTCAGATGGATATAGTCCTAGGAATGACTGTTCACCAATTGGCGTGGCAGATGAGGATCTGAGATTGCTTCATTATACCTATTTGAATGCTGATTATAACAATGAAGTAAACAACGACTGGGTAGATGGTGGTTGCATGGAAGATATTAAACGGAATATGGGCTACCGCATCGTGCTCGACAGTGCGCAACTACCATCAGAGAAAAAGGCATCCGAAACATTCGATGTAAAGTTTCATTTTAGAAATATAGGTTATGCAGCTCCTACAAGAGAAAGATCTGTTTATCTGATACTGGTAAATGAAAGCTCTGCAGCAGAAATTAGATTGCCTTTCGAGACAGATATTCGTTTATGGCATGATCAAGTTGATTTGATACAGTCTTTTGACATACCAGAAGGTACTCCTGCCGGAAATTATGATTTGATGATCTCTTTGCCAGACATTCATGAGTCCATTGCCGATAGGCCAGAATACGCCATTCGTCTCGCTAATACAGAAATGTGGGAGGAGCAGTCTGGATACAATAATTTGAACCTTCAGGTCACAATTCAGTAATTTTTCATTCCTATTTTTTTGTCATGATAAAGTACAACAATATTCAAGTTAAGACTGTTTTAGCCTTCATTTTTCTTCTTTCCTTAACCAATATGTATGGACAGAAAGCTTCAGAGCAAAAAACCATAGCCATTGAGCCAGGTGAGCATTGGTGGGGTGGAGTAGTCAGAGATGGGCATATGATGCCATTTGATTCTTCCTATTCGGTAAACATGTTTGGAGACAACAAAGGCAATCAGATACAACCTTTGCTGGTTTCGGATCATGGAAGGGTGATTTGGTCGGAAGATCCAATTGAATTTGCCACCAAAGATGGACAGATTGTGGTTTCATCTGGATCTGCAATCCTATTGAATAAAGCCGGAACTTCACTCAAAGATGCATTTCTATTTGCCTCTTCAACCTATTTTCCACCTTCTGGAAAAAAACCTGATGAACTTCTTTTCACAAGCCCGCAATACAATACCTGGATTGAGTTGATTTACGATCAGAATCAGGCTGATATTTTGGACTATGCAAACAAAATCATTGCGAATGGATTTCCTCCAGGTGTTATTATGATTGATGACAACTGGCAGGAAGATTATGGGAAATGGAACTTTCACCCAGGGCGTTTTGATAATCCAAAGGCCATGATTGATTCGCTGCACAGCATGGAATTTAAGGTGATGATGTGGATCTGTCCATTTGTGAGCCCAGATTGTGATGTGTACCGTGATTTGAGCAGTAAAGGTTACTTCTTAAAAGAACCAGTAGGGAATGATCCACTTATCGTGCGTTGGTGGAATGGGGCGAGTGCTGTGCTGGACTTTACCAATCCGGGTGCGGTGAAATGGTTCAGCTCACAATTGCAGTTTCTCAGTGAAACATATGGTGTTGATGGATTCAAACTGGATGCCGGAGATAGCTATTTCTACAATCAACCTTCAAAATCTTTCATTCCAAACGCTACACCCAATGACCACACATATTCTTTTCAGCAATTTGGATTAGAATACCCACTCAACGAATACCGTTCTTCATGGAAGATGGGCGGTCAGCCACTTGCTCAAAGACTGCATGACAAAGGCCATAATTGGGATGATCTGCAGGTATTGATCCCTCAGATGCTCCTTCAAGGACTTATTGGTTACCCGTTTAGCTGCCCGGACATGATAGGTGGTGGTGATTACGGCTCTTTTATCAATTTGTATAAGGTAGATCAGGAATTGATAGTGAGGTCGGCACAAGTGCATGCACTTATGCCGATGATGCAGTTTTCTGTGGCTCCATGGCGTGTATTAGATAGTTCAAAACTTGAGGCAATCAAAAAGGCGATAGAAATTAGAGAGTACTATTTACCAACTATTATGGAGCTCTTGGAAACTGCAACAAAAACAGGAGAGCCCATTGTAAGGATGATGGAGTATGAGTTTCCAGGTCTGGGTTATGAAGGGATAAAAGATCAATTCATGCTTGGAAGTAATATTTTAGTTGCGCCAGTTTTGGAAAAAGGTGCTCAAATCAGAAAGGTGGTTCTACCAAAGGGTAAATGGATTTACAAAGAAAAGGTATACAAAGGAGGTAAAACTATCATAGTCAATGTAGATATAACAGATATACCTGTTTTCAAGAAAATATAGCTATAACCAGATGTCTTAACTGTAAATTTTATCAGGGCTGCATTTAAGATTCACCATTTATAGACGATAAAAGCCCATTTAAAGTACTTTCAATGGGTCTTCTTTTTTCCAAAGTATACTCAAATATTTAGTCTGTAAGTTTTGGCGTATTCAATCCAACACGATTTTCTGAATACCAAGAGACGTGCGTACGATATAGAGTCCCGATTTAGCGTTGATGGCTCCTTTGGGTATTCTTAAAGAAGTGGTTTTTCCATCCTTCATGTGCCGGTATACTACCTTGCCTTGCATGTCGTAGATAATGACCTCATCTAATGAAAGACTTTCGGATCTGATAATTATTTGACCTGATTGTTCGAATGCAAAGAAGGCTTTATTTACTTCGCTTTTTTTTTGTGAATTCAGAGTCTCCTCTATTTCTTGAGGCACATATACATACGGATCATTGATAGTGCCGTAATATTCAATTTTTTGAGTTGGCAATATTCTGTCGCTTTCTATGGTTAACACTGGCTGATCCCCACCGGAAGCAATTGTGCTGGTTAATGTTTCGCCAGGGCTGAGTAGTTTCAGAGATTCACTCGTGCGGATACCATTAACGGCCACATATGCGTCATAATAAAAGGGAGCCACACCTACATTTTCGATTTCAACGATCGATGCATCAGCCGAAACCTGAAATGAGTTGATTTTGAACCTGTAGCCCATGTACATGCTTGCTGCTTTGATTCGCTCTATAGATTGGTACCGGCTCTGATCATTTCCATTGATATAGCTCATATGAAAATCCTCTACGGCAGTCTCAAAAGCAATTCCGTGAGCACCTACATGTTCATTTAGGACATTTTCTTGGTCATAGTCGGTGTAGTAGCTAAACTCGCCCCCAGCAGGAGTTCTTTTATAACGTTCGCGATCAAAGAAATTCCAATTGCTTGTATTATATCCTCCATGTCCCTTATGCATGAATGAATCATCGAAAAGTCCAAAGCGCAGATCTTTTAATTCTGGTTGGCTTATAAAAGGAGAGTAAGTATCGCTCGCAGCATCAATCGAAACGCTCCAATGGGTAGAAACAAACACAGTATCCAGATGTTTGAAAAAACTTGTCTGAAATTCTTTGCTAGGAAAGGTTTCTCCAAGTTTAAATGGCCCATCATAGATGTGGTATTCTGCCCAAAGTCCAAAGCCAGTCTGTATGAATGCCAATCTGGGATCATCGTCATATTCCCTGGCATACTCAGTGTAAAAGTCAATCGTGAATTCTTTCAATTCGGGATGGGTCCAATCAGGGAAATATGTATCTCTACCTTCTGATTTTCCCATTGTCTCGTTATAATCATCAAGATCCTTAATGTATTCAGGTACTGTGGTAGTGCGCCCAGGATAAGAGAACCTAAATCTTAATACGGCCTGATGATTTCTTGCAGCCATATCATCCAGCAATTCTTCAACAGGTGTCCAATCATAAATTCCTTTCCCCTTCACAACATCTGCGTACGACATATAGGAGTACTCTAAAGAAATAGCATCTGTTTCAATGCGTGAATTGCCAGGCCAGAATACAATACCTGTCATCGGTTGCACAGTTTCTATCTGGCTATCGATCTCAATCATGGTGTAATCCTGAGCATATAAGCAAGGTGATATGGTTGCAAGGAATAGAGAAGTAAGTTTATTAATCATAAGTTTTTGCTTGGTTAACTTGATTCAAATATACAAAAGAAAGGTTTATAACTTTCAAAACATAACTAAATAGATAAAGTTATTTGCTTTAATCTTTTTTATAAACTACTTTCACATAACCAGCGGTAAAATAGAATTCCGGGCTAATGGATCGATAAAGTGTTATCATGAAACAAAGCCCGGTTTTTTCAATTTGTCAGTTCATTTATTCAGATATTGATACAGGTAGCTTATTTAGATTCTTAGAAACCAACCGAATTGTTGTTCATTTTTATTCATATTAGATAGTTTGTTTTAGGGCCGGATTCCATATCCGGCTTTTTTTTGCATAAGCAGCACCTCTTTCCTCGGTTAGCTCATAGGATCATCTCCACCCAGAATAAAATTTTCTTTGCAGTGATATGTTTTTTGATTCCTTCTCGTAAATTCAAGAATCAGGGGTTCAATAAATTGGGAGGCAAATTAGTTTGAATAAGATGGAAGAATTAGTAAGTCAGGTACTTAATTAGTCAGGGTTGGAAAAGGGCTCATTATTGAGACTCTCAATAATTGGCGATTGAAAGAAAGTCCAGACCGGACAATCAGTAATAATCCAGAAGAAAACAGTTAGTGAAATTGAACTCTAAATCATACAGATTATGCCAATAGGCACCTTCCATGGTCCTTTAGCATTTTCCATATAAAGGCCTCCGGTTTTTGATTGATTTACGATTTTATTGCATCTAGATGCATCGGGTTGTACTTCGTTGATAAGATTTATAAGTACCATCAAGCTCTTTGGAGTAGTAAAATAGGCTGTGGTGTTACAGGAAACTGTAGCAATTCCAAGTCCGATGACCAATTGTTGCCAAGCCCAAGTGCATGATGTATTATATTGAAATAGATAGCTACCAAGAAGCTCATAAGCATAGTTGCTAATTCACTTGTAGTGTTGAATCGACACCAAGTCCAATTGCCTGAAACTTAATTTTGCCTGACAATATCTGTAACTAAATTGGGCGATCCGTGGAAAAGGTAGTGGCGATCATGGTCCTAATAACCACCAGGCATTTTACCGCTCACTGTGAAATAATCGATTGAGTTTTTGTTTTCTCTTGCGACCCATATCCATATCACCAGAGAGATAATGAAAAGGCCAATGATCATTGACCAGTCCAAAGTATTTAACGCACATGATTTCTAATGGAAAGTTCATAGTAAGTGTTGAGAAGATAAAAAGGGTTAGGTAATTATAGAAATAGAAATACTAATTACAATTAGTTTCTTAGGGAAAATTAGTTAACGATTATCTTCCGGGTATCAGATCCAATCTGAAGTAAATAGACTCCTGAAGACAAACTTGGTAAGTATAATTCAATTGAGTTGTTTTTGGAGCTTTCAGCAGTTGTTATATTCATAATTTCATAGCCAGAAAGGTTAATTACTTTTATCGTTAATGATGTTTGAACAGCTTTATTAAACGATATATGTAATATATTTCCTACAATCGGATTGGGAAATACTTGCCAATTCGAATCTTCAATTACCCCTGCTGAGGTCAAAACTCCATTAAAATACGTTAATGCAAATTCAAAAGCCTCCTGACCAATTTGCTTACCGATAAGTCTTCCAGGAATATCATCTGCTGGCGGATGAATACCTCCCCATATTCTGGAAAGGCTGCATTGATCTGAGGCGTCAATATACTTAGCCCATTGTAGGATGATATTTGCTGTTGGGCCTTCTTCAAAAACAAGAAATTCATTTCTTTCGGCCATAAATTCACTCATTCCTCCTGGAAAATATTCATTTCCTGTAATCCTAGTTAATATTTCGGCTCCAGCTCTGGAAAAGGTAGAGTGACCGGAAATAAAGCCGGCAAATGGAGGTGTTACGAATGATGGCCTTTGATAAGGAGACCAATTTGCCCCATAAATCCAATCGACACCTGCCACATCAATATCTGGGTTGTCTATAAAATGCGGTCCCTTCCAAGCTTTTATTTTAATTTCATTGATGAATTCCCCTGACGTTCCGGCTAATACATCATCGGCTTTGATTAATTCAATGTACCCTTCAATCAAAGGAATACCTGCTTGATGATAATTCGGCAAATCTTGACTTGTACACTGGCCTTTTGATACCATATATCGAATGGCTGAGATTGGCCGAATGAAGTCATAATAGCCTTTAATGCCCCAGGCAGCAATGGCGGCATCATGCATTGCACCGCCCAAAATAAAGTAGGATTTTATATCCCAATCTAAATCGCTCAACTCAGGCCCCTCGCCCCCAAAACGTTTTTGAGTCAAGGGATGATCAGATACATAATTTAAAATGGTAAACCAATGTCCTGGGGGTGTTTCAGATTCAGGACCATCTGCCCAAAATTCGGCTAATACACGTGCATAATCTGATCTTTTAACAACTTGAGGTGTATATGCCTTTCCAGTAACTGGATTTATATCATAACCTTTTCCAATATCTCCACCTTCAAATTCATTGTAAAAATCTTTTAGTTTTGGAATGGATGTCGGGTAGTAATTGATATTTCCCTGAGCTCCGGGCGAAATATCTATTGTTGTTTCATCTAATGGATCGAGTTGTGATGACCAGAGGGCTACCAGTGTGAACCCCCATTTATAATCTTCGGATAAAACTGAATTAGTTGTGTCGATCAATGGAGGTGCACCGGGATCATGATAAACCCAATATTCATATCCATCTTTTTCTTTTATAGTCAAATCATTTTCATCCATCGAAAACGGGATTACGGATCCCCATTCAGGGCTTAAAAATTCAGGAACTCCTTTTCCAATTTCATTTCCGGCCTGGTCAATAAAGGTATCAAATGCCAGTGGTTGCCAGTGATTTGGATCGACCAAGGATGAATCCCCAGGTCTTAAAGGGTAGAAGGGGTTATTTTTTGGCTGATAAAACTTATTGGCATATAGATTTTGCTCGTTGGATCCATCCTGATGTCCAAATTCAATTATTTTTTGCGCAATGTAGTTACCCAATGCAGCTGGAGATCCATTGGAGTAATCGCGCGATGTAAAAAATTCATCATACCCCAAAAGGATAAAGAGTTTTGAGAATTCATCATGCGTCCTTAAGGCGCTTGGGGAGTTCTTGAATCGGTGATTGAGCAATCGAAACGCAGCATAGCTGATTGCCTCCTCTTGTGCTGCGACTTTGTTTTCAGGTTGTTTGATTCCGGTAAATGGGGAATAAAAACCATTAATTGATTTTCCAAGTAAATAGGTGGATGCATTATCATCATAAACAGCCCATGCATCATACATGGCTACTGAGGTATGAAAAAGATTTCTAGCATGGATGGTTGGTCTTGCCAAGTCAGTTCTAATGGCATCCAACATCGCTTCATTCCACAATCTTGGGACTGAATATCCTGTGCCTGATATTGTTGATTCCGGTTTTAATAATGTGGGGTTTGGGATTGTATTTTCATTTAATAGGGCAGTTCTGTATCGGTTGGAATCAAAAATTTCCAGTGACTCATTCTGAATCGCCAACAATTTTGTGTTTGATTGAAGCTGTGCATATTTTTCGATTGAGTTATCTGGCCAGTAAATAGTTATTGAATCAACAATTTCAGCCGGTCCTAAACCAAAATGAAGAACAAAACTATTTTGAGAGGCATACCCTGAACCAACTGTGACTTCATCCACTAATTTCTCGCCATTGACCAAAAGTTCTACCCGTGTTCCAACCCCGAATTTATTGGAAGTTGTACCAATCAGATTTAATTCAAGCCAATTACCACTTGATTGAAGGTTCCTGAAGACTTGAATTCCTCCTTGTCCCGAATTTGCTACAATCAAATCCAAAAACCCATCTGAATTGAGATCAGAATATGCGCAACCATAGCTGTTACTTGGATTGGAAAGCGGGCTGGTTATGGATGGTTTGTCAAAGCCTCCTTGTCCATCATTGAAAAAAAGCTGGTTGATACCCGCAGTATTTATACTATTGGAAAAAAAGATATCCGTGAAAGTATCATTGTTGATGTCGGCACATAAAACGCCCCATGACATAGATAAATCTGCTAAACCTGTGCTTGCAGCCATATCTTCAAACGTGCCATCTTGTTGCTGTATGAGTAATCTGTTGTTCGAATAATAAGACAAATAAAGATCATATTTTGAATCGTGGTTGAAATCGGCAAAATCGACCCCCATGCCAAAACCGGCATGATCGGCATTCACAAAACCAGCACGATTATTAAAAATTCCCGTGCCGTCGTTGATAAAAAGTTTATTAGGCTCAAATTGGTCATATATGCAATAGATATCTAAATCACCATCCAGATCATAATCGAACATAACACCACCCATACTTGGCAACTTCCCGATTTCCGCGCCCGAATTTTTGATGTGATTGTAAAAAGTGGAATTTCCATGATTTAGAAAAAGTTGATTTTCTTCATAGAGATTGGTGACGTATATGTCTAGCAATTGATCAGCATTAAGATCGCCGACCATGAAAGCCATTCCAAATGAGACTGTTTTTAAACCGGATGCTTCTGAAAAATCTGAAAATGTACCATCTCCATTGTTTTTGAAAAATTTATTGGCGTTGGTACTTCCTATATAAATATCCAGCCAACCGTCGTTATTGGCGTCAAACCAAACAGCCATTTTTGATTTTAATTTTATGTTTAGGCCAGATTTGACAGCTACTTCTTCGAAGTTGAAATCACCATCGTTTCTAAATAATTTTATTGATTCGTCTTCCTTCGTTGTTAGGATTAAAAAATCGTCATCCCCGTCATTATCATAATCAGCAACTGAAACACCATGTGCTGAAGATTTGGTTGTGAAATCTGGATTATTTAATGAAACCTCTTCAAATATCTCCTGTGCTTGGATTCGAAGAGTGAAGACTATAATGTAACAAAAAACCAGTATTGCCCTGATTGGTTGCATGTTTTTAACAGATAGTTTCGAAAGATAAAATTAGTTAATATTCATAATTATCTATTGTACAGAAGTGAAATATCATATGGGCAATCCAAAGGGCCATTTTTAATTTATCAAGAGTAAAAAATTAGGAGAATTCACGTGAAAAGGCAGAGTTTTCAAGTGATTCAACTTGACCAAATTTAGATTTTTCACACAGATTCGCGCCGTATGAATACCGTTTTAGTATATTAGGCTCCAAGGGAACGTCAACGAATATTTTTTGGTTTTACCCCTGAAATTAAATGAGAAAATGCAATGAATGAATTGGTAGGCGAAGTGCTTGACAAATCTGGTTTGGAAAAGGGTCTTATCAAGGAAATTCTGAGTATCGGTCGATTGAAAAAAGTACGGGCTGGCCAGTCCGTAATTACACCTGAAGATGCAGGTGTAGAAATGCCAATTGTACTTCAGGGTATTCTTAAGGTAATGAGACAAGACGTCAGTGGACGTGAAATTTTCCTTTATTTCCTGGAAGGCGGTGAAACTTGTGCCATGTCCATAACATGTTGTATTGAAGGTAAAACTTCAGCATTTCATGTGGTGGCAGAAGAAGATTCAGTGCTTTGGATGATCCCGATGACCTATATGGATATGTGGATTACAAGATATTCATCTTTCAGGAAATTCGTTTTTCAAGCTTATCAAACCAGGTTCGATGAACTTTTAACAACCATAGACAGTGTCGTTTTTACCAATATGGATGAACGCATCTACAAATATTTGTTAGACAAAAAGCAAGCGTCCGGTTCTTTCGTTATTGAGAAAACACATGAACAAATTGCCAAAGAATTGAACACTTCGCGGGTAGTTGTTTCGAGGCTTTTAAAGCAGCTGGAACATGAAGATAAAATAGAACAGCACCGAAATAGAATAGAAATCCTTTGATGGATCTGTTACAATTGTTACACCCAAGAATTTGAGTGTTTGGTACCTTTGAAAAATACTGACTTATGAATTTCATTCAAAGGGCTTTTCCAATAACCGAATGGCTTCCCAATTATAAAAGTGATTATCTCAGAGGAGATATGTTTGCTGGCCTTACAGTTGGGATCATGCTCATTCCTCAGGGTATGGCCTATGCTTTGATTGCAGGTCTCCCACCAGTTTATGGACTTTACGCATCCATAGTTCCACAAATTATTTATGCCATTTTTGGTACTTCCAGACAACTTTCTGTTGCTCCCGTGGCGATGGATTCATTGCTCGTAGCAGCTGGGATTTCGGTTATTGCTACTGAAGGAACAGATGCGTATATCGCATTTGCCATTTTATTAGCCTTTTTTATGGGCACCTTTCAAGTATTGCTTGGACTATTGAAATTGGGCTTCATCACCAATTTACTTTCCAAGCCTGTGATAAGTGGTTTTACTTCCGCGGCTGCCTTGATTATTGGGGTGAATCAGCTCAAATATATTTTGGGAATGGAACTGGTAAAAAGCAATAAAATCTACGAGGTACTTTGGGATGCTTTGAAAAAAATTGATCAAACACATCTGCTTACCCTTTTGATAGGTATCGCCGGAATAGCCATTATCAAAGGCATAAAAAGAATTCACAAAAACATTCCAGGAGCATTGATAGCAGTTGTATTGGGGATCATATTGGTATATGTATTTCAGCTGGATCAAAATGGGGTAAGTATCGTCATGCAAATCCCTAAAGGATTACCAGCTTTCCAGTTGCCAGCTTTGTCGTTGGGCCAACTGGGTGAGCTGATCCCTTTGGCACTAACCATTTCGGTTGTTGCATTTATGGAATCATATTCTGTAGCGAAAGCCATTGAGGTCAAAAGAAGGAATTATAAAGTGAGACCAAATCAAGAGTTGATCGGTCTGGGGATGGCCAATGTGGTCGGTGCGCTGTTTCAATCTTATCCCGTAACTGGTGGATTTTCAAGATCGGCTGTCAATAATGACGCTGGAGCGAATACGCCGCTGGCATCCATTTTTAGCGCTGTGCTGGTGGCATTGACCTTGCTATTTTTAACACCACTTTTTTATTTTCTGCCACATGCCATTTTGGCCTCAGTGATCATGTTAGCTGTGGCCTCTTTGATAGACTTTTCCTATGCCAGACAATTGTGGATGCAGAACAAAGTTGAGTTTGCGCTACTCTTTGCGACCTTTCTGGTAACCTTAAATTTTAGTATGATTCCGGGAATTGTTACAGGAATTGTCCTTTCCATTTTGGTGTTGTTATATCGGTCTGCTTATCCGCACATTGCCAGGTTGGGGCGTGTGAAAGATCATTATGAATACAGAAATATTAAAAGATTCAAAGGACTTGAAACCTGGAACCATCTCATGATTTTGAGACTGGATGCGCCATTGACTTTTGTGAATATTCAATATTTTAGAGAATATATAGACCATGCCGTGGAGCAATCAAATAATCAGATAGAGACAATTGTAGTGGATGCCGGACCGATTAGTTATATAGATGCCACGGCTATTCAAGGGTTTAAGGACTTATTGCTGATGTTGGAAGAGCGCAAAATAAAACTGCTACTCAGCGAGGTGGTTGGACCCGTAAGGGATATTTTACACGAGACAGGTTTGATGAATCATTTGGGCTCGGATAGTATTTTTCTCAATTTGAATGGAGCCGTTGAAAGCGTGGTTTCTCAAGGTGGGAAAAGGTTTGAAGAGTACGCCATGCAGCATGATACATGATTGTTAATGTGGTGATCTGTAAAAGAAACACTAATTTTTATAACTGAACAATGTGATAATAAAGCTGTATTACTCAACAATCAATAATCTATTTGTAACCAATGTTACGTCTTTGGCTTTTGCCAAAACGTATTTTTATAAAAGTTATTCCAAGCTTCATTCGTTGAATATGGCTGAAGTTGATCATTAGAAAATTAAAGAAGAGAAAAGATGAAAATCGAACAAATTTATACGGGATGTTTGGCTCAGGGTGCTTATTACATCGAGAGTGATGGGGAAGCAGCAATAGTAGATCCGCTGCGCGAATCTGAATCATACATTAAAAAAGCTGAAAAAGAAGGAGCCAAAATAAAATACATTTTTGAAACACATTTCCATGCCGATTTTGTGTCAGGACATGTAGACTTAGCCGCTAAAACTGGCGCTAAAATTATTTTTGGACCAAATGCGAAAACCAAATTTGATAGTATTGAAGCCAGGGATGAAGAGGTTTTTCATTTAGGGAAAGTAAAAATCAAAGTTCTTCATACCCCAGGGCATACTATGGAAAGCACTACCTTTTTGTTGATTGATGAACATGGTCAAGAAAAAGCCATTTTTAGCGGAGACACCCTATTTATTGGTGATGTAGGAAGACCAGATCTGGCACAGAAGGGAGACTTAACACAGGATGATCTTGCAGGAATGCTGTATGAAAGTCTTCGTTCCAAAATCATGACACTTCCTGATGAAGTGATCGTGTACCCAGCACATGGAGCGGGTTCTGCCTGTGGTAAAAACATGAGCAAAGAGACTACTGACTTGTTGGGCAATCAAAAGAAAACGAACTACGCCCTCCGAGCAGATATGACAAAATCAGAGTTTATCAAAGAGGTAACGGATGGACTCTTACCTCCACCACAATATTTTGCTCAAAATGTAGCCATGAATAAATCTGGTGCGATAGGGATGGATGAAATCCTTGAAAAAGGAAATATTCCTCTTGAAGTGGATATATTTGAAGCCCTGGCCAATCATGAAGGTGCCCTTGTATTAGACACACGAAAACCAGATGAATTTGCAAAAGCCCACATTCCAAATTCAATCTTCATTGGGATTGATGGAAGCTTTGCCCCATGGGTAGGCGCTCTCATTCCAGATTTGAAACAACCAATTGTTTTTATAGCAGCGGAAGGAAGAGAAGAAGAGGTTGTTACTAGATTATCGAGGGTTGGTTATGACAATACATTGGGATACTTGAAAGGTGGATTAACTGCATGGATGCATGCAGGCAAAGAAATCGATAATATAATTTCAATTCCTGCGCAGGAATTTTCAGAAGCATACAGACAAGGTGCATTGAACGTGCTAGATGTCAGAAAACCATCAGAATATGATGCAGAACATGTCGAAGGTTCACAAAATCTCTCACTTGACTTTATCAGTGAGAACATGAATCAAGTTGACCCTAAAAAGCAATATCATGTGCATTGTGCTGGAGGATATCGATCAATGATTGCGTCTTCGATTATGAAATCCAGAGGTGTTCATAACATTGTCGACATAGCAGGCGGGTTCAAAGCAATCTCCGAAACGGACATACCTAAAACTGCATACGTTTGCCCGAGTACTTTGAAATAATTGAATTGGTTAAAGCAATAGCACATTCAAATTTCAATGTCGTTTAGTTAGGTATTTTTAATTTTGACGGCATTCCCAGCGTATGCGGGAATCGCATCAAACTAAAAGGACTACATCATGTGATTCTTGCATGTACAGGGAATAGCGATTGACAAAATAACATTGATTCAGATTTTATTAATCTGATTGAGAACACAAAAAAGGAGGCCATTTGGTCTCCTTTTTTGATGTCAAAATTCCTTTTAGAATATATTAGACTTTATGAGCCAGCGTAGCATTTACATTGAGCCAAGATCCTGCATTATAGCAGTTGATGCCATTTCCCATCAGGAAAGCTTCCGCCTGCCCACTTCGGCCTCCACTTTGGCAACAAACGACAAAAAGTTGATCTAAGTCTCGTATTTCATCAATTCTGAGTGGAACTTCATTCAAAGGAATGTTGATCGATCCCGGGGCACTTGCCGCGGCAAATTCTGCAGGTGAGCGTACATCAACAACAGTTGCACCATCATTGATCATTTTTTCTAAGTCTGTCATATCTATATGATTTTTTTAAAAGTTTCTACTACAAAGAAACGACGATCCATAGACTGAAAACGTAACTCATGTTACACATCAATGATCCAAATTAGCCATATAAATTTGCCGTCGTGGAACAGCCGTCGTGGAACAGAGAACGAGATCATTCACCTTCAAAGCCAAAGCTTATAATCAGGATTCAATCCACCTTTTCCCACCATGGGTTATTCAAAACTGGGTTTTTGATCGCAAAACGTTCGCCTATAGTTGGTGTCGTTATCTTTACATTTTTCAAATCAGCCTCTTTTGTCACTCTTTCTATTGGATCTTTCCAGTCATGTGGAGCAAGCTTAAATGCACCCCAATGGATGGGCATCATTAGCGAGGTATTTACATCAATTGAAGCCTGCACAGTTTCCTCTGGAGTCATGTGAATTTTTGACCAAAGAGTGTTGTATTGACCACATTCCATCATTGCAAAATCAAAAGGCCCATATTCTTTGCCGATATTGGTAAAATGATCTGCATAGCCGCCATCACCACTGAAGTAGATGTTGTTATATTTTCCCTTGATTACCCAAGAAGCCCATTGTGTTTTGTTTCTATCGGTAAATCCTCTTCCTGAAAAATGTCTTGCTGGTGTGGCAGTTAGTTTCATATGTCCGAGTGATGCAGATTGCCACCAATCCAATTGGATGATTTTATCCGGATCAACTCCCCATTTGATTAGATGCTCACCCAAGCCGAGTGGTGTATAAAAGTGCTTTACCTCATTTTGTATTTTTAATATGGTGGGGTAATCCAAATGGTCATAATGATCATGTGAAAGTACCACGGCATCAATATTTTTAAGGTTTTCGATCTCAATTGGTTGTTCATAGTGGAATCGTTTGGTAAGAAAAGAAACAGGTGCACTTGCCGGCCCCAACATAGGGTCGATGAGGATGGTTTTCCCTTCCATTTCAATAAGCACAGCGGAATGTCCAAACCAGGTCACATAGGCGATTGAATCAATGGTTGCCAATTCACCTTCTCCAAATGCAACTGGAATAGGAGATTGAGGAGATCCTTCGCTGGCATTAAAAAGAAAATCGTACATCAATCCAGCCAAATCTTCAAGCTCCATTTCATTCATGATGGTTGGAACCAGGTTTTGAAATGTACCGTCCTCGTAGTTTGGTGATTGGATCAGGTTTTCAAATTTATCGCCCGTGACAGAGGCACCAAATTGAGGTGCGGTATTCATGAATATAGCAATAATAATTACGAAAATGAGCACCAACGCTAGAAGAGCAAGCATCATTTTACTAATAAGCCTTAATATTTTTTTCATGTTAGAGGGAAAATCTAGTTCAATTTGGAGATTGATAAGTGATTGGTGAAAACGAATCTTCTGAAAATTGGTTCGTTCACAAAATTATTAAGAAAAAAAAATTAACTTATCTCTATTAAATTTCGTTATCGTTAACAAATGGCTAAAAATATTGTTAATTGTACAAATAAATGTACTTTTTAATGAATTTAGGTCAATAGAAAGTAACTTTGTGTTGCAAAATTTGAATTATGGTAGCAGAACTAAACCCAGGGAAAGGGACAATTGAAGATACCATTAGTGTTGCGGTACTGCCACTGATAAACATGAGTGCAGATCCCGAATTCGAATACTTCAGCGATGGAGTATCTGAAGATATTATCGACACGCTAATGAGCGTAAAAGGATTGAAACTCATTTCTCGTGGATCAAGCTTCGGCTTGAAAAATCAGAAATTAGAGATAGATGAAATTGGCAAATCACTGAATGTCCAATTTGTGGTTTCAGGGACGCTTCGTAGAATAGGTAAAAAAGTAAGAATGCGTGTGTTTCTCAATGAAACACAGACAGGAAGCGAACTTTGGTCGAATAGCTATGACCAAATGGTGACTGATATTTTCGATATAGAGGAAGATATCATCAACAATCTGTGGGAACATATCATGCCTGAAGATGCCAAAAAGCATGTAGAAAAACCAACATTTGTACCAGTCACTAAAAATTTCGCGGCATTCGAGCATTATTTACAGGGACTTCATTTTCATAATAAGTGGACCCTTCAGGACTTGTCCAAGGCCGTAGTTTGCTATCAACGTGCCATTAAGAAAGAACCGGGTTATTACCTGGCGCATTCTATGCAAGCCAATGCATTTACCCGATTGTCATTTGCCGGAGGATATGACAAGCCGGTGAAGTCATACGATGAAGCTAAAGCTGCAGCCGAAAAAGCGATTGAGATCAATCCAAATTACTACAGGTCTTACATTGCGCTATCTTATGTTTATTTATATCAAAAATACGATTGGGAACAAGCCTTAATGATGATCAACAAGGCGCTAAAACTTAATCCAAATAGCTCGAAATCCATGGTGGCTAAATCTCTTTATTATACGGTAAAGGGAAATTACATGGAATCAAGGAATCTTCTGAAAACGGCTATGGAGCTTGATCCGTTTTCATTTATGGCCAAAAGGGCACAAGCAGATAATTACTTTTTGGAAGGTAAATACGACAATGCGATCAAGCTTTATGACGAACTAATCGAAATAGATCCATATCACGAAAAAGTGCTTGAATACCGAGGATGGTCTGTTGTGATGCAGGGTAATTTGGATGATGCCATAGAAAAATTTCGAAATATTGATAATGACATTAATCTATCAGTGAAGTCAAATAGCCAGATTGGATATGCATTTGCAATGAAAGGTGATATTGCCAATGCGGAGCGTTATTTGGCTGAGATTGAAAGAAGTGCCGTAATCCATAAAGGACTTATTTATGCCCTTGATTTTGCTGTTATTTACACCGGATTAGGGGAATTCGAAAAGGCGATGGATTATTTGGAAATAGCCGTAGAAAATAAAAGAAGTGCCATTATTTACCTGAAAGTAAACCCGATATGGGATCCAATTCGCAAATTCCCAAGGTTCAAATCACTGATGAAGCGATTGTTACTTGCTTAATTGATCGGTTGATCATTTGTAAAAAGAGGAAATTGTCCGATTATTGGAAGATTGCCTCTTTTTTTTAGCTTCTAAATTTCAGGAGTAGTTTTCTAAAGCAGATGCTACCTGGGTTTTTACACCGACAGAAAATTTTTGGATTTTTGGATTTTGACCATCCGCGATGTAGCCATCTGTTTTTTTAAGTAGGTTGGCTAAACTCGTTTCTGTGATTTCTTTAAATGCATTCTCCAACTCCGAACTGGACATATTGTGATAGGATGCGTAGAGGTGATCATTTTGTTTACTTAATACATTGGATAGATAAACATGGTTCTTGATGGATTCCACTCTTACTTCTCGTTTCAGCTTATTCATTATTTTTTCCAATTTGGAAACAGCCTCAGTTAAGTCTTCAGAATTGATTCTTTGCTTCGCTAAACATGCAATGGAGCTGATTAATAAGATGTCGTCATTCAGCTCGAGTAGATATTTTGCTGTCTGTTCATCCTGAGCATTATGAAACTGTTGGATGTTTTTATTGTTGGCCGTATAGTAAGTGTCACATGAGCAACTTGCCAGAAGGCAGATCGTCAGGAAGTATAATATGTGTTTTTTCATCTGTTTTATTGCCAACAAGATAATTCAAGAAATTAAAATATTCTTAATAAATGTGATTGAATCAGATAAATATATAAGTGAGTACCAAAATTAATGTTTGAAATTATCAAATTCATTTAAAAAGCCCCTTCATAAAAGTTTTGATAGTAATGGGATCCAAATGTTGAACAAACGATTCTTTTTTGAATTCAAACCAGAGTTAATGGATGTTCAAAGGGCGAACTTAAGGATTAACAATTAAATTTGATGATGAACTGAAGTTCGGGCTGATCTTTAATGATGATTATTTACAAATATTGGTTTGGTATTGATTCTTTTCATAACTTAGTTTTAAGTCGGAATTGAACAAAATGAAGAAACTCGTAAACCCTTCATCCCTACTGTACTGCATGGAGCAGCCGTCGTGGAGCAGCCGACGTGGAGCAGCCATTGTCGAACAGAGATGACCTTAATTTTTCAGCTAGCAAAAAATCTATAGCAAATTGGAAAAGCCTAGAAATGTGATATTAAAGCATTTGTGCTCAATAACTTACTTCGCTTATAATCAATGGATAAAACCCATTGTCAAAATACCTCAATATGAAGACTCTTAAATTTTCCAATGGTGACGAAATGCCCATACTTGGTTTGGGTACATTCAAATCTGAACCAGGTAATGTCAAGGAAATTGTCAGTAAGGCAATAGCCATTGGCTACAGGCATTTTGACTGTGCTGCTGTTTATGGAAACGAAAAAGAAATTGGTGAGGCACTTGCTGAGGCAATGGATAGTGGCATAGTGGAAAGAAAGGCACTATGGATTACTTCAAAACTTTGGAATAATTGTCATAAACAAGATGACGTGATGCCCGCCTTAGAAAAAAGCTTGAAACATCTCAAATTGGATTATCTGGATTTGTATCTGATTCATTGGCCGGTAGCTCAAAAAAAGAAAACATCTTTTCCAGCAAGTCAAGATGATTTTCTGGATTGGGAAAAAGCACCTTTGGAAGAAACCTGGGAGGGCATGGAGGATTGTCTTGATGACAAGTTGACCAAACACATAGGCGTTAGTAATTTTAATATTGCAGCACTGGAAATCATACGTGAGTCTGCATGGTCGCCACCAGAACTTAATCAGGTGGAGCTTCATCCCTTTCTTCCACAAATCACCTTGTATGATTATTGTCGAAGCAATGATATTCTTATGACTGCTTATGGCCCTTTGGGTGCGCCGTACAGGCAGCTAGAGGCACATGGCAAAATGGCTCCTTATTTGATGGGAAATAACACTGTAAAGGATATAGCAGCCAAACATAAATGCACAGTTGCCCAGGCTTTGATCGCTTGGTCAATTGCGAGAAAGGTTGCGGTTATTCCAAAGACTGTAAAAGAAAACAGATTGCAGGAAAATTTTGAGGCAGCCGATGTGAAGCTGGATCGCGAGGATTTAAGAAATCTGGCACTTTTGCCAAAACACAGATATGTAGATGGTTTGCCATTCACCATTCTGGGATCTCCATACAAGCTCAAGGATTTGTGGGAGTATTAATTTCCTCACTACATTCGCAGCTTTCTAAACAACAACATTTCAATTTTCTAAATACAACAATTTGGGTTTGTTAAAGGCGGAAGTACTGGAATTTACCTATCAAGGAAAAGATAAGCCAGTTTTGTCAGAGATCAATTTGGAGATCAATCGAGGTGAGTTTGTTTCCATAGTGGGCCCTAGTGGATCAGGTAAAACCACACTTCTTCAGCTGTTGGCAGGTCATCTTAGTCCTACCAGCGGCACACTCAAGTTTCATGATAAAGGAATGGAAGGTCCCGATATTCGTCTGGTGCCAGGTTATGAGGAGATCAGATTGGTATATCAGCAATATGAACTCAGACCCAATATTTCAGCTTATGATAATATTGGTTTTGCCCTGTCGGCATTTACATCCGAATACCGCAAAGAGCGCATCAATTTTCTTCTTGATTTTTTCGCCCTTACTCAAGTCTCCAATCACAAACCCTATGAGCTTTCAGGTGGGCAGCAGCAAAGATTAGCTATCGCTAAAGCCATGGCCAATGAGCCAGAAGTGTTGTTGATGGATGAGCCATTCAGTGCCTTGGATCCCATGAACTCCGCCTTGTTTTTGACAGAAGTAAAAAGGTTGGCCAAAGAAACGAATACAGCGGTGGTATTGGTAACACATGATACTCGTGATGCCATGATGGCCGATCGAATTGTGGTTTTGATGAAAGGTAAAATACACCAGTCAGATACGCCTGATCGAATATATTATCATCCTTCCAATTCAGAAATTGCTGCATTTTTTGGCCCAGTGAATATTCTGGAGCCACAAGAAATGGAGATGTTGGGTGGAAATGTCAATCAAAGAAGTTGTGTGAGGGCCGAAAGTTTTGAATTGGATAGAGGAGTGAATGGTAATGGTCTTTTCGTTAGAGAAATTATTTTTCGTGGAGCTTATCAGGTATTGGTCATTGCCCTGAATCCCTCTAAAAACCTACTTGTATTCGATTTTGGTAAAATATTCAAACAAGGCGATCAGGTTAAATTGAAAATCAAATCGCACGAAATAATTAGCTTTTAAATCAATTATAGCCAATTCATTAACAGCAATTTTTATGCTATTTTCATCAAATGATCTGGCTTACCAACCTTTGACTAGATTTTGTGGCTTCTTAGCAAAAAGTGAACGATGAATTTGAAAAATGTTGCTTTTATATTTATTAGGCTTTTGATTTTCAAGCCATCTTAGGGGCAGGATATTGATCATAAAATTGCCGTGGAAGAATCAATGCATGATTATATCAAAGAAAATCACATTGATGGGATAGAGGATATGATTCATCAGTTCGCTGAATCCAAAATCTTTCTTGATTTTTTGCTACAGCAAGAACATCACATAGATCCAGAAACGGCAAACATCAAAAAGAAGGACATCAGCATAGGCAAAGATCTGGATGTATATGTCAAACACTTTTCCGAACATCAAAATTTCACAATGATCATGGTGCCAATAGATATCTATAGCGAATTGATCTATGATACACTGTTATTCACAGTATTGTAAGTAAGCGACACATGGTTGAGAAAAATATCCCTATCATGATATGTCTGATAAATTGGAGAAAGAAAAATTACTCAGCCTGGAAAATCATGATATGGTTGGCAATCACATGTACGATCAGGGGCGTAAAAGTCAGGTGATCGGAATTAGTGAGGTGCAGGTACAATTGAAGGAAGAGTATATCAGTTCTAACAGAATACATATTCACATGTCCGAGCTGACCAGAAGTGAAAAAAACAGTTTCGAAGTTCATTGTCTCTGATGAAAAAAGCACTCTCACATGATGTTGACCTCAACGTGGAAATGAACATTTATATTTTTGGCAATGACGACATGAGGCTGTTTTATTACACCAAAGGAAAAGAAAACGAATTTAAAATAACTCCACAAAATATATTCACCCGTCATGTTTTTTAGATAATTGATATTCGGCCCCATGCGTTCGCAGAGGTGACAAGTAGTCATACATGCGTAGGCACCATCCCATGAAGTTTAGCTTGCACGTAATTTTGAGATCATTCCGAGCGTAAACGGGAATCCCTCAAACTAAAAGTAATACATCGTTAGATTCACGTATTCATAAGAATGCTTAAATGAATGACACTGTGCGAAGGCTGGGTCGGATAGGAGGGTTTCACATCAATAAAAAATGGCAATTTCAATTTTTTTGATCTTTGGAGGGATTTATGCAAGTTTTCGTACAGCAACTTTTAATTAGTCATACCCTTTTTGTTATTTAAAAATACTGATCCTCACCATTTTCAAGAGTTGTTTTCTTAAAAAAAACATTGATTCTGATATCATTTTTGCTATCATTGGATAGTATTATTTATTCTTCACCAAAACCTACCAATCTTATGGCTACAAAAACTATTTATTTAAAACTAGATGGGGCTAAGCCCAATTATCAATTGCAATGGAGTTACGACAATGTGACTTGGGCAAAAGTGACTGCAACAAATCCAACTACAGAAGTAGATTCTGACGATGAGCTTGACTGGGATGCAGACGATTCTATTGGCAAAATCAAAATCAATTTTACCAAAGGGAATATTATTCCTAATAGTGGGGTAACTGGCAATGACACCAAAAAGCCAAAAGGAAAAGCATTGAAGAATTTGGCCAAGGGTTTATCGGATGCTTATACTATTAAAGTGCAGCCTGCTGGTGGCGGTGGATTGGAGGAATATGATCCTAAGGTGTCAACTCCTCCTCCGGGTGATAATATTGGTCTTTAATGCATTGAAAACTAAAGTACAATCCTGGAATAAACTTAAGACAGTATACCTACTGGTTGCTTTAAACTTATGCTCTTTTTCTGTTTTAAGTCAAGTAATCAAGGAATTAGATAGCCTTAAGCTAATCTTAAATACAGAATCTGAAGCAACATTAAATAAAGCTCAAATTCTTACTTCTATCTTACATTTAGAAAAGAACCGTGATTCAGCACTAACTTATGCCGCTGAGCTACTTGAGGTGGGGTTTAAGGTAAATTTACCATCCAGCATACATGTCGCATATACTTATTTGGCACTAAGTAATGTCGAAAAAGGGAGCCTTGAAATTGGTCTGAAATACCATACTCTTGCTTTGGAAAATGCACATAAACCCAATGAAAAGGGCACTTCTTTTTCCAATATTGGAAATGTCTATAGCACGAATGGAAATTATAAAGATGCGTTTAGGTACTATCGTCGGGCTTTTGATATTTTCTTAAAAATTCAGGATTCACTCAGGCTTGGTACAACTGCAATAACCATGGGATATGATTATCATATCTGCAATATCGCAGATTCGGCGTTTTACTACTTGGCTTTTTCAAAGCACATTTTTGAAACAATAACTCATTCTCATAAAAGATATTATTGGGCATATGCAGAAGGAAACTTGGCACTAGTGCAAGCAAAGGCTGGTCAATTTGATACATCGGAAAAGGCATTAATAAATGCCATTGAAATACTGGATGGATATAATGACAGTTATGCTATATGTGATTTTGAATTTCAACTTGCAAAAATATATTTTGAGAAAAATGAAGTTGAAAAAGCACTATCCAAAGCGCTTTTGGCTTTTAATAAGGCAAATGCGTTTGGATACAAAGAGTTTATTCGAGACGGATCTGAAATTTTAAGTTACCTATACAGTGAAATTGGAGACTACAAAAAAGCATATAATTATCAATCAACTTATATCAGCTACAAAGACAGTCTGCTCAATGCTGATCTGATCCGAAAACTGGCAGATCAAGAAAAGGAATATGAAGTAGGGCAAAAGCAAACTGAGGTTGACCTGATCACCGCGCAGCAAAAGACGGAAAGAGTGGTATTGTGGGCTATCACTGGTTTTGCAATAGTCTTGTTTGTTTTGGCTTTTATCATTTATAAATATTACAGATCCAAAACCAAAGTCAATAAAATACTGGAAGATCAGAAAGTCCAGCTGGAATCCCTCAATAGTACGAAGGATAAATTTTTCTCCATCATCTCACATGATCTGCGGGGGCCAGTTACTTCCTTTTATGGCATCAGCCGAATGATCAAATATTTGGTGAAGTCCAAGGAGACCGATCAGCTCCTGGAAATAGCTGATGACATTGATCAATCCGTAGAGCGACTTTCAAGCCTATTGGATAATCTCCTCTCCTGGGCGATGCAACAGCAAGGCGCATTTCCCAATACACCTGAGAAAATTGACTTGGCTGAAATGTCCCAAGAAATAGTTGGGACATTTGACAATATGGCTAGTTCAAAGAAAATCGTTCTTAAATCAGTCATATCACCAGAAATTGCCCTGTTCGCAGACCGCAAAATGTCCGAGACTATTCTTAGAAATCTGGTGAACAATGCCTTGAAATTCACTCCTGAAAATGGATCCGTCATCCTGGCGGCCAATACTGACAATGACTTTGCACATATTACTGTGAGTGATACAGGCGTAGGGATACCAGAAGATAAACTGAATAATTTATTCAGATTGCAGGACAAAAAATCAACCTACGGCACATCCGGAGAAAAGGGGCTGGGACTGGGTCTTCAGCTGGTATACGAGTTTATAGCCGCCAACAAAGGCAAAATTGAAGTGAGTAGCACGGAAGGTCAGGGAACGGTGTTTCATATTTATCTACCATTATTTTCTCTTGAAAATGCCGAAATATTGGTTTAACCTTTGAAAGTTATTACCTTCTGCGCCATGCCAACCAGCATTCGATTAAGTATCATTTTCACGTTTATTTCCACTAGTCTAGCACTGAGTACGCCACAATCTCAGGAGCTGGCAGATAGCCTTGTGCATGTGATTGAGCACCTCCGGGAAAATGACACAACTAGGATGCAATTGCTTGCTTTTGTGGCTTACAATCAAAATGATCCGCAACTGAAACTGGAATATGCCGGAAAGCTAATGGACCTGGCTCGTGAACAGGAGGATTTGAAATACCTCCATCACGCCTATCTCCACCAAGGACAAGCGTATCGGATGATGGGAGATTTTGAAATTGCGATCTATGCCTTGTTTAAGGCTTTGGATTATGCTGAAAAGATCCAATTTGAAAATGGAATTGCGGGTTCAAATACGGCTTTAGGAGATGTTTATTCCCTCATTGGCAATAGCACCAATGCCGTTCAATATTACAAAAAAAGTATTGACTACATGCGCATGCATGACAGCACACTTCTGGCGAACTGCCTCCTCAATTTGGGTGACGAGTATTATCGATCAAAGATGCATATAAACGCTTTGGAGTGTTTTGAAGAGTCAAAACTGATCTACGAAAAGCTTGGAAATAATAAGGCCGGTCTCGCTTATAATTTGGGGAATATCGGACTGGTATATGCCGAAATAGATCAGCTTGACAAGGCTGAAGAAAACTTGCAGCAGTCTTTAAAAGAGCTCAAGGCACTAGACGATCATTATGGAATGGCGATCTTTCTCAGCTATCTGGCAGAAATATATAGAGCAAAAGGTATGCTGCCTGAAGCTAAAGTATTAACTGATTCCAGTATGAGCCTTGCTACACGGTTTGGTTTGAAGGCAGAGATTCGAGATAATACTCTCCGTCTCGCAGATATATATGCCATGAGTGCCGACTATGAAACGGCATATAAATTTCATCGGCAATATGTAGCTATCAAAGACAGCATTGTCAATGATAATATCTACTCAAGGATTGAAAATCTAAAAGGTGCTTTTGAGCTTGCAAAAAAGCAAAATGAAGTGGATCTGCTTACCATCGAAAAGAAAAACCAGCAAATCATACTCACTGCAACTGTGGCGCTTACATTGGTGTTGACCATTTTGGCACTTGTAATTTTCAGCAATTACAGAACCAAGGCCAACATCAACAAGATACTGGAAGAACAGAAAAAATCTCTGGAATCACTTAATCACACCAAAGACAAATATTTCTCCATCATTTCACATGATTTACGTGGCTCAGTGAGTTCTTTTTTTGGGATTAGCCGAATGATCAAATACCTGGTTGCCAGCAAGGATACTAAGGAGCTGCTGGAGGTGGCCAATGATGTGGAACAGTCCGTGGAGCGCATGTCGAATTTGCTGGATAATCTGCTGACCTGGGCCATGCAGCAACAAGAGAAAATCCCAATTGATCCCGAGATCTTGGCTGTAAATGACATAGTGGAAGAATCCATCGAGTCGCTATCAAACTTCGCCAAAGGGAAAAAAATATTACTGAAAACTGAAATTGCAGAAGGTTTGCGGATGTATGCAGATAAAAATACCACCATGACAACTATTCGGAATCTTGCCAGCAATGCCCTTAAGTTTACCGAGGAAGGAGGCAGTGTGGAAATAAAAGCAAAAGCCTCAGATCAATTTGTGAAAATTCAGATTTCCGATACGGGTGTGGGCATGACCAAAGAAAAACTGGACAGGCTCTTCAATCTTGGGGATGCAAAAAGCACTTATGGTACCTCTGGGGAAAAGGGACTTGGTCTTGGCTTGCAGCTGGTCTATGAGTTTGTAGGACTTAACCAAGGCACTGTGAAGGTGGAAAGCGAGGAGGGAAAAGGCACCATCTTTACGATTTTATTGCCTGCGGGAAGGAAGGTTTAATTGTCATAAAACCAGATCCAGGATATTGAGAAGAATCCCCCTTTTCCAGTTTTCCTCAATAATATGCCCCAAACAAAATCATCATCTCGTCTGAGTTTTTTAATCCAAATTTCAGGTCATGATCCTCATCATTGTTGTAAGTTGTCTCCAGCTTTAGTCCCTCACCTGCGTTTAGTAGCAAAGGAGGATCTAACTGTAGAATAGGTGGGTGCTCCCAATCGTACGATACATAGATCAGCTCGCCATTCCGATCTCCACCGTCTATATACACATTGAACTGTGTCATGTGCTCATGTGCATGTGACCAAAGCTGAAATACATTGCGCTCCTCTTGAAAGGTAAATGTTTCAGTAATAGTGGTGGTTTTGCCCGCTGGCAACAAAAAATCAATATTGTTAAGATTTAATATCTGCGCTTCTTTCACTACTTCAGATTCGTTTACAGTATAAATATTCGCATAAACTTCACCTATCATCACTTCATCTGTGCTGTTTACATAGTGGCTATTAAGGTCAAATCCGCTATTTGCAGGAAGCTTGAGCGCCACGCCTTCAGGGAAAGTATAATGCGTTCTTGGCCATTGGGTGCCGGTAATAAATTGATGATACTGCATATGATACATGACCAAAAGGTTTTGGCTACCATCACTATTATAGATATCTCTGACCAGCTCTGGTGAAGGATAAAGTGTTTTTAGAAATGAATCCGGGAAATTGTAAAAGATAAAATGATGACTGCCTGGCCGCATTATGATCTCTACAGAATGGATATATATTGGTTCTGGATTATTGAGTTCCTTATATACAAAAAACTCTCTGTTTCTATTCGGCTGTATTTCAAAAGGCTCCAGATGAAACTGAAGTCCCTGTTCGGGAATGTCTAGCGGAGCAAACTCTACGGTCTCAAAAATGCTTTCATCTGCAAGCACAGCCAGATCTACCACATTTCCTTCTTTTGGTGCGCCAGAGAGAATCCATTGTCTGATAAACTCTAGCTGACCATTGGTAAGCCCATCTCCGCCAAGAGGCATCAATGAACCGTACTGCGAATGTTCGGCATAGAAGTGCTCCTGATCTGGTACATTTATTTTCTCCCACAAAAAGCTTTTGTAAAGACTTTCCAGCCCTTTGTCACCCACTAGCAACAAACCATCTTCTTTCGCTGCTTGATTGTTTGCTTCACGATTAACCAGTTGTTCGTAAGAAACATCTGATGTCAACACTAAATTGGATTGATTGGCAAAACTGGTTCCGGCCATGTGACAATTAGTACAAGAGGCGTCCCAAATTTCTGCTTGAATCAGGGCGTAACTCGAACTATAATCTTCAAGGCTGTTGATCTTGGTGTCGTCATTGTTTTGACATGAAATAGTCAAAATTAAGATAGCGGTGAATAGGGTAGTAATGCGCATCTCACAAATATAGCTAATCAATGGAATCGAGACATCATCTGCTCAGATGTAGATATGTTGGATGGCATCCATAATTCGACTTACGGCGAACAAAACATGGTGTTTTTCAAAGTAAGGTTGGCTTTCTGTCACCCTCTTTTTTGATCCTTATGTGGATATTCCGTACAGGTTTTTATAGCAGAATCATGTTTTGTTTGGGGGAAGCCAATGTGTACTTCAGGTCATTTTTCATATCAAAATCGCAGCATTGGAAAGGGTCGCAATGGGTTTTTGAGAGCATGTTTTAATGCTTTTTTGGTAATCTTAGCAGTAAAGTTAAGACGGGGGAATTGACGCTCTGCTTCAACAATAAGGCTTTTGGGGATATTGTATTTGATCAAACCTGAAGTCAGGTCAATCAAGTCTGCTTTGCGAAAAGCTTCTGCTTCGATATTGCCTTTTATTTTTCTTATTTTATGATGATTATCAATGATGAATGCGATTTCATCTGGCAGAAAAGCGAGTTTATTGGCCTTTAAATATTTGTTAGCCAGGGAAACAGATCCCGGTAGATAATCCATATTTCCCCCTATCCAAATATCGAGATCATGAAAAGCCGCTATGATTGCCAGCTTCCTATTTTCGCTCATGAGCAACAATGTGCGGGCATAATAATAAACCCTTTGTGAATGATTGTGATAAGCATCAAAGTCTCTTTTAAGAGCTGAACGGTAAAGATTCAGTATGGACTTGATTGTTTTTTCAGCAGGTTTCATTCCCATTTTTAGCAGAACGAATCAAATAATTAAGTTTTCCTAAATGATAGATATCACGTTCAATGACTCTTTTGAGCCTGTGCTTGAAGATATAGCTTTTGCCCGGAATTATTTTATCCAAAAAAGCCAATATGCGAAAACCCTCCAGCAATGCTGGTGGTTTTTAGCTGATTGAAACAAGTGATGAGTATGACGAAATAAATAGGCAAAACATGCTCAAGGAATCAAAAATCAATAAAATTATGGAGACCTAACGCAATAGAGATGAAATAGTCTTGTAGAGTAAAAGAGTTTCCCTAAAGAGTAAGTTCTTGAATATTTTCGACTTAAATATTCCATGATATGGACATCTTTGAAGCTTAAGCAGACATTGATAAGTGAATGATTGCGAAATAATTTAAGACCATTGATGATGTGAGGAAAACTACCGATACTTCAATTGTTGTATTTTGTAATGAATTGGGAATAAGTTCTCCATTTTAGACATCATTTCCCTGAGGTCAGGAAAGTAATCATGTTATTGAAAAGAACAAAAAATAAGTATGGCAAAAAATAAAACCATAAATGTAAGAGGGGCAGAAATTACTATTGTTCAAAGTGATAAATCCGATTACATTTCATTAACTGATATCGCCCGTTATAAAGATGCTCAGAATATGGATTCAATTATCTAGAACTGGCTCAGAAATAGAAATACCATTGAATTGTTGGGTTTTTGGGAAACCATGTACAACCCCAATTTTAAACCCCTCGAATTCGAGGGGTTTAGGAAACAAGCAGGTTTGAATAGTTTCGCGCTTACTCCAAAAAAGTGGATTGAAACTACAAGTGCAATCGGCATTACTTCTAAATCAGGGCGATATGGCGGAACTTTTGCCCATAAGGATATTGCATTTGAATTTGCCTCTTGGATTTCTATTGAGTTTAAGTTATACATCATCAAAGAATTTCAACGCCTCAAAGAAGACGAAAATGATCGACTGCAACTCACCTGGAATCTGCACCGAACCCTCTCTAAAATAAATTATCGAATACATACAGACGCTATTAAAGATAACATAATACCCAAAGCACTAAACAAGGAGCAAATAAGCATTATTTAGGCCAATGAAGCAGATGTTTTAAACGTAGCACTTTTTGGCAAAACAGCTAAACAATGGCGAGACAATAACCCTGAGCAAGAAGGCAACATAAGAGACCATGCCTCCATTGAGCAGTTGTTGGTATTGGCCAATATCGAAAGTATGAATGCTGAACTTATCCGATTGAATTTACCCCAAAACGATCGGTTGATTCAGCTCAATCAAATGGCAATTGTCCAATTAAAATCTTTGATGAATAGCCCCACTATTAAAAAACTTATCTAATAACTAGGTAGTATGCTTTTGATCATTGGCTTTTTGCCAGCGGAAAATTATTTCATCCATACCCTAACGGCAAGCTGACAGACAATTTCTGAACCAAGGAGATCCTTCATAAGTGTCATGAACACTGTCAATAAGGTCCATAGTATTCATATATGACGTTGTTAGTAAATGAGATTAAAAACTAATGTATATTTAGGTTATGGATTTTTGGTACAAAAGATAAACCATGTGGAAAATGAAAAAGTCTCCGCTGCATTGACCCACTCGCCTTGCCAGTTGAAACAGGATTTTCGTATATCTGTAAATGTTATTTTATAAAATCCTTCAGTACCGTTTGGAGCAGGTTGATTTTTATAAAGTACTATTTCATCATCAGCTCGATTACCATGCCGGTTACCCAAAGTCCAAGAAACACTCGGAAAGCTGTAATAGCTAACTACCTAGCTTGCACTGTCTGGTTGGTATTGCCGGATGCTTCCAGCATATTGATTATCAGGTCGCCATACTTCATCTTGAACAGCTGTTCCATTTATGATATACTTAAATTGCCATAAGATAGTAGTGGTATCTGCCCAGGTTTAATCTGCGTTTCTCGGCACACTCTTACAGTTGCATCTGCCAATGAGCTCGCTGAAATGTGCTGTTTCTGCTGGGGCAGATGGATTCTATCTACTAAACGGAAATTTGGAAGAGACATCATGCATTGTGATGCTATCAGGCACTTGTGCTATGTATGCACACATCATTGGCCAAAAGGTGAATAGTAGTATTCTCATTTGTGTCTGTTTTCAATTAAGACTACTCAGCAATACATTGTTCCCGTATTTTTCTTTCAGCGGAAACTATTAGGAATAGAACTTTATTTTACCAGTTTTAAAATATTCCTCTTGACAACATCACTCACTTTTTGGTTTTCTATTTTGCTGTCCAGCCAGGATATAATATCGAAATAGACAAATGGCCTTTTGTCGTATTTACTTTCTGAGAGAGCGATCATTTTGGTCCTTAAAGAAACAAACCGGTCGAGGAGGCTGGTGCGTGTGTCCTTGCTCAGATTGCGAATGAAATCCAGAATGTATTGCTGATACAAATGAAGGTCGTGTTTTTTGAGTAAAAATCGATAAGTAGATCGGATGTAATATTCGATCACATCATTGTTCCCCAGCTCATAGTGGGTAATCAGATTGAGTATGCGAGCAAATGAATGCACATCTTCACGGATATCTTGATCTTCAGAGTTGATGATCCGGTTGAGCCATTTCAATGAATCACGATAATCCGAATTGCCAAAATACAAACTGGCGATTTTGTAAAACAAAACAAGCTCAGAGTGTTTGTCCAGCATACCAATGTATCCTTCTAATCGCTTTTCAATTTTACGAAGCAGATCTACACCCTTCTGAAAATCGCCAGTCATGAAATAGCCATTGAACTGATGCGCATAAGAATATTTGAAAAGCCGGATTTGGATGTTTTCGTTCATTTTCACAACTCTGTGGTTGGCCAGAAGACGCAATGTCCTGTGTGTGGATTGAAACTGGCTATTCAAATGGAGTCTACTTTGAATATTAAGCAGGTGGTTCAAACCTCGTAGATATTTTTCAAAATTGTGCGATGAGGAAGGGATGTTTGGGAAAAGCGCCACCCATTTCCGTGCAATTTCATGGGCTTTTTCAAAGTCCTGAATAAAGTTGAAATAGCTGAAATGAATTTCATACCAATGCAATTTTTCCTGTAATGAAAGCTCCTCTTCTTCGTAATGCGGGAGCTTTTTAGTAAATATCTTATTGATATGGATAAAGTCTTCTTTGTTTCGGAGGTAGCCTACTTTGATATATATGGCATTTAATTCAAATGAAAGATTTGTCAATAGATTGATTTGGGAAATTTTCTGATTGACTGCATTTCCTTCATCCACCAATTGCTTCACCCTTTCCTGATTGTTTTTTCCAAGAGAATAGGGGAGCAAATTTTTCTCCCATTTCAGCACTTCCAGATGGAGTTCCAGGTTATCACTTTTATGTACGGCCTTTTTTACTTTATGCAATAGCAACATACTTTGACTATACAAACTCCTGTCGAATAGAATTTGGATGTAGTCTATGTTCTCCCGAATGGCAATGTCCTCATTCGTGCTTGTGGTATATTCCTTGAGTGTCTGAAGAATTTTTTTGTAGAGATTGGCTTTCAAGTTGCTGAATTGCTCACCCTTGATCCAAGGGTTATTTTTCAACAGTGTATCCTCATCGAAATCTTTGAGTTTGTCAATTTCATCAAAAAGCATCAAGTATTTGTGGTCTGATCCATTTACGGATGTATTCCTGATTTTGAAATAGCGCTTCTCGCTTTTCTTCAGTGACTTGACAAGGGTAAATAAATGGTCTGATCGCTCTTTAGACATTGTAGCTAAATTGAATGGGTATTACTTCTATGTCAACAATGATATATAATTATTTGTTTCACTGCCATTAGAAATCGTAATTAAAATTTATTTAGGTTTCTCAGGGCTTGAGTTCAGGTATATTTTTGTCGTTGATCATTCCACCAAAAAACACCGCTACCCCCATCTATCAAAAAGTCGAGATTTAAACTGACGAATTGATCGAATGCAGAAAAGTGGAAAATTGACTAAATAGTAAATAGATCCAAATGAGTGATAAAGTATATGTGTTTGATACCACCCTTAGAGATGGAGAGCAGGTGCCAGGCTGTCAATTATCAACCCCCGAAAAAATTGAAATAGCGAAGGAGCTTGAGATATTGGGTGTTGATGTAATTGAAGCAGGATTTCCGATTTCTAGCCCGATGGACTTCAATTCGGTCATTGAAATTTCCAAAGCTGTGACAGAGCCTATCATTTGTGCCTTGACCAGAGCGGTTGAGAAAGACATTGACTTTGCTGCGGATGCTTTGAAATACGCCAAACACAAAAGAATTCACACAGGAATTGGCGCATCAGATTATCACATTTTACATAAGTTTCGAAGTAATAGAGACGCAATTTTGGAGCGTGCCGTGGCAGCAACAAAATATGCTAAAAAATATGTTGAGGACGTGGAATTCTACTGTGAGGATGCTGGAAGAGCGGATAACGAATACTTGGCGCGGATGGTAGAAGCCGTGATTGCTGCTGGCGCTACAGTGGTCAATATCCCTGATACCACCGGTTACTGTTTGCCTGATGAATATGGTGCTAAGATCAAGTATTTAGTAGATCACGTTAAGGATATCGACAAAGCAATTATTTCTTGTCATTGCCACAACGATCTGGGGATGGCTACTGCCAACACCATTGCCGGTGTACTGAATGGAGCCAGACAGGTGGAAGTGACGATGAACGGAATAGGCGAACGTGCTGGCAATACTGCATTGGAAGAAGTAGCCATGATTCTCCAGACACACAAGCATGCGAATTTGCATACCAATATCAAGAGCAACAGAATCTACGCTCTGAGTTTGCTAGTCAGTAAAATGATGCGAATGCCTGTGCAACCAAATAAGGCGATCGTTGGTAGAAATGCTTTTGCTCACAGTTCCGGCATCCATCAGGATGGTGTGATCAAGAATCGCGAAAGCTATGAAATCATGGACCCAACGGATGTTGGCGTTCCGCAGAACTCAATTATCCTGACTGCCAGAAGTGGAAAAGCAGCATTGAAATATCACTTGGAAAGACTGAACTATGATTTGAGCAATGAGCGGGTAGAGCAGATCTATGATGAGTTTTTGAAAATAGCTGATTCCAAAAAAGACATTACCGATGATGATTTAATCATATTGGTAGATGGCAAATTACGAGAAGGCGGTTTTGCATTTGAAAATGTACAAATAAACTATGAAGACTCAGGGATCATCACTTCTACTGTTGAAATGGTGGCTCATGGCGAAAAAATAACGGCAACAGGAATAGGTGAAGGTTCTGTAGAAGCTTCTTATAATGCCGTGGATAAGATCATTGGTCATCAGGTAAATGTGGATGAATTTCTTGTGCAGTGCATTGGTGATAAAACCGATCCAGGTAAAGTGCATGTTCGTGTGAAATACAAGGATCAACTTTACATTGGTTTTGGAGTGCATAGAGATGTAATCATTGCCTCCATCAAGGCCTATGTGGATGCCATTAATAAAATCTCAGCCATCAAGAATAAGTTGATGGTTGCAACAGTTTAGAAGTCAGATATGAAATAACAAAAAAACCGACTCAGTTTTTTGAGTCGGTTTTTTTGTTAAAGATGCATTTTTTTAATACCTCTCTGCAGAACTTGATCCTGTTCGGTCAATATTTACACTAGATGCACCTTTGTATTTAAGAGAACTCATGCCACTGGTTTTTGCTTCTATTTTGTCCTTGCCGAATACTTTGGCTTTGGCTGCACCATTTATTTCAATGCTTACTTCGTTGGTCATGTAGTCGAGACTGTTGAGTTTCGCAGCGCCATTCATGTTAATGTCAAGCTCATCACCTTTACCTTTTAGATCCAGTTTTGATTCGCCATTCATTTCGATATTGAGATTTTCAACTTTCACATTGACATAAAGGTCAGATTCTCCTGACAACTCCAAATCCAAATTTTCCTGCTCGAATCCCGAAATTTCGCCGGTGCATGCTCCGTAGATTTCGATTTCATTTAGCTCAGGCATAGTGATAATGAGTTTTACACGGTTTTCATTGTCCTTCTTCCAGGTCCAATCTCCTTTTTTGTATTTTACTTCCAGCCGGTCACCTACCTGATTAAGGTAAACTTCATCCAACTCACGTTCTTCACCACGTATGGAAACGCTGTAAGAATCTCCGGTACTTTTTGAAATTTCAATATCAAACACTGCACCGATCTTAAGCTCATCAAAGTTTTCAAATGGATAGGTCAACTCATCGGAATCAGTATATGAACGCTTTTTAGAACTCAAGTCAAAATCAAATTGATCATCCTCATCTTCATCCTCGTCCTGAATATTAGGTTTGGAGTTGTATGATTCGCAAGTGAGGCAGATCAGGCCATCGTCCTTGCGGAAAACCCAGTCATTGTCTTCTATTTGGTAATTTCTGTATCCATAATGATGGATCGTGTTGTCCAATAATTTACTTAATTCCTCATCCATTCGAAATACCTTATCATATGGAATATAGAAAGTGGCATCTATATTTTGGAAGCGGAACTTGTTGGTTTCTTCGAAAGTTATTTTTGAATCGAATTGGAAATTTTCTCCCACTTTTTCAATTTTATATAAAGCCAACTGAGCATTTTCTTCAGCGTTTTCATTGTTTGCACCACGACTTTCAGTTCTGATTTTAGCCAAAAAAGTACTGTCTTCATGACCTCTCAATTTCAGATCTACTCCATCGAATACATCATACCCAATGTCATTGATTTGTAAAGTCGGTGTGGCTTGAGTCACTGGAAATGAAATCTCATTCTTAACTGAGCTGGACTCACTGAACTCACCCACAAAACTTGGGATGGTAAAAGCGGCTAAAATGAAGCCTAAAATCCACAGTGCAAACAACGACCAACCCACAAAGCTGTTGGCTACACGTCTTCTGATTATAACAACCAATCCCAAAAGAGCTATACCTAGAGAAGGTATAAACGTGATTAAGAAGATGGAAACTACAATCCAGATATTGATTGAATCTCTGATTAGATCCAAGGGAATCTGAGGCTGAGATAGAAAAATGTTTGAATCCCCAAAATTTACACCGGCAATGGTAAGTCCCAAGACAAGCAGTGCTGCTACCATACTAAAACCGATGAGCATAAGTAGCGCACCGAAAGCTATTCGGATCAAATCGACCAAAAATTTGAGCAATGGCCCCAAGATTTTACCAATAGAAGTAATAACAATAGAGATCAGGCGAAAAGGGAAAAGCAATATTTTAACGAGTGCACTTTCTTCACCTTCTTTTACCTTAAAGCTTTTCTTAACATTAGCCTCAATGTTTTTAAGTGTGACAGGTTTGCCACTCATTTGCATTTTTTCTGTGATTGATTTGGCTTCAGGTGTGATGATCCAAATGATGATGTAGGTAAGAATACCTGACCCACCAAGAAAGATGGAGAGCACAAAAATCAATCGGATAATAGCTACATCTGTGCCGAAATATGCAGCAATTCCACTAGCAACTCCACCGAGTACTCGACTTTCAGAATTCCGATAGAGCTTTTTGATTTTTTGATTTTCCTTAAGATCATCTTTAGGCGGAACAGCAATCCAAAGGATGATATATGCAACCAATGTGGCTCCACTCAGTCCATAAAAGAAGATATTGACAAACAAGGCCAGGAATAGCAATCTGACCCAAAGCGGATCAATTCCAAGATAATAGGCTATTCCTGAGGCAACCCCTCCCAGCATACTTTTCTTGGTGTCACGATATAATCTTTTGGGACCTTCTTCAATGTGCTCTTCGTCATTCTCAGGTTCTTGTTCTTCCGATTTTTCTTGTTTCGATTCAGGCTTTTCGTCATCATCATCTTCAATACTTGCTTCGAAATCTCGGGTAGTTCCCATAGTGCTAATCAAGTCTGTAACATCTTCCAACGTCAGTGTCTGACGCCCATCAGAAAGTTTGATCAGGAACAGCTCAGCAATTCTGCCTTCTATATCGGATATGATTTCAGAACTATCTTCAAATTTGGAAAAGTACTTGTTTACCGATTCCAGATATTCTTTTAGTTTTTCGTATCCATCTTCTTCTATGTGAAAGATGATGCCACCAATGTTTATGCTTATTGTCTTTTTCATGATAAGTTGGAAGATTTTGGAGCGGTGATGATTTTTTTTGTTGAGGACATCAATTCTTGCCATGTGTCATCCAGACTTTGGAGAAACTCAGTTCCCAAATCTGTAAGTGTATAATATTTTCTTGGTGGTCCGGAATTGGATTCCACCCATTTATAATCTACGAGTCCTGCTTTTCTGAGTCTGGTGAGTAGCGGGTAAAGTGTGCCTTCTACTACCATGATTCTGGCGGATGTAAGCTCTTCCAACATATCAGAAGCGTAAACTTCTCCTCTTGAAATGATGCTTAGAATACAAAACTCAAGAATCCCCTTCCGCATTTGCACCTGTGTGTTTTCGATATTCATGTGTCCATGAGTTTATTATAATTTGAAACTATGTCGATAGTGTATACGGAAAGGTACTATGCAAAGCCAAGTACTATATGAAAATAATCCTCAAAACCTCAATATTCTTTATATAATTATATGGTAAATAAAATATGTTATATTTAATCGCCTATGAGACGTTTATTAATTAGTTGGTTGGATTACTTTCGAGTTCGTTTGTCACTGTTTAAATTACACGCTGAATGTACTTGGTGGAATGAGGTTCAAACATGTTATTTTTTCTGTAATCTTTCTATCTCATGGTTGGTTGAATGCTCAGGACAATGCACCTAAGTACAGCAATGAATTTATGAATATAGGAGTGGGGGCACGTACTTTCGGACTTGGGCTGAGTGCGGTTTCTTATATAGATGATGCAACTGCCTCGTACTGGAATCCTGCTGGTTTGAATCATTTGAAACCAGACCATCAGCTTAGCCTGATGCATTCGGCTTATTTTGCTGGAATTGCTAATTATGATTTTGCATCATTTGCTACTTCCGTTGATTCTGTTGGTTATCTGGGGATTTCCGTTTTGCGCTTTTCTGTAGATGACATTGCCGATACAAGATTTTTGTTTGATGGCTCAGGTGGTGTCAATTACGACAATATAAGATATTTCTCTTCTTCAGATTATGCTGTTTTTCTTACTTATGCCAGAGTTTTACCATTTCTTGGCGGAATTGATTTTGGAGCAAATGCCAAAATTATTCGCAGGGTTGTCGGTGACTTTGCTGACTCATGGGGGTTTGGGTTGGATATTGGGTTTCAGAAGAATATCAAAGGATGGAATGTAGGTTTGGTAGGCAAAGATCTTTTTGGGACTTTCAATAGCTGGTCGTATAATACAGCCGAGTTGAGTGAAATATACACACAAACGGGCAATGAAATCCCTGTGAATGGTTTGGAAGTCTCGCTACCAAGAATGTTATTGGGTGGTTCCAGAGTTTTTTCTATTGGCGAAATGTTCACCGTCATGCCCACTGTGGATATGGCTGTGACTTTTGATGGGAAACGTAACACCCTGATAAAAACGGAGTTTGCTTCCATTGATCCATACGGTGGCGTGGAACTGGGATTCAAAAAAATGGCTTTTTTGAGATTGGGGGTAAGCCAATTTCAACAGATAGAAGATTTTGATACATCCAAATCATGGTCATTCCAACCTAATTTGGGTGTTGGCTTTAAAATCCAAGAGTTAACCGTAGATTATGCCTTTACAGATATTGGCGATCAATCTGCCGGATTGTATTCACATGTATTTTCAGTAAAAGTTGATTTTTACTCCAATGAAAAATAGACTTTTATTATTCTTTTCCATACTGCTTCTTGCGCTCACATCTGAGGCTCAGTTTGCCAATGATTGGATCGACTACAATCAGCGTTATTTCCGTATTCCGGTCATTCAAGATGGACTTCATAGAATTACACAAGCCCAGATGGTGGCCGCTGGCATTCCAAGCAATATTCAACCTAATCGCTTTCAGATTTTCAGAAAGGGTCAGGAATTGGCCATTTTGGTTACCTCTCAATCCAATATTGTCAGTATGATCGAATTCTATGGTCAGAAAAACGATGGAGTAAATGATGAGGCTTTGTACAAATCCCCCGCAGAACAAGGACATCAATTTTATAGCCTTTATACAGATACGGCTTCATATTTTCTTACGTGGAAACTGGCCGCCGGCACAACAAAGAGAATGGATACTGATGCCTCACTTACTCCGGCAACAACTGAAACTTACCACCTTGCGGAAATATTTCAAATTGAAAAATCGCAATATTCTTTGGGTGACAAATACGGCTCAAAAAATGAGCTTGCTTCAGGAATATTTGATCTGGGGGAGGGATTTACCGGACAAAGCAGAAGCAAAAATCAAGTTTTGAATTACACATTGAATCTGGTGTCCTCCAATCAGGTGGCTGGTGTAAAACCTCAGCTTGAAATGTTACTACAAGGCAGAAACAATCTGGATCACCGCAGTGTGATTTACATTGGCTCATCAGGAACTTCCCTGCGGGTGTTGGATACCATTTCTGGGTTTACCGGCTTTGAACATTATAGCTACACCAAGCAATTGGAATGGTCAGATTTTCTGAATGAACAATGTGTGATCCAGTTCAAAGTTTTGGGATTTGATGCCATCTCAGATGCCCAGTCCATATCTTTTTTGAGACTTACTTATCCTCAGACTTTCACAATAATTGCATCAGAAAATAAATTTTTCAATTTGAGAGCATCAGCGAACCCCAGACTGTATGTACGGCTGGCTACAATTAATGCCACTACGAGAATATTGGATGTGACAGATTCGGTTACTCCATTTGTCAGACAGACTGATGCTACCATCGAAAGTGGAGCCATTTACTTTACAGCTGCAAATCCCTCGATATCAAGAAAGCAACTTGCCGTAACTACTCCGATTCCTGTCATATCCCTCAATGAATCCATATTTGGAGCTATCGATCCTGCGGTTGCAGCTTCAAACTATTTGATCATCTCACACAGAAAGCTCGCAGTTCCAGCTTCAAATGGCATTGACCCTGTTCAGGCTTATGCTGATTACCGGGAAGCTGATTTCAATGTATTGATTGCAGAGATCCATGATGTGTACGATCAGTTTAACTATGGCGACCCAAGTCCTTTGGCGATCAAAAATTATCTGAAATATGCAATGGATCGATCTGATATTGATTATTTGTTTTTGATTGGGAAAGGAACGCTTGTGAGTTTGAACTACCACAGAAATCCCTTTTTCACGGATAGTTCTCCCATCCCTCACTTCATTCCCACCTATGGAAATCCTGGCTCAGACGCTCTTTTCAGTGTTGGGATATCAGATAACTATATACCTGCCATCCCGACTGGAAGGCTAAATATTACTTCCAATGAAGAGCTAAAAAATTATTTGGATAAGATCAAGGATATGGAAGCCTTATCTTATGATGCACTTTGGAGAAAAGACCTGGTTCAGATGAGTGGCGGGCAAACATTAGGTGAACTCAATGCCTTTGCTGGTTACATCAACAATTTCAAATCAATTGCAGAATCTGATTTTCTGGGTGGTAAAGCGACTAATCGCGGCAAATCTTCAGTGGGTATTGATCAAATCAATATTCAGAATCTTGTCAATAATGGAGTAGGTTTAATCACATTTTTTGGGCATTCCACAAGTGCTACGACTGATATAGATGTTGGTCCTATTTCAGAATATTCCAACTTTCAAAAATATCCAATGATGTATGTCAATGGCTGCAATGGAGGTGCCATTTTCGGGCAATACGCAAGCTTTGGCGAGAAGTGGCTGAATGCAAAAGACAAAGGGGCTATTGGAGTTTTGGCTCATTCGGATTTAGCACAATCCACCTATTTAAGAAGATTTTCATTACTGTTTTACGAATACGCGTATGCCAACGAAGAAACTTTTGGTTCAAGTGTGGGGAATGTTTTAGAGCGGACGCAGCAATCATACATCAATACATATGGAACTGGTGAAGAAAGCCTATCACAGGTTTATGGAATGGTCTATCAGGGCGATCCGGCGTATAAGCTATTTGGAGTAACAGCACCTGATTATGTGATATCCAATCAGGATGTAATCGCAACGCCGATTAACGGCGATAGGATCGTGTCCACTTCAGAATCTTTTTCGCTTGATTTGATTGTAAGCAATTTTGGCAGGACAGTCAAGGATTCACTTTTGGTCAGAGTGAATCGAACACTTACCGATGGTACAGTAATCAACTACAGTCAGATTTTTGAAAGGCCACTCTATAAAGACACCTTGTCCTTTATTATCAACAATAACCTCTCAAACAATAATGATGGCTCTAATTTATTTGTAATCACATTGGATCCACAGAATGATGTTTTGGAACTCAATGAAGCCAATAATATGGCCACATTTGAACTGTTTCTGGCCAAAGGCAATACTTTCCATTTGTTTCCGATTGAATACGGTATTGAAAGTGATAAGCAGGTTAAGTTTTTATGGCAATCGGCAGATTTGTTAAGTGACGAAAGAGACTACAGTTTTCAAGTGGATACGTCTTTGGCATTTTCCAGCTCCTATCTGAAAACGGATCAAATCCAAGGTCAGTTGCTATTGTCGAAGGAAATGAATTTCAATGATTTGCCTGATTCCACAACTGTATATTGGCGAACCAGATTTACTGATCCACAAGTTGGTGAGGATACCGCTTGGGTGACCAGTTCATTTACTTTGTTTGATGCTAACATGACAGGTTGGGGTCAGTTTTCAAATGATCAAATTCGTGAAAATAACATCACAGGAATAGCGTACGATGAACCAACCAACCAGTGGAAATTTTTAACTACAACAGTTCCGGTTCAGATAAACAATCATGGGCTGAACAATGCCAATGGTTATGTATATGAAGATTTAAAAGTTATTATTAACGGCACGAATTTGCTGCTGACCAATAGTGCCTTTGATCCTGTGTGCAGAGTGAATACAATGAATGCGGTTGTTTTTGATCGGGAGACAGGTTCACCTATCCGCCCATTTGGATATCTTGGAGATGATCTTCTCAATCCATTGGTTTGTGGCGTCACTCCACAGCTGATTCACAATTTTAACAGAACCAATATTCTCGGCACTACAAGGTATCTGGATAGCTTGATTAAGGTGATGAATGTTGGTGAAGCCATATTATTATTTTCTTTTGATTCGGTCGCCTATTCAGAATGGGACGATCGATTAAAAGCGTCACTGGCTCTTATTGGAATAAAGACCAGTACTGTTGATGCACTGGTTGATGGGCAGCCAGTTATTTTTCTCGGTAAAAAGGGATTTGCCGAAGGTGATGCCATCGAACTTGTAAATAATGGAGCAGGATTACCTGTAAAAGAACAGTCATTAGAACTAAAGGAGGAAATCACGGGTGTTTTTGCTTCCGCCAAAATAAGCAGTGGTAGAATCGGTCCGGCTAAAACCTGGACTTCATTCACCTATGATGTAGATTCCGCTGGAGTTGACGATGTGTTTTTTTCAGTTACCGGCATTACCCAAAATAAGGATAGGCAACTTTTAATTTATGATGAAGTCATCGGTGAATTAGATTTGACCAATATTGATCCGATTCAATATCCTTTCCTAGATATTGGTTTTGAAATGTATGATGCTGGGGATCAGCAGCCCTCAACTTTATCCAATTGGCTTATTTCCTATCAACTTCCTCCGGAAGGAATCTTGATAGCGGAAGACAAGCAGGCTGTCGAAATCCAGGAAGGTGCAACGTTTGAAAAATTGTTTAGATTTTACAATATTTCTGAAACTGATTTTACTGATTCTTTGAAAGTAAATCTTACTTTTTTGAACGCTGAAAATTCAACTTTTTCTTCCCAAATTTTAACTATCGAGCCTCCAAAAGCGCTTGACTCGGTGACTTTTGCTGCAACTTTTTCAACCGTTGGGAAGGTGGGTAGCAATAATTTGACGACTGCAGTTATAGCCATCGAAACAGAACAATACCGGTCAAATAACAGCATCAGCCTCGGCGCTATTGCCACAATTACAGAGGATGAAACCAATCCTGTCCTGGATGTTACATTCGATGGTTTCTATCTACTCGACGGTGATATTGTATCGCCATCGCCGAGAGTGGCCATTAAGTTCCGCGACGATAACCCTTATCTAATCAAAGAAGATACCACAGGAATAGAGATTGCCTTGAAGTCATCATGCGACGGATGTGATTTCGAACGTGTGAACATGACCAGTCCATCAGTTGCTTATTCGCTAGCCACTAGTGAATCTGATTTTGAAATTTCTTATAATCCGGGACCACTTGAAAATGGAATTTATCATTTGCGTGTTCAGGGGCAGGATGAATCTGGCAATGCCTCCGGTGTGCTGCCATATGAGGTTTCGTTTGAAGTCATCAATGAATCAACCATCACCCATTTTTATCCTTATCCTAATCCATTTTCGACTAATACTCGCTTTGTATTTACTTTGACTGGTGCCGAAGTTCCAGATCAGATCAAAATTCAAATCATGACCATTTCTGGTCGGGTAGTGCGAGAAATTAATCAGGACGAAATAGGCTCCTTAAAAATTGGTAACAACATTTCTGAAAATGGGTGGGACGGTAAAGACGAATTTGGCGATCAGCTGGCCAATGGAGTTTATCTCTACAAAGTCTTTATCAGAATAAATGGAGAAAAGGTGGAGCGCAGAGGCACATCCGCCGATAGGGCTTTCAAAAATGGTTTTGGAAAGATTTATCTTTTGAGGTAAATCAGAATAGGGAAGCGAGTTTCATCGCAACGCCTTTGTCACCTTCTATTTTCATTTTGCCAGTCATGAAAGCCATCATTGGATTCATATCGCCACTCATCATTTTACCGAAATTTTCAATACTCATGGCAATGGTACATTGTGCACTTTTTTCTTCATTTGTCACCAAAGTGGGCGAAACAGTATCGTTAAGGTGAATGATACCTTCATCAAATTTGAAGTTGATGGTGGCATTTACCTTTCCACCATTATTGCTTGCTAATTTTGATACTTTACCAGTTGCTTCTTCAATGGTCATGATTTGTTAATTTTTTGGGATAAGTTTTATTTCAAAAATAGTAGGCCAAAGCTTTCCTGTGACAAATAGTTTGTCCCAAGTTGGGTGATAAGCGATACCATTCAACACATCGGTTCTTCTAGCCTCAAGTGGTGTTAGCAGACCTGCAAGATCAATCATTTTTAAAAGTTTACCTGATATGGGATCAATCACAGCCACAAAATCCTCCTGATAGATATTGGCATATAAAAGTCCATTAATTATTTCCAGTTCGTTCAGGTTGGTTATTTTTTCTTCCTGATCGTAAACTTCAAGCTTACCTATCTCAGAAAAATCTCTTGGATCAATTCTATGAATCACATTTGATCCATCACTTACATAAAGTGTATCTCCCCAGACAGTTATTCCCCAGCCTTCATGAGTGTAATTGAATGTTTTGAGTTGATTCAATTTATTATCATAGACGAATCCCGTCTTGCCTGTCCATGTGAGCTGGAAATATTGGTTGTTCCAATGGCAACTTCCCTCTCCAAAATATTTGTCATCAAGATTTACTGTTTTGAATATTTGCCCGTTTTCCAAATTCAATTTTGAAAGTCTGGATTCACCTCGTTGACCGGTGCTTTCTATCAGGGTATCATCTTTAAAAAACAGCCCTTGCGTAAAGGCATTCACATCGTGGGGATATGATTTTACTACTTCATAGGTATATTCCTCTGGAACTACATCCGATAAGAAAGTGATTTTTGGATAGTGTGTTTCATTGGAGCCGCCAAAATAGACCGTTAATCTGATCTTCTGCGAACCAGTCTTCACTTTTTCGGATAGCCATTCAAATGTTGTTGATTTGAACATTATTTTGGTTTTCTCATAATCCAGAAGTACGGAATCAATCGCGCTTTCTCCACCATCTACTTTAAAATTGATTGATTCACCGATTTTAAAGGTAGTATTTCCTTTAGGTGAAATGAGTTTCGTTGTTTTGACAATTCGTGGTGAACTTTCTTCTTCTGTACGGGAATTGCCTGAATCCTTACAGGAGAAAGTCACTCCAAGAGCAAAAAGCAGAATTAATCCAAAGTTTTGGAGCTGTCTCATTTTCACAAAACTAGTTGGATTTATACTCTTGTATTTCTGTTTGAGTTTTTTTTACGACTTATTTTCAGTCAGAAAACTTGGTTTTCATCAGAAGCGGAACGGTAAGTCCTTGATAAAGTACAGAGCAAACCACCACAATGTATGTCATGGTGACAATGATATCCTTACCATGAAAATCAATGAGTGAAAGGGAGAGCGCTATAGGGAGTCCTCCCCGGAGAGCACCCCATGTGAGCACCGGGATGGTATTAGGAGCAAAGGACCGTTTGATGGACATCAGTTTGATAGGTATGTAAACACTTAACCATCTACCGAATAACACGATGTTAACAGCAAAAAAACCAGCTGCGAAGTAATCACCACGAAGTGGAATCACGAGCATCTCAAGGCCTATCAATACAAATAACATGGCAGCTAGAGATTCCTCCATGAGATTCCAGAATTTGAATAAATATCCACCGGCTACACTGGTCACATTTTCTCCATGACCTTCATTTCCAATTACCAATCCCATGACAACAGCTGCTTGCTTAGAGGAAACGTGTATAAAATCTGCCAGGAAGGATCCAGCCATTACCAAGGCAAGGGTCACTAAAATTTCTACGTGTACCTGATCATTATCAATGTATTTCAATAATTGATAGCCCAGGTATCCCAAAAATAAACCAATGAATATACCACCCCCAATATCAGCTGTAACGATATATCCTGCTTCAAAAAAGCTAAGTGCATGATCTTCTTTTGCGTGAGCAATATCCAAAAGCGTCAAAGCAAGAACAACTGCGATACCATCATTAAACAGAGATTCTCCTGCTATTTTGATTTCTAATTCCTTGGATAGTTTGAATTTCTTGATGGTCTTAGTGACAGCAATGGGATCGGTGGGAGATATTAGTGCTCCAAACACCAAACAATAAAGATAATGTAGCTCAATGCCCATGAAACCGAGCATGTAGTATACAAGCGTTCCAATGACCACCGTCGAGATGAGAACTCCAGTTGTGGCCAAAACGAGCACCGGTGTTCTTTCTTTTGATAGCTTCCTAAAATCTATCTGCAATGCTCCGGCAAAGAGCATAAAACTCAAAACAACCTGATAGAGCACATCTGGATAATCATACTCCTCAAGATCTTCGGCTCCAAGTGTGAGATCTGGGAAAATAAGCCCCACAATGAGTAAAACAACCGACATGGCAATTGCCATAATCATGAGTCCTATCGACGATGGCAACTTTAAGAAAATGGTATTGATGAAAATAAATAATCCGGCGAGGAAAATAAATAAAGCGATGATGTCAAATATATGCATAGAATTAGCCCTTGTTACAGACCATTTAGATCACAAAAATATTCTAAAAAACATTAAACAGTCAAGGTCTACATAATAAAGACCCACCCATTTTAGAAAATGAGTTGTGACACTAGAGTGGTTTATATTTGACAATGGTATTTAATACCGATTCAAATATACCTTTTTTCATACTTTTCACAAAATGTATTTCGTTAAACCCCTCGCTTTCAAAGAGTAATGATATTTATTCATTGATGAATCATGGCGGAATTTTAGTGGATGGATATGATGGTTTTCCATTAATAATAGCTATTTAGCGCATGTCATATAATTGTAGATTGTGGAGTTGGAAAAAGCTAAATTTGCTTGGCTATGAATAGTGTACTTGAAGGATCATTTTATAAGTTGGAAGAGCGAAAAAAAAATCTCTTGCAAAAACTCGAAAATATCGATGAGGAGCTACTGACACGGCGACCGGGCGAAGGTCAATGGTCTGTGGTGCAAGTGATCACACACCTATCTGATTCGGAGCAAGGGTCATTGGCTTATTGCATGAAGAAAATAAATGCAGGAAAAGATCTGCCGGATATGAATTTCCTGAATAATGTAAAGATGAGGTTATTTAACTTGTTTTTGTATTCGAAGATAAAGTATAAAGTGCCTAGTCGGTTTAAATCTCCTGATGGAAACATTAATTATCCTGAGGCATGTATCAATTGGTACAATACGAGGGAATCGTGGCGTAAATTTTTAGATGTTTATCCTGATGAGTATATGAGCAAGGCCATATTTAAACATCCTGTAGCCGGACGTATCAGCCTTGAAAGCTCCATTTGGTTTTTTGAAGCTCATCTTCGTCATCACGAATATCAAATCGATCGCATACTCAATAAAGTTTCCTTGTCTTGATTTCTACTTCATTTCTAAAATATTCTTTCAATGGCCAAATAAGTTTAGAGTATCCAGATTGGATAGTCAAAGATGGTGAACATGGACTGATACTCGGTGCATCGGGTAGCGGCAAAACAACTTTGCTCCACTTGATGAGTGGACTGATTCGACCTACTGAAGGTTTGATCATGTTTGATGATTTAGAGATTAACAAACTAAGTGCCTCTGAAATGGATCAATTTCGGGGAAAACACATCGGCCTGGTTTTTCAAAAGCCACATTTGATTGCAGCACTTTCCGTTAAGGAGAACATACGCCTGGCCACTTTTCTTGGCAATAAACCTGAACAAAACGATCATATCGATGCGCTTTTAGAATCACTGGGATTGGAATCTTTGGCAGGAAGAAAAATCAGTGAGATCAGTCAGGGACAAGCGCAAAGGGTGGCAATTGCGCGTGCACTTATCAATAAGCCCAAAGTCATATTTGGGGATGAACCCACAGCCAGCCTAGACGATCAAAGTTGTGAAAAAGTAATCAGCTTGCTTCAGGAACAGGCGGAAAAATATCAGGCAACACTTGTATTGGCAACACATGACCATCGGGTAAAGTCTCATTTTTCAAACCAGTTACAGTTATGAATATTCGGTTTCTAAGCTATAAAAGTTTGATTTCAAGACCTTTGAGCAGTTTGCTGAGCTGGCTTTTATTGAGTTTTGGTGTGACGATAGTAGTTCTCATTTTATTAATAGCCGCTCAGCTCAAAAGCGAAATCAACAAAAATGCTCAGGGAATTGATTTGGTAGTGGGAGCAAAGGGCAGCCCACTACAGCTCATTTTGTCTAATATTTTTCATGCCGATTTCCCAACAGGAAATATCAAACTCAAGCAAGCTGCCGAGTTGAGTAACAACCGGTTGATTGAGCGATGTATCCCAATGTCTTTGGGTGATAGTTATCGTGGATATAGAATTGTTGGAACTACCGAAGATTATGGTACACTTTACAAGGCGGAACTGCTTGAAGGCAAATGGTTCACCAACGAAATGCAGGGAGTAGTTGGGTCAGAAGTAGCTGAAATTTTGGGTTTAAAAATGGGATCCAAATTTCAAAGCCAGCATGGACTATCCAATGATGGAGATGAACATGAATCACACCCTTTTGAAGTTGTAGGTATTTTAAAACCAACTCGTACTGTAATTGATAAACTTATTTTAGTCAATCTTGAGAGTGTTTGGGAAGTACATGATCATGAGGAACAATCCCAACTTGAAGAAACTAAAATTGAACTAAATAAACTTGGAATATCTGTAACTCAGGAAGAGCTCGATGAAAAAGAGATTACTGCTTTGCTGATTAAATACAAATCCCCGATGGCAGCAGTAATGCTGCCCAGAACAGTAAATGGTATGAGTGACTTGCAAGTGGCATCACCCGCATTCGAAACTGCCAGGTTATTTAACATTATCGGAGTGGGAATTGATCTGATGAATTTATTGGGTTTACTAATTATCACCCTATCAGCGATCAGTGTTTTCATTGCTTTATTGAATTCTCTCAAGGATAGAAAATACGACATTGCTATCATGCGCTCAATGGGCGCAACCGGCTTTCAGATTTTCTCGCATGTGCTCATTGAAGGAATTATTGTAACACTACTAGGTTGTTTTTCTGGTTTGATATTTGCGCATGGTACCATCGGAATTTTAGCTGCTAATTTGGACGATTTGAACCTAGACTGGACTTATTTTGTATCAGAAGAAGTATGGGTAATAGCAGGCAGCTTGCTGATCGGCATCATATCATCGGTGATTCCAGCATTTATGGCTTATAAAACAGACATTTCAAAAACTTTAGCAAAAGGATGAAATACATAATCACAATTTTATTGACCATTGGTGCCTTTGTTGTGGTGGCACAAGAATTACAAGTAAATCACTGGAAAACACTGGAAGGTTTAGAATACGAAAAATCCAAAGACGAGTATGGTGAGATTTATATTCCAAAATTTAGTGATGCCATTCGCGAAATTGAAGGTAAGGAAATAGAACTTTCTGGGTATATCATACCTTTTGAAGGTATGTTCAAGCCTGATCATATCATTATTTCAGCTTTGCCAATAGCTTCTTGTTTTTTCTGCGGAGGAGCAGGACCGGAATCAGTTGCTGAAGTATATTTGGATGAAAGCGTGAAATACACTGCTAAAAAAATAAAAGTACGCGGAACGCTCACACTCAATGATAACAATGTGGATGAGCTCATGTACATTTTGAAAGAAGGAAAACTTATAACAGAATAAAATGAAAGGATCGTTAACCATTGCTATGTTATCGCTGATTGCGATTTCATGCAATACCCCACAGCAGACAGAAGAGAAACCATTGATGGATCAGGTCATGGAAGTGCATGATGCCGTGATGCCGAAAATGGGTGAATTGATGAAAACCAAAAAGGCACTTATCGCGAAAGCTGAGTCATTGTCAAATGTTGATTCTTTGCAGATTGAAAAATTGAAAGCACTTGCCGAAGAAATTGACCTTGCCAATGAAGCCATGATGGATTGGATGCATAATTTCGACCCAAATTTTGAAGCTTCAGAAGATGAAGTAAAAGATTATTTGACAAAGAAAAGGCAAGGAATTGAAAAGGTAGCAGAAGCAATGAATGACAAACTGGAAGCTGGTAAAAAAGCGTTGGAATAATTATTCACACTTCATTAACCATTTTTCAACATCCTTTACTCCTGATAAACCTTTTTCATTCCCCCAGGCATTGCTAATGAAGGTGAGTACCTCTGCTATTTCCAATGGTGTAAGTTGCTCATTGGCGGGCATCATCTGATTGTAAGTTTTTCCGTTCACGGTTATCGGGTCGAACCCGCCCTTTTTTATCATACAAGCGGCACGCTCCAAATCTGACAACAAATAATCGGAACCCGCCAGTGGTGGATATAGACTCGCCAAACCACTTCCATCCTGCTGATGGCAATTAGCGCAAAGCTGAGCATAAATTTCAGCACCTTTTACACGGTATTGCTTGAGTCTGATTTCTTCCCGGCTATCAAGCTGTGTGCTTTCTTTTGGTGATTCATTACCAGTTTTGGTCCCGCAACTTGCGAGAACCGAAATTATCAATACTGGAATGAGCTTACTTAGCTGGTTCATCTTTTTTAATCAGTTTTTTGATGTCAGAAATGAGCAGATCTACTTGCTCTGGCACAGTGCCATCATATACTCCCCTGATCCTTCTTTTTGTATCAATAAGAAGGAAAGCCCCGCTGTGAATGTAACCGCCGGCAGCTTCTGGGTCTTCATTGGCCACTATCATATAGCTCATCTCTCCGATTTCATATATTTTATCTTTATCACCAGTTACCAAATGCCACTTACTGCTTTCGATTCCCAAATTTTTAGCAAAATCGCGCAACAATTCCACTGTATCGTGTTTCGGATCAATACTGTGTGAAAGAAGTGCTACTTGAGGCTCATTTTCATAAATTTCATATATGCGAAGCATCTCTCTTTTCATGATGGGGCATATCGTTGGGCAGCTCGTGAAGAAGAAATCGGCTACATAAACTTGTCCGGAAAAAGTCTCATTGGTAATGATACTGCTATCCTGATCCACGAATTGAAAGTCTGAGATCATGTGAGGAATGGTGTCATAGACCATAACCCCATCAACTTCCCTTTCCACAATTTCACTACGTCCGAGTACAGGGAGTTCCAATTCGTTTTTGATCTGACTACATCCCACTGACAAAGACACAAAGATGATAATATGAATGATGTTTGAGGTTTTCATGATTTGGCTAGTGGCCGTTTTTTGTTCCTATCTTTTTATAAATCCTGATTGCGAGCATGAGAAGAAATGCGAATAGGAAAATACCTATTACACCCCAAATCCAACTTATTTGGTTTTTCACAACGATGAGAAAGACTACAGCAACAAGGATAACTGTGGCCACTTCGTTCCATATCCGAAGCAGGTTGGAGGAATATTTTACAATTCCACTTTGCAGTTTTTTGTAAATGTATTGACAAGAAAAGTGATAGAGGTATAGAAAAAAAACAAAGGTTAGTTTCACATGCATGAATGGCATTTTCAACCATGCGGGCTGGTTAATGATAAGCCAACTGCCAAAAATCAACGTTAGTATGGCTGAAGGCCAAGTGATGCCATACCAAAGTCGTTTGGCCATAATCGCCAGCTGATTCGATAATATGCTCCTTTCTGGTTCATCTTTTTGCAAGGCTTCTGTCTGATAGATAAAAAGACGTACAATGTAGAAAAGTCCCGCAAACCAAGTAACTATGAAAACAATGTGGAGTGCTTTTAAGTATAGGTAATCCATTGGGGACTTTTTTGTTGTGTTTTTTGTTTATGAATTTGCGATACAAAAATGCATATCAATTGGTCAGTAATCAAGAATTTGATAATTTAGAATCAGACTTTATAATCTCATGAGCGAAAAAGCCAATATCTGGTATTTTGAAGAAACGGATCTTTATGAAATACTGTGCCCACACAAAACTCCGGGATTAGAGGATAAACATCATCCAAATGTTTATCAGAAAGATGAATTTATTTATTTTCCGGATGAAGTTTCCACCAATATATACATGGTGGCTAATGGCAGGGTAAAAGTGGGTTCATATACACCTGGTGGTAAGGAGATTATAAAAGCTATTCTCAGCAAAGGGGAAATATTTGGCGAGATGGCACTTGCTGGTGAGGAAAAAAGAAATGACTTTGCATCAGCTATGGACAGTAGTACACGAGTTTGCCCAATGACTATTGAAGATTTGCAAGGATTGATGAAAGAAAACAAGGAGCTGAGCTTTAAGATTTTCAAAATCATTGGTTTGAGATTCAAAAAACTGGAAAGGCGTATAGAATCCTTGGTATTCAAAGATGCGCGAACACGGATCGTTGAGTTTCTGAAAGAAATGGCAGAAGAGAAAGGCCAAAAAGTAGGATTCGAAATGATGATAAAAAATCACATGACCCATAAAGACATAGCCAGCCTTACGGGCACATCAAGACAGACGGTAACTACAGTGATGAATGAACTTCGTGAAGAAAATATCATCAATTTTGATAGAAGGCGAATCCTGATTCGCGATATGGCCAGATTGAGATAGGTATTCAAATATTCACGGGATCATTGATAAAAGACAATAGTCAAACTTTGCTCCTTGGATCCATTCCCTTCAAAACTTTCGTCCAAAAGTGATAAATTCCGTCTCTAAAGATAAATTTCGAAATCAATAAAACGTATCACTTTGGATTTACTGCGAGTAGAACAAATAAGCAAGGCGTATAGTAGTCATCAGGCGCTGCGGAATGTTAGCCTATCCATACCACAAGGAAGTATTTTTGGATTATTAGGCCCCAATGGAGCTGGTAAGACCACTTTAATACGAATCATAACACGGATCATCGATGCTGATTCCGGTAAAGTATTTTTAAACGATCAGGAAATTACGACCGAGTTGATCAGAAAAATCGGATATCTACCGGAGGAACGCGGGCTTTATAAGAAAATGAAAGTGGGCGAGCAGTTGGTTTATCTTGCCCGATTGAAAGGATTGAGTAGGATTGATGCTGTGAGCCGAATCAAAGATTGGCTAAAAAGACTCGACCTGACCGAATGGCACAATAAAACGATAGAAGATCTTTCCAAGGGAATGGCTCAAAAAGTGCAGTTCATTGCGACGGTCGTTCATGAACCAGATTTAATTATTTTGGATGAACCTTTTTCAGGATTTGATCCGGTAAATGCTGATCTGATCAAAAATGAAATATTGAGACTGAGGGAGGCAGGCACCACCGTGATATTTTCTACACATCGGATGGAATCTGTGGAAGAGCTGTGTGATCACATCGCCCTGATAGATCAAGCTGAAAAAATTCTGGACGGTCAAAAAATAGATATAAAAAATGCCCATAAGGATGGGACATTCATTATCACACATGCAGGGACTTTGACCTCTGCTAGTGAATTTGATATTTTATCCCAGCATTCAATAGATAACGAGTTGGTGGAATCTATTGTGAGAAACAAAACAAATGGAGGACCAAATAACCTATTGAAAGAGTTGATTGCAAAGGTGGAGATTCATGCTTTTATTGAAAAAATACCGACCATCAATGAAATTTTCATCTCAAAAGTGAAAGGAGGCAACCATGAATAATATTGGATTGATTATTACTCGGGAGTATGTGTCGCGTGTACGCAAGCGTTCATTTATCATCATGACCATACTTGGGCCACTTCTGTTTGCGGGCTTTGTTTTCATTATTGGCTGGACAGCTACTAAAGGCGTAGATCTGAAAACCATTCATATCATCAATGAAAGTGGGCTTTTTGAAGATGTGTTTGAAGACTCTGATGGTGCGGACTATGTCAATTCATCCTTGTCATTGGATGAAGGCAAGCAGGAAGTTCAGAATGGTGTTTTCGATGGTCTTCTTTACATTCCAAAAATTGACCTTGACAATCCGGAAGGAGTTGTTTTTTATGCTCCCAATAATCCAAGTATCGCGTTGGTTCAGTCACTGCGTAAGAAAATGAACAAGGAAATTGAGTTGGTCAAACTTAAAAAATCAGGTATTGACCAGATGATTTTGGATGACTTGAAATCGGATCTCAGCATCAATACTATCAATCTTTCTGGAGAAGGGGATGAAAAGGAAAGTAGCTCTGTCGCAGCTACAGCAATCGGATATGTTAGTGGGTTTTTGATTTATATGTTCATATTCATTTATGGGGCAATGTGCATGCGTGGCGTTGTGGAAGAAAAAACAAGTCGCATTATAGAAGTGATAATTGCTTCAGTCAAACCTTTCCATTTGATGTTGGGGAAAGTGCTCGGTATAGCAGGAGTGGGGCTGACTCAATTTCTGCTTTGGGTGATCCTCACCTTTGGAATAATCTCTATTGGTGGGAGTGTCATGGCTGTCACGATGATGGACAGCCAAAAACAACAAGCTGAGCAACTTGGGTTGCCTCAGAATGAAGTTACTGTCGCGATGCAGGACAATGTCTTTTCTGAGATAACCACCGCTATAGGCTCTATCAATTTACCGATGGTATTGATTGCATTTTTGTTCTTTTTCATTTCAGGCTATTTGCTTTATGGTGCTTTGTTTGCCGCCATAGGTTCGGCTGTGGATAGCGATGCAGACACTCAGCAGTTTATGTTTCCGGTGGTCATGCCGCTGATCATTTCAATCTCTATGCTTGGTATTGTGATCAACGATCCTAATGGTTCAGTAGCATTTTGGCTTTCTATCATACCTTTCACTTCCCCTGTGATCATGATGATGCGCGTACCATTTGGAGTGCCTATCTGGGAGCTTTGTTTGTCAATGGCATTGATGATTGCAGGATTCATATTCACCATTTGGATGGCCAGCAGAATTTATAGAATTGGCATTTTGCTGCATGGATCCAAAGTGAATTACAAAGTATTGGCTAAGTGGATCATGATGAGGAATTAGTGTCTTGATTTAGGTTTAAGCGAATCTAATTTCTGTATGCCTGAATCAATTTCTGTGCATCTTTTCTTGTGGTGATGACAATTGGCCCTTGGTAGATTCCAGAATCTATTCCGATATCCTCCACTTTCACGGCAATCACATTGGGTCTGGATAAGTTAAGATATTTTGCCGGAAGAGGGTATATCCTGATTCGATCATATGACTGTGATTCTCCCAATCTTTTACCGTCTTTTGTCTTTCCGATCAAGTGTCCATTGAGATAGGTTTCATCGAAATCATCTATTTTACCGAGGACAATAACTAAGTCGTCCATGTTTCCGATATCGTCTGGGAGGATAAAAGATTTTCTGAACCAGGCGACAGAATAATCACTAGTCGTAAAAAAAATCTTGGTAAAACTGTGGTCTTTATAGCTTTTCCAAAATCCAGGGACTAGCGTATTCTCCCAATATTCGTCATTGTAATCTGGATTGGCAAATTCAGGCTCATCTTCTTCCAGTATTTTCCAGATTCCTTCCAGCGACAAAATGGGCACTGGCATATTTTCACGTACGTATAATCCTTGTTTACCTTTCACTATTCCCCCATCCTGGGATCTGTCATAAACACGAACAGCCACTTGATTTTCTCCCCATTTGATCAGCTCATTTGGAACGAAATAAGTGCGATGTGAGTCATATGACGTTCGGTAATTAGGAGGCATTTCACCACCTTTTCCAATCAGAACACCATTAAAAAAAACTTCATCGGCATCATCAATGTATCCGAGATCAAGGATGTGATGGTCTTTATTTGTTGCAGGACGATAATCAAATGATTTCCTATACCATGCGAAACCGTCATACCCACTGAAGCCTTCATTTTCCCAACGGCTGGGTACAAATATTCCGCCCCAGGTTTCATCATCATAATCTAATGCAGCCCAATTCAAATTGTCGCCAATATTAAATTTCCATTGACCTCTTAGGTCCACAATCATAGTCGGCTCTTGAGCATTGGCCCAAAGGGAGAGGAAACAAAGAATAGATATGACAATAAATTTTTTCAAATCAGGACAATTATAGTCAATTGAATTTTCTGTATGGCGATAATAGATTGGCATTTGATATGGTTTTGTGAGAAGAAAAGAATCCACCAATAAGATCGGTGGACTCTGAATAAAAATTAAATACTAACCAAATGTTACTTTAAAGCGAGTGTTTCAGAATATCCGGAATCAAGGGATGTGAACTGAAAAGCCCGTACTTCATGCTTTATCTCTGATAAATCGTAGATTTGAGAAAAACTTTGTGCCTGATTTATCTGAACACTGCTAATCTCATTATTGTTTATATCCAAAATGGATAGCTTAATGAACTCTGACTTGTAATTGGAGAATGAGACTTCATATTTATTATCACCCAGAGGTTGCATCATAAATATAGTGTAGTGAACAAGCACTTCTTTCTGAGAGATAATTTCTTTGCCTTTCGCAACTATTACATTGTATTTTCCCGGGCGTAGACTTTCAAGATTGTATCGTTCAAGGAACCCTCTTTTGGTGTTTAAGAAGTTTTTGAACACCAGGTTGTTTCGATCATCGATTATACTAATGGCAATTGTGCCTAAGTCACTTGGATCAGAAATAACACTCACTGTATTTTCAGTTGTAGAAAATATTTTGATGGACTCACTGGTGTTTGTGGTTGTAACGCCACCCTTTGCCATGACGGCAATTGCTGTGCAAAAAATGAATGTGGAAATAAATAACTTTTTCATGATGTGGTTTTTTAGTTTGCTTTCACATAATTACGGCGATTAGAATGGAGGTTTGTCATCGACTGGTAAAGCATTGTCACCAATTGTCATGCGATTGTATAATGATGTTTTTTTGAGTGTTTTTGGATGAAAAACGCCGAAAAATTGGCTTCTAAAAAGCTCTGAAATTTTTAAATAGGTATCCAGATTATATATCTAACATATCTTGATTTTTTTGGTTATGATTCAAGTAATATTATTTAAAACGTGTCAGTCAATTCTCCTAACTTTGATGCCATGTTTAGGTTTTAATTTAGTTTATTGTGCGAATAAGCAACGTTTTCCGGGTCAAGTTCTTAGTACTTGTCATTACAGTTTTCTTCAGTGTACAGTCTCAGGCGCAAGTTCCTGGCAATGTCACCGCACCAACGCTTAAACTTTGGCTAAAAGCCAACGCAGGGGTGACAAAAACACTTCCAGTCACCGCATGGGCAGACCAAGGTGGAGGACAACCAAACGCTGTAAAGGTTGGGACGGCTCCAAACTTGATCAGCAATGGCTTAAATTTTAATCCGGTCTTAAGGTTTGACAATGCAGGTTATTTGAGAATCACTGGAGGCATCTTAGGGGCCAACTCATATAGCGATACTTGAGTATTATAGTCAATAGAATTGAAACGCTCAGTAACAGAGCTAGTTACTGGATAGATGAACTTTCTGTTGGTGGTTCTTTTTCTATGCATCCCCAATTCAATAATAATCTCTACGTACGTAGAGGCGGAGGCTTGGGAGTAGCCTCAGTATTAACTACCCTGGATTATAACATCTGGGCTTTCGCTGGAAGTACGGGCACTGGCACACCGAGTGGGAATAGAGAACAATTGTATAAAATTGGGCTCGGAGTAGGCTCATTTGCAACATCTCGAACACTCACTGAGAATGGGTCAGATTTTCATATTGGAGGAGGAGGGGCGACTTCTAATTTCCTTGGAGAGCTAGCAGAACTGATCTATACATCCACTCCCACAGCTAGTGGTCACGAGCGTATCCAGAGCTATTTGGCTATCAAATATGGGATTACGGAGGCTAGCGCTGACAATTCGGGAACCGCATCTGTAGACGAGTGTGATTTGGGATAACTCAGTGAATACAGGGTTTAACTCAAATATAACGGGTATTGGTCGAGATGATAACTCAGAATTGAATCAAAAGCAACCAAAATCGCTAGACGATTCTTTGTCAATAGGTTTAGGTAACATAGCAACCTCCAACCTCACTAATGTAAACAGTTTTACAAACGACAGATCTTACCTTCTCATTTCACACAATGGAGAAGAAATGCATACATCTTCACCGCCTTCCTTGGAGCATCCTGTCTCAGTAGCCTCCCGGCTCAAACGAGAAGTCTTGGTGGTAAGTACCAACCATACCAATCCTTTTTTTATTTCATGGAAAATCGCAAATACTACTTATGATTTATTTGCGAGTGATTTGAGACTATTGGTGGATGTTGATGATAATTTCTTGATGCTACAGTATTAGGCACTGCAGACGGCCTAACATTTACTATTAGTGCATCCAGTGTAGAATTGAGTGGAATTACTACCAGTTATCTACCAATGAATTCTCGTCGATTCTTCACATTAGCCACAACAGGAAGCACTCCTTTGCCAATAGAGCTCTTAGATTTCAGGGCTATAGCGATTGATAAGGATCAAGTAAGCCTAGAGTGGGAAACAGTAAGTGAGATGAATAATGATTTTTTCACTCTAGAACGATCCATCGATGGAATTCAGTGGGGAACTATAACAACGATAGATGTTGCAGGAACTACAACGGAACTGAGAAGATATCAATATGTAGATAGGCAAAGGGGTCTGGAAATATTTACTGTAGACTAAAGCAAACAGATTATGATGGTGCTTTCGAATATTCCAAATTAGTGTATATCAATATCGCTGATAGATTTAGCAATCTACTGACACTCTATCCAAATTCTACAAGTGGTAAGGTTACATTGTCGGGTAGCAACCTTCAATTGGATAAAGTGAAAATTTTTAATTCAACAGGACTGGATGTTTCCAACTCATTGGATGTAAAACAAGAAAGTAGTAATCAAGTCTTCCATTCGGTTTCTACTTTATTAATACCAATATCGGGTCCAGCAAGGTGTTCAAGCAGTGAGGAGAGAATAATTCTGAACTCACTCACCGATTTGTGAAAAGGCTAAGCCCTAAGTGGTTCCAAAAGTTGAGCTACTTCCTACAAGCCAAAATATGTTAGAAGTGTATTTATGAGCTAAATGTGAGCGGCGCACTATAAAACTTCATGAATACCAAAATTTCACAATTGATCTTTCAGACAATCAGTTTGTATCCTACCCCATGCACTGTCAGAATATGCCTGGGTTCGTTTGGGTTGTCTTCAATTTTCTGACGGAGTTTTAGGATAAAATTGTCTACAGTTCTGGTCGTTGGTTGTTCATCGTATTTCCACACTTTTTCAAGCAGATCATGCCGACTTACAATTTCATTTTTGTGCTCCCACAAGTACTGGATCACTTCCATTTCTTTATAAGACATTTTCACTTCTATATCATGAGACTTGGCAATAAAATGTGAAAAGTCTATCAGCAAGTTGCCAATCTGTATTTTTTGTGGACTTTCCTTTTCATTGGATTTTGATCTTCGTGACACAGCTTTTACGCGAGCAATCAACTCGCGGACACTAAAAGGTTTGGTGATATAATCGTCAGCACCCAGCTCCAGCCCAAGAACTTTATCTATTTCCTCACCTTTGGCAGTCAGGAAAATTACGGGTGTTTCAATTCCTTCTTTTCGGATAGTTTTACATACTTCAAACCCTGATATCTTGGGGATCATGATATCTAGCAGGATCAGGTTGTACTCATTTGACCGAAGAAATTCAAGTGCCTTTTCGCCATCGCCAGCTACAGTTACGGTGAATCCTTCAAATTCTAAATTATCCCTAAGTCCAATTTGCATGGATGGTTCATCCTCGACGATTAAGATGTTCAGTGTGTTCATCATTTATAAAATTTAAAGTAAATGTGCTGCCCTTATTTGGTTCACTGATAACACCGATGGAACCCTGGTGTGCATCCATGATATGTTTGACGATAGAAAGCCCCAGACCCGTTCCTTTTACAGTATATAGATCATCTTGAGTTACTCTAAAGAACTTGTCAAAAATATCCCCTTGTTTGTCTTTTGGAATTCCCTGACCTTTATCCTGAATACTGATTTTCACATAGTCAGTGTCTGCTTTCAAGGCAATGGTTAGTTCTTTTACATCCAATGAATATTTCATGGCGTTATCCACAAGGTTCACAATGGCTTCATATACTGCTTCATGATCCGCATTAAGCATCACTGCTTCATGGGGGAAATTCAATTGATATTTAAATCCTTGTTGCTCAAGATGGTAGGCATAATCAGTGATCAATTTCTTAATTAGTTCGTTGACGTCAAATGATGAAAACTGATATTCTCGTTCATTAGCCTCGATCCGTGAAAAATTAAGAATGCGGTTGACCATATTGGTAAGGCGCGCAGTTTCTCTGTAAATGATATTGATATACTCCTTCTTTTGTTCTTCACTCTTCACCCTATTCAAGGAAAGCGTTTCGGCAAACATACTGATCAAAGCAAGCGGCGTTCTGAGCTCATGGGAAACATTGCTTACAAAATCTGATTTCTTTTGAGCGAGTTTCAATTCATGTTTGATATTGCGTATGATCAGGATTAATCCCGTGATCAATAGCAATATTAATAATCCGGAAGCAATCAGATTGGATCTAAGCCTTTCGGTAACCAAGTCACTGACGGTAGTGGTTTTAGAACTTATGCCTACTTTAATATCGTTAAACATCCACATTTTTTCATAAAGAAAAACTTCGTGATTGAGCGAGTCAGTGGCGAATAAAATGTTGTCGTTATCAGCATTGGTGAAGACCACAATGAGTTCTTCACCACTAATTTGCTGCAGTTTTGGGCTGAGAATTTCTGGAATATATTGTCCCGGATCGATAAGCCCGGTTAACAGGAAAAAGTCTTCTTTTTCCGTTTTAATGATGGTGTAAAACAGCTGGTTTGGACCAGAAATGCCTTCCACTGGTTCTATTTTTCTATAACCGGACTTTAAGTATCCTATCAACCTATCAACAGTAGCAACATTCGCCTGATAGATGGAATCAAGAATAGCCGTTTGCAGCGAGGTATCATCTGACTCATATAAAGTGATGTAGGTTTCATTGGATACGAGTGATCTCAGATAGAGCCCGTCTACACCTGAGTAGGATAAAAGCGATCCAAAATCTTGCTGATCAAAGAGTGCTGTGTTTATTCCTTTGTCGATATCATCAATCATCGCACTTAGAATATCGTTTGAGTATTGATTGATTGAAAAGATAATCGCATCAAGTTGCTCCTTATATATCTGCTCAATTACTTTTTCGTTTTCTTTTAGTTTGGAAATACTAAAAACCACGTAAATGATGATTGGCAATACAATAGTGCCAATCATCAGAATGATAAACCTGCGAGACCGAAAACGCATTTTTTTTTACTTAGTTATCAAAAGGTAAACAAAAAAGAATCCAATGACGGTTTTCTTTAGCGATCTTGAACTACAGCTGATCCACAATTTGTAAAAATACAAGTCGCCAGTTGACAGTAGGTTTGTGGGTATTGTTAATGGAAATAATCACTATGTCCTTTTCCGGCATCATATAGATGTATTGATCATAAAGCCCCTGCGCCATGAAGTCACCATATTCTTTCAGACCCAGAATCATGTGATATTGGTATCCCCATATACTTCCACCTGAGATGTCCCGTTCGTGCGTTTTGGCAATCCAATCTTTTGGGATGAGCTGTTCCCCATTCCAATTGCCTTCATCCATTACCAATTTTCCAAATTTGGCCAAGTCACGCGTGGTGCTGTTGAAACAACAAAATGTTTTCTCAATGGCCTGCTTTTGGTAGGTGCTCCATGATGCGTCATTCTCAGTTCCTATTTTTGACCATATTTTTGACTCAAAATATTCCGAAACTCCCTGTCCAGTGGCATTGATTAGAATCATACCGATCAATTGTGTATTGGCACTATGATAGTGGAATGACTGGCCAGGTTCATTTTCTATCTTCAGTTTTTTAATCGCTTTATAAACATCCTTGCCATAATAATATCTCGCCACATCATTGTCAAGCGGATTGACATAACGTTCCTTGAATCGAATACCGCTTGTGTGTTTTAGCAGGTGCTCAATGGTGATTTTATCAAAATTTTTCCCGCGCAATTCAGGAATATAATCCACGATAGGGTCGCTGAGGCTTTTGATTTTTCCTTCTTCCATAGCGAGCCCGACAAGCATCGCTACTATGGACTTGGAAACTGAGAAAGTAGTGAAAATACTCTCTTCGGAATAATCCTCAGCATATTGCTCAAAAAGAATCGAATCATTTTTAATCACAACAAATGCCAGATTGTGATTAAAATTATCAAGGAATTGATTCAATGCTATCGCATTTGAACCTTCTCCTGAGTATTGGTCAATGTAGAATTGTTTTGTTTCGGCAGCCTCAATAAATTCAAAATTTGTGCTATCCTCCTTGATGGTTTTTGAGGGAAATCGTTCAATATCTTCCTGACCGGCAAAATTCCAGAAAAGTGTCCTGGTAAAAGTGCAACCACCAGCAATAAGCATGGCACAAATCAACAAAATATAAGAATGCAGGTATCTCCACTTCACCATTTCAAAAGAACTTTATAAAGCCGATTCCTTTCACTCATCTTCACTCACAAACTCGAAATCAATATTAGATTCTTTTAAATCACTGAGAGTATCAATGTCACTTAGTAGTGGCAGTAGTCCAAAACTCAGATTTTGAGCACCAACCACTGCTAGAAGTTCTTTCATTACTCTGTCGTGACTATAGGTTTTATTTTCAAAAAGAGCAGGTTGTTCCTTTTTCATTCCTAATAGATAATAGCCACCATCTTTGGCCGGCCCGATCACCACATCATGTTTGTCCAGATGATCGAAGGCCTCTTCTACATGATCAGATTTCAATTCAAAACAATCAGAGCCGATGATCACAACCTTGTCATAATCAGATTTAAAGCTGTCCGAAAAAGCATTCCGCATTCTTTCTCCAAGTGTATTTCCCCTCTGTATTTGAAAGGTGAATATCTCCTTTTCAAATACATCATCTAACTCAATATATTCTGAATAATAGACGACCTTATCGGCCGTCACATCCAAGGACAAATCGGAAGTGCACTCCACTAAAAATTGATAAACATCCAATGCCCCTTGAATTCCAATTTCTTCAGCTAATCTAGTTTTTACACTTCCGGGGATAAGATTCTTCACGAAAATTATCAGCAGGTTCTTACTCATAGATCTTAATTCCTTTTTTTAGCCAATGCGACCAGTCTTTGTTGTAGGTGTGTACACTGTCCGTAGCAACTCCGTTTTCATTTACTATTGTGTGATCGGTATTTTTCCATTCAAAAATACCCCCATAAAGATTTTTAACATTGGTAAAACCCATTTTTTGCATTTTTTCACCAATTCTTTCACTTCTATACCCCACACTGCAATATACAATCACCTCAGCATCCATTGGGATATCATCAAAATCACTTTCGGAATAGCTATCATAAATCAGCATTCGTGCATTATTAAGATGGCTTACTTCAAATTCAGATTCCGATCGTGTGTCGATAAGTATCACTGAACTGTTTTCGAGTTTAGTTTTCAAAGAATCAGATGTAATTAGAGGGACAGTATATCGATACATGCCTTCCAGCTTTTTATCAAATGATTTTTGGCCACATGCACTAGACACGGATATAACCAATGCAATTATACTAATCGAGCGATACATTTTTATGATTGAAAATTTCAAAAGTAAGAAATACAAAAAGGCACATGTATTCGGATACGAGCCAAAACGCAGATGGTTCATATCCGCCCGGTGTATAACCAAGATAAGTGCTGAAAATGAACAAAGACCACAAAATCGGGAAATAATAACCTGAAATAATTCCTAAAGGAATGAGCGGCAGGATATACCAGGGATGAACAGTTGTTGAGAGCGACAGATGAATCAGAAGGATGAACAGTATCGTTTTTTCCAATTTCCAACCAGCGCGTGCTCCGTATAGTGATATTAAAAGGATTGCAATGAAATCGATAAGTGATAAAACAGGACCCAGTTTGCCAATGATATTGTACCCCGTGAAAAAGTATCCGATTTCTCGAAATAAAAAATAGATGCTGGCATTAAATTCAAATTTTCGAAAATATAAATCCAAACTACTGTGGAGATTTGAGATTAGCTGAGGCGAAATCAGAGGTATTAAAGTCACGCCAGCGATCATCATTGCAAAACCAACTACAAGTATCCCATTTTTCCATTTGAGTTTGAAAAGTATGGCCGGCAAAAAAATAAATGGAACCAGCTTGGTGGCGATGGCTCCACCTATTGAAAAACCACCCAAGACCATTTTTTTCTCATTCAGAAAATGAAGTCCCATCAATAAGAAAAATATTACAATCGCTTCAAAATGAACATTTCCTGTAAATTCAAGAATGATCAATGGATTTAAGAATAGCCAATATGCGAGATTAGGATTTCGATTATTATGAATTAAAATTTTCTTGAGGAAATAAAATGAACCTATCTCGGCAGCCATAATAAAACCTCTTATCACATTCGTGGCTATCAAATAATTGCCTCCACCGAATTTCACACCTATCCAAAAAATCAACTGATTGAGTGGCGGGTAAATGGTGAAATAGGGTTTTGAATTAAGCTTGTTAAACAAATCCGGAGTTAACCCTGAAAAATGAGTCTCACTTAGATAGAATTCAGGCACATGCAAATAAGGATTTAGGCTATTGGCTAAAATATGACCATCCCAGATGAACCGATAGATATCATCCGACAGTGTCGGTAGTCCTACGAATAAGATTATCCTGATAAATATGCCTAAAGGAAAAAGCACATTGGATTCACTATAAAATTTGACTAGCCAGAAATAGCTAAAAAATGCTAAAAAATAGGCGAGTCCTAAAATGATGCTTTGATGTCTGTCAAGCAGTAACCCTATTGTTGAAATGGAGGCAACAAAAATGAAGATAAGAGAATAATAAGCCGAGGGACTGGACTTATTCATCAAGGGAACTAATTGTGTAGATAAATACGGCACCAAAGCCGAATGTAAGCATCAAATGAAATAAGATGAGTCCATAATCTCCTATGTACAATCCATATGCTACTGCAAAGGCAAAGTATATTGCCAGCAGGCCTTCAAAGAGCGTGATCGGTGAAATAACCTTACTAAGGTAAATATTTCCTTTCCAGGAATCGGCTTTGGTTTGAATGGCGAATTTAGGCGTGCGAATAAAGGGGGTCTTGAAACCCAAATAACCTTCTGTTACAGCTATGGCATTGTGCAGACTCATGCCCATGCTAAACATGACGAAAAGTGGAAAATGAAAAAGGTAATATTGAATGGTCTTGAATGGGCGATTTGATTTGGATGAAATCCAATAGAAAAAAGCCATGGCCAAGAAGCCAATCACAAAAATAGAACCCATATCATAGGCCAATTTCATATTGGGGTTACTGGCTTTAAGAATTAACATTGGCAAGGATAACATTGAAGCGATCAAAAGGAACACGAACGTTGTGGAGCTGAGCAGATGCATCGCAGCGTGAAATTTCACCGTTTTACTAATCTTAGATTTAAGAATGGTTCCGAGGTTTTTTCTGGCCGTTTCCGCGGCTCCTTTGTTCCATCTGTATTGCTGTGATTTGATCGCTGGAACGATCACTGGCAATTCAGCAGGAGTGACTACACCTTCCATAAAGACAAATTTCCAGCCTTTCATTTGAGCTCGATAGCTCAGATCCAAATCCTCCGTTAAAGTATCATGTTGCCAACCACCTGCTTCTTCAATGCAAGTTTTCCTCCAAACACCAGCCGTACCATTGAAATTCATGAATTTTCCAGAGGAAGCTCTTCCAGTTTGTTCGATGCTGAAATGCGCATTTAGCCCAAAGGCCTGCATTTTTGTGAGGAGGCTATAGTCCTCATTGATATGACCCCATTTGGTCTGTACCATGCCAATCCCTTCGTCAAAATAGGGAATGGTTTTCAGTAAAAAATCAAATCCTGGAAGAAAATCAGCATCAAATATGGCGATGAATTCACCATTAGATTTTGTAAGGCCGTGGGCCAAAGCACCAGCCTTAAATCCATCCCTATTTTCCCTGACAACCAATGTAATATTTACGCCTTTACCTGACCAATAGTTAATTCTGGATTTTGATAAACCGAGCGTTTCATCATTAGAATCGTCCAAAACCTGAATCTCCAGTTTATCTTTTGGATATTCGAGTTGGCATACACAATCGATGAGTCGTTCAATGACATATTTTTCATTGTATACGGGAAGTTGTACCGTGACTTTAGGGAATGATATGATGGTCCTAATTTCCTTCGATTTTTTGCTTTTGAATCGGCGGTAGATCATAGCCAGGTTAAATTGCTCAATACTGAATGCGCAGATTATTGCTAGAGCAATTGAATAACCGAATAATATAACCCACTCCATCAATTACAAATATTTAAAAATCGTAAAAATGATTTTGTATCCAGCCATTATAGTACCTCTGATTGTTCCAGATACTTTTGATACACCTATTCTTTTGCGATAGTTCACTGGAACATCAATAGATCTCAACCCTAATTTAGCAGCCTTAAGCTGCATTTCCACAGTCCACCCAAAGTTGGTGTCTTTCATGTCAATTTCCATGAGAGAAGAATAACGTATCGCTCTAAAAGGCCCAAGATCACTATACTTTACTCCGTAAAGCCATTTTATCAAGGAAGTTGCCAGCCAGTTACCAAATACTTGAGGGATTGTCATGCTTCCTCTTTCTTTTATACCAAGAGCCCGCGATCCGATGACCATATCAACTTCCATATCTATGATTGGCCGTACCAATTCAGGTATTTGATCGGGGTAATCTGCATGGTCACCATCCAGAAATACAATGATATCTGGTTGTGTTGGCGATTGAGCTATATATTCCATGCCCTTCAAACAGGCTTGTCCATACCCTTTTCTATTTTCTTTCAGAGCAGTTGCACCACTTGCTTTGGCCTTTGCAAATGTATCATCATTTGACCCATTGTCAACCACGATAACTTCACTCACCCAATCTTTAGGGATTTCATCCACGACCAGCCCTACTGCATTTTGTTCATTGAAAGCGGGAATGATCACCCTGATATCTGCTTGAATCAATTATTTGGATTTAGAACTACAAAGCTAAAATTTTGTCGTCTAATAGGTATGTCAATTCATCGACATATTAAAGGGTTTATTTTTCTAAGATCCTTTGCCACTCATCTCCATAGTTTGAGCACATTTTTTCATAATGCATTTTATTCATGGTTAGTACCCATTGTACCTGCAAACATGAGTTATTACATTTTTTGCTTGGCCATATCTTAATCCGATCCGGGTATTTCTGGATTAATTCGGTAAAAAATAGGTGAAGAGATTTCTAATAGAATCTAAGGATGTTGCATTTCTGATTCTTAGTTTTGGACGCTAAATTAAAATGATGAAAAAAATTTATTACCTATCCACTTGCAGCACTTGTCAGCGAATAATGAAAGACTTAGCCATTGGTGCAGATTTTATACGACAAGATATCAGATCGGAAAAAATTACTGGCGAACAACTTGATGAAATGAAAAACTTGTCTGGTTCATACGAAGCACTTTTTTCAAGAGTTGCTTTGAAGTATAAATCTTTGGGATTGAAAGATAAGCAGCTTCGCGAGGAGGATTATCAAAATTATATATTGGAAGAATATACTTTTCTGAAGCGACCAGTTTTTATTATTGACAATGAAATCTTCATAGGAAATTCAAAAAAGAATGTGGAGGCAGTGATTCAAAAGTTAACTTAAGATTCAAAAATCTGATTTAGTGCACTTCTGACGGATATTATCCCGCTTTTTACCGACGCTGTGATTGAGTTCAGCAGCACCTTAATTTCTGGTTTGTTATAAAATTCTTCTTTTAATCTAGATTCAATGAGCTCATTCATCCAATGCACATTTTGCTCTTGTCTATTTTTTTGAAACCAACCATTGGTATTGGTTAATTTTCGAAAAGAAGAAACCGTTTCCCAAATAATATCAATTCCTATATTTTCTAAAGCTGAACAAATATTCACTGGTACAATCCATCCATTTTCATGTTCAGGAAAATAGTGAAGGGCATTTTCAAAACTTTTTTTAGCAATGAGCGAATTTTGATAATTATCACCATCAGCTTTATTGATAGCTATTGCGTCGGCCAGTTCCGTAATGCCTCGTTTGATGCCCTGAAGTTCATCGCCACCACCAGCTAGCATCAGCACAAGGTAAAAATCTACCATTTCTTTCACCATCACTTCAGCTTGGCCCACGCCCATGGTTTCAATGATGATAATATCAAAACCTGCTGCCTCACAAAGCAGTATGGTTTCTCTTGTTTTCTGAGCTACACCACCGGTGAAATTTCCGGAAGGTGAAGGTCTGATAAAGGCCAATTCATGCTGAGAAAGATTAGTCATACGCGTTTTGTCTCCTAATATGCTTCCCTTGCTTATTGTAGAGCTTGGATCCACAGATAAGACGGCTACCTTTTTTCCATTGCCGATGGCGTATAAACCCAATGATTCTATAAAGGTGCTTTTACCTACACCAGGCACACCTGTTATTCCAATCCTTAGACTTTTAGTTTGTTTGAGGATGATGCTGTCGATCAGGAATCGGGCTTGACTTTGGTCATCGGGTTTCTTGCTTTCGATGAGCGTGATTGCCTTGCTCAGCATCAGTCGGTTACCATCATAGATACCATTGATCAAATTCTGAGTTGAAAATTTATTTTGAACCTTCTCTGACATACTTACGTTAGGAAAAAATTAAAAAAATTGATTTATTTCAATAATAAATTATATTATACTAATTTTTATTACTTTTGAATTGATCCTTTAAGATAATGAATCTTAATTGCGGGTATTCAATATATTTTAACACCCGCTAAATAATGAATCATGTTTAAAAAATTCTGGTTAGATGTAATTCTTGGTACTATTTTTATCTTCGGATTAATGGGCCTCTTCGCTTCTGCGACTGCATTCAAAATATTTGACGTATTCGATCCCATAGGTGAGGCTTTCGGTGATATGGAGGTGACAGATATTGTGTTTTCGCAATTAAGGAATGATCCAGTGGCAGATGATCGAATTGTTTTGGTCAACATTGGAACATTAAGTAGAGGTGAAATAGGAATGATGCTTAAAATTATCAGCCAATATAACCCAGCTGTGATTGGAGTAGATTCATTTTTTCATTATCCAAAAGAAGATACGCTTGGTGATCAAATGTTGATGGAAGGAATGGCCAGTGCTCAAAATCTAATTTTGGCATCAAAACTTTTGCTGCATCCAACAGATCCGGAAAAAGATTCTATGCAATATTCATGGGAAGGGTTTAACCAATTCGCAACGAGTAATGCATTTGTAAACTTGGATACCGATGCTCAGGTGCAGGAAGATTTGAAAATGTGCAGACAATTCGTCCCAAAGCAAATGGTAAGAGGAATCGAAAAACATGCATTTGCAGTTAAGATGGCGAGTTATCTGGATTCCGCGAAGGCGCAAAAATGTGTAGATCGTGATAATTTATATGAAGTCATCAATTATCGCGGTAATGTTCTTGACTATGGTGCGACTAAGTTTGGAATAAAATATTATGCCTTGGACATTCCAGATGTGTTTGAAGGGAATTTTGTTCCCGAAATGATTGAAGGCAAAATTGTGATGTTTTGTTATTTGGGAAAATACCTGGGTGATCGTGAGTCTTTTGAAGACAAATTTTACACACCATTAAATCAAAAGTATATAGGTAGAGCATTTCCGGATATGTATGGCGGAGTGGTTCATGCCAATGCCATTTCAATGATCTTAAATGGAGATTACATAAATGCAATGACAAAGGAGCAGGGGATTATTTTAGCGATTATTCTTTGCTTTTTGAACGTGGCATTGTTTTCGCTAATCTACAAGCGCCTGCCTAAATGGTATGATGGATTGACTAAATTGTTTCAGTTAATTGAGATTGCAGTACTTGTTTTTCTGATGATTTCTATCCTTGATAGTTGGCTCTACAAAGTTGATTTAGGTATCGCGATAATTGTGGTAGCCCTGGCTGGGGATGCACTTGAAGTATATTATGGTGTCGTTAAGAATTCATTCACTAAAGAAGGAAGAAGATCACTTTTTAAATTAGATAAATTATAACTTTACAATTCAAAATAAAAGCTAGTATCATGAGAAATTTAGTTTCAAATGCAGTAATAATTATGGTGCTATTTTCTGCAGTGGCAGTGAATGCACAGGGCTATACTTTTAGAGTACTTGCCAACAAAGGAGAAAATATGGTGAAAAAACCAGGAGCTGCTGAGGCTACCCCACTAAAAACAGGGGCCACACTAAATGCAGATGACATGCTTATTTCCTCAGAGGGCTCATACATTGGTTTGATGCACAAAACTGGTAAGACAACCGAAGTAAGAGGAGCGGGTACTAAAAAAGTGGCTGATATCGAAAAACAAATCAATCTGGCAGCTACGAGTGTATCCAACAGATATGCTGAGTTTGTCATGAACAAGATGAACGAATCCGAAAACACCAACTACAGGGCTAGACTTAATGCTACAGGAGCGGTTTCGAGAGCTACAGGATCTGCTGCTATTAGTGTAATGTCTCCTAAGCAAGCCGATGTGTTGGGTGATATGGCGATCGTAAGATGGACAGGGCCTGTTGTATTGGCTGAAGGAGAAACCTACACAGTAAAAGTTAAAAATATTTTTGACGAAGTAATTTATGAAACGGAAACATCTAAGAGCTCAGTTGAATTGGATTTCACTTCTGATGAAATGAAAAACGATGCTGGTCTTTATCTCGTGAAAGTTTACAAAAGCAACAATGAGGAAATTGCTTCAGAAGAAATAGGAATCAAAAAAGTAAAACCAAGTGATAGATCAGATCTTCAGGAGAATTTGGCAATGCTAAAGGAAGAGGTTTCTGAAGATTCGCCACTAAACAAGTTGATCTTTGCTTCATTCTATGAAGAAAATGGATTGCTTTTGGATGCTTTGACCAAGTATGAGGAGGCCATCAAAATGTCGCCGGATGTAGAGGATTTTCAGCAGTTATATGAAAGTTTCTTGATAAAAAACGGATTGGCTCAATAAGATTTTTAGATCATTTAGAAAACCGATCAGGCATTTGCATGATCGGTTTTTTTATGTTCTTTCCTTTATTAGCTGATCCAATATTTTGGTAACAGCCTGAGCGATAACTGTACCGGGTCCAAAAATAAGTGACACTCCCTTCTTATGGAGCATTTCGTGATCTTCTTCAGGTATGATACCTCCTGCAATTACCATAATGTCTCCTCTGCCAGCCATTTGCAACTCGTCAATAAGTTGAGGAATGAGTGTTTTATGGCCGCCAGCTAAAGATGAAATCCCAACCATGTGAACATCATTCTCTACAGCATGCTTGGCAACTTCAGATGGTATTTGAAACAAAGGACCTATATCAACATCAAATCCTAAATCAGCAAAAGCTGTTGCAATGATTCTGGCACCTCTGTCATGTCCATCCTGACCCATCTTAGCAACAAGTATTCTGGGTCTTCTTCCTTCTAAATCTGCGAATTGATCAGAAAGTTTTTGAGCGGATGCAAATTGAGCGTTATTTTTCATTTCTGATTTGTAGACTCCCGATACAGTTTGATTATTGGCCTGATATCGTCCAAATATTTTTTCCAGAGCCATGGATATTTCACCAAGGGTGGCCCGCAATCGTGCAGCTTCTATTGATAAAGTTAAAAGATTTCCCCGACCGTCTTTGGCACATTGAGTAAGTCTATCAAGTGCCTTTTGAACTTTTGACTCATCCCTGATATTTTTAATTGAATGGATTTGCTCGACTTGTTTGCGTCTGACTTCATCATTATCTATCTCCAAATGCGAAATGTTCGATTTTATATCACTTTTAAATCGGTTGATACCGACTACTACATATTCTCCAGAATCGATTTTGGCTTGTTTTTGTGCTGAGGCTTCTTCGATTTTCATTTTTGGATAACCACTTTCGATGGCCTTTGCCATCCCACCCATTTCTTCAATTTCATTAATGATAGCCCATGCCTTGGTTATGAGATCATCCGTTAATGATTCAACCAACTCTGATCCACCCCATGGGTCAATAACTTTAGTGATATTTATTTCCTTTTGAAGGTAAAGCTGCGTCTCTCTCGCAATTGTAGCAGAGTAATCTGTAGGTAAGGCAATTGCTTCGTCCAGCGCATTTGTATGCAATGATTGCGTTTGGCCGAATACTGCAGCGAGTGCTTCGATACAAGTTCTGGACACATTGTTGTATGGATCTTGCGCAGTGAGACTATAACCAGAAGTCTGACAGTGTGTTCTAAGAGCCAGAGATTTTTGTTTTTGTGGATTGAATTGATTGACAAGTTTTGCCCAAAGGGCACGCCCTGCCCTCATTTTAGCTATTTCTGTGAAGAAATCCATTCCAATTCCCCAGAAAAATGAAAGTCTCGGTGCAAATGAGTCTATAGGTATGCCTGCATTGAGGCCTGTTTTGATGTATTCCAGACCATCTGCAAGCGTGAATGCCAATTCAAGTTCGGCAGTAGCCCCTGCCTCGTGCATGTGATAACCGCTGATACTTATTGAATTAAATTTGGGCATTTCCTGAGATGTAAATTCAAAAATATCGGCAATGATTTTCATGGAGGGGGTGGGGGGATAGATGTAAGTGTTTCTTACCATGAATTCTTTCAAAATATCATTTTGAATTGTCCCAGTCAACTTATCTGTTGAAACACCCTGTTCTTCAGCGGCCACTATATAAAAAGCCATGATGGGAAGGACTGCACCATTCATCGTCATTGAGACTGACATTTGATCCAAAGGAATTTTATCGAAAAGTTTTTTCATATCTTCTACCGAGTCAATGGCCACACCCGCTTTGCCGACATCCCCCATCACCCTTGGGTGATCACTATCGTATCCTCTGTGAGTAGCTAAATCAAACGCTACTGACAAGCCCTTTTGTCCGGCAGCAAGATTCCTCCGATAAAAACTATTGGATTCCTCGGCCGTAGAGAAGCCTGCATATTGGCGAATGGTCCAAGGACTGGTGGTGTACATGGAAGCATACGGTCCACGGACAAAGGGGGCAAAACCTGGAACAGAATTTATATGTGAATATGCTGGGGACTCACTATTAATTTCCGATTTCAATAAATCCTCAAAAGTCATTTCAAAAGAAGAGGAATTCAGATTTTGCAACTTTTTCCAAATCGATCGGACAATTTGATCTGTGAGATGATCAATGAGATAGGAGCCCGAGCATACATCTTTCAATTCGTTGAGACCAGACTCATATCGGATGAGGTTTCCTATATTTCTGGAAATTCGGCGACTGTTGCCGTTTAAATAGATTTCTTTTCCTGGGTCAAATACAATGCAGTCAGCATATCCACAAAATGCAGCTATGCCAGCTGTCGTTTGGAGAAGTAAATGATTGCTTTCAGAAGTGCCTTGAGGTGTATGACAAATAATATTTAAGTCCCTGATTTCTAAGCTTAAAACGTCACTATCTGAAAGTAGATTGACGATGATTCTTAACGCTCGAATTTTGGCTATATCCAAGAAGAAGTCATGACTTAAGTCGACATTTAAAACCAAGTTATTGATAAGTGAATTGCCTGAATTCTTGATTGTTAAATGATTCCAGGAATTGACAAACTGGTCTAAGAAATTTGATTGGTTTGTACAGTGGATAAATTTAGTTTTAAATGCTGCCTCTTGTTCTTCTTCGGTAGGATACCAGCAGAAATTATTTAGTTGCTTAATAAAATCTAAATCATCAACATTTAACTGATCCATTAATTTTGGATCAATGACTAATTTTATTGAAGTCCAATCAAATTCATTTAAAGATTTTCGTAAAGAATGGTGAGAATAATTCCCTGTCAACAATATGCCGCTGCAGCCATATTCAATAGCATCTTTCACGATTTTAGTTAGCTGAGTTTCCTCACTAAGTTCTATTTTTTCAAGTTGTACCCAGCGCTTCTTTTTCGGGTCTTGAAAGCTTTGGCGGATATAACCAAAGGATCTTGAGCTAGCTTCATCGTAATAAGCATCCATGGTCAGCCCATCTGCTGGAGACCACCTTAGTTTTTCAACGGCATTTGTATCTTCAAATTGGGAAGTAATTGATTCAATCCAATCTGCGAGATATTTTTTAGGAAATTCGTTAAGTTTAGGGTGCATTTTTTATATTTTTAATAAAGTTACAATCAAAGAGGTTAAGTTGCATTAGTCTTTCGAGAGCTTTTTAATATTTTGTATTTTTCCAAGAATATTTCAATTGAATACGCCATTGCAGGAAGTGTTGATGGATTATAAAAAGTCAATAGCAAAAGTCATTTTTTTCTTAAAAAAAAATGAACCAAATTTGAACCCCTCTCTAAACAAGAGCATCTTTCTTTAAGACTTTACGAAGAGAAAAATTTTAACCACCAATGCATCAACAAACTTGGGAGAATTGCCTCCATTTTATTAGGGAGAGAATTCCTGCACAAAGCTTTAAAACATGGTTTGAACCCATAAGGCCGATTAGTCAAAAAGACGAAGTTTTGACTATACAGGTGCCTAGCCAATTTTTTTATGAGTGGCTGGAGGAGAACTATGTACACATCTTGAAGCAGGCGATTAAGGCTGAGATGGGTGCTAATGGCAGGTTGGAATATTCCGTAATTGTCGATAGAGGTGATGATGATGTTAAGCCGGTTACTATTAATGTATCAGGCGCTAGTAATAGCCAAAATGCAAATCGTGTAAATGGCTATGATCTGTACAAAAATCCTGATTTCTTAAATCAGCTTAAGATCAATTCAAACCTCAACGCGTCATATAGATTCGATAATTTTATTGAAGGTGATTGCAATAGACTCGCTAGATCTGCCGGGTTAGCGGTAGCACAGAAGCCAGGTATTACTTCCTTCAATCCACTCATGTTTTATGGTGGAGTTGGTCTAGGAAAAACACATTTGGTTCAGGCCATTGGAAATGAGATAAAATCCCAACATCCTGATAAGAGCATCATTTATGTTGCTTCTGAGAAATTTACGAATCAATTTATTGATGCGCTAAAAAATAACAATATTCAGGATTTCATCAATTATTACCGCGAAGTGGATGTCCTCATTCTTGATGATGTTCAGTTTCTCAGGGATAAAGAAAAAACGCAGGAGATATTCTTTCATATATTCAATCACTTACATCAAGGTGGTAAGCAAATTATCATGACTTCTGATTGTGCGCCTAAGGATTTAAAAGGACTGCAGGAAAGATTGGTTTCAAGATTTAAATGGGGGCTTACTGCGGATCTTCAGCAACCTGATTTTGAAACACGGATGGCTATCATTCATAAAAAAATGCAGGTTGATGGAATTGTGATCCCCGATCAGGTGATAGAGTATATTGCCTATACTGTGGATACCAATGTAAGGGAATTGGAAGGTGTGGTGATTTCATTGATCGCTCACGCTTCTCTCACTAAAACAGAAATAGGTTTGGAACTAGCCAAGCAGGTGCTTAAAAATATAGTAACAGATATTGATTCTGAAGTGGGAATCGATTACATACAAAAGACGGTTTCTGATTATTTCAATATTCCACAGGAAGATCTGAAAGCAAAGACCAGAAAGAAAGAAATCGTGATTGCCAGACAAGTTGCGATGTACTTTTCAAAGGATTATACCAATCATTCACTTAAGTCTATTGGTTATCATTTTGGAGGTCGAGACCACAGTACTGTTATCCACGCCGTGCAATCTGTCAATGACATGATAGATACAAATGCAAAATTTCGTTTTTCAATTGATGAATTGAAAAAGAAATTAAAAATGCGGACTGCCATAGCCTAAGATTTTCAACTTTAGAAATAATATGGGTAGTAAACTTTTCTGCCTCTATTATCAATGCCTGAAATGATGACACGACCTGAAATATTTTCAAGTATTTCCGCCAATTCCTCTGGTTTGTCAATTTGAGTATTGTTGATTTTCGTGATGATGAAACCTTCGGGGATTCCCAGTTTGGAAAAGAATCCTATGTTTTTGTAATCCAAGACCTTAACGCCACTTTCTATTCCCAATAGATCCTTTTCAACCTTGGATACAGCTTCAAATGTGGCATTCAATTTCGCTGACTCATGAATTTCTCTTCGGATGATTCCAGTGGTTCCTTCACGATTTGTCAGAGTCATATTTTTAGTCAACTCTTTGCCATCTCTTTCGATCAACAGATTGATTTTATCACCTGGATAAAGATTTGCTAGATGCTCTTCCAAACTTGCCTTGGACTCTACTTTTTTGTCATCAAGGGTTTTTATCACATCTCCCTTTTTAAGATTTGCTTTGTCCGCTGCACCTTCCTTGGTTGTATTACTGATCAAAACACCCGAGAGATCACTCAGATTCAGTTTTTCTGCTAAGTCACTATCAATATCAAGGAAATCCGCTCCTGTAAATGTCTTTTGAACCTCTCCGTAATTTTTGATGTCCTTAAAAACTTTCTTTACAATATTGGCTGGAATGGCAAAGCCATATCCAGTATAAGAACCTGTCCTTGATAGAATAGCGGTATTGATACCGATGAGAATTCCATCCATATCCACCAATGCACCACCACTATTTCCGGGATTTATGGCAGCATCAGTTTGAATAAATGACTCAATCGGAAATTTGTCCCTAAGGATATTGATATTTCTTCCTTTGGCACTCACGATTCCTCCCGTTACAGTCGAAGTAAGATTAAATGGATTACCAACAGCCAAAACCCATTGCCCAACTTTAACATCATCGGAATCGCCCACCTCAATGGCAGGCAGGTTATCACCAATTATTTTAATTACGGCCAAATCAGAAGAGGGGTCTTTTCCAATAAGCTCTGCAACGTACGTTTGCTTACCATGCACAACTCTTATGACATCAGCACCGTCTATTACATGGTTATTAGTCACGATATAACCGTCTTTAGATAGAATCACACCAGAACCGCTACTGGTTTGTTTTGAACCCTGTGGTTCGAAAAACCAATCCAGCCAACCACCTGTTCTAAACTCATATTCGCTTAGCGTTTGTATAAAAACCACACTTGAAGTGCTTTTTTGCGATGCAAAAACAAAATCAACGTCATCCGTGAGTCGCGTGGCTTTTTCCATATTCTGCTCAATGTAGCCGGGCATTGAGTGGTAGTCTCCACTCATAAAGTGAGCGACATTATCTTGATCAATTCCTTTTTCTGATTGATTTTTGAAAAACCATGCAGCTGTAGTTGCGCCGATCAAGCCGGAACATACAGCCACAAGGACACTCATCAATAATATTTTTCTAAAAGTCAACTTCATTTTTTCTGATATTAATTGTTACCTCAAAACAAGTTATTAAACTGATTTTTGCTAGTTAGGATTTGTTAATAAACAATAAAAATGAGAAGATGGTTTTCTAATGGCAACTGAACTAATACATATTGGGAATTGGGAGGTCGTTTGATTTACTTTGAGCGATTTTAGGGAATTATGGGAATCAGATCAGTATTAGCCCGGCCATTTGCGGCTTACATTGCCAAAGAGACTAAAAAATGGTCACTTGATGCGGCGCAATTTCAGCGGAACATTTTAAAGCAAATCACAACGACGGCTAAATCAACGAATTTTGGCAAGGATCATGGTTTTTCAGATTTAAAATCCCATGAGGATTTTAAGCGGCAAGTTCCTATTCGCGATTATGAAGCACTTTCACCCTATGTGAATAGGATATTGGAAGGTGAATCAGATGTTTTGTGGCCGGGCAAGCCAACTTATTTTGCCAAAACATCTGGTACCACGAGTGGCACTAAATACATTCCCATCACCAAAGAATCTATTCCAAACCATATCAATAGTGCTAGAAATGCTCTTTTGTCTTACGTCCATGAAACGGGAAAAGCAGAGTTTTTGGATGGTAAATTGATCTTTCTTTCTGGCGCGCCCACCTTATCATCGAAGTACGGAATTTATACAGGTCGATTGTCCGGGATTGTGAATCATCATGTCCCTGGTTATTTGAAAACGAATCAAGTGCCAAGCTACGATACCAATTGTATTGAAGATTGGGAAGCCAAAGTAGATCAAATCGTTGAAGAAACGTTTAATCAGGACATGTCATTGATATCGGGTATTCCGCCCTGGGTTCAGATGTATTTTGATCGGCTAAAAGCCAAAACAGGTAAACCCATAAAGGATCTTTTCCCGAATTTTTCAATGTTTGTTTATGGGGGCGTCAATTTTGAACCCTATCGAGCCAAACTTTTCGAGACTATTGGAAAAACTATTGATTCAATAGAAACATATCCTGCATCAGAGGGTTTTATTGCTTATCAGGATACACAGACAGAGGAGGGACTTCTGTTGCTTGCAAATAGTGGAATATTTTTTGAGTTTATTCCGGCAGCTGAATATTTCGATGCTAATCCAAGTAGATTGATGTTGGAAGAAGTTGAACTAGGTGTTAACTATGCCTTAATCATCAATAGCAATGCTGGTTTATGGGGCTATTCCATTGGTGATACAATTCGTTTTGTAAGCAAAAATCCATATCGCCTTTTAGTTACTGGAAGGATCAAACATTTTATTTCGGCTTTTGGTGAACATGTGATCGGAGAAGAAGTAGAAAATGCAATGCGAGAAACGTGTGCCAAATTCCCTGAAACAGAAATTGTTGAGTTTACAGTGGCGCCAAATGTAACACCGAAAGAAGGTCTGCCATTGCATGAATGGTACGTGGAATTCGCAACGAAACCAAAGAATATTTCCGATTTTGAATGCGAATTGGATTTGCAATTGCGGAAGCGAAACACCTATTACGATGATCTGATCACAGGAGTCATATTGAGACCACTTAAGATCATGGAATTAAGGCCAAATGCATTCATTGAATTCATGAAATCAATCGGTAAACTTGGAGGGCAAAATAAGGTGCCACGTTTATCCAATGATCGAAAAATGGCAGAAGAGCTTATCAAATTATCAAATTAAACTTTGGCAAATAGCTTGTGGATAAAGAAATCGAGAAAAAAGGAATTGCAATATTGGGATCAACAGGATCTATTGGAACACAAACACTTGATGTTATTTCCCGATATCCTGAAAGGTTTTCAGTAGAGGTGCTAACTGCGCAGAATAATGCCGATTTACTGATCAAACAAGCCGCTGAGTTCAAACCCAACACCGTGGTTATTGGCAATGAACTGCTTTACGATAAAGTTTTTTCAGCGCTTGATCCACTAAACATCAAGGTTTATTCTGGAGACAATTCTTTGGCCTCAGTGGTTCAGATGGATGTTATAGATGTGGTATTGACCGCTCTTGTTGGTTTCTCTGGATTGAGACCCACGATCAATTCTATTGAGGCAGGAAAAACCATCGCTTTGGCAAATAAAGAGACGCTGGTTGTTGCTGGGCAACTGGTTACTCAGCTGGCCATGGAGCGAGCCGTAAATATTCTGCCTGTCGATTCAGAGCATTCTGCTATTTTTCAATGTTTGGTAGGGGAATTTCACAATCCGATAGAAAAAATAATACTGACTGCTTCAGGAGGGCCTTTTAGAGGTAAAAAACGGGAGGATCTTTTAAATATAAAAAAGGAGGAAGCGTTGAAACATCCAAATTGGGATATGGGGGCAAAAATCACAATTGATTCCGCAACATTGATGAACAAGGGATTAGAAGTGATCGAAGCAAAATGGCTTTTTGGTGTGGGTCTTGATAAAATTGAAGTAGTTGTTCATCCCCAATCAATCATTCATTCTATGGTTCAATTTGAAGATGGATCCATCAAAGCGCAACTCGGTTTGCCAGACATGCGTATCCCCATACAGTTTGCGATTGGGTATCCCGAAAGACTAAAATCTGATTTTCCACGATTTGATTTTACAAATTATCCGGAATTGACATTTGAAAAACCAGATATATCAACTTTTCAAAATCTTCAATTGGCCTATAATGCACTGGAAAAGGGTGGAAATATGCCTTGTATTCTCAATGCCGCAAATGAAATTGCCGTTGCGGAATTTTTAATGGACAAAGTGGGTTTTTTACAAATATCAGATGTCATCGCCGAATGCCTCGAAAAGGTGGGTTATATTCGCGAACCGAATTTAGAAGATTTGATAAATACGGATAGGTTGACAAGGATTAAAGCGAAAGAAATAATAAAATAATGGAAGGAATTATCATGGCGGCCCAACTAATTCTTGGGCTTTCGATTTTGGTTGGATTGCACGAGATGGGTCATTTATTGGCTGCAAAGGCTTTTGGTATGAGGGTGGAGAAATTTTCCATCGGATTTCCACCAAAAATTTGGGGCAAGCAATTCGGAGAAACTGAATATTCAATCGGTGCAATTCCTTTGGGCGGATTTGTGAAAATATCAGGAATGATTGATGAATCCCTTGATAAGGAGGCAATGAGTGCTGAACCACAGCCTTGGGAGTTTAGATCAAAACCGGCATGGCAAAGACTCATCGTGATGATGGGAGGAATTGTTGTCAATGTGATCACGGGAATCATCATTTTTATAGCACTTGTATTTGTCAATGGTGAATCTTATCTGCCAAAATCTGAATTGGACAAATACGGTATCGAAGCACTGGAACTGGGTCAATCCATAGGGCTCGAAACAGGTGATAAAATTGTAAATATCAGTGGAAAAAACTACGATAAATTTCGTGACTTGATAAGTCCTGAGGTTTTATTATCTACAGATGGATATTTCACTGTAAACAGGAAAAATGAAAATCTTAGGATTGATATTCCCAACGATTTTCTGGGAAGGTTCTCAGATAATAAAGCCGGCTTCATAAAACCAAGAATGCCTTTTAAGGTGAAAGAAGTTGTTTCTAAAACCGAGGCAGCCAAAGGTGGATTGAAAGACGGAGATGTTTTTACCTCTATCAACGGTTACCCAACAGGTTTTTACGATGAGTTCAAGGCGAATATGGATACTTTGGCAGGAAAGGAGATTACAGCCGTGGTTTCAAGAAATGGGTATCCTGTGGAGCTTTCATTTTTGGTCAATGAGGATGCAACCCTGGGATTCATGCCGGAATTTACTGCAGAGGTTAAATATGTAAAATACGGAATAGGTGAATCAGCCGTAATTGGAACAGAAAAAGCTGTCGGTACCGTATGGCACAATGTTGTTGCGCTCGGTAAGATGTTCTCTGGAGATGTATCTCCATCAAAATCACTAGCTGGACCTATAGGCATAGCCAAAATATTTGGTGGGACTTGGGAGTGGACGCGATTTTGGGAAGTAACGGGCTTGCTTTCAATGATCTTGGCTTTCATGAATTTCTTACCAATTCCTGCACTAGATGGTGGTCATGTGATGTTTTTGACCTTTGAAATCGTTTCTGGAAGAAAGCCATCAGATAAATTTCTAGAGAATGCACAGAAAGTGGGAATGATTCTGCTACTCGCAATCATGAGTTACGCCATATTAAATGACGTTTACAAACTATTCTAATTCCCATTTTGAATAGGTTTTAAATCGAGTGTATCCGCTGGAATTAAGGGCATTTCATCTTGTGGAACTGGCGGAGCAGGACGGTAGATTTCGAATTCTACCCTTCTGTTCAAGGCTTTATCAGCTTCAGTTAGTTCTTCCACTATTGGCTGTGAACTACCAAAACCCTCCCAACTTACTCTCTCGGGTTCCACACCGGCAAAGTCCACTACATAATCATGTATGTTTTTAGCCCTGTCTTTGGACAGCTTGAGATTCAAATCTGCTGAACCGAAAGAATCTGTGTGGCCTGATATTTTTAATTTGAATGTTGGATTGTCATAAAGAAAGTTGACGATCTTGTTTAAATCAGCATACATTTCCTGCTTGAGTTCTGAGCGTCCCAGATCAAATTCTATTGACTCAAACTTCACGCGGCTGGTAAGTGGTTCAGTCACTTGTTTCAATTCCATAGGCCCATCAAGGAAAAAGGCATCTTCAATTCTGAAAAAATCATCACCCTGTATTACCAAAAGGTAATTTCTTTTATCTATCAGATTAAACTCAAATGAACCATCAGCCCTCAGAAATTTTGGAGCCACCTCAATTCCAGCATCCAAATCTATAATTGAAACAATCCCTTTAAAAGGTTGTCCGGACAGGCTGTCAGTAAGCGAGCCTATGACTAGTGTGGTTGCCATCGGCTGAGCTTCCATCGGCAATGGAAATGAATATAAATCTTGCTTCCCAATATCACGAGTGATGGATCGGGCATAAAAAAGCAACTCGGATTCTGAATCAATGGTGAAGTAAAATTCACTCCCCTGTCCATTTACCAATGGGCCAATGTTGTAAGGTTCACTCCATTGCTTTTCGAGGAGGTTCGATTTATAGATATCAAACTCGCCAAAGTTGTAAAGCTGTCCATTTGAGCTGAAGTACAACACATCATACACCGGATGATAAAATGGACTTACATCATTATTGCGGGTATTGATTATTGGCCCTGCGTTTTGCGCAGATGACCAATTTCCGTTTTTCATTTTGTATGTATAATATATATCTGACAACCCAAATCCACCCAGTCTGTCGGAAGCAAAATAGAGGGTATCTTCAGAATGTGATAAGGCTGGGTGAGAATCCCAACTTAAGCTGTTGACATTCGTTCCTAGATTTTCCACCTCACCCCAGGTGCTGTCTGTTTGCAGTTTTGCACTGAAGAGATCACAATCCCCATAGCAGTCCAGACAATCGCAACGCGAAAAATAGATCGTCTTCCCATCTTTAGATAAAAAGGCAGAACCTTCATTATATCTGGAATTGATTTGGGTGAACTCCTTTGCTTCAGACCAATTTCCGTACTCATCCTTTTTGCTGAAAAATAGATCTTCATTTGGCTTTTTTCGAACGGTCATATCAAGCTCATTTCGCTGAGATGTGAAAAGCAAAACATTGCTCAATACATTGAGAGATGGTCCATAATCAGCATGTGGGCTATTGATCTCAGATCCCATGTTGAGCAAGATTCCACGTGGAGGGCGCAGCGTGTCGATCAGTTTTCGGTATTCCACCAATTCATAATAATAATCAAGCGGCACATAAATTTGAGCTTCTTGATTGTTCAATGAATCATAATAGATTTCTATTTCTCGGATATCAATTCCAGTGTGGTGGTGTCTTAATACGAGCCTGTATAGATCACGAGCATCTTCAAAATCACCAAACATTTCAGTGAGTTTAGCCAACCGCCAAATCATCCTCGTATCTTTATAGAAATTCTGAACACCGAATTTGCTCACATAATTTTGGAGTGCGTAATACAAATTTTCCCATTCACTATTTCGCTCGTGTTTTTTAATCAAATCCATTTCCAGCTTATTGTAGTAATGAGGAACCCGATTGATATTGGCGAAATCGTAAATATTGAGGTGCACGCTCGCGGGAATTGAATCGAGACGAAATTGTTTTGTAGAACGCCTGACTGATTTATCTTGAGCCGATATATCTTGTGTCCAGAAAAAAGCAAATAATACCAGCGGTATGACGCGCACAACAACTTTGTTCATAAATATGTCTTTTCGACAGACACCTGCATAATTCTCGCTAAAGATAATAGGTTTTGGTCTACCATAACTAATTTGGCATAGCTATTGAACCTTGACACGGCTACAATTAATTGACCGAATTAGTGGCAATGGTCTGCCAATATGACGCATTCTTATGTTTAAAGATAAATCCAAAAAAACCATTTTAGTATCAAATCTTGTAGATGATGAATCAGGCGAAATGATTCATATTGAAACGATCCAAAGTAGTGGAAATGTTGACGAGAAAGACTTCCCGGATGAACTATCCATTTTGCCAATAAAAAACACAGTACTTTTTCCTGGAGTTATCCTTCCAATTACCGTTGGTCGCACCAAATCTATCAAGCTAGTAAAGAAGGCGTACAAAGGTAACCGGATCATAGGAGTAGTGGCTCAAAAGAATAAAATTGAAGAGCCCTCGTTTAAAGATCTTTTTGAAATCGGGTGTGTAGCTAAGATCATCAAAATGTTGGTCTTGCCTGATGGTAATACAACCATTATCATACAAGGACTCAATAGAATCAAACTAACTGAAGGCATTCAGGACGAGCCATTTATCAAGGCCAAATATGAAGTGCTTAAAGATGAAGGAGAAGTTTCTAAAGAGGACACGCTCGTGATCATCCAATCTTTGAAAGAAGCAGCAAACAAGGTGTTGAAGTTAAATCCGCAAATTCCAAAGGAGGCACATGAAGCGCTAAAAAACATAGATAGTCACATTTTTCTTACCCATTTTCTTTCATCTAATATCAATGGAGAAGTGGCTGAAAAGCAAACTTTATTGGAAATAGGCGATACCAAAAAGCGAGCTGAAAAATTACTTCAATTCATGATGCGAGACATTCAGGTATTGGAGTTAAAAATGGAAATCGCATCAAAAGTCCATTCGGACATTGATCAGCAACAGCGGGATTATTATTTGCGTCAGCAGATGAAGGTGCTTCAAGATGAGCTGGGTCATGATGGATCTGATCAGGAGGTAAAAAGTCTAAGACAGAAAGCCAAAGACAAACTTTGGAATGAGGATGTTAAAAAACACTTTCTCAAAGAACTTGATAAAATAGGACGGATGAATCCTGCTTCGGCAGAATACCCTGTTGCGTTGAATTATGCTGAATTGTTGGTTGACTTGCCATGGGGTGAGGTGACGGAAGACAATTTCGATCTTAATCGCGCAAAGAAAATTCTCGATAAAGATCATTTCGGATTGGATAAAGTGAAGGAGAGAATCCTGGAATACCTGGCCGTTCGCAAATTGAAAAACGATCTAAAAGGACCGATTCTTTGCCTTTATGGCCCACCAGGAGTTGGAAAAACCTCCCTTGGAAAATCTATTGCCGAAGCATTAAATCGAAAATACGTGCGTATGTCTCTCGGTGGTGTGCATGATGAGGCGGAGATTCGCGGGCACAGGAAAACATATATTGGCGCAATGCCAGGTAAAATCATCCAGAATTTGAAGAAATCGGGTGCGTCCAATCCAGTATTCATTCTGGATGAGATTGATAAGGTGAATTCAGATTTTCGTGGAGACCCCTCTTCTGCATTGCTTGAGGTGCTTGACCCAGAGCAAAACTTTGCCTTCAAGGACAACTATCTGGAAGTAGATTACGACTTGTCCAAAGTGCTTTTTATTGCCACAGCCAATTCATTGGATACCATCCAGCCACCGCTTAGAGATAGGATGGAGATTATTGACATTACGGGCTATACCCTTGAGGAAAAGGTGGAAATAGCAAAAAAGCACTTGATACCAAAACAGCGCGATGAACATGGTCTAGCAGCAAAAGATATTTCATTTCAAAAAGGGGCGATGGAGAAATTGATCAATGATTATACCCGTGAATCTGGCGTAAGAAATCTGGAAAGAAAAATAGCATCGGTGGTGAGAAATGTGGCCAAATCTATTGCCATGGAACAAGAGCACGAAAATAAAATTGGACCAGAACAAATTCGAAAAATTTTAGGATCTGAAATTTTTGATAAGGAATATTATGAAGACAACAAACTTCCTGGTGTGGCAACTGGCTTGGCATGGACACCTTCGGGAGGAGATATTCTTTATATCGAGGCTAGTCTGAGTCGTGGAAAAGGAAAATTGACATTGTCTGGTCAGTTGGGGGATGTGATGAAGGAATCGGCTATGACAGCTCTTTCTTACCTAAAATCGAATGCCGAAAGTCTTGCTATTAATCATTTGATTTTTGATCATTATGACCTGCATGTGCACGTACCAGCCGGCGGAATCCCAAAAGATGGGCCATCAGCGGGTATTACCATGCTCACAGCTTTGGCTTCTGTTTATACGCAAAGGATGATTCTGAAAAAATTGGCCATGACAGGGGAGATTACCTTGAGAGGTAAAGTTTTACCTGTTGGTGGAATTAAAGAAAAAATTCTTGCAGCCAAACGAGCCGGTATCAAGGAAATCATCATGTGTGAGCGCAATAGTCGAGATATCGAGGAGATTAATCCACAGTATATCAAAGACTTGAAAATTCACTATGTGGAAAGCGTACAACAAGTATTGGATATTGCGTTATTGAAGCAATTGGCTCCAAAACCGATCGAATTTATTATTCCAGAGGAAAAGAAAAACTGAGTGAGATACCTCCCTGTTATATTTCTGGTGCTGTCACTCAGCACTCATGCACAGTTTGGCCAGTACCAGGCTTTGGAGCTGCCATCAGGGGCAAGGAGTGCTGCTTTGGGAGGAACCATGGTTTCTTTGGCGGATGGCGAACTTATGCAGTTCATGAATAATCCAGCCGCTTTGGATTCAGTCTTATTGACCGATATCACTTTTAACTACAATCCCTATTTTGCTGACATCAATGTATTCTCAGGTGCCTATTATGGAAATTATGGAAAATTGGGACCATTGGCCATTGGACTGACTTATCTCTCATATGGTGACTTTGTGGAAACTGATGACTCTGGAAACGAGATTGGTAGTTTTTCAGCGCACGATTATGTTATAGCCATAGGCAAAAGTCATCAGGCTGGGCCTTTTACGCTTGGGGTGAATATGAAATTTACCCAAAGTGCCATTGAAAGCTACTCATCAACGGCTATGGTGTTCGACTTGGGTGGAATCTACCGAGTGCCAGAAAGTGGCGTCACTTTTGGATTGGCGTTTAAGAATTTTGGTTTTAAACTAAATGATTATTACCAATCAATAAATTCCAATATTCCATTTGATGTACAGATGGGGGTTTCCATCAAACCGGAATACATGCCTTTCAAATTCACCATTACTACTTATAATTTAGTTGAGGAAAATTTGGTTTTCAAACCAGAAAATCAGGCACAAACCTCAAGAACTTCAGCTTATTTTGATAAAGTGCTTCGGAGGGTTAATATTGGTACTGAGTTGATTTTGAATGACGCCATACAGGTTCAGTTGGGATACAATCATTTGAGGAGGCAGGAATTGAAGCTTGAGGATACAGCTGGTGGGGCAGGATTATCTTACGGACTTTCCATTGGAATTAAGAAAATTAAGTTCAGGTATGCCAGGGCCAAATACCATGTGGCTGGAGGGGCGAATTTTATCAGCTTACAAACCAACCTGAATAACTATAAAAAAATATTATAATTATGAGTTCAGATTTAACACCACGGCAGATTGTTGCCGAACTTGATAAATACATCATCGGACAAAATGAAGCGAAACGAAATGTAGCCATCGCTTTGAGAAACCGATGGAGACGGATGAATGTAAAGGATGATATTCAAGGTGAGATCGTTCCGAACAATATTCTGATGATAGGTGCTACAGGAGTGGGTAAGACAGAAATAGCCCGTCGTTTGGCGAAAATATCTGATGCTCCTTTCACGAAAGTGGAAGCATCAAAATTTACCGAGGTAGGATATGTCGGACGTGATGTCGAGAGCATGGTTCGAGACTTGGTGGAGCAGTCAGTAAATATAGTAAAGGTGGCGAAAAAGGAAGAGGTGAGGGAAAAGGCCACTGAAATTGTAGATAATCTTATTCTGGATATTTTGATTCCGCCTTTGCGTGGAGCTAAAAACGTACATGCTTCTGGAGTTGGGAAAGACATGCCTGGTGACGAGCAGGAACTCAATGAAAAGACCAGAGAGCGTTTTCGAGAAAAAATCAAAAACGGCGAAATGGATGAGCGCAAAATCGAAATAGACGTGAAGCAATCCTCATCACCGGGAGTTGGAATGATCGGAGGGGCGATGGACGAGTCCACCATGATCAATCTACAGGAGATGCTAGGCAACATGATGCCTAAGAAGACTAAAAAGCGAAAAGTTACCATCGCAGAGGCGCGCAAATTCCTAATGGAGGAGGAAACATCCAAACTCATAGACATGGATGATGTGAAGGATGAGGCCATTTTCAAAGCTGAAAATTCAGGAATCATATTCATAGATGAGATTGATAAAATTGCCACTGGTGCAGGTAGTAAAGGTGGTCCTGATGTAAGTAGGGAAGGCGTCCAGAGAGATTTGCTCCCAATTGTAGAAGGCAGTGCTGTCAATACAAAATATGGTATCGTCCATACGGATCACATTCTTTTTGTTGCCGCAGGGGCCTTTCATGTGAGCAAACCTTCGGATTTGATTCCTGAACTTCAGGGTAGATTCCCGATTCGTGTAGAGCTGGACAACCTGACCAAATCTGACTTTCTTCGAATTTTGCAAGAACCAAAAAATGCCTTGACCAAACAATATATTGCATTGGTGGCATCTGAAGGAGTAATTCTATCTTTCCAGCAGGATGCGCTGGAAGAACTTGCCGAAATCGCTTTTCAGGTAAATGAAGAAGTTGAAAACATAGGAGCAAGAAGACTGCAAACAGTCATGAGTAAATTGCTCAATGACATCCTGTTTGATATTCCCGATACGATTGGAGCAAATACCCAAATTGTAATAGACAAAGCCCTGGTGCAAGAGCGGCTTACGGGGTTAGTAAAAGACAAGGATTTGAGCCAGTATATTCTTTGATGGTTTGAATTTGTAGATAGCACTTTTCACTAAATCCCCTTTGGGAAATAATAAAAAAGCTGTGTGGCTTTGGTCAATATGAGTTCTTTCCATGAGTTGATGTCAAACTGAAGTCCGACGATTCCACAAGTAGGAATATTGTCAATGTGTTTATCACAATAGTGATTGTGAAATTGGGTAAAAGTAGGGTTGTGGCCGGCAATGGCAATCGTGTTTTCAGTGTCGAATCCTCCTAAAATACCTTCTATGTCTCTTGAACTGCAGTGATAAAGCCGATCGGATAGCAGTAATTTATCTTCAGGATAGTTCCAGGCATCTGCCAGATTCAGTGTGGTATAAAGTGCCCTGCTGGCTGTACTTGTCAGGATTAAATCGGGTGGATCAATATGGGTTTTTATGAATTTCCCCATTTTTATTACATCTCGCCTACCTCGTTCTCCAAGGGGTCTATCATGATCATTGAGATCAAATGTCCAAGAAGATTTGGCGTGGCGAATGAGGTACAGTGTTTTCAATAGGATTATTTTAATGTCGGTTTCTTCCGATCAAAGGTCGACATTTTCTTTTTTAAATATTCCTTTTCATTTGGATTTGCAGTCAAGGAGATTGCCTTTTTTATTGATTTGATTGCTTGATCTATTTGTTTCAATGAAATGTAAATTTCAGCCTTAATAGCTGGGAGAAGGTAGTTTTTCGTAAGACTGGATTCTTTTTCTAATTTTTCTATTTCGGTCAAAGCTTCCGCTGATCCCTTTATTTTTTCTAAAGCCACGATCCTGTTTAATGCCACAATGGGGCTCGGATTGAAATGATATAGGGTGTCATAGAGATGTAGAATAATGTCCCATCTTGTTTCTTCATAAGTGTCAGCATTGCAATGAATTCCGCTGATTGCTGCTTGTAGAAAATACTCGTTTTGAGTTTCATTTTCGGTGACAGAGCTCAAGTAGTAATTTCCGCGATTGATAAAGTCCTTTTTCCAATTGGCCCGATCCTGTTTTTCGAGTGGGATAATCTCCCCATCCTGATTAATCCGGGCATCAAATCTGGAGGAATGATAATACATCAAAGCAAGTAGTGATCGTGTGTATGGCGTATTTGTTAGTCTATTTTCCAATAACAATTGGCACAGACGAATGGCGTCCTTACAAAGATCTTTTCGAATCAGTTGATCACTGTCTGTGCTTTTATAACCCTCGTTGAAAAGCAGGTAGATCACCTTCAACACACGAAGCAATCTTTCATCGATTGCAACACTTTCGGGCAGTTCCAAGGTTAAATTTTCTTCCCGAAATTTCTTTTTAGCTCGTGTGTAAGATTTAGCAACTGTTTCCTCTTTTTTCAATAATCCCGAGGCTATTTCCTTGACAGAAAGACCACCAAGTATTTTTAAAGTAAGAATTAGCTGATATTCATCACTCAATTGTGGATTGCAGCAGGCGAAAATCATCCTGATCATGTCGTCTTTAAATGCACCATCTGCCAGATTCACTTCTTCGAATCTGTCGTCTATAATTTCTTCTGTATAGGTTATTTTTTTATTTCTGCGTAGCTGATCCACAAGCTTATTACCTGCTACGCGGATGATCCAACTTGTCGGATTATTGGGTACAGTCTTATATGGCCAAGTTTGCATGGCTTTGAAAAGCGCTTCTTGCACAGCATCTTCTACGAATTCAAGGTTTTCTGTTCCAAATCTGTTGGTTAAAAAGGCAATGGCTTTTCCTGATTCATTTCGAAAAAAATGATCGATCAGGAGAGATACTTCAGAGCTTGTTTTCATGCAGCCATGAAAATAAATAGTTACCGGATTAAAAGCTGGATAACGATTAGATTTTTATCAAAAGAGACTTTTAATTAAAAGATGACTTAAACGCACGTATCAGAATTGTAGATAATGTAAAAATTAAGCCTGAACAATTTTGCTCAGGCTTAATTGGTATGGTCAATTTCTCACATGGCCATCGCTTCCCGAACTTCTACCAGCCCACCGAATTCAAAAATCGGACACTCTTTTGAAAGTTCCACTGCTTGATCTATATCATTGGCTTCTACCAACACATATCCTCCAACGATTTCTTTGCCTTCCATGTAGGGGCCATCAGTAATGATTGCACCTCTTTTTGCAACTACTTTTCCTTCAGGTGTCAGTGGCAACCCGGGAACAGGCTCATCAGTTTGACTGATTTTCAGCATCCATTCGCCCCATCTAGCCATATGCGCCTGCATTTGTTCGGGAGATTGATTGGCCCAATTGTCATCTCCACCTCTGAATAAGTACAAAAATTGTTTCATGATTTTAGTTTTTAATGTTTGAAAAAAAGATTCATTTGATAGTAAGACGATTCGCTTTTCATGGAATGGACAAATACCAATTTTATTTTAATCTTCCCAAAAAATCTCAATGACTTCTGTCTCAAGAAGTACCGAGCATTGTTGGCTGCCACTAGTTTTAGCTATTTGAACCTTGTTTTTATGTGGTTTTAAGTTAATGCGATGCATGACGTTTCTTTCATCTTTCTTGTGAAATACGACGACTGTTTTAACGTCATTTGATACCTTAATTTTTACGGAATTTTTGGTAGTATGAATCTCTTCAGGTCTGATCAATTCATTTTCCTTTCCTTCAAGTAGTTTAATAATGTTTGAACAAGTCGGCACGCCATAACCGACATAATTATTAGCGAAAGGATAAAAATTAGATGCTTTTTCAAGAATATCCATGATCTCAAAATTGGTCAACGTGGAGTCATATTGTATCATACATGCAGCCAGACCTGTGACTATCGGAGCGGTGAATGAAGTGCCAAGAGTAGAGTAAACCGAAATGTTTGGCTTTACATAATCGAGTGTTTCCGGTCCAATAGAACTGTAGTTGATCTTATCCCAAATCTTAAATTTACTTGCGCCAACCGTGAGCGCATTTTTGGCATCTGCAGGTATGGAGAGGGTTTGCCAGGCCGCTGCACCATCATTTCCAGCTGATATCACAAATAATAAACCGTGTTGCGAGGCGGCCTTGTCTAGGGCTCTTGTTAGCATGGATGATTTTCCATCAACATCTGAGATTAGGTAATTTTCAGTTTTGTCAGTGTAATCTTCTGTGTAGCCAAGAGAGATATTGAAAAGGCGAACGCCCATTTTGGCCATTTCTTCCATTGCCTGAATGATGTAATCTTCCTCTAATCTTTTTTCATAGCCACCATGATCCGTTCGCGCGAGGTAGTAAATGGCTTCAGTTGCTAGTCCATATTGTATATTTTTGGTTGGGTTATATCCACCTATCAGCTGCCAGACTTCAGTGCCGTGACCATCGTCCAGACCAAAAGAACCTCCATAAGGCGCCATCTCTGGGGTAACATAATCTTTGTAGAAATGCACTTTTTCATTACCCGATGAAAAAAAGTGAGACAATGTTTCATCTTTGTCAGCTTTCAAAAATCCGCCATCGATGATGCCAATTTTCACACCATTGCCATTTAGATTTTTATCAATGAAGGATTGGGCCTCAATCTGCTCCAGCGCAAAACTTAATATACATTTGTTAAGTCTGGTTGAGAGTGGTTTTAGTTTTAAAACAGGTAAAATTTCAATTTTATTTTTGAAAAAATCAACCTGATTTTTATCCAAAAAATAACTGCAAGCCTGCGCCCAATCTGAGCAATATTGTGGGTTAAGTTGCAGTGAATCGATCAGCTTTTGAATTTGAGGATTGTCGTTATCGATCCAATATTTTTTTTGCCCACAAATGTCGTAAGTGAACACCAAAAGAAATATTACCTTTATGACTATCGCTTTTATCATTATATTATTTCCTGTCGAAGCTGACAAGTTATTGAATTATAGACAACCTTAAGTTTTAATCATTATTGATAGAAATATGAAATACCACGCAATAGATCACGAATTGTTCATTCAGAATCGGGCAAGATTGGCCGAAAAATTAAAGCCAAATGCGGTTGTCATTATTCATTCCAATGATGTATTGCCGACCAATGCTGATGGAACTTTACCATTCAAACAGAATTCAAACCTTTTTTATCTGTCGGGTGTAGATCAGGAAGAAACCATCTTAATTTTTGCGCCAGATTTTCCTGATGAAAAGATGCGTGAGATTCTTTTTCTGAGGGAAACCAATGATGACATAGCCATTTGGGAAGGACATAAATTGACCAAGGACGAAGGAAAACGGACTTCAGGAATCAAAAACATAAAATGGAAACAGCAATTTGAACAGGTGCTGCATACCATACTTGCTGAAAGTAGTCATATCTATTTGGCTTCAAACGAACACATTCGCAGTAGCTCACAAGTGGAAGGTGCCAATGATCGATTTGTAAAATGGTGTAAAGAGCATTTTCCTTTACATGAATATGAACGTTTGGCACCAGTGATTTATGATCTTCGGACGGTTAAATCAGAACCCGAAATTAAATTGTTGGAACACGCCTGTCACATTACCGAAAAGGGTTTTAGGAGAGTACTTGAGGCAACTGCTCCAGGAGTTTGGGAATATGAACTTGAAGGGGAATATATTCATGAATTTATAGTCAATAGATCACGAGGGTTTGCTTACACGCCGATTATCGCTGGTGGAGCCAATGCATGTGTTTTGCATTATATCGACAACAATCAACAACTTAAAAGTGGCGATTTGATATTGATGGATGTGGGTGCGGAATATGCAAACTACAATGCAGACATGACACGCACCATTCCTGTCAGTGGAAGGTTTAGCAAAAGACAAAGGCAGATATATGATGCGGTTTTACGTGTGAAAACCCTCGCAACAGAAATGCTCACACCTGGAAATACGATTCCTGAATATCACAAAGCTGTTGGTAAAGTGATGGAAGTAGAACTCATCGAGCTGGGTCTCATTGATAAAACGGATGTTAAAAATCAAGACAAAGATTGGCCGGCTTACAAGAGATACTTTATGCATGGCACTTCACATCATCTAGGATTGGACGTGCATGATGTGGGTTCAGTATATACCAAATTCAAACCAGGGATGGTTTTCACTGTGGAGCCGGGTATTTATATAAAAGAAGAAGGAATTGGGATCAGGTTGGAAGACAACATCGTCATTACTGAAAATGGGCATAAAAATCTGATGCGAAATATCCCAATTCATGCTGATGAAATTGAGGATTTGATGAATAGGTAGATTTGAGAAAATAATAGCATTGATTTTAGCCATGACGGAGATTTGCATAAAAGCTGTCAAATTTCCATTGCTTAACAATCTGATGTTAAAGCAGATGTTATCAATATGGTAGTACACTTAATAGCCAAACTACACTAGGAATAGATACTGCTGACGAACATAAAACTAATCTTAGTCGGATTGTGTGGAGGTTTTCCTTATTTTTGAGCAAAATAAAATTTATGGGATTAAGTTTAGAATATAATACCGGGCGAGAGCACCTGACACTTAGAGAGTACGGACGAAATGTGCAGAACCTGGTGAAGTTCATTAGAGCTGAAGAAGACAAAACAAAAAGAAATAAATATGCCACACTTTTGGTGGAGCTAATGAAAGCAGTGAATCCTGAATTCAGCAAAGACGCTGCTGAATACACTCAGAAAGTTTGGGACGACTTGTTTATCATTTCAAAATTCAACTTGGACGTGGAAAGTCCTTTTCCTATTCCAGAATCAACCATTCTCGATCGCAAGCCAGATATAGTAGCCTATCAGTCAAACCGTATCAAATTCCGTCATTACGGACGAAATCTTGAGATTTTGATTGAGAATGCCATGAAACTTGAAGATCCACTAGAAAGAGAAGGAGCAGTAATCGCCATAGGTAAGCTGATGAAATCTTTCTATCAGACATGGAACAAGGATACCATTGAGGATGAAACTGTGTTGAAAAACATCAAATTACTCTCAAAAAATGAGCTGGATATTGATATGGCCAAAGTAAAAGAATTTGGTCTTTTCGATAGCGAGAAGAAAGAAAGAACTTACGATAACAATCGATCAAACAGAAACCGTCCAATTAGTGCTACAACCCCTGCCAATAAAGGAGGTAAAAGAAACTTTAAACAACGCAGGAGACCAAATATCTAATGACCTCATTTAGAGTGAAGGGCGGCAACAGCCTAAAAGGTACTATTACTCCACAAGGTGCCAAGAACGAAGCGTTGCAAATTATTTCTGCAGTTTTACTCACAGCTGAAACAGTACATATTCATAATATCCCCGCCATCAGGGATGTAATGAAGCTTATTGAGCTTTTGGCTGATTTGGGTGTAAAGACCGAAAAGACCAGTGAGGAATCTTACAAATTTACTGCGAGCAAAGTCAACATGAGCTTCCTTGATACCGAGGAGTTCAAGGTGAAGGCTGGTTCACTTCGTGGTTCCATCATGATTTTAGGCCCGTTGCTTGCCCGTTTCGGGAGAGGCAAAATGCCAAAACCTGGAGGTGATAAGATTGGTAGACGCAGATTAGACACACACTTTGTAGGTTTTCAAAAACTAGGTGCCAAATTCAATTACGATGTTCAATCCGGTTATTATACTGTGGATGGATCAAAGTTGAAAGGTGCTTATATGCATTTGGATGAAGCATCCGTCACCGGAACTGCCAATATCATCATGGCGGCTGTTCTTGCTGAAGGCTTGACAACTATCTACAACGCAGCGTGTGAACCATACATCCAGCAATTGTGCAGCATGCTGGTGAGAATGGGGGCAAAAATAGAAGGCATAGGAAGCAATTTGCTCAAAATAGAAGGCGTAGAAACTTTGAGTGGAACAGAACACACCATGTTGCCTGACATGATAGAGATTGGTAGTTTTATAGGTTTGGCCGCTATGACCAAATCTGAAATTACAATCAAAAATGCGAGAATAGACATGCTCGGCATCATTCCAGACACTTTTCAAAGGTTGGGTATCAAAATGGAATTCCGTGGGGATGATATTTTTATTCCTGCACAGGAGCATTTTGAAATTGAATCATTTATTGATGGATCTATTCTGACGGTATCTGACGCTATTTGGCCAGGATTTACTCCTGATTTGTTAAGTATCATATTGGTCACGGCTACTCAGGCCAAAGGAACCGTTTTGGTGCATCAGAAAATGTTTGAAAGTCGTTTGTTCTTTGTTGATAAACTAATTGACATGGGTGCACAGATCATTCTTTGTGATCCACATAGAGCCACGATCATAGGTCTTGATCGCTCATTTGAATTGCGAGGGATCAATATGACATCACCTGATATCAGGGCTGGGGTTTCATTACTTATCGCAGCACTTTCTGCTGAGGGCACAAGTACCATTCACAATGTTGAGCAGATAGACAGAGGTTATCAATTCATTGATAAAAGGCTTAATGCTCTCGGCGCGGATATCGAAAGATTCGATTAAAAAAACCTTGATTCAAATTCTATATTAAAAATTCCTGGGAGGAATGTGTTTGAAGTTAGCGTCAAACAAATAAAACTTGAAGGATCAGTACCATGATTAATCCAGTAAAAGCGATGATAGAAGTCATCACTGACCAGGAAGCCAATGTTTGCTTTTCGGTAAGACCGAAATACCTGTTCACCAACCAAAATCCACTGTCGTTGACATGAGAAAGCAAAGTTGCACCGGATGCGATGGCAATGACTGCCAGCGCATTGAAAAATGATCCTGAGCTAATTTCTAGCAGTGGAGCAACTACGCCTGCCGCCGTAATCATCGCTACTGTTGCCGATCCCTGTAGGATTCTCACTATACCTGAAATCAGGAATGCAAAAAGCAAAATTGACGATCCCGAACTTCCAATAGAGGAGGCTATTAAATCACCGATCCCAGTATCAATTAATACTTGTTTGAATGCACCGCCAGCTCCGGTAAGCAAAATTATAATTCCAGCGGGTGCCAACGATTTTGAATTGATAGTAAGCAATTCATTTTTAGTAAATCCCTGTTTCAGTCCCAAAAAGTACCACGCCAGAACATTCGCCAAAATCAAAGCGCCGAAAGGATGACCAATCAGCGCGATGGTCATTTCAAACCATTTGGGAATAACCATTTGGCTGAAAAGTGGACTGGATAAAAAGGTGTTTATCAGGATCAATACAATTGGGATGAAGATAATCAGAAGCACAACAGGGAGCGAAGGAGTTTTGTCATTTTGTTCACTTGATTCGATGTATTCTGGTACTTGCACATAGATCCTTTTACTTATCCATCTGGCAAATATGGGACCCGCAATAATGGCACAGGGAATTCCGGTAATGAATCCGGCCAAAATCACCATACCTAAATTAGCACCAACAATCTCGGCCACTGCAACTGGTCCTGGTGTGGGGGGGATGAAGCTGTGCGTGATCGCCAGACCGGCAAGCAAAGGCAAACCATAAAGTAAAAGTGATTTGCCTGTCGACTTTTGAAGCGCATATACCACTGGAATGAGGATGATAAATGCCACATCAAAAAACACAGGAATGGCGATAATGAAGCCTGCAATGACCATTGCCCAGGGCGCATTTTGTTGACCAAAAGTTTTGAGCAGAAATTTAGAAATGATCTGAGACCCACCGGAGCTTTCCAGAATTGCCCCAAAAAGGGCACCTAAGCCAACTACAGTTGCCACAAACCCGAGTGTGCTACCCATTCCGGATTTCATGCTGGCTATTACGTCCTGAGGATTCATGCCAGCCCATAATCCCACCCAGATACCTGCAATAAGCAGTGCAAGAAATGCCTGAATTTTGAAATACAAAATAAGTACAAGTAGCACAGCAATGCCCGAAAGGATGGACAATATCAAGGCTATATCAGGCATGATCAAGGCTATTTATTATTTGATCAACCATTCTCTCAGGTGTTTGATTGATATCAATGACAATGCAGTAAGAAGGTGTCTCAAGTGTCCCAAACTGGGAGTTCAGAAGCGTTTCTGGCATGAAATGATCCTTTCTTCCAGATATCCGTTGCAGGATCAGTTCTTTTGATCCATTTAGAAACACCCAGTTGACAACTCCTTCAGTTTTTGAAGCCAATATTTCACGGTAGGATTCTTTCAATGCCGAACAAGCCAGAATGGCTCCCTTCTGTTTTGCAAAATCTGCAAGTTTAGCAGAAAGGATTTCCAGCCATGGAATCCGATCTTCGTCTACAAGGGCGATACCTTCTTTCATCTTTTTAATATTAGCGATTGGATGAAAATCATCAGCATCCAGAAAGGGGATACGTGTTTTATCTGATAGAAGCTGACCTATAGAAGTTTTCCCACTCCCAGACACACCCATGACAATTACAATCATGTCGGCAAGGTATAAGATTTATTGAAAAATTAAATTTATGGAGGTTTGGTGTTATTTCCATACAATCGAACCTCACCTCAAACATTCCCCAATACCTGCATCGTAGATAGGGTAGGAGAAATGCTTCCTCCCTTTGGTTCAATCGTTACGGCAAAAGCGTCTGCCGAGCCAATGTTTTTCATGATTTGGAAAGGACCATTGGAAGCATCAAAGACCCCAGCATCTATTGGTATTCCATCCTCTATTGCCCAGAGTTGATACTGCTGGTCACTAGACAAGGAGACCATGGAAGCACTATTCAGGAATACTTTCTCCCGATTGGCATTCCAATAAATGACCGCTTTGGTATCAGGTGCATTATCGGTACCTTCCAAAATTATACGCTGATAATCAGGGCTAATTAACACAGCTACATCTTGTTGTAGATTGTTCAGATCGTGGTTCACTTGATTGTAATTGTAAGCCAATTCGAGATTTTGAGAGATCAACAAGCTCAATTGCAGGTCAGTATTTTTCCACTGATTCCAAAAGTAGAAAGCAGTAAGCAATGACGTGGCGGCAATGAAAATACTTGCTGCCATCATTAATTTCCAGCTGTTTCCTGAGCTTGTTTCAGGCCTAGAAACGTTTGCCATCACCGATGGATTTTCCATGACCATGCGTTTTACAACAGGAGAGGCAGGTATGGCATGTTGGAAGGCCATAAGCTCTATCAGCTTTTCGATCTTATAATATTCCGATCTGGTTTCGGCATCTTCACGAATTAAAGCTTCTATTTCCGTGATTTGGCTTTGATTCAAATCTCCAGTGAGGTAGGCCTCCAGGTATCCTTGCGATATGATTTCTTTTTTATTCAAAATCTTTACTCAATTGGGTTCTCACATTTTTTAAACAACTTCTCATTTTGGTTTTTACAGAGCCTAGAGGCAAACCTTCATTTTTACTTATTTCGGCATGGGAATACCCCATGAAAAAATTGAGTTGGATCAGTTTTCTGCATAGCTCACTAAGCGATTTGAGCACTTCTGAGAGACCAATGTAATCTTCCTTATTATCCGATATTTCAAAAATATCTACGTAACCTTCAATGTCATCAGATTTTTTGGAAGCTTTAAAATTTTTACTTCGTCGGGTATCAATGGCTTGATTTCTTGCAATTCGATACATCCAGGTGAATAAAGTGCCTTTTGATGCATCGTATTTATCTATTTGATTCCAGATTTTCACAAAGACATCCTGAAGAGTTTCCTCAGCTGATTCCGCATTGCTTACAGTTCGCTGAATGATTCCAAAAAGCGCATCAGCATAATGATCATATAAATAATCAAGTGCTGAAGTATCTCTGTTTTTCAGCCTTTTGACAAGAAGTGTCGTTATATCAATGTTCGTTTGCAATATGTAAATTTTATTTAATCATGAAAATACCAATACTTTAGCTGAATGAAAGTCTCTTGGGGAATATTTCTTACCTACGTCTCGGTATTAATCATGTTTGGTTGCAGTATGGGACAGCCAGTGCGAGTTACTGACACGATCAATGGTGTTAGTCTTGTGAATCCACGATCTCTCATTGAAAAGGATATGATGGCCTCTGTGAAGCGAGTCAATTCAGATTGGGTTGCAGTTATTCCATTTGGTTTTTCTCATCAGAATGAACCTCTCGTCCATTTTAATCATGAACGCCAGTGGTGGGGTGAGCGTGTAGATGGAACCGCGGAATTGGTGAAAATGGCAAATGAAAATGGTCTTAAGGTGATGATGAAGCCACATGTTTGGATGCGTAGCGGTTGGATTGGTGATTACGATTTAGATAGTGAGAGCAAATGGAAGGAATGGGAAAATAGCTATGAAGATTACATTTTGACTTATGCAAAATTGTCGGACTCTTTGGGCGTACCGCTTCTGTGCATTGGCACGGAATACAAAATTGCCACAACTAAGCGACCAGTATATTGGAAGTCCTTGATAGGCAAGATTCGGGAAGTCTATTCTGGTCAGCTCACTTATGCAGCCAATTGGGACAACTATCACAATATTTCTTTTTGGAGCGAATTGGATTTTATTGGTGTGGATGCATATTTTCCCTTGATTGACGAGTTGGATCCTGATTCACACATCATTGAGTCAGCATGGGTGCCCATTAGGGAGGAATTGAAAAAGATAAGTCTGGAGAAAAAAAGGCCTATTTTATTTACTGAATTCGGATATCAAAGTGTAAATGGAACTACCGGAAAACACTGGGAAGTATCCAAAAATGAAGAGAATCTCAACATGCTGTTACAAGCCAGGGCTTATGATTGTATGTTTAAAATGTTTTGGAATAAAGAATGGTGTGCAGGTGGATTCTTGTGGAAATGGCACCTTCAGTCAGATGCCGGGGGAGAATGTAACCCTCATTTCACACCACAAGGCAAACCTGTAGAGGCTGTCATCAAAAGTTGGTATGCTAAAAATTAGAGAATGGTGCCACAGGCCAATTTGTCATTTTCGTGGATGTGGTCATGATTTGGATCGCATTCTGAAGTGAAATCCTCATATCCTTCATGCACGATTACTTGAAGTCCTAAAATATCCTTTTCATCGTTGCTGCCGATGCTCCAAAGATTGGTTTTGATCGTGAGTGAGCCTGTACCATCATAGCCAACACTTACATTGCCAACATCTCCAGCATAAGGTTTGGCCCATGGTACATTCAAACTTCTCCGGTTACAAAAATTCTCTTCGCTTCCGGCATTCCAATGATGCTTCGGTTGTTCGCAGGAGCCGTGATGCATGTGAACCGCATGAATGGTATTTGGAGCGAATCCTTCAAGTGAAATGAACATAGTAACGATAGAATCTACTTGAGTCAGCACAATTGTTCCTCTCGATTCGCTTGTTACCAAATAGGTGCTATCAGTATCTGAAAGTATTTGGTATAGTTGAACGGTAGCTGATTGTCCTGTAAGCACTTCCTGGTCATCGTCACTGCAAGCGATGGCGCTGAATAAAAGAATGCCAATAAGTGTTTTGTTTATTTGATTACGCAATCTCATTTGACTTAATAGTCGTCATCCTCCTCATCATCTGATGCTTTTGCGTCATCATCTTCGTCATCATTATCTTTTTCGGAATCATCAGCGATGTAATCAGCCATATGGCTTAATTCACCATATTTTGTTTCATAGTCGTCTTTAACACTTTCTTTCAAGGTGCCATCGTCATCAAAATCATCATCATCTGCTATGATTGCTTTTGCTTCAGCACGTGTCATTCTCACCAGATAATATTTTTCATCAGTTTCAAATGGAAGTGCTGAAACTCGTTTTCCTTCACGGTCATCGAAATGTATTAATTCCTCAAGAAACCCATATGGGAATGCCAACTTGATTTGTTCCTGAATGACAGAATCAAGCTTTTCAAAGTCCTTTATTACACGTGGTTTTGATGTTTGCATTATTAATTTTTCAGAAAAGTATAAAACTGGATTTAAATATAAATTGTACGTCAAAGTAAGTTGAAAAAACACGTGAAATTCAAACGAAAAGTAAAAGAATTTTTGATTTTAACTCAATTTTCATTCTTATCACCCAAATTAAATTGATCTGTTTGTTATTCGCCACTATAGTATCTAATTTCCTATCAAATGAAATTATGATGGCAAAGAAAGCAACCAAAGCAGAAGATAAGGCAGAAGATACCAAAGGTCAAGTAGAAAATATTTTCTCCGAATTAGGAAAAAAGATTGACCACCTTATTCATGAGACGAAAGGAGCAAAGGATGAGGTGAAAGTGGAAGTGGAAAAGAAGATAAAAGATCTTAAAAAGAAAAAGGAGAAGTTGGAAAGTGATTTTAATTCTTACAAGGATAAAAATGAAGATAAATGGCATGATGCCAAGGTTCATATTGGTATTGCATTGGATGAACTGAAAAAAGCCTTAAGCGCAGTGGTTAAAAAATAATTAAATACGATCAAGTACCTTCTTGATTAATGAGTCGATTACTTTATTCGGATCTTTCGAAAATTTATTTCTGACCCGATTGGCTATGATTGCATTTAAGCTTATCATTTCATGACCAAGTAACTTGGCCAAAGCATAATATCCAGCAGTTTCCATTTCCAGATTTGTGATCCAAAAGTCCTTGATATGGAAATAATTTAGCTTTTCTATCAAGTCAGGAAATCGTATGGGAATACGTAATTCCCTTCCTTGCGGCGCATAAAATCCATGGCAGGTGAGCGTATTCCCCAGAGTCATTACATCTTTGAATTGATCAATCAAGCTTTGTGAGCCCTTTACGCAGTACGGCAAATACGGCAAGCCAATAGTTTCTTGTAGTTTTTTACATACTGCCATTTCAAATTCAGGCATATCCATTTTGTAGAAATGAATCATCGGATCCAAACCAATGCCATATTCGCCTATGACATGACTACCCAATTTAACATCTTCCTGTATACTTCCGGAGGTTCCTATTCGGACTATTTTCAGGCTTTTCTTTTTAGCTTTTGGCTCTCTTTTTTTTAGATCAATATTGACCAAGGCATCCAATTCTGTCATCAGGATTTCCACATTGTCAGTGCCCATTCCTGTGCTGATTACCGTAATCCGTTTGCCTTTGTATTTGCCCACATGAGTGATGAACTCGCGCTTGTTCATCTCGTACTCAATATGATCGAAATGGCTGGATACGCGATGCACACGGCTGGGATCGCCCACCGTAATTATTTTATCGGAAATGTGTTCCGGTTTGAGGCTGAGGTGATAGATACTCCCGTCTGGATTGATGATTAAATCTGTTTCAGAATATTTTGGCATGGAGGTTAGCTGATTGAATAGTCAAGATAACCCGAGAATTAATTAAAACAAATTTTGAAAATACAGCTTTCGACCAATCAAAATAAATCTACGATGGATAAGCGGGAATTTGAATAATTGTTTCTAATCACCTTAGTCTATATGGGATTTGCGCTTGACGCCTTTATATGGATTGTATCCGTTCATTTCTTTTTGATAAAAACCACTGCCATCGTAAGTACGAGTATCTGGGTTTTTAGAACACTCTTCTGAGCAACATCCATTGTATATTTCTGCACCTTCTTCGCTCATTGGGATGTGCAGGTTGCAATGCGGATTGGCACAATTCACCATTCTGTCAGATGGTTTTCCGGTAACAAAACACTTCGAAACGATGGTTGGGTTGATCGTATTTAAATCTTTGGTGATCCTATTGTCGAATACGTAACACTTACCCTCGAAATCTTCGCCTTCAGCTTCTAATCCGTACTTTATGATACCACCATGCAACTGATGCACATTTTCAAAACCTTGATCAAGTAAAAAGGCACTTGCTTTTTCACATTTGATACCGCCGGTACAGTAAGTGATTATTTTTTTGTTTTTCAGGTGTTCCAGCTCTTTTATCTTCTCAGGAAATTCACGGAAGTTATCCATGTCGAGCCTAATGGCATTTTTGAAATGACCTATGCTGTGTTCATAGTTTGATCGTACATCCAATATCACTATATCTTCAGATTGTTCTCTCAAGATCTGTCTGAATGCATCGGGTTCTATATAGCCACCTGTTTTCTTGCGGGGATCAATGTTTGGCAAACTGGCATGCACGATCTCCTGTTTCACCCGTACATGCATTTTCTCGAAAGTATGCTCAAGAACCTGATCAACCTTAAATTCAATGTCTGCAAAGCGGGGATCTGCTTTTACTTCCTGCATATATGATTCACAATCAGTCTTTAAGCCAGAAACTGTTCCATTGAGACCTTCTTCCGCGATGATGATGCGGCCTTTGAGATTTAAATCAAGACATCTCAGGTGATGTGTTTCTCGAAATGCTTCCGGATCCTCGATCCTGGTGTAGCAATAATATAGGATTATTAAATATTCTTCGTTCATAACCATAGCTCCGTTTCAGCGGAGTGTTTTGAATTTGAAGGCAAAATTAGAAAATCAGTAGACTTTTATGTCTTTCTGATTTTATTATGTGGGATCAAAATTTTGTGATTTTGATCAGTATTTTAAAATCTCTACTTTTTTATCGAAACTGCAGGATTGCCAAATACGGTTTCCTTGGCAGCCACTCCAGCAATCACTACAGATCCGGCACCAATTCTCGCATTTTTACCGATGGTAACTCCGCTTACAACGGTAGCTCCTGATCCAACAAAAGCACCATCTTCAATCGTTACTCCGGCATTGATTACTGAACCTGCTCCCACCTGGACAAAATCACCAATGACCACATCGTGCTCTATAATCGCTCCTGATCCAATGATACAATGTTGACCTATGTTGGAAGAAGCTCCCAAGGTAACTCTGGAATTGATAAAATTTCCATGTCCTATCGAAGCAAAGCTTGAGATAACGGCTGTTTCGTGAATGGCATTCATAGGCATGACCTTTCTTTCCTCCATCAACATATTGACCCATTTCTTTCTCAATGGATTTTCATCTGTGGCTAAAAATGCATCGCATTTTTGACCAATCAATTTGATGAATCCATGATCGTCCGTTCTGCCCAGGATTGACACATCGTCGATCTCCTGACCATGCAGCGTGCCATCGTCATCCAGGAAACCATAAACAACAATTTTATTGCTCTTGAATATTTCCAATGCAGCTTTAGCCAATCCCTTGGCTCCAAAAATGATTACAGGCTTGTTCATATACTTGAAATTGGCTGCAAATTTAACCTTTTATGTCGTCAATCGGAAACCATATTGAGAGTGGTACGATGCTCACAAAATAGAACAGCAATGGCAGATAAATGGCTTTATACCGCATCAAAGAACCGAAATTGGGGGAAGCCAGCGGAAAAAAGGTGGCAAGGATGAGAATAAATAACAAACCGATTAAAAAAAGAGCATTGGGATGAGGAGATTTTTTCAGATAAATCATAGAAAAAATTGAAAGAATGATAAGCCCAAGATTTTCCAACCCGTGGATGAGGTGATAAGAACTAGCTTCTCCTAAAAATGGTCGGTAAAGTCCCGAAAATAAACTTTCTGGTACATGAACAATCAAACTCCACCAATGAGGTTGAAGGTTGAATTCTAAAGTATTACCAGCTTCCGAATGATTTAGAATAGTGACATAGTTGTCATAAAGTGCCTTCGGGAAATTGGAGGGGTACAAGTTTGGATTGATGAGTGAAATACCAGAGACACAAATAATTATGATCAATACCCAAATAGCCATTGTGGATATTAGTCGGTCAATTTTGGAAAAAATAAAACGATTCATTGTGATCGCTATCAATCCTGCGGAAGTTAATCCGAATAAGAAATATCTCAATTTAAAAAGCAGAATCAAACTTATAATTAAGCCAACAACGTCATACCATTTCAGTTTTTGATCGAAGTGAATTTTAAAAAGCCCAGTCATAATCAAAGCCAAAGAAGTGAAAACCAGGCAATCTTTCAGTATGCCGGATGTCCAGAATATGGGACTTGGTAGAATCAGAAAAGCCGCAATCAGACTCCACTTATGGTTAGGGAATTTTAAATAAATGACATTGATCAAATACCAGATTGGGAAAAAGCTCAGGATTGAAAAATAGACGGTTGTCAACCAGTAATTGTTATTCGTAGCTAAAGCAAAAACGCTAAGAATTTTGATAAAAAAACCGTCCCTGCCCTCAGATTTATATAAGTCGTGCTGGGAGGATATTAGGAAATCAAAATATTTATTAGGAAAATTTAATGCTAAATCGGCGAGATCTGTCGCCTTATAGAAAAATGCAATGGTGTCGCCTTCTTTGATCCAAAGCAAATAGATAACTGCAAAACTCAAGCCGCCAAATACACGCACCATTAAGCCCAGCCAAAATAATTTGGCATCTAAATGAACGGATCGTTTTCTAAATCCAAACCACAATAGCATGCAAATAGAAAAAATGTGGATGATGTAATAGATCATTTAGCGGTTAAGGATTGCCACACCAATATTACAATGAAGGCATTTCTTTTTCACACAAAATTCATTGAATTGCTGAATAACTGCTTGAGAATCAAATGCACTTGAACATTTAATCCCTACATCTGCCCAAGCGCGAGTAATCCTGTTCTTCTCCTCCTTCAATGAAGAGAGAATTTCTATTGCTCTTTCAATTAAATCTGAATCACTTATCTCTTTTGAATAAGCAGCGAGCAATGGCACGACAGTATTGATCAAAATGTTGTCTGCGGATGCCTCACCGAAATGATTGGTTCCAGTTTTTAATGATCGGCCGAAATCGTAATGCTTGTCCCAATATTCATCGAGAGCGATTGAGAAACCTGATTTTAGTATCTTGATTTCTTTTTTATCAATGAAAAATGAAAAAAGATTTTTCTGGATAATTAAAAAGGTAGCGAATTGCGCTAGCCGAACAGTTGGGAAGTTAGCAGGTCTGAGCTTCGAATATTTCCAATGATGCCGAAGTAAGGGTGAATCAAGCTTGTATTTTTTGCTCAGAAATTGATATTCCACCGAAAGTTCTTTTTGGTACTCGTCAGAATGCTCCTCTAGAAAACCAGCACTTCCAAAAATTAAGGCAAAAATCTGTTTTGGATGGCCTAAATGTTTTGCGATTACTTTGAAAGGGAGTATTTGAGTTAGTGTTTCAAATGGTTCTTTGTTCAATGAAAAGCCAAAATTCCTACCTAAAAGTCGATAGGCGGTTTCTTCCCAATCATTATTTGTTTCTTCAAGAGTTTTTAAAACCAAATTTGCTTTGGCTTCCAACCGATCCGTAAGGGCATGATCCAGCATCGCCGTTTTATGGATATTAGGAAGGCTTTCCAGAAAAGTATCACAGCGAATTGTTTTGGGTTGGTTGATGTAGGCGCGGTATTGTTGTTCCAGGTTTCGATCAGTGAACTTTGAAAGCACCAAAGTGGGGATGGGCTGACCGTTTGGATAGGAGACAGGTTTATCATCAATCCAAACAACATGTAAAACTACGTTGTGATAGGCCGGATCATGTTGATGGCCGTGGAGGTACCAATCGGAAGCTTTGTGGTGAATTTCAATAGAACCTGACCATTCTATTTCATCAATTTTTATTTTACCTTCTAAAAAATCGGGTCCTGAATTGTGATTGTGAAATCCAGGCTTTAAAACAGAAAGCAATTCTCCTGTTGCCAATGTCAATGGTAGCATGGCAAATTTTTGATATTTCCAGAGAAAATGTAAAAAATATTCGTCCATGGAGTAATAATTAAACTCCAATATAATCAACCGTTATTTGAATTGTTGCAGATGTCTTGCCATTTTTTCTTGAATCTCTTTTGCAGCATCGGCTGCTTTCGCGGCAAAATCATGATCATGGCCTGCATAAATGATATTCCTAGAGGAATTCACGATCAATCCACATTGTTTATTCATACCATATTTACAAACGGCTTCCAGGCTGCCACCTTGTGCTCCAACTCCAGGAATAAGCAGAAAATGCTCAGGAGCGATCATGCGCACGGTGACAAGTGATTCCGCTCTGGTTGCACCTACGACGAACATCAGGTTATTAGGGGTTCCCCATTCGGAGCTTTTTCGAATCACACGCTCATATAATTTCTCGCTGTTATTTTCAGTCATCAAATCCTGAAAATCGAAGGATCCCATATTTGAGGTTGCCGCAAGCAGGATGGCCCATTTGCCCTCATGTGTCAGGAATGGGGTCACAGAATCCTCGCCCATGTATGGATTGACGGTGACGGCATCAAAATTCAAATTTTCAAAAAATGCCTTGGCATACATGTTTGAAGTATTGCCAATATCGGCACGTTTGGCATCTGCGATTGTGAAAATATCTTTAGGAATGTACGCCACTGTTTTTTCAAGAGACTCCCATCCTTTGCTTCCCATGGCTTCATAGAAGGCCAGGTTTGGCTTGTATGCAATCGCATATTTGTGCGTGGCATCTATGATCTGTTTATTGAATTCGAAAATCGGATCCTTTTCAGATTTGAGATGGGAGGGGATGAGGCTGATGTCGGTATCAAGTCCTACACATAGAAAAGATTCCTTTGCTATGATGTTTTTAAACAATTCGGAGTGAGTCATTCATTTTTTATTTCCGCGTCAATTTAAGCATAATCAATATAAGTAGCGCAAAAAGAAGCCTCCCCGAAATCTAATTTGGGGAGGCTTAAGTTACTCACTGTGATGTATAGGTTGTGCCAATCTTTGGATTCTATCTGAAGTCAATGACTTCAATTCCCTTGTATTTAGTAGGATTGAACAAGAATCCCTCATCTTTTAGGTCTGGTTTTTCCTGAAAATTAGTGATGGAATAGACGTAAGTATTGCCTGATTTGTCCATTACTGTGAAGTCTTTTAACTCATCTTTGGCACCTATGGTCATTTTAATCTTAAAGTAGCTTTTGCTTTTATCCTCAGGATCTAATTCAACAAGTCGGTCGCCAACAATATTGGTTTTTACTAGATTGTATTTGAATCCTTCTTTATAAAGATCGTAAATGTTTCCAATGCTGATTTCTTGCTCTTCAGGTTCATAGGTGGTCACTGTAACCTCAGAGATTTCCTCATTGTAACTCCATACATCTGTGCCATCATTGAATATTTCCTGACCAGCTACTTTGATGATATACTTGTTGCCTTTCACCGTGATATTTCCCTTAAAGGATTCGTTGATCCCAACTTCAGTATTCTCTAATTTTTGAGAAAAATCAGCACTAAAGGCATTTAGTTTCTTGTATTTGGCACTCATCGCATTCAAAACTGCTAAAGCATCTTCATCATATTGAGCAGTTGCATTGAGGCTCAAAGTGAGACCAAAAAAGAGATAAAAAAGGTTCTTCATTTTTTTTGTTTTAATTTCTACTTTCAAGTCCTGACAATAACTGTTCCAAAGAATATTCATCTGGAATTAATACTTCTCGGGCTTTACTTCCTTCAAAAGGACCTACTATTCCTGCGGCTTCCAGCTGATCTATCAACCTACCTGCACGGTTGTAACCTAATTTCATTTTGCGTTGTATCAATGAAGTACTTCCTTGTTGATGCAAAACGATGATTCTTGCAGCGTCTTCAAACAATACATCACGGTCAGAAAGATCTACTTCACCTATTCCTGAGCTTTCTTCGCCCACAAACTCGGGTAGCATATAGGCTGAATCATAGCCACGTTGATCCGCAATGAATTCGCAAATCCTATCGACTTCTGGGGTATCAACAAATGCACATTGGAGTCGGATAATTTCGGAACCCATGGAAAGCAACATATCTCCTTGACCGATGAGCTGATCGGCACCACCCGCATCGAGAATGGTTCTTGAGTCAATTTTAGATGTAACTCTGAATGATAGTCGTGCAGGAAAATTGGCTTTTATAATACCTGTAATCACATTAACGGAAGGCCTTTGTGTAGCCACAATCAAGTGAATACCGATGGCTCTGGCGAGTTGTGCCAAACGAGCAATAGGAGTTTCAACTTCTTTTCCGGCAGTCATCATTAAATCCGCAAGTTCATCAATGACCAATACGATATAAGGTAAATACCTATGTCCTTTATTTGGATTGAGTCTTCGGCCTGTAAATTTCTTATTGTATTCTTTCAGGTTTCTGCAACCTGCATCTTTCAGCAAATCGTAACGCTGATCCATTTCAATACATAGCGAATTCAAAGTATGAATAACCTTGGTCGTATCAGTGATGATGGCTTCATCTGTGCCGGGAAGTTTAGCAAGGAAATGTTTTTCTAGTTTGTTGAAAAGTGTCAGTTCCACCTTTTTCGGATCTATCATAACAAACTTCAACTGGGAAGGATGTTTTTTGTAGATCAATGAGGTAATGATCATGTTTAAACCAACTGATTTTCCCTGACCGGTAGCTCCAGCCATAAGAAGATGTGGCATTTTGGCCAAATCGGTTACAAAAACTTCATTAGAGATTGTCTTACCCAGCACGATGGGCAATTCTTTATCTGACTTACTGAATTTTTCTGTCATGATGACGGATTTTACATCCACCATTTCTTTGTGCTTGTTTGGCACCTCTATACCGATAGTTCCCCTGCCAGGAATAGGCGCGATAATTCTGATGCCCAATGCCGATAAGCTCAAAGCAATATCATCTTCCAGATTTTTAATCTTAGAAATTTTAACACCGGCTTCTGGTACAATTTCGTAAAGCGTAACAGTTGGGCCTATGGTGGCTTTGATACTGGCTATTCCAATTTTGAAATTGATCAGTGTTTCTACAATCTTATCTTTGTTTTGTTCCAGCTCGTCTTTGGAAACTTGTACGTCTTTTGGAGGATAGTCAATCAGCAAATCAGGCCCAGGGTATTTATATTTTGGCAAGTCGAGTGTGGGATCATAATTCTCCATATGATCAATGCGGGCCTCAGTATCCTCCGGTATTTCAACTTCCAAATCGAGATCATCAACTTCAATTTTATCCTCCTCAATCTTATTAGGTTCAATGATTTCTAATGATAATTCCAATTCTTCTTTGGGCGCTGGTTTTTTTGGGGTACTGTTTTTCTCCAAATCCCAACTTTGAGTATTGTCCTCAACAGGCAGATCTCCTTGTTTATCCTCCTGCTCTACTTCTTTTTTAATCTGATTTAATATAAAATCAAGTGATTTATCTTTTTCAACTTCACTAAAGTCTTCTAATTCAAATTCCTCATTACTCGAAGAATCTTCATCCAATCCTTCATCGGTATCTTCTGCATGTTCCTCAGTTGATAGTGGATTTGAAGTAGGGCTAAATCTATTTTTAAAATTGGCAATGAGATCCTCGATCAACGCTATACTGGTGATGTTGAAGAAATACATATTAAAAACGAGGAAGAGAAAAATCAGGAAAAGTATGGATCCCCATCCCATAAATCCTTCTAAAACAATGGCCATTTCATACCCGACTCCACCACTCACAAAACTCCATTCTGAAATTTCATCAGAGCTGAGCATGAAGTAACCCAAAAACATGCTTACCCAAAGCAAGTAAAATACAGTAAATGCAAAGGATTTGGAAATAGAAAATAATCGTTGGCGCCAGACGATTCTATGGCCAACTAAAAATACAAATGGAGGGATAAGTAGCGCTGCAATCCCAAACCAAAGAAAGATAAAATAGTGTGCGGTAATCGCACCAAAAAGCCCAAACCAGTTTTGAACCTCCATGCCTGATTCCTTGATTTCTGTTCTGGTAAATGCCTCAACTACACTTTGATCTGCTTTGCCAGTAATGATGTAAGAAATAAAGGCAACCGCAAGGAAGGCTGAACACAGCAACAAAAAGAGACCGATGGCTATATGAAATTTACGATCATTCAAAAAGTCAACTTTGAATTTGAATGATTTTGAATTGTCAGCCTTTTCGCTCTTATATGTATTTTGTGCCATGCTCGGTTATATCGACAAAAGTAATGGAGTTTTTAGCCTCTGCCAAGATCAGACAATATTGCTTTATTGATCTCCTTAATTAATGCTGGTCCACGATAAACCAGACCGGTATAGATTTGGATAAGGTCTGCTCCAGCTTTTAATTTTTCCAGCGCATCTTCTCCTGATAATATACCTCCGACAGCAACAATCGGAATTTTTTTATTTTTTGATCGGATGTATTTAACCACTTCTGTTGATCGATTCAAAACCGGCGCACCACTCAATCCTCCATTCCCTATTTTTTCCAGAGAAGCAGCACTTTCTCTCAAACCAGATCGGTCTATGGTTGTATTAGTGGCTATGATGCCATCAAGATCAATGTTTTCAGCAATCTCGAGAATGTCGTCAAGTTGTCCATCGGTCAGATCTGGAGCAATTTTTAATAGAATTGGTTTTGGATTTTTCTTCTTATTGTTAGCGACTTGTAAACATTTCAGAAGGTTTTCCAATGGTTCCTTTTCCTGAAGCTTACGCAAATCCGGTGTATTGGGCGAGCTTACATTCACCACAAAATAATCCACCACAGGATAGAGCTTTTCGTAACACTTCAAATAGTCATTTTCGGCTTCTTCATTTGACGTAATTTTATTTTTACCAATATTTCCGCCCACGATGATGCCTTTGGGTCGCTTTTGTAGATTTTCAAAGGCCATCTCCATGCCGTCATTATTGAAACCCATGCGGTTAATGAGTGCATTGTCCTTTTTTAGACGAAATAATCGAGGTTTTGGATTGCCTTGCTGTGCCACTGGGGTCACTGTACCCACTTCAATAAAACCAAATCCCATTGATGCAAACTCATGAATGAATTGAGCATTTTTATCAAATCCTGCGGCCAATCCTACTGGATTTTTGAATTTTAACCTGAATAATTCCTTTTCCAGTTTTTGATTTTCAATTTTATAAATCCTTGAAAAAATGGATTTGGCAAACGGAAATTTGAATAAGAATTTTAATGTTTTTGTAGTGAAGTGGTGCGCATTTTCTGGTGAAAGTAGGAAAAGAAGCTTTTTGATTATTGAATACATTCAGTAAAACCGGTTGAATAATTAACTCAAAAATAAAGGGTTGATTTGGCTTATGAGCACAGTGATTCAATCTTTACTCAAAAACTAGTGTCATGCCAATGCTGTTGTGTCTGTTGAGTTGAAAAGAACGAGGTTTGGGCTGGCTTAAATAGTGTTGACATGGCATTAGCTTCGGGGATGATAATCCATTATTACCTGCTTCAGATAATCCCGATCCAGATGGGTGTAAATCTCTGTGGTAGTGATAGATTCATGTCCCAGCATTTCTTGTACGGCCCTAAGATCTGCACCGCCTTCGATCAGGTGTGTCGCGAATGAATGCCTGAATGTGTGGGGACTTACGGATTTTTTCAAATTGATGGCTATGGCCAAATCTTTAATAATCATAAACACCATGACTCTGCTCAGTTTGGTTCCTCGTTTATTTAGGAATACAAAATCTTCATTTCCCTTTTTAATTTCCTGATGCACACGCACTTCACTTTTATAGATTTTGATTTGTGTCAGTGCTTCCCGCCCAATAGGAACCAACCTTTCTTTACTTCCTTTGCCTATTACCCGGATGAATCCAATGTCTTCATAGATATTGCTGATCTTCAATTCGATCAATTCTGAGACCCTCAGACCGGAGCTGTAAAGGGTCTCAAGCATGGCACGGTTTCTTGTTCCCTGTGATGTCGAATGATCTATTGCTGCAAAAAGCGCTTCTATTTCATGAAACTCCAGCGTGTCGGGAAGCTTCCGTCCAAGCTTTGGTGCTTCCAGCAATTCGGATGGATCAAGGTCAATCATTTGTTCGTAAAGGAGGAATCTGTAGAATGACTTCAATCCGGAAATCATCCTGGCCTGCGAATATTGTGAAAGGCCTAACTCATTGATGAATTCTATAAAATCTACCAAATCTTGCTGAGAAACTTTTACTGGCGATCGATCTATGCCCTTGATTTCGAAAAACTCCTTTAATTTCGTGATGTCACGCAGATAAGCATCAATTGAATTCTGAGCAAGAGATCTTTCTAGCTTTAGGTAATTTTTGAACTGCTTGATATAAATGTCCCAACTCATGATTAGCGAATTTAGGTTATGGAACCTGCTTTAACGGAGTGTTTGTAAACATATTCAAGGAACAAGAGTTTTAATTTACCAAAAATTGATTTGAACAGAAATCCAATAACCTAGATTAAAGTTGAAAATGATAAAGTAATTGAGGTATTGAATTGCCAATTATTTTCACCAAAAACCAAAACACCTACCTATGAAAATAATAATAATTAATGGCCCGAATTTGAACCTACTTGGAAAAAGAGAAGTAGAAATCTATGGCAGCCAGTCTTTCGAAGATTATTTTGAAACTTTGAAAAAAGCATTTGCCGAAATTGAACTTCAATACTTTCAGTCAAATAGCGAAGGGGCTCTCATGGATAAGCTACACGAGGTTGGTTTTTCATATGATGGTATCATTGTGAATCTGGCAGGATACACCCATACTTCTGTGGCATTGGCAGATGCAATTGCTGCTATTAAAACCCCAGTCATTGAGGTGCATATTTCTAATATTCATGCCAGAGAGGCTTTCAGACATAAAACTTTCACAGGGGCCAAAAGTGTTGGGATCATTTCTGGATTGGGACTTCAAGGATATGAATTAGCAATCAGGTATTTGTTGAAACAATGAATGTAGCCAATTTTTACCCAGGACCATCAAGAGTATATTCCAATATAACCGAATTCATCTATGAGGCATATATGGAAGGTGTGATGTCAGCGAATCATCGCAGTGCATTTTTCATGGAAATGATGTCCGAAACAAAGGCCATACTGCAGGAAAAACTTCTGATTCCTGCTGATTATGAAATAGCGTTTACATCTTCCGCCACTGAAAACTGGGAAATCATATCTCAGTCTTTGACTAAAAAGGGGAGTTTCCATTTTTTCAATGGAGATTTTGGTAAAAAGTGGTTTGAGTATGCGCAAAAACTTGGGAATGCACACGAGAAGGCGTTTGATATCAATGAAGAGTTGCCAGATGAATTAATTGGTGATGGCTATGATGTGATCTGTGTCACTCAAAATGAAACTTCTAATGGTACTCAGGTTTCAAATACCTTATTGAAAAAATTGAAGGATGAAAATCCTGATAAACTTTTGGCCGTGGATGTTACTTCATCTTTAGGAGGAGTGATTATCAATTTCGAAAATGCCGATTACTGGTTTGGTTCCACTCAAAAATGTTTGGGACTTCCGGCAGGATTAGGTGTGCTCATTCTTTCCCCAAAGGCGGTTGAAAAAGCTTTCGAAATCAATGAACGGAATCATTACAATAGTTTGGTCAGTCTCATAGAAAACGCCAGAAAAAATCAAACAGCATATACCCCCAATGTTCTTGGTATTTATTTATTGAATCGAACCCAGAAGGTTTCAAAAGGAATAGAACATCTGGAAGAAAAATGCCTGAAAAGGCTCATGTATTATGATGAAATGCTTCAGAAATTGGCTGGTTTTGAATATCTAGTTGAGAATGAAGCAGTACGATCCAAGACAGTACTGACTTTAAAATATGATGATCCTGCTAAGCTTCGAAAGGATTCTCTTCAATTCGGAATTGAGTTGGGCGCAGGTTATGGAGCTTGGAAATCATCAACTTTTCGCATCGCGAATTTCCCGGCGATTAAAACCAAGGAGATAGCCAAACTAACAAGCTACCTAGAGGGGAAGTATTTAAGGAGTTAATTAAAATGAATTTTAGTTTCCGGTCTTTATCTCCGTTGCAACTTCACCGGTGCTTGGATCCAACAAGGTGCGATGATGGTGCCGCCTTCTTCGAACCCTTCTGTGAATATTTCTTCGATTGATGGAAACTGCTCTTTGGCTTGCTTCATTAATTCCGCATTTCCGGCTCTTTTGTACATTTCAAAAGCTGCAATAAAAACCGCTCGATCGACCACCCTGCTTTTACCTTCTTTGCATTCATTATAACTGTGAAAGTATAAATTTCCAATCAACTCCAAAGCTTTTGGATCTTCGGATTTGATACTCAGTGCCTCAATCGCTCTTGTTCTGGATTCGGTCTTTTTATCAAGTCTTGAAAGTGCCAGAGCCTGTTTGAAAAGTATCTCGAATTTCTCCTGATCAGTATCTGCCAGTTTCTGAGCGAGTTGATAAAACTCAACGGCCTTGATAAATGAATCAAACGACATATATCTATCACCTATTACTTTTGCCAAGTTGGCGCTCGGTTCTTTCTCATAAAGTAAAATTGCAGCATCCAAAAAATAAGGTTGATGCGTACATTTTACCCTTAAAGAATATGTAACCACTTTCTTGACAATGTTTATATCGGTAGGATCAGCTTTCATTTTTGGAACTATTTTCTCTTCAATGAATTTGCAGTTCAGTAAGTCCACCGTATTAAAAAGTGCATCCACTTTATTCTGTTCCTTCTTAAGTTTTTCAACGTTCCCCCCTTTTGAAATCTTTTTATCTATCACATTGGTAACTCTATCATAGATTTCAATAACCCTTTCCCCTGTCATTTCCTTTGGTTGATCTTTATAGTAATAGACACCAAGTGTCATATAAGGAGTTAAATTAAAATCGGAAATCTCATTCACATCCAAATCGAATAGAGTGTCATAAAACACATCTAATAAAGGGTACCTTTTTGTATCCTTATAGAAAAGTTTGAATGCGGCATAAGCTTTTCTGTCGATGGCAGATATATCATCAAATTTCTCAATTCTTTGGTCATACATCCAAAGCAAAGAATCTTCTAGTGCCGTGCGTCGCTTTTTGCTCAGCTCTGTTTCCAGTATGTTTTCAATGTTTTTGGCACCATCCTGATAAATAGACGGGTGGAGCAGTGGATTATTGATGTACAGCCAATTCAATGTTTTTAGTGAGCTGCCATAATCATCCAAATCCATCAGTACTTTATAATATGCTTGTTTTTCCAAAGCGATGCTTTGGGTTTCGTGATCTTCAGGCCATGCCCATTCTGTCTGTGCCTGAACGAGTATGGACGTCAATAAACACAAAATAAGAATCGTGAATTGTCTGAGCATAAATGGATATTCATGGATTAAGAAACTGAACAGATTCTTTTGAGATTAGTGATAGCTAGTTACGTTGGATTTATAAAGATAAGAAATCGCAGTTCAAATACGACCAAATATTCTTTCGAAATTTAATTCCATATTCATTTAGAGCTTGTTGGATATTAAACATTTTAATCATTTTACGTAAAATCTAATGATCTGGTTCATTTGAGTATCATCTAAAGTACTTGTCACAAATGTTAATTTCCGATCGAGATGCAATTATATTGAGCCTAAAGATGAACCAAATGAGAAATCTGACCTTATTTTTTCTGATCATTATTATTGGTTGTAAGGAGGCGAAAAATACTTCCCTCATGAGTCAACTCGAACTTCAGGAGGGCATAGATGGTCATGCAGCATATCTCCCTTCGCCTTTTGTTGCGGCGGGTAATCGCGTTTATGTCGTGGGTCATCAGGATGGAACATTTCCGGATCTAGGCTGGCACGTCAACGGTGAAATGGGTGGGGTTTGGGATCATCCCATTAAATTGATGGATGGATATGTGTTGAATGTGGCTCATGATTCAGGTCCTGGTTGGTGCCTCAATGACGCCACTAATTTTCGAAATTATCCTGTGGGTAATGTTCATTCATTTAGGAATGTTGAATTAGGTATTTCTGCTAAAAGATTCCAATTTGTACCAGATGATTTGGAAGGGGTGATTGTAGAATACGAATTAATAAATGAAACTTCTATAGAAAGGCAATTGCAAGTTTCATTTACTGGAATGATTGATCTTTCACCTGTTTGGCTTGCCGATAGCTTGAGTCTTGAAGATGGAATTGATAAAACCCGATGGAATGGTCAAACCATCACGGCCAAAGATTCACTCAACAATTGGTTCTTAATATACGGCACGAGCAAATCTTCCTATCAAAGCTTGGAACCAACCTGCGGCACCCAAAGAAAAGGTAATGGGAAAGATGTGTCGATAACATCTGATATTACCTTAAAACCAAATTCGACCATATCCATAAGGTATTTTATTGCCGGGTCATACCAAGATTTTGCTGCTGCACAAAATACATATGACCAGTTGAAAAAAGATGCGAAGAAACTCTTAGCTTCTAAAATATCTCGTTTTCAAAACATCGCAGAAACCAATAAACTTTCACTTCAGGATTCCGGACTGGTACAAATGTTTCGATGGGCCAAATTCAATACCGACTGGCTGATTCGTGAAGTGCCTGAACTGGGTAGAGGTCTTTCAGCCGGAATTCCAGATTATCCTTGGTGGTTTGGTACAGACAATACCTACATTATTCAAGGCCTTTTATCTGCTGGAATGCATGATGAGGCGATTTCTACCATCAACCTAATCATCAAACTCTCAAAGGAGCGAAATGGTGAAAATGGCAAAATCATACATGAAGCATCTACCAATGGTGTGGTTTACAATCCCGGAAATCTCAATACTACTCCGAATTTTATTACGGCTTTGTGGAAGGCATATGAATGGACAGGCAACAAATCTATTCTGGAACATTATGAATATATAAAAGCGGGAATCGCCTGGCTGGAATCACAGGATGTGGATGGGAACGGTAATCCTGATGGCCCGGGAATGATGGAAATACAAGGACTACATACTGAAATGATTGACGTGGTGGTTTATCAATTGAAAGCTTATGAATCCGCGGCAAAATTTGCCCGAGTGGTTGGAGACAAAGAGTCAAAAGATCGATTTTTGGAGAAATCTGAATCACTCAAGAAAAAAATAAATATGGAGTGGTGGGTAGATGAGTTTGCTTCTTATGCTGATTTCATGTCAACTAAGGAGCAGGCGTTGGAGCTAATAGATGCGGCAATCGTTCGTGCAGATACCATCAATAAGCCATGGTCGTCAACTGAATTGAAAGAGATAAGGAAAAATGTCGAGAAGTATAATGCAACAGGGACTCAAGGATATGTGGTTCATCACAATTGGGTGGTAAATACACCAATGGAAATGGGCGTAGCTGATCCTGAAAAAGCTGCTATGGCTTTGGCCACTGCCAAAAAATACAGCAATCGGTTTGGGATGTTCGTGACTGGTATTGATCGGGATGAAAACCAGGAAAAAGCGGAAAAGTGGAAAGCGTTTAGTTATGTCGGTGCTGTGATGACCTTGCCGACAGGCGTTCAGGCAATTGGGGAAGCCCGATATGGAAATGCGGATGAAGCACTTAAATATTTGAAAATGCTTGAAAACACGTTTTCGTATGCCCTTCCCGGTTCGATGTATGAAGTCAGCCCAGATTTTGGCATGATCACACAAGGTTGGAATATCTATGCCGTAGCTGTTCCTATTGTTGATTACTTTATTGGGATTCAGCCAAAGGCCTATGAAAAAAAGGTGCTTATTCATCCAAATATGCCTTCTGATTGGGATGAAGTATCACTTACCAAAATTCAGATTGGTGAAAATGAATTGGATATTTCTTTCAAAAGGGAAGGAGGGGATTTGATTTTTCAGATTCATCAGGTTCTTTTTGATTGGCAAATAATTTTTGAGGCGCAAGGTCATTTTGTTTTGAACGGAGAAAAAATGGAATCAGCCTCGACTAAGGGATCTATTACTTTGAGTGGTGAGCAAAATGAATTGCGGATCATCCAATAGGGTTGTTAGCTTTGCGCTCTTAAAATATTCATCATGTTCAATTTCAAAGAAATTCTCTCAGTTTCCCTTATTCTTTTTTCCGTGATAGATATCATTGGGAGTGTACCGATAATCATTGATTTAAGAAAAAAGATGGGCCATGTGCAGTCTGCGAAAGCGACGATCGTTTCTGGACTTATCATGGTTGTTTTTCTGTTTCTGGGCGAGAGCATTTTGAATCTTTTTGGTATTGATATCGGGTCATTCGCCATAGCAGGTGCCATCATTATGTTTTTTCTTGGGATGGAAATGGTAATGGGGATTCAGTTTTTCAAAAGTGATGAGAATGATGTTTCCGGCTCACATTCCATCGTTCCGATAGCCTTTCCATTGATCGCAGGTGCGGGAACCATGACCACTCTTATTTCACTAAAAGCACTCTATCAGACTCCTAACATCATGGTGGGAATTTTTGTGAATTTGGTCTTTGTTTATTTGGTTCTTAAAACTAGCGGCTGGCTGGAGCACAAGCTTGGGAAAGCAGGCTTTAATATAGTAAGAAAAGTATTTGGTATCATCCTATTGTCAATTGCAATTAAAATTTTCAAAACCAATTTGTTGATTCTATGATAAAGATATTCACAGATGGCGCAGCGAAAGGAAATCCGGGACCAGGAGGCTATGGAGCCATATTGGATTTTCAAGGCAAGCGAAAAGAACTTTCAGAAGGCTTTAGATTGACTACTAATAATCGGATGGAGCTACTTGCCGTGATCCGCGCTCTGGAAGCTATCAAAAAGCCAGGATGGGACGTGATGGTCTATTCTGATTCAAAATATGTTGTTGACTCTGTGGAAAAAGGATGGCTGAAAGGCTGGGTGGTGAAAAACTTTAAAGGCAAGAAAAATGCGGATCTGTGGAAGCAATATTTGGAAGCAGCAAAAAATCAAAAAGTTAAATTTCACTGGATCAAAGGACATGCGGGTCATGTTGAAAACGAAAGATGTGACCAACTCGCCGTGATGGCTTCAGAAGGATATGATCTGCAGATCGATGAAGTTTTTGAGCAAGAAAGCAAAAGTTAATGCCCAATAGTTTTTTCCAATTCAAACAATTCCGAATTGATCAGGCACAGAGTGCCATGAAAGTCACTACAGAAGGATGTTTGTTCGGAGCTTTAGTAGCCACTCCCCATTCGCCCAAACGAATTTTGGATATTGGTTCAGGCACTGGATTGCTCACACTGATGTTGGCACAACGCTATCTTGATGCTGAAATTGATGCTGTCGAAATTGACAAAGGTGCATTTGAGGAGACCAAATCCAATTTTCTGGAGAGTCCGTGGAGTAGTAGACTTAAGGTACATCACTGTGCCATTCAGGGTTTTGAAACAGAGCATAAATTTGAACTTATTGTGTCTAATCCACCATTTTTCAAAAGTTCTTTAAAGGGCAACTCTACTATAGAAAACCAAGCGAAACATGAGCAGTCTTTAGATCAAAAAGATTTGTTGACAACCATAGAGCATTTGTTGGATGAAAATGGGGTCTGTTGGGTAATTTATCCAGAGCACGAAGCAAATACTTTTGCTGTAGGTGCAGAGGATTTTGGACTTTTTCTTACAGAAAGGATTGATATCCTAAACCATCCGGAATCAAGAATATTTAGAGTAGCTCAATGTTACTCCAAGATCAAAATACCTGATACTCATCGCATCTTGCACATCAAAGAAAAGGATGATTACTCTCAAGATTTCAAAGCGTTGCTTGGGCCTTTTTACCTGGCGTTGTGATCTGAATTTAGCTTTTACTCGTGATCCAATCTGTTACCAGGTTTTCCAAAACATTGAGAGGAACAGCGCCACTTGTCAATACTACTTCATGAAATTCTCTTATATCAAATTTCTCTCCTAGCTGATTTTTGGCCATTTCTCTTAGTTCAAGAATTTTTATCATACCGATTTTGTAAGCCGTGGCTTGTGAGGCCATCACAATATGTCTCTCTACCATACGCTCACAATCTCTGTCACTACCAGATGTATTGGTTTGATAATAAGCAATTCCCTCTTCTCTTGTCCATTTTTTCATATGGATTCCAGTATCAACTACCAGACGGCAGGCCCTCCATAGCTCCATTGCTAATCTGCCATAATCTGCATACGGGTTAGTGTATAATCCGATTTCTTTCGGCAAGTATTCGCTATAAAGTCCCCAGCCTTCAATCATGGCAGTGTAACTTCCATGTTTTCTAAATTTGGGAATGCCTATAAGTTCCTGTGCGATGGTGCGATCCATATGATGTCCGGGAATGCCCTCATGATAAGCCAGCGGCTGTATTTCATATTTAGGCATATTTCGGGTGCTATTCAGATTAGCGTAGTATGTTCCGGGACGAGAGCCATCGGGTGCTGGTCTTTGATAAAAGGCTTTCCCAGCTGAATTCTCTCTGAATGCTTCCACTTTTTTTACAACTAAATCTGCCTTCGGTTTGGTGATGAACAATTCGTCCAATCGGCTTTTCATGTTGCTAATGATTACTGTTGCACTATCCAAATAGGCTTGCTTACCAGCTTCATTATCAGGAAAATAAAACTGTTCGTCTTCTTCTAAAAAGATGAAAAAATCTTGTAAAGAACCTGTGAAGCCAACCTGTGTTATGATATTTCCCATTTCTGCATGGATTCGTGTCACTTCGTTCAAACCAATTTGATGGATTTCTTCAGCAGTGAGATTCGTAGTTGTAGTACGTGCCAAAGCATTTTCATAAAATGTTGCACCCTCAGGAAATTTCCATACACCATCGCCATATGTAGCTCGAGTTTCCTGTTCTTTCAAAAAGCCTATGAGACCCTTATAAGCAGGTTTTACACTTGTTAAAAGCGCAGATTTAGCATTTGAAATCAAAGCATATTTTGATATCTCAGGAAGATCCAGTCTGCTTATTTTGTCTTGAAAATCAGCAAGGAGGGTGCTTGGCTCACCTGATTCAAATGGTAAACCTTTCAGGATATTCTCACAATCTGATAGTACTCTTGGGAAAACAAATTTTGGTGGCATGATTCCCATTTTTTCACGAATCTTTAGATTTTCTATCTCCTGATCAAAATATTGTGACATTCCATTCAAGCGAGAAATGTATGCTACTGCTTCAGATGAATCCTTGATCTGATGAATATTAATCAAAAAAGCAGGAATACTGGATTGGCTTCCGTGCATCTGATTAACAGGATAATTGTGAAATCGCCATTTAAAATCCGCAATTTCATTTTCAGCCTTTTGCTTAAATAAAGTGTAAGATATTTTAGTCTGTGTATCTAATTGGGCTGGGTTAATAGAATCCAGAAGGTATTGTAATTCAATTTTTGTGATCTCTATTTCTTTCTTGGCATTTTCGTCAGAGATGTCATCCAATTTATCATAGTCTTTCTTGATCCCCTGGTAGCTTTGCCTTATCGGTGATCGGTCCAGCGATTCGTTATAGCTTTTGTCAAAAAAAGCATTGGCCTTTGTGGATGCCAAGGTGATTTCTTCCAATGTGAAATTTTTAGTCTTTTCAACACAGGAATTTATTAAGACTATAAATGCAGTAAAAAATATCAGGCGATATCCAATAATCTTCATAACCGATTAATTTTTTAAGTTAAAATTAGCCTTTTAAATGGCTGTTGGCTGGATTAATATATGTGTGGATTTATTAAGACATGAGCAGCAATAGGTATGTTTAAATTTGCCTTTCATCAAATTGAAAACCCATTTCATTGAGTTCATCCAATACTGGATTATAAATTTCAGGTATTGTAGGAATCAAAACCCCTGATAGTTTCACTTTTCCCTTGAGGATGAGTTTGGCGATGATGCCGAGAGGCAGTCCTACGGTTTTAGACATGGCCGTGTGGTTCATGTCGTCTCCAATGGCTACCATACTTGACTGAATTTCTTTTCTTTCACCGCCATCATTATAGACAAATTTGTGCCACATGATAATCATGTCCTTGTCCGTTGGCAACAAGGTCCATTTTTTCTTGAGTATATGTTCCAGAATTTGCGCCGGAGTGCCATTATCCAAGCCCACTAGTTCATCGTCAAACATTCCCAAGTGTTTGAGTTTGTACATTTCTTCAGATTCCATATTCAGATTCATGTAATGTGCGATTTTAAGCTCCACGGAATCATCGGGATTGTATGAAAGAAATGAATTGATAAATTGGCGATGTGTCATTTCCGACACATTCTCCATTTTGTAGCTATCATCCGTGGCGCCAATCTGAACAAAAATATCCCAGCCTTTACAAAAACCCGGACGTCTTAGCGTACCACGATAGAGGGTTTTGATACCTCGTAATTTGTAAACATCCATATAATTGAGCGAATCCCGATTGGCGTATCCTTCGAAGTAACCATGCCCCGGTATGTGGATCACTTCTGTTCTTCTGAACAAACGGTGATAGGGGATGTATTTAAATCGTCCTTCTTGGAGGAATTTCACGCTACCAGATCCTGCCAAAACCACATTGCGTGGATTCCAGGTGAATTTATATTGCCATGGATTATCGTCTTCTTTATTTTCTGCAAGCAATCCGCCGGTAAATGTCTCAAAAGATAGGAGTTGGTGACCTTCGGCCTTTATCCTATCGAGTACCTTCATGGCAGACATGTGATCAATTCCAGGATCCAATCCCATTTCCATCAAGCAGCAAGCACCTTTTTTTTCGAAAGTGCTACCAAGGGCTTTGATTTCAGGGGATAAATAGGAAGCAGTCAATAGCGAGATTCCATGTTCTGCACAAATCTTGGCAACACCGTAGTGAAAAATGGCGGGCAACATGCTGATAACTAAATCTGCTTTTGCAATTAATACAGTAGCCTGAATCGTGTCTTCAATCTCAAAACCCACAATATCCAACTGAGGAAATCTTTTTAATGTACTTTCAGCATCCTTCTCACCAATAGTCAATGTCCAGCCCTCTTTTTCACAATTAGCAGATAAATAATCAATGAGCGAAGTTGAGGAACGACCTGCTCCAAGGATTAGGATGTGCTTCATTTGGGGTGTTTGATTTGAATTATTTTTATGGAAATTAATAAGACTTACTTAGTTCTATGTACCACAGTGGCGGAAGCCTGTGCTGTGGGTAAAATTAGTGTATCTGCCAGATTAACATGGGCAGGTCGCGAAATTATAAACTCGATGATCTCTGCTATATCTTTCGCGGTGAGTGGTTCAAATCCTTCGTAGACTTTGGCGGCTCTTTCTGTATTTCCTTTGAAGCGCACATTTGAAAATTCCGTATTCACAGCTCCTGGTTTTATTTCTGATACTTTGATGTTGTGCGAGACCAAATCTTGTCTCATGGCTTTGGTAAATCCATCTACCGCATATTTGGAGGCATTATAAACACTGCCATTGGCGTAGGATTCAATGCCGGCAATGGACCCAATGTTAATGATGTGTCCTGATTTCCTTAAAACCATATCAGTTACGATAGCCTTTGTGACATATAACAAGCCTTTGAGATTGATGTCAATCATGGCTTCCCAATCATCCATATTTCCTTCATGGACAGGATCATAGCCATGTGCGTTTCCGGCATTATTAATTAAAATATCGATTTTTTTCCAATCATTAGGAAGAGATGCTATGGCTGAAAATACTTCATTTTTTTTGGTGACATCAAATGAAAGTGTGTGAATTTGAGTGATTTTACCGAGAGTTGCTTCAAGCTCACTAAGTCTTTCCTTCCTTCTTCCGCAAAGAATCAATCTGTGATTTTTGCCTGCAAGAATTTCTGCAGTTGCTTTCCCAATTCCACTAGTGGCTCCGGTAATTAATACGGTTTTTTGCATCAGTTGAGGATTAATTGCATATTTCCCTTAAAGATACATTTGACTGATCAATCCACTTTTTTCTTTTTCTTTTTTCTGAGGTATTTCAAATAGGATGGGCCTCCTTCGAAGGTGATATAAAAAGCAAAATTTTCTAAATTGAGGCTTTTGAAGGGAATACTGTAGATGCCTTTTTCGCTGGGAAGCATATCACGTAATCCCCATGAATAGCGGATTTCTGGTGAAAACTTGAAGAGGGGAAAATACAGATCGAATCCAATTCCAGAATCAATAGAGAAGTTGAAATTTTTCAATTTCATGTTGTTGTTGCTATCAAAATTATCACCTCGTCCAGCTACTTCTATCGCCGGATTTAAACCACCTAAAGCATACATAGCCACGTTTCCTCTTCGGGCAGATTTGTATTTCAAAAGGATCGGAAGCTCTACTGTAGTAATATCTTTGGTGTCTTGCAAAATACGACCATCTGTAAATCGGTACGTCATCGTGTAATCCGCAAATGACACTGTAGGCAATAATCTTAAATCCAGGTACTTCCAAAGGCGCATGTTCACCACAAATCCAACGCGCCAACCAGGTGACGTTTCAGGAGCTACCGAATGCAAAGAATCCAATGCCGGAGTAGTGAAGATATCCGCATATTTGATTTTGTATTTGGTGGAATGCAGCCCCATATGGAATCCATAATGAATCCATTCGTTATCATAGTCAACCAGATTATCCGTGTTGTAGTTTTGGGAAAAAGCCGTGCTTACACCAAAAGCAAAAAACACAAATAGGGCTACTTGATACCTACGTAAATGGAGCTTATACCTAGAGTTTGAGGTTTGCATTCGGTATTCTTAAATCCAATCTTCGCTAAAATATCTAAAAAATTTTGACCATCCGGAAATTGCTGAACAGATTCTGGTAGGTATGTATATGCAGATTGGTCTTTCGAAATCACTCTTCCGATTGTCGGTAAGATCCACTTGAAATAGAATTGGTAAAGTTGTTTGAAAGGAAACATCTTCGGTTTAGAAAATTCCAGAATCACCACTTTTCCACCAGATTTCAGCACCCTGTACATGTCCGCCAAACCTTTTTCCAGATTCTCAAAATTCCGCACACCAAATGCAACGATCACGGCATCAAAATTATTGTCAGGAAACAGTAAGCCTTCAGAGTCACCTTGTAGCAATTCGATCTTAGCATTGAGTTTTCTTTGCTTCATTTTCTCCCTACCCACCCGGAGCATGCCTTCAGAAATGTCCACTCCAATCACTTTATCGGGATTCAATGCCAATGCTTCTATAGCAAAATCGCCTGTTCCAGTAGCAACATCCAAAATGATTTTGGGTTGATCTTTCTTTAATAACTTAATGGCTTTTTTCCGCCAAAGGATATCAATCCCTAGGCTTAGGAAGTGATTTAGAAAATCATAATTGCTGCTGATGTTATCAAACATACTAGCAACCTGTTCTTTCTTGGTTGCCTGCTTATCTTTGTAAGGTACTACGGTCATAATCGGTTACAATATTAAAGCTTTAACTGCGCGTTTCTTTGTATTGTTAAAAATTATTGAATTTTAGAAACTCCTTTGTCACATTTAATAATGAGCATTGCGTCAAAATGTTTCGAGTCTGACTAGAAAGTATAGATCATAATAGAAAATAGAAGAATGAAGCCCATAAAGTCAGCACTTTTTATAAAAAGCAGTAGTACCATCACTGAATGCCCAAACCCGGATAAACCGGAATATGCGTTTATTGGCCGTTCCAATGTGGGTAAATCTTCATTGATAAATCTACTCACAAACCATGGCAAGCTGGCTAAGGTTTCTTCCAAACCGGGTAAAACAAAACTCATCAACCATTTCATTATCGACGACACCTGGTATTTGGTTGATCTGCCAGGTTATGGTTGGGCTGTTGCCAGCAAAACCGATAAGGCCAAGTGGAAAAAGATGATTGGGGAATATTTTGAGACACGTGAAAATCTGGCTTGCGTTTTTGTGCTCATTGATTCGCGAATTGATCCACAAAAAAAAGATTTAGAATTTCTAAATAAATTGGGTGAATTGATGGTTCCTATTGGTTTGGTTTTCACAAAAACGGACAAGCAAGGTACCAGCACAACTCAAGCCAATATTGCCAAGTTTAAGCGGGCAATGAAAACTCAATGGGAAGAATTGCCTGTTTCATTTTTGTCCTCAACTGTGACAGGTGCTGGAAAAGATGAAATCATCACATTCATCAGGTCGGTGAACGAAGAATTAAAAAGCAATCAGTAAATGTGCTTTCATATTTCAGGACTTTTTACATTTGCCACTTATTATCAAAATTGTATTTATGGAGTTTAGCGAAATAGCGTCATTGTCAGGCAAAGGGGGCTTGTTCAAAATAGTATCCCCAACGCGCTCAGGAGTCATTCTTGAGGCAATGGACGGCTCAAAGAAAAAAATTATAGCGTCAGTTCAAAACAAGGTATCTGTACTTTCGGATATTTCTATCTACACCACAGATGAAGCTGGAGCAACGCCCTTGCATGAGGTGATGATCAAAATTCACGGAGAGTTTGCAGGAGATACTGGATTGACGTCTGGTTCTGATCCAGATGAATTGAAATCATTCTTGAAATTCATACTTCCAGCATATGATGAATCGCGAGTCTATGTTTCTGATATTAAGAAAGTTGTGACATGGTATGCTCAGTTAGCTCAAATCTGTCCAGAGACCTTAGTAGCCAAATCGGAAGAAGTATCAAAGGAAGAACCTAAAGTGGAATCAGAACCTAAAACGCCTTCCAAAAAGAAAAAAGCTTAGATGGAACCATTCAAAAATCAGTTTCAGGTAATTTGGGCGGATCTCGATCCGAATGCACACATGCGCCATACCGCCTACAATGACTATGCAGCTCAGGTCAGAGTGAGTCTTTTTGACAAGTTTGATATGCCATTGAATAAGTTGGTCGCCTCAGGCTTTGGTCCAGTCTTATTTCATGAAGACACATCCTTTTACAAGGAAGTTTTTATGAATGAAAAAATCACTGTCGATTGTGCTGCTTTAGCTTTTCGAAAGGACAAGAAGATATGGAAATTTCGTCAG
>JBLICU010000002.1:0-159927 GCA_047632435.1 Cyclobacteriaceae bacterium
GCAAATAAACCTTGTCGAAAAAGTAGCCAAATTTAGTATGTCTAAAGACACACTTTATCTTGATCACCCGACTGTAAACGCAGTGAGCTTCACCGATGATAGCTTTGAACCCATAAGTTGGAGATGGAACTTTGGAGATGGGACTTCTGCTAATAGTCAAAATCCAACCGTAAACTTTCGAGAAGCCGGAAGCTACAACATCAGTTTGGTGGTGGAAACAGACCAGGGGTGCTTGGATACTGAAATGAAAACGCTTGTAGTAGCCACAAGACCAGCATTGCCACAAATTGGGAATGTGTCCATTTGCATAAATGAAAGTGTGTCCATAATGGATACTGAAGGGGAAAACATTGCAGTTTACCTAAATGAAAATACCGCTATCCACATTTTTAAGGGTTTGTCCTTTGAATTAATTGAACTTCAAAATGATACCACATTCTATATATCCAGATTTGAAAACGGATTTGAAAGCCTTCGAAAAAAAGTAGAAATTTTAGTCCAGAATCCCGATGTGAGCTTTCATTTTGAAATAGATACCACAACCGAAGCGAGCGCCATCATCCTCATAAATGATACCTATCAAACACAATCGCTGGAGTGGGTGGTAGATGGTAACCTATTGGGAATCACCGATTCCATACCACTTGAGATTTCAAAAAATAGCTATGAAATCCAACTTTCAATCAACTCCTTGATAGGTTGCCAGGATCAGACAACTAAAACTTTGGCATTTAGTCAATCCCCAACTCCGACTGTATCAATGAGTCAACCATGTTTTGGTGAATCCTTATTGATTCACCCTCAAAACGGAAAAGTATTTGGTTTCTATGAAGATATAAATCTGTCCAGCTTCATCGCCAAAGGCAGTCAGCTCAACATTGAATCGGCGACTGAGCAAAGAAACATTTACATCGTAGGATTGGATAGTGTACTGGCCAGCACTCCAATCGAGGTAACTATCTCTCCCATTGATTTTGAATTTGACATAATTGCCGATCCAGAAATTCTTGATCTTTCAAAAGGAAAAAACAGCTTTTTGAGCACCACTTCGACTGAAAGCAATAGTTGGAAATGGTATCTTGATGGCACATTCATTGGCTCTTTGGAATCGCTTAATGTACTCATTCCCGATGTTGGTACTCATGAAATAGTTTGTGAAGCTTATAATGATCAAGGCTGCACTTACATTGATACATTGGAATATGAGGTGGTAGAAAAAATGGAGGATCCTCTCAGCATGGATTATAGGCATCAAATTCAGATATATCCAAACCCAACATCAGGTAAAATATACTTTGAGGGTATTAATGAAGATTGTCAAATCAATGTTCTTGATCTTACCGGTAGATTAATACTTGTGCAACAATTTTCAGTATTAGACAAAATGTCATTGAATCTCACTGGTAATAAAAGTGGGGTCTACATTATTCAGATATCCAAGCCTTCTTTGAGACACGTTTATCAGATAATTTTAGAATAAAGTCATTGCTAATCATTTACTCACCGATCATTTCATTTATTTTGTCGTAAAAAATTAGCATTACGCAATATTTTTATTTTATTTTGTACAGTTAAGTTAACTATGCCAATGATGAAATTATTCGCCACTTTGAGATTTACCTTCATCGCCTCATTTCTTTGTTTGAGCTCTATGCTAATGGGTCAATATGATACCAATAACAATTTGTCTGGGGGTCCTTATGCGTACACCAGCGCCGCGGACTGGGATGGCACTCCAGCAGGGATTGGCGGAGTATATAATGCAGGGGCAGCCACCCTAACCGCCACTCAGGTTTATCCAAACATCAACATAAATCAATATACAAGCTTGGGAAGCTATGCTAACAACATAGATTTTTTCGCAGTAGGATTTCCCAATGTTACAACCCAAGCATTTAAAATATCTGATGCGGATACCTTGATTGTATATGGAGACATGAATTTTGCAAATAAATCTATGGAGTTGGTTGTTGGCACTGGATCGTTATTGGTGATTTTTGGTGACTTGAATATGGACAACCAGGTATCTGTCGCCTCAGGGGGTACCGTGGTAGTAAGCGGAGCATTCAATTTCACAGGAGCTGTTGGAAATAATGATTACGCAGGCACGCCATCTAGCTCAGTTTATGCTTCATCTTATTCAACCAATGCTTCAGATGACATAACTGGTAATGGAGGAACACCAGCTGATCTAAGCACTGACCTTCAAGGTGACAATTCTAACTTATTCGATTTTGTTAATAGCGGTGGTAATGGAGTGCTACCCATCACCCTAAAAGAATTCAAAGCCGTACCAAACAACTCAAGCATTGGACTAAACTGGACAACCCTAACCGAAGAAAATTTTGAATATTTCGAAATCCAAAGAGCCGCAGCTGATGGTGAATTTTTAACATTGGCTGCAATAAAAGGAAATGGATTTTCCAAAGAGGAAATTGACTATAGCTGGAATGATGAAAATCCAAGAATCGGATTGAATTATTACCGTTTGGAATCAGTGGACTATGATGGTTATCGGGAGAAATTCCCAACTGTAGCCATCATATTTGAGCCTGCCGACAGACAGCTTATCATTTCTCCAAATCCTGTGCCGCTCAATGCATCCATCAAATTAAACAATACTTTCAGCGAGCAATTTTCTCTACAGATTTTAGGTTTGGACGGATCCCCTAAATTGGATTTGAAAGGAATCGATAATTCCATTCAATTACCTGCATCATTAAAAGCAGGAATTTATTTGGCTGTGTTTGAAGTTAATGGACTTAAGAAAACCCAAAAATTGATCATTCGTTGAAATAAGAAACATTCCAAAAACCGAATAACCAGTTCCCTTTATCCTCCTTATTGTCACTTCTGAAGTATTGCCGAACGGCGATTAGCAATTCTTCACGGCTCAACGTTTCATCACCATTGAGATCCAACTTGGTGAAGGACTTTGCAGAATAGCGTATTTCGATATGATAGGCCATGAAAATATCGACGAATTCTTCTATACTGATTAACCCATCCTTGTTCGTATCAAAATAATCAAAAATCTCATTCACGAAATTCTCAACATACATTTCGTATTGGCTATCCTCCCCGTTCACCAGGAATTGATCAACAAACTGAAGCCAGTCCTTACGGGTAATCTCCTCCACCATCAGATTAGGCATAATTCTGGTCAGATCGCGCCAGTTTTTCTTACATTTTGCTATTATCTCATTGTATTCTTCTGTCCCTTCACGGTACTTCCACAAGACACAAAGGTTTTCGGCTATTGCCAAAAAATCTTCAACGGTTAGCTTTCCATTTTTAGTATAGTCCAACATACTATAAAAATGAATCATTTTTTGGGTTTGAAATTCGGTTAGCATGGTGGTGGTCAGTCTAGTTCTTTAAATACTTTTTTAAGTAAATCTGTAGTTCTTGCCAAAGGATCAATCCTAATTTTGGCTTCTTCCTGCGCTACAAGGATAAATAATCCTTCAAGTGCTTTATCCGTGGCATAACTTTCCAAATCACTGTTTACATCTTCGAGCAAAGGAATCTTATTATAAGTATTGATGATATCTGCATAGTATTTGGTAGCACTCGTTTTATCCAATGCATTTTTAATCACAGGACTGAATTTAGCTCTTAATTCATCAGAAGTAGCTTTTTGCAAATATTGAGTTGCGGCATTGTCCTCACCTTTCAAAATATTCCAGGTATCCTGAATGGTCATTGACTTGATAGCAGCAACAAATATTGGTTTGGCTTGTTTCGCGGCTTCTTCTGCGCCATGGTTCAATGTCTCCACAAATTTGTCCACTTGACTTCCAAGGCCAATTTGTCTAAGCTTGCTTTCCACTTTTTCAACTTCCGGGGGAAATGGAATCTTAATCAATGAGTTGCCCAAATAGCCATTCACCTTGGATGCGTTTTCTGCACCAATGCTGATCCCCTTTTCCAACGCTTCCTTCAGACCGGCACCAACTTGCTCAGTGGTGAGTTTGTCTGTATCCAGATAGTCACCCAATGTCTGCTGAATTTGCTGAGCGGTACAACCCATCAGCAAAACAAAAATCAAAAGTGCACCAACCCTTTTCAATATGATCATTTTTTAAACTTTAGAAATTACTAACGGTTAAAAGTAGTTGAATAACCTATAATTTTAATGCGGAAGTTAAAAGAACATTAAATGGCAATAGCTGCAGAAATAATAACCATTGGTGACGAAATACTTTATGGCCAAACATTGGATACCAATTCTCATTGGATGAGTGGTAAGCTCGATGAGATCGGAATTAAGGTTCGTTACAAAACGACTATCGGTGATGTGAAAGAAGATATATTGGCAAGTTTTAAATCCGCTGAAGACAGGGCCGATATCGTCCTCATAACTGGAGGGTTAGGCCCCACCAATGATGATTTGACAAAACCATTACTGAGTCAATATTTTAATTCTAACTTGGTGATGAATGAAGAGGCACTGGAGGAAGTTGAAGACATTTTTAATCGATTGGGTCGTCCCATGACAGAAATCAACCGAAAGCAAGCCGAGATTCCAGCAATGGCCACAAAAATCACCAATTCATTAGGAACTGCACCAGGAATGTGGTTTGAAAGAGGCGGTAAAGTTTTTGTTGCCATGCCAGGCGTTCCATTCGAAATGCGACAAATGATGACAAATATTCTTTTACCCAAATTCAAAGAAAAATATGTGAATGATGTCATCTACCACAAAATTATCCGAACCATCGGGATTGGAGAATCCACTTTGGCCGAATTGATAGCAGATTGGGAGGACCATCTTCCATCGCACATCAAACTAGCGTATCTTCCCACACTTGGCTTAGTGAAACTAAGACTCACAGCCATGGGAACTGATCTGTCAAAACTTCAAAATGAATGTGAAGCACTGACCCAAATGGTAAAACCACATATTGACAAATATGTCTATAGCTATGATGATGAAGAAATTGAAGCTTGTATGGGGAAACTCCTTACCGAATCAGGGCAAACCATAGCCTTTGCTGAGAGCTGCACAGGTGGTTATCTTTCTCATCTGATCACCAAGGTACCGGGCAGCTCCCAATATTTCAAAGGATCGATCATCTCCTATGCTTATGAAGTGAAAGAAAATGCGCTGGACGTAGACCGTGATATTATGAATAAACTTGGTGCCGTCAGTGAGGAAGTTGTGAGGAAAATGTCGGAATCAGTGCGGAAAAAATTGAACACAGACATTGGAATTTCCATAAGCGGTATCGCCGGACCCGATGGAGGCACAGAAGAAAAACCTGTGGGAACGGTCTGGATCAGTTTTTCTGATAGGCATAAAACTGTTGCTAAGAAATTTAATTTCTCAAAAGACAGAATCCTCAACATCCAGTACAGTGCCTATATGGCCTTGAATATGTTGAGACTAAATTTTCAAACGTAATAATGAATTTCAGTACCTTTGCTCAATCCTGAATCGCACCCAAAACAAAAAAATATATGGCACTAGTGGAACTGGTCATGCCTAAAATGGGCGAAAGTGTAATGGAAGGAACCATCCTTTCCTGGCTTAAATCTGAAGGTGATAGCATAGAAGAAGATGAGTCCATTCTGGAAGTAGCTACTGATAAGGTGGATACGGAAATACCTTCCGTTTACAAAGGGAAATTGAAAGAAATCCTAGCGCAGGAGGGTGATGTTGTGGAAGTTGGCAAACCCATAGCCATCATTGAAATTGATGACGCCTCAGACAGTCCCTCAGACCATAACGATCCAGCTATCGATGAAAGCCCTGAACATGAAAATGAAGAGGCACAATTGTTAGAAGAGGCTGTCACTGCACACTCCTCATCCAGCATCACATCAAAAAAGACAACCAGATTTTATTCTCCTTTGGTAAAAAACATTGCCAAACAAGAAAATATATCCATTGATGAGTTAGAAAGTGTACCGGGAACCGGACAAGACGGAAGAGTGACGAAAAATGACATGCTAGCCTATCTTAAGTCAAAGAAATTGCCAGCCTCTTCCAATGGTCATCAAGCAACAAAGCCGCAACCTGTTTCAATAATAGCTTCAGGTGAAGATGAAATCATAGAAATGGATCGCATGCGCAAAATGATAGCCGAGCGCATGATCAGTTCTCGTCAAATTTCCGCACATGTGACATCATTTGTTGAAGCGGATGTTACAGAAATAGTGAAGTGGCGAGGCAAAATGAAAAACATATTCATGGAGCGTGAAGGACAAGCACTTACCTACACTCCCATCATTATTGAAGCGATCGTCAAAGCCATTAGAGATTATCCGATGATCAACATTCAGGTGGATGGAACAAGGATCATTAAAAAATCAGCTATCAACATCGGACTGGCAGTTGCCTTACCTTCTGGAAATCTGATTGTGCCAGTAATTAAAAATGCTGATCAATTGAGCATTTTAGGTTTAACACAAAAGATCAATGATTTTGCCCGAAGAGCACGTGAAAACAAACTCTCAGCAGATGAGCTATCAGGTGGAACTTTCACCGTATCCAATGTAGGGTCTTTTGGCAATGTGATGGGAACGCCTATCATCATGCAACCGCAAGTGGCGATTTTGGCACTTGGAGCGATACAGAAAAAGCCTTCGGTCATCGAAACGCCACAGGGCGATTTCATCGGCATCAGAAGTAAGATGTTTCTTTCACACAGCTATGACCACCGTGTGGTGGATGGTGCCCTTGGTGGCATGTTTGTGCGCCGTGTTGCTGATTATCTGGAAGGGTTTGATATCAATAGAAATATTTAAATCTCGAAAGGTTGCTCCTTATTCAGAAGCTTTTAGATCGAAAATCCAATGAGCCATGATCATTCACACCATAGCGGAAAGGCAAGTACCAAAAACATAAAAATCGCCTTCTTTCTCAATTTAGTTTTTTCTATTGTGGAATTGATCGGCGGACTATGGACTAATAGTATCGCCATTTTATCAGACGCACTGCATGATTTTGGTGATTGTCTATCACTTGGCGTTTCATGGTATTTTCAGAATGTATCGTTAAAAGAACGCGACAAGGTATTCTCCTATGGTTACGCCCGATTTTCCGTTTTGGGAGCGATCATCACTTCCATCGTTCTCGTGGTGGGTTCCATTTTCATTATTTCGCAAGCGATTCCTCGGCTACTTGATCCACAGGATCCAGACGGGGAAGGGATGATCTACCTTTCTATCGGTGGAATTATTTTCAATGGACTGGCAGCTTGGAAATTGCATGCTGGAAACACTCTCAATGAACGGGCAGTGTATCTCCATTTACTAGAGGACATTCTGGGTTGGGTGGCCACTTTGATTGCAGCTATTCTTATCAAGTTTAAATCATGGCCAATCATCGATCCGATATTGGCGATGGGTATAGCTACATTCATTCTATTTAATGTCTACCGAAACCTCAAAAAAGCTGCGAAAATCATCCTGCAAGCTGTACCTGATGAAATCAACATCGATAGGATACACATGATTTTGAGAGGTTTACCGAAAGTAAAAGATGTTCATGATTGCCATATATGGTCACTCGATGGACAGTTCAATGTCTTGTCGGTCCATTTGGTTGTCAGCGAAAAAGAAGATCTTCAAAGTCTTGCAGATCTTAAAGCAACGGCCAAACATGAGCTCCTTCAACAGAACGTTGATCATGCGACCATCGAATTTGAAACTGCTGACGAAGATTGCGATCCTTGCTAATTCAATTCATATTTAAAAGGCATTCTCAAGTTTTATTCATCGAAGATATTATCAACGCGAGTTCAGTCCTATTGCGTACCTTCACCCACTTTTCATGTCTATCGTACGCAAAGTGAAGTTGGTCGAACGGTTGTTTGGCCGCCTCGATCAAGAAATTGCAGGATTCAGAGCCGAAACAGGGCTTTTTTGTGTAGCGGGTTGCGGCCATTGCTGTACCAAGCCAGATATTGACGCAAGTCCACTAGAATTCCTACCCTATGCATTATACCTTTTCATGAATGGCAAAGCGCATGACACCCTGGTGCAGCTGAAAAAAGAAAATTCGGGAATTTGCATGATTTATTCACCTTTATCCTTGGAAGAAAAATCAAAAGGCAGCTGTAGCGAATATCCATATCGTGGATTAATTTGTCGCCTTTTTGGTTTTGGTGCGAGCAGAGATAAATTTGGTCAGCTGAGATTGGCTACTTGCAAAATCATTAAAGAAGGGCAAGCCGGCAACTACAAATCGACAGTTGAAGCTATCAACGAAGGTCAATACGTCCCTATATTTTCGGATTATTATCAAAATTTAGCTCAAATTGATTTCCGGTTGGGTAATATGCTTGTCCCAATCAATGACGCTATCAAAATTGCCATTGAGGAAGTTTTGCATCATTATGCCTATCGTCCATTACAAGGCAAATTTAAAGGTGCCGCATAATCCATCAAAACAAATAAGATTAGCGCTATTTGAAAGTAAAAATTCACCCAACTTCTGGGAACCGTCCTTGACTTGATGTATTCATCAACTGCCAAAAAGTAGCGTTCGCAATGTTTCGCTCCCGAAACTCGATCTTTGGCATCTATGCCGAATAATAATCATCTGCTATAAGATTTGTCCGTCTAGCAATCTTCATTTTTAATAAGTGAAATATCCTCTTTGCGAAATCTCATTGTTTAATCAGTGGATCCATTCACGGCCCTTCTATTTTAATACAATTTGATAGTTTCCATGACTTTTAAACTGCATACGTGATAAAAAATTTATTATGTTATGTGTTGATTTAAGGATAATGCTCTAATTAATATATTTTCAATATATTCTCATTATCATTAACATATACTCAGTATATACTTCATAAATTTACGATATTATCATCTAATATAGACAATTGCTAATCGTTATGAAATTAAGAATAATACCAAAATCTATTGCAGTTGCTTTCATGCTGGCCATGCTTTTTGTTGGATGTAGCCCTAAGGCCATGTTACTAGACTCAAGCTACAACTACCATGTAAAATTTTAATTTATCATACTTTCGGTTTCATAGATCTCGCAATTACCGCAATGAGTGAAGAGGAAGAATATATCATACAGAAAACCATCTATCAAAGACTTACCTCGTTGGGTTACAAATACGAACCTGCGCATGCTGATATATATATGTCGCATTCTGGCACTTTGAAAAACCAGTCAAATCAATGGATTCCATCAAATTAGGAAATTGGATAAAAGACAATACTTCAGATGAAAGTACTCAAGATCTTGAAACTAAAAATAATTACGCACAATGTAAAGTCTCTCTCACATCTGGTTCGTAAGTTGTTAATTTTATCGATACCAAAAAGGGCGATACAGTTTGGCAGGGATATTTTGGAAAACATAGCTCTTTGCATCACACTTGCTATGGACGAATACAAAGTTTTGGGCTATAATTGAAATAGCATCGCCAAATCACATCGTGCCATTGGCTGGTTGTTTTTCGAAACAATGTTGTACCTATGATTTCAAATCCTCCAAAAAAGCATCAATCGCCTGATAAAGTTTCTGAAGCTCAAGATTGGTAATGATGTATGGGGGAAGAATATATATCACATTACCTAAAGGCCGTAGAAGCAGATTTCTTTCCATAAAAAAATCATAAATACGTTCCTTAATGTTGCTAGTGTATCCCGCATCTGGAGCGTTTAACTCAATGGCGAGAATAGTACCTCGATGACGTATTTCTTTAATTAATTCAGTTTTTTTGAATCTATTGACATATGCAGCGTGACTTTCAGTAATTCGCTGGATGTCCCGCTGACATTTCTTAGTAAGCAGCAAACGCATGCTTGCATTGGCCGCTGCACACGCCAACGGATTGGCAGTGTAAGAATGACCATGAAAAAAAGCTTTAGTTCTATCAGCTACGTCAAACGCCTGGACGATTTTTTGACTGATGGCTGTGACGCCCATAGGCAAATAGCCTCCTGTGATTCCTTTAGAGAGGCAAAAAATATCAGGATCATTTTTCAGATAATCGGATGCAAACATTTTCCCGGTGCGGCCAAAACCAACCATTACTTCATCGGCAATACAGATAATCTCTTTTTCTCTGGCTATGCTGATTAGTTCATCAAGCACTTTAGGCGCATACATTTGCATGCCAGCCGCTCCCTGCACCAATGGCTCAAAGATGAAAGCTGCAGTTTGAGTTGTAGCCAGTTCTTTCATTTTGGCAATAGCTGCATGCCCGTCTCCTTCGGGAAATGGAATAAAATCCACGTCAAATAAAAAGCTGTTGAATGGCGCAGAAAAAATATTTCTATCCGCCACAGACATACTCCCAAAAGTATCCCCATGATAAGCCCCTGCTATCGCAATGACTTTTTTGCGAGCTACTCCCTGATTATACCAATATTGAATGGCAAGCTTCAATGCTACCTCCACCGAAGTACTACCATCGTCAGAAAAGAATAACCGAGAAATGGTCTTTGGCAGTAACTTTTTGAGCGTCTTGGAAAGATCAATTGCAGGTTTGTGTGTAAATCCAGCGAAAATCACTTGCTCTACTTGTGCCGCCTGTCGACTGATTGCTTTTGAAATTTTCTTATGGCTGTGCCCATGAATATTGACCCACCAGGAGGAGATAGCATCCATGATCCTTCTGCCATCATAGGTATATAGATAGATGCCTCTGGCCTTTTTGATGGCTATCGGCTTGTTTCCTGCCAAGGGTGAAAATGGATGCCAGATGTTTTCCTGATCTATTTTTTCGAGATTGTTCATTTCCAATTCTTCTTTAGCAATTTGGCATATTTCAAAATGACCGCCTTGTTAATTATTTCTTCCTTTTCGATATGTAATAATTCTCTCCAGCCAGTTTTGGCCAGTATGATTTGCTCACTTTCGGCATTGTGCTCGCCATTGAAAATCACCCCTTTTACAGGTATGTTTCTAGTTTTTAATGCCTCAGCCGTGAGTAGCGTATGATTGATGCTGCCAAGATATAAATTGGACACTACGACTATCTCACATCCAAATTTCTGAATTAAATCAATGACAAAATGTTGATCATTTAAAGGGACAAAAATGCCTCCTGCACCTTCAATGATGATTGCGCGATCAGACTTGGGGATTTCAAATTGATCAATATTGATTTCAATACCCTCAGCCCTTGCAGAAGCATGTGGTGAAGCGGGCATTTTGAGGAGATATCGCTCAGAATGAAATTGACTCTTTTTATTTGAAATAAGGGATCGAACAATATCAGTATCGGTAGGAATTCCAGCCTGTACGGGCTTCCAATAATCCGCTCCCAGCATCTCGGTCAGGATAGTACTGACTAGTGTTTTTCCTGAATCAGTGCCTATAGCCGTAACGAAAAAATTCATACAGCGAAGTTATAGCAGCCATGACAAACCACTACACATTTTCACAATCCTAACAGCGGACTTAAACAATACGGGTCAATAATCAAAATCAATTCAACTATTCTCAATTCACAGCCAGATCAGCTTCAATTCTTTTTGGTAGTAGTCCCTGCTCCATGATGATATAATATGCATCCTGCGTTTTTAGGTAGTCCAAAAAAGCAGTTAGTGCAGGATTATTTTGATCCCGGTAATACATCTGTAGAGATCGCTTTAGTGGATATGTACCAGCTCCCAGGTTTTTGAATGTCGGCGAGATGAACGTTGAATCAAGATAAGAATCACTTGCAACATCCATCGATTTTATACTTTCGGTAAAATAACCAAACCCAATAAATCCAATTCCACTTTGATTTTCATTGACCCTGGAAACTATGGCCTTGTTATCAGATGAGATAACGGCCATTGGATTCAACCTATCTATTTTAAAATATTCCTGAAAAAATCTTTGCGTTCCTGAATTTTCATCGCGGATAATAGGAACAATCTGACCGGGACTTCCACCCATTTGACTCCAATTTGTGATTGTTCCAGAAAAAATTCCTTTGACCTGCTCATTGGTCAAATGCTCGATTGGGTTTTGTTTATTGCCAATGATCACAATACCATCATAGGCCAAAACATGTTCAATGACATCATGATTAGAGCCTAGCATGTCATCCAAATCAAATTGAAATGAGGACAAACCTACATCAGCTGTACCGTCTTTCATTGCTTTTAGCCCGAGGCTACTGCCTCCCCCTTCTATAACGATTTTAATCGTGTCCTGACTTCTTTCAAATTCTGTTTTTAAGACATCAAATGTGCTGTGCATTGACTCACTTCCTTTGAAAGTAAGTATCTGATTTTTTGACTTTTTAGATGGGTTGCAAGAAATAAAAAGGATAAAAATTAGAAAGAGAACTAGCTGGTTGATTTTCATATTGTCTTAATTAGACACGAAATTAAACCAGTTATAAACTTGAATTTTAAGACTTTCTGTTAAGTAAATGTGATCATTCTATGACCCGGGTTTTCGAAGGTATTTATGCAAGTATATCAATCAGTCTGCTGCTGAGATTTCTTATTTCATCATCGAAATTATGAACATGCAAACTGATCCGTAATCGCTCTGTCCCACGCTGCACTGTAGGTGAAAGTATAGGTCTCACGTCAAAACCCTCCCGCTGAAGTTGAGAAGAAACCTCCCTGGCTTTTTCATTCGAACCAATCAAAACGGGCTGAATGGCAGTATTACTTATGCTCTCTGGAAATGAATCTCTGAATAATTGAATCTTGTATTCAAGTTTCTCTTGTAAATGGATGTTTTCTGTTAAGTATTTAAAACTTTCCTCTATTGCAATGACACTGTGCGGTGGCAATGAGGTGGTATAAATAAAAGGTCTACCAAAATTCACGAGGAAATCTTTCAATACCTGTGACCCTGCCACACACGCTCCGTGAACTCCCATGGCCTTACCAAAAGTATAGACTCTCGCAAAAACATGTTTTTCCAGCTGCTGGTGAACAAGCATTCCTGCCCCAAATTGACCCATCGCTCCTGTGCTATGTGCTTCGTCAATGATCAGGTAAGCTCCCTTTTCCTCACAAATACCCACAATATCTTGAAGTGGAGCCACATCGCCATCCATAGAAAAGATGGTTTCAGTGACTACAAAAACCCGACCCTGTGCTTGCTGGATTTTCATTTTCAAATCATCCAAATCATTGTGTCGAAAGGCAACAGTTTGTGCCGAGCTCAGCCACGCTCCTTCCTTCAAACACACATGTGAAAGCTGATCGTAAATGATCGTATCTCCCTTTTCGGCCACAGCCGAGACCAATGCCTGATTAGCAGCATATCCGGAGTTGAATATAAGAACGGCCTCAGCACAAAAAATAGTTTTTAAATAGTTTTCAAGTAACTCATAATATTTGTGATTACCAGATAGCAATCGACTTCCGGTTCCTCCATTGGAGATAAAGCCTTCTGAATTGATTCTTTCAGCAATCTGCTGCGCCAAACTCTGATTTTGTGAAAGTCCTAAATAATCATTTGACACAAAGTCAATCAATCCGGTTGCAGAAGGTAAATGTCTGAGATTACCCCCAAGTTGTCGCTCTTCAATCTTATTCTTTAGAAATGATTCATTCATAAAATCCAAATTATGTAAATATCTATCTTTGCTATCAATGAAAAATATTTTTGTTTTCAGTTTCTGCTTTTGTTTTACGTTGATTTCATTTGGGCAAGGAAAAATTCTGAAATACGAATGTCAACTTGTAATTGACAATGATGTATTTACTGGTGATTTAGAACAAGATCAATATTACTCCAGCGGAGTTTATGCTTCATTCAGATATCTGAAGGATAGCACTGAGAAAGCCAAAATCATCCGCACGTATCAGCTCAACCATCAGATGTACACTCCAAGTTGGATTGGGGAAAAAAAACAAGAATCTAGAGATCGGCCCTATGCAGGAGTGGCCTATTTCAGTATCGCCAACGAATATTACTTCTTCAGTGGCTCCTATTTGAAAGCGGAAATAGACCTTGGATGGTTGGGGCCAAAGGTTTTGATGGGGGAGACTCAAAAAACCTGGCACGGCTGGTTTGGCATGCCGCAACCGCAGGGTTGGGAGAATCAGATACAAGATACACCTATGATCAATGTGAATCTAACACATGTTAGCGCCTATTTCTCATCCAATAAATTTGAGTTGGCTGGTGAGTCCACCTTGCAGCTGGGAACGGTTTATGATTTGGCGCGATACGATTTGATCATGCGTGTTGGAAAATTAAACCCTTTGAACAAATCCGCTTATTTACGCAGCTCTCTTGGAAATATTGAAAACAGAACGCCCGAAAAAATACCTGTAGAAGCTTACTTTTTTTATTCCCCCGGAATTGAATATGTAATATACAATGCCACACTTCAGGGCAATTTGATTGGGAAAGAATCGCCTTATACAACAGATGCCACCAAAATAGTTTGGCAACATCGTGCGGGTGCAATGTGGAGCTGGTCGGTATTTGATTTCGGAATCACAGCCTACTGGCGAAGAAAGGAAAACCTAGAAGCCACCAATCACGACTATGTTGGGTTTAGAATGAACTACCGATTTTAGATTTCCAATACAATCTTGCCCTTTACCATTCGGTTGGAAATTTCCAATAACGCTTCGACACCTAGAGCCAAAGGGAGCACTTTGGTGATGGCAGGACTGATCTTTTCCTGCTCTAACCATTTTAAAAGTAGTCTTACATTTCTGGCGTTATCCAAAGGAAAATTTCTCCAAAAATGTCCCCAGAACACACCTATGATGGATGCACTTTTAAGCAATGGTAAATTCCATGACAATGCCGGGATCACGCCTGAAGCAAAACCTACCACAAGGTGGCGACCATTTGGCATAAGTGATCTGAATGCTGATTCGGATAAGTCCCCACCTACAGGATCAAAAACCACATCAACCGAACCCAATTTTTTCAGCTCAGATTTTAAATCGGTATTCACATAATTGATGGTCATATCTGCTCCATTAGCCAAACAAAATGCGGCCTTTTCATCACTTGATACACAGGCAATGACCTTTGCACCAAATTGTTTCCCGATTTGAATGGCGGCTGTTCCCGTTCCACCAGCAGCGCCCAACACCACTAAAGTTTCCCCAGCAGCCAACATGGCCCGATCCTTCAATGCGTATATAGCTGTGGCATAAGTCTCCAAAAGTGCGGCGGCCGATTTGCTATCGACCTCCTGTGGAATCAAATAGGTATTGGATGCTTTGGCCACTGCCAATGCTCCAAAACCACCCCAGCCCATCGCGGCTAGAACCTTATCTCCATTTTTAAATGAATCGACCTCAACACCAATTTCAATAATTGTTCCCGACACTTCTCCACCGGGAACAAATGGGAAGCCAGGACTAAATTGATATTTACCCTGTACTATGAGTGTATCGGGAAAGTTGACACCACAATGCACCACTTGAATCAATACTTCATCTGGGCCACATTTTGGGTCAGGAATTTCTTTTAATTTTAAGTTCTCAATTGCTCCAAAGGAATCACATACAATAGCTTTCATAAAATCAAAGTATGGTTAAAACTTGTTGCGGTGGCCGTCCTATTGCTGCTTTTTCTCCATTGATCACAATTGGTCGTTCCATCAGTTTGGGGAATTGAAGCATCGCCTCGATCCATTCTTCATCTGTCATCTCTTTCCCTTTGAAATGATCCTTAAAGTCCGGTTCGCCTTTTCTAATAAGGTCAGCAGCATTTATGCCCAACATCTTAATGATTTTTTTTAACTCCTCTTTGGTTGGCGGTTCCTTTAGATATTCAACAATAGTAATTTTCTCTCCTTTTGCTTCAAGCAAGGATAAAGTTTCCCTACTTTTCATACATCGGGGATTGTGATAAATTGTGACCATGAATCTTGATTTGTCGTTGAAAACTGAAAATTACATTAAATAGAAGTCGGTGCAGAAAAAATTCGAGTTGAATTGTGATATGGGAGAAGGAATCGGCAATGAACATCTGCTCATGCCCCTGATCGATTCATGTAGTATCGCCTGTGGTGGTCATGCTGGTGATGACGATACGATGAAGCAAACCATCGAATTGGCATTGAAATACAAAGTCTCCATCGGTGCTCATCCTTCATTTCCAGACAAAGCAAATTTTGGAAGGAAAAAGCTCAATATGGATAGGGGCGCGCTGATGGAAAGTCTAAACAATCAAGTAAGTCATTTTGAAAGCTTATGTCTCCAGCAAGGCGCAGCACTGAGCCACATCAAAACACATGGTGCTTTATATAATCTGGCAGCCGTAGATGTGAAAATGGCTCAAACTGTGATCGATGCGCTCCAATCATATCTCTATCTGTCTTTTGTAGCACCAGGCCATTCTGTTTTTCAAAAACTAATTCACGCAGCTGGTGGATCAATAAAAACAGAGGCTTTTGCGGATAGAAGTTATCATCCAGATCTTACCTTGGTCTCCAGAGATGATCCAAATGGCGTCATCACAAATCCTGAAAAAGCCATGGAGCAAGTCAAAGAAATGGTTATCAATCAAAGAGTGAGAAGTATCAGTGGATCCTATGTTCCTATAACAGCCGAAACCTTTTGTGTTCATGGTGACAATCCATCAGCAATGAAGGTTTTGCAGGCATTAAGAAATCTGTTGATTTGATGAGCGAAATAAGCTACAAACGAATAGGGGAATCTGTGCTGCTTATAGAATGGCCTGCAGAAATAAGTGAGGAGAATCTGATTCGAATCTTAAATATACAGCATGGGCTAAACCAACAACAAATCGAAGGGATTTTGGAGATGTGGCCAGCTTACAGGAGTCTGGCTATCCACTACAATCCAGAGACTGTTTCACATGAGCAATTGATTCTAAAAATCGATTCACACAAAAATCAGGATCACGATTTAATTAAACCAAACAGATGGTTGATTCCGGTTTGTTATGAATCAGAATATGCACTGGATTTACTTGATGCAAGTAAGCAACTAAAACTTAATCCTGAAGAAGTGATCTATAGACATTGCGCCGTGGAATACAAAGTCCATTTCATGGGATTTCTACCCGGATTCATGTATTTGGGTGGATTGGATCAATCCATAAATCTTCCCAGAAAACCCGCACCAAAAAGATCCGTACCAAAGGGTGCTGTGGCAATTGGAGGTTTCCAGACGGGCATTTATCCATCGGAATCACCAGGAGGCTGGCATGTGATTGGCAATTCGCCGCTCCGTTTTTTTGATGTAACCGCAGAAAATCCGTGTTTCATTCAGCCCGGAGATACTGTACGATTTGAGGCTGTCACTCACCAAGAATACAAAGTGTCTCAACTTGAGACGCGACTTGATGTGTTTGACCTAAACGCCATTTTGAAAAATGGGTAAACTCATCATATTAAAACCCGGCTTTCAAACCTCGATTCAGGATCAAGGCAGATTTGGCTATCGCAATTTTGGTGTGCCTGTCTCAGGAGCCATGGATCAACACCATGCCACATTGGCAAATTTGCTTGTTAGAAATACTCCAGAAAATCCATTGATAGAAATCACACTCAGCGGACCAGAAATAGAATTTTTTGATCAAACCTTTATCGCCATTACGGGAGCAGATATTTCTCCCGAAATTGATGGGAAGACAATAGACCTTAATAAAATGATCAGTATCGAAGCAGGTCTGGTTTTAAATTTTGGAAAGCTGCAATACGGTGTGCGGGCATATATTGGCATTCATGGTTTGTCCGCTGAGAAGTCAATGGGCAGTTGCTCTCAATATCCGGAAATCACATCCAAATCAAAGCTTGAAAAAGGTGATTGGCTAAAATTTCAAAAGACTGCAGACGCTAATCCTGCTTTTACGAAAGTAAAAATCGATCGCCGATTTTTTGAAAATGAAGTATTGGATGTTTTTCCAGGACCAGAATTTGACTCCATTGATCAAAATACCATTTCTCGCCTATTAGCCCAGCGAATAACTATAAAAGAAAACAACCGCATGGGCTACCAATTGGAACCATCTGAGAATCTCACCAATACGTCTTCCATTATTACATCAAATGTAGTTCCGGGTACCGTTCAACTCACTCCTGCTGGCCGATTGATTGTGCTGATGCGCGATGGTCAGGTTACAGGCGGCTACCCTCGCATTTTCCAGTTGACAGAAAAAAGCATCAATCAACTTTCTCAGAAACAAGCAGGAACACCTATTCAGTTGAGATTGATTATGAATAATCAGTGGTCAGTGGTCGGTGATCGGATGAAAGATTAAAATGGAGAATGGTTAATGAGGACGTTCGTTTCAACTTGTGTACTAAATAAACTGTACTCTGTACCATTCCAAGTACCAAAGTAAACTGTGCATGTAGCTAGGCCAACCACCAAAAAACAATGGCGAAAAGCAAATAGCCAAATCCTATTTTAAATACCTGAAATTATCAATTTAGCTAAGACTCCTGTCCATTATAATTTTGGAACGGTTTTTAACCCACTAAAAAGAAATAATAGAAATTCATTGAAATTGATAACCAACTAACTGAAACACCTAAAATATTATGAATAATTATAATATTTTTAAACAAATCGCATTAGTAGTTGGTTTAACATAAATTCAGAAATTAGTATGCATGCATAATATTTTTAAATTCTATTAGCATAAAATCAATTTTTAACTAAATTGACGGATTAAACTACAATTAAACACAGATGATGAATATGAAAAACATGATTAATTCAATTAAAGTCCTTGCTATGCTGGCCGTGGTACTCGGACTGACGTTTACTATGAGTTGCAGTGAAGATGAAGAACCGGCACCTACTGAAACTGTAATGGGACTTGTAAGGTCTACTGATGGACTTGATTCACTCCAAAAATACCTAGAAGTATACCCTGATTTAGTTGCCCTATTAGATGGTACAGGAGATTTCACTGTATTTGCTCCAACAAACAGCGCATTTATTGGATTGTTGCAAACTGAGGGTTTCCCTTCAAATATTACTTCGATTAATCCTGATATTATTAAAAACGTTTTGGCATACCATGTTTCGGCGACTAGATATGAAAGTTCTGCCTTAACAGCTGGTGTCTCAGTGGCTTCCCTTAGCCAAGGAAACGAAGCAATCGTGGTGAATGCTGACGGTAGAACACTATTAACAGGCTCTTCAAATGGTGAAATTGTAATAGTGGATGCAAACATCAAAGCAACAAATGGCGTTGTTCACACAGTAGGATCTGTTTTAATTCCACCATCTGTTGGAGCCACATTAACTCCAAACCTTGGAAAGACTTCTGGTGCTTTGCTACTCGGTGCTAACTTTAGTATTTTGGCTCAGGCATTAATCAAATCTGAAGAATATGCTGCAACAAGTGATCAAATCCCATCTTTAATTGGTGTTTTGGCTGGCACAACTTCACATACCGTTTTCGCGCCTAGCAATGGTACTTTTGAGGCTGGAAGCTTGACTGCTGCAAGTTTTACAGCACAACAGTGGTATGGTATTATTGCTACCCATGTTGTATTGTCAGATGTAGGTCCTGCAGATCTGGTAGCCGGTTCAACTTTCACAACGGCATCAGGTGCTACGTTGACAGTATTGTCAACACAAGCGCCTGTAAATACTGCCATAGGAATTTTGACTGGTATTGTAATCGACTCAAATGGCGATGCTACTCCAGAAGCTCAAGTAGCAGTGCCTTCAAGTGCTAGTCCTGCATTAGTAACTTCGAATGGGCAGATTCATGTTATCGCTGGAGTTTTATTACCTCCTCAATAATTTAAATCACTAAGAACATTGAAAAACCGATTCTGCAAATTGCCGAGTCGGTTTTTTTTTGTGCCCAAAAATTGGTTTGAATAAGGTTAGGCTTGAATATCAATCAAAGTGATTACCGCAATTGCTACAATATTTTGCCTCTTTGGGAACATTCTGTTGACAGATTAGGCAGTCCTTTGATTTCATTTTCTTCTCTATCTTATCCATTTTGGATAATTCTGAAGTCATAATGCCTGTAGGTACCGCGATGATGGCGTAACCCATCAGCATCAATAAGGTAGCAAAAGATTGACCAAGAACAGTTTGAGGAGCTATGTCTCCGTAACCCACAGTAGTTACAGTAACAACTGCCCAATATATACTCATAGGAATACTCGTGAAGCCATTTTCTCCTCCTTCTATCAGATACATCAAAGTGCCAGTGATGACCACCAGAGCTGAAACAGCACCCATGAATATCAGAATCTTTCGCTGGCTTCCTTTCATTGCCTCTGCCAATACTTTGGCTTCATCCAGATATCTGGTGAGCTTAAATATTCGAAAGACCCTGAGGAGCCGAATCGCTCTGATTACCATCAGATAACTCCCTCCAGAAACAAAAATAGCTATATAACTAGGCATCAAGGCTACAAAATCAACAATCCCAAGTGGACTAAAAATATAGGATTTTGGTTTTCTCGTGATCCAAATCCTCAATAAATATTCAATTGTAAATAGGCCTGTGAATGTCCATTCTAATGCAATAAGTATTTCGCCGTAAGCCAAACTAAATTCCTTGACACTTTCCAGCATCACAGCAACGATACTGCCCAAAATAACCACAAGAAGCACTTCGTCAAATATTTTACCGGCTCGGGTATCTGTGCCGAAAACCACTTCGAAGAGTTTGGCTTTAATTCGGCCAATAAAGCCATGTTCTATTTTTTCAGATGTATCCATATTTCTAAATATCGCAAAAAACAATAAAAAACCCCAACCTTTACAGGGTCAGGGTTCAGTTTTTAATTTGATCACTATCAGTTCTTTAGTTCATCAACTCATCAAATGTAATTGAGATATAATATATGGCACCAATATTAGGACCTCCTAGACTTTGAATATAATAGTTGCCAAGTAAATTTGATCCACCTAGTTTTACTACAGATTTCAAATCCTTCAACCTGTATGAAACTTGCGCATCTACAGTAGAATAAGAAGGCACATTACCTATAGCAAAGGATGACTGCCATTCAAAAGCTGTTTGCCATCGATAAGTAATGTTAAACCCTAGTTCATCAATAACCTTTCTATTACCAAAATTGAGATTGAATTTATGCTCAGGAGTATTAAATTCAGCCAATGATCCTTCTGGAAATCCACCAATCAATTTGTTCCAATTATAATTTCCACCAACAGTGTAACCCCCATCCAATGAATAAGTAAGCCCTAATGCCGCTCCTTGTGAAGTCACATTGTTATCCAAATTAGTATAAATCTGAAAAGTATTGTCCGAATTACTACTAAGTAAAGAAGTCAGCTGCGAAGGATCAGCAACAATATCACCCGCCGCTTTATGTATTCTTACCTGAGTAATGAAATTGGAGTATGAGTTGTAATAATATACTGCGTCGATTAAGAGCTTGTTTTGAATCACACTCTTGTATCCTACCTCAAATGAATTAACCTTCTCGGGACGAACCGCGTCAAAAGTTGTTACGGCTTCAAGAAGATTTTGATAACTCGTAATAGGCTGAGATGGATCGTTAAAAAATGCATCTCTAAATGCTAATACGGAACCTCCAGTATATCCGTTAGTTGTCAAATCGTATGAAAGGTAGTTTTCTTTCAACCCTCCCAAAAGTCGTGCTGATATGATATCTAAATCGATATATTGACCCTGTGTGGTAGGATTTCTAAATCCTGTTTGATACGAAAATCTAAAGTTATTATTCTTTTTGACAGTATATACAGCAGAAAGTCTCGGGTTAATTTGACCTTGGAAATTTTGATTTTTGTCAAACCTCAAAGAGCCTGATAACTTAAGAATATCAGGCACTACGTCTTTTGAAGCTTGAACATACGCACCATATTCATTGATTTGAATTCCTCCATTTTGATCAGGAAATATTGTTCCATTCGATCTTAAATCAAATGTGCGGTAGCTAATTCCTCCCTGTATGTCAATAACATGGTTAAAAAGGCTTGAAAAATCATACTGGGCTTCATTATGATACATTTTAGATTTATCATCGAAATAAGGACCATTCGGGATCGTACTTCCCTCTAATTCAAATTCCTTTCTGCTTTCAAATTCTGACCCGCCTTCAGTATATCTTATCAGATCAGCTTGAGATCGGGCGTATTGATGTGCTCCTTCCTGGTATTGGATTTTTAAGGTCTGATCGGTTATTGTATTTATTTCTCCTGGATTCAAACCTTCATTTTTTAGATATTCTAAATATCTGGCAGTGTATCTTGCAAACCAAGTGCTATTCCCTGAATATCCTTCATTCATCAGATTTCCCAGAAATTCTGTTATGTATGAATCTCCTGAATCTTCAATAGTAACATATGAACGAACGAAGAAATTGCTACCCCTCAATTGTAACCTATGCTGCTGAATCCCAAAATTAGAAAGAGAATACCTCTGTGCTCCAGTATATATACTGGTTCCAGAACCTGCGTTGTAGAGGTAACTCAGTTCAAGGTTATCCGTAAGTCTATAAAATAGTCCTGCATTCACTTTGAAATTTTCTGCGTTGTAATTGATCAAAGATTTTTCGCTGTAGGCTGATCTTGCCACTGTATGACCCGGCACATCTCCAGCCAAAAGGTAATCTGTAGTACCAGTTCCGTTAAATAAAGTCCTTAAGCCAGCATAAGCTGAGTTTTCTTCATCTGCGGGAACACCATTAGCCTCTGAGGCAAAAGCTGCATTTGCAGCAAATCCTAGGAATCCAATATTGGTAGATGCTTCATCACCCATATAGTGAAGTCGATCCTGAGCGGGATTAAACGAAAATCCTTGGGGGGCAAGAGATGCATTACGATCAAATTCGGAAGTTCCATGCCAATCCTCTGCTTTCATGTATGAAAAATTCACTTTAAAAGCAACCTTGTCATTAAATGCTTTCGCATATCTAACTGAAGCTTCATACATTGGACTCATGGCATGATCAGCATCATTTCCAACATGATTCACACCCATTTTAACAAAGGCACTTGCTCCTTGGTATTCAAATGGGCTTTTACTATTTATCAATAAAATTCCATTAAATGCATTCGGACCATAAAGTGCCGAAGATGCCCCTGGTATTAATTCGACACTTTCAACGTCAAGCTCAGATGGCCCATTCAAATTCCCAATAGGAAAGTTTAATGCTGGTGCTTGTGTATCCATTCCATCAATTAATTGGACAAAGCGAGTATTGCCTGTGGATGCAAATCCTCTGGCATTTATAATTTGAAAATTGATACTGCTCGTTGCGACATCCACTCCTTTCAAATTAGCAATTGCTTTATAATAATTATCAGCTGAGGTATTTTGAATAGCTAGAATGTCCATTTTTTCAATGCTCACTGGAGATCTTAAAATACTTTCTTCGACTCGTGAAGCGGACACAACAACCTCTTGACCAAGCATGGATGATTCCTCCATACGTATATCCAGATTGCTGACATTTTCAGTTGTTATCTCTATTTCCTGTCGCACAAAACCTACACTTGTAATTACCAATGTAATGGGAGGATTTGAAGATACTTTTAAATTGAATTTTCCGTCGTAATCAGTGACAGTTCCAAGGACTGTTCCTTTCACCAAAATATTGACACCAATTAAACCGTCTCCATTACCATCATCAGTTACCGTACCAGATATATTGGTTTGCGCAAAGGACGCTGTGGCAATGGCAAAAATGAAAAAGGCACTCAGCAAGGGTTTTATTACAGCATTAAGCATAGGTTAAGTTGTTTATGGGGTTTTAACTTCTAATGTTAGCCAAAAAAAACCACAATTGTAATAATTGGGTGAAGACCAAAGCCAAATAATTACAATCAGCTTTGTTCTTGTTTCAGATGATCTACAAAACGTTCACATAATTTGTTCATTTCACCAGCCATAAATTCATCACCTGTGGCCGTCAATACGCTTTGTGCCAATCCACCCAGACAGTCGATATAAAATTTCTTCATATCCTCCACAGGCATATCTTTGGACCACAAATCTATTCTTAGTGTGTTTTGTTTTTGATGATCCCAAAGTGAAAGGGATATTGATTTTGTTTCCGAAAGTCCAGGGACATCCTTTTGATCGGCATCCCACATTATTTTTTCAGGGATGTTTTGATCATCCAACTCTACTTGAAATTTTATCTCTGACGTACTCATTAAGGTAAACTGTTTTTAAAATTCTGATATGTAAATCCTCCTCCCTCCTTCAAATCTATGCTGCAGCTCAATTCAAATGCCTTAAGATTAATGTTTTCAAGTCGTGAGTCATAATTTGAATGTGCTACAAAAAAATCGGGTTGGTTACCCTGTTCCTCTTGTTTGTTTAATTTTTGATAAAAGCCTATGGCGCCATTACAAGCATATTCTGTTTTGGACAGGCTTATCACCGTGAAATCGTCAGCTTCCTGCTCATCTCCTAAACTGAAAGTAAATGCCACATTTTTGCCAAATAAATTATTGGCAATCCGATCAAGTGTTATATCATCTACACCTTTTGATGCATTCAGCAATTCCTTGCTTGAAAAGAAATTGAGTAGGCGCTTGGTCACATGTCTTTGATCTGAATGATTGATCAAGTGAGCGAGCATGGCGGCAAATTCATCGGCATTTGCAAGTATTTTTACCAAACCTGTATTGATATATACTTTTCCCCCGGGGGTCACAAATGCGTTTATTTCGGCTTCATTGAGAAGCAATATCTCCCATTGATATACATCCACGTTAGCGACAGGGGAAACACTATCAGGATTATTCAATCCCACTATGCTCTCAAATATTTGCTGGGCATACGTGTACGAGAGGGCGTAATCCGTTTGCGGTAAAATCTGGAAAGTTGAGTCCTCTGAGATCTTCAAACGAAGCTCATCTGCCAATAATATCTCATCCTGAATAGAATATAGTTCAGGCACTTCCTTATCGCATGACTGTCCTAAGACGAGCCCCGACAAGCAAATAAACCAAATTATGTTTCTATTGATATACATGGATTAGTTAGAGAATAAAGCTTTAAACTGTGCGTAAGTCAGCCCATTTAACTTTGCCGTGCTATTATCAGTAGAACATCCCCTACAGGATGCCCGGGCATCAATATCCGTAACTCTATTGCTTGGATTCGGATGCGTACTTAGAAACTCAGGCACTCCAGAACCACCCTCTTCCTCAAGTTTCCTGAAAAACTCAGCCGCTCCATTACAAGCAAATTGGGTCTCATCCAAATACTCGACAGATGCGGCATCTGCTTCAGATTCATCATCTCTACTGAATTTTAGCGAACTAACATTAGATATAAACGCGGCTGCTACTTCTGCTACCGCAGATTGATCACCAGCAACTACACTTAATAGTAATTGAAGTTTAGCGTTTTGAATTTGTTGATTTACTGAATGTCTTCTATCCGCATGAGCTATTTCATGTCCCATCACACCTGCCAAATCATCTACATTGTCAAGATATTTAATTAGGCCAGCATAGACATAGATATACCCACCTGGTGTTGCAAATGCGTTCAACACATCCTCATTAATAATGGTAAGCTTCCAAAGAAAAAGATCTTTGATTTCAACATCCTCAGATAGTAAAATCTGGTTTTTGATTTCGTTTAAATAATCATAAGCAGCTTGATGTTCGCTCTCGATCCAAATAGTTGCAGCAAATACACTATCGATATTATCAGAAACCTGAGCACCTAACGTGACGTCACTCGAAATTGGGAAGGCTGTATTAATTAGAAGACCTCCAACTTTACCCAAATCTGAACAAGGACCATCATTTTTCTTGCATGATTCTAATCCCAAAAACAGAACCATCACAGCTCCAATAATTGATACTTTAATCACTGATCTATTCATTCTTAAGTACTTTAATTGCTTGTTCCTTATCTTTTATTAATTGTTTTTTTAAAAAATCAATACTTTCAAACTTCTCTTCATTGCGCAGCAGTTGATGAAAGTGTATGATAAGGTGTTCATTGTAAATCTGCTTATTAAAATCAAAGATATTGACTTCTATCCTACGTTCCTCACCCGATACCGTAGGTCTTACCCCAATATTTAACATGCCTATGTACCATTGGTTTTGAAACTCTACGCTTACAGCATATGCTCCATCACGTGGAATGAGCTTGTAAAACTCCGGTACTTCCAGATTGGCTGTTGGGAATCCTATGCTTCGTCCGATTCTGTCCCCTTCCTTTACGAATCCTGACAAGCTATATTTTCGACCTAAAAACTCGTTTGCAGTATGAATATCGCCCATTGATAAGGCAGTGCGAATTTTGGTTGAGCTGACTCCAACATCCTCAATGTCCTCACGCGAAATCTCAATTACCGAAAAGCCATATTTATTTGCATTTTGCTTCAAATAGTCAAATCCACCCTCCCGGTTTTTACCAAATTTATGATCATGACCGATAACCAATTTCTTGGTATTGATTTTATCTACGATTATTTGTGTAATAAAATCATCAGACGAAAACTCCGAAAATGCTTTTGTAAAAGGGATTTTAACTAAATAATCAATCCCGAGCTTCTCGATAAGTAGGGTTTTCTCCTCGAAGGTCGATAACAATTTTAGATCCGTATCATGGTTTTTTAACACGAATCTAGGATGAGGCCAGAAAGTAACAACCACACTTTTCAACTTGTGTTCATCAGCTATTCTAGCAATGTTTTTTAGAATTTTTTGATGTCCAACATGAACTCCATCGAAGGTTCCAATGGTGACAACCGTATCCACACTAAACCTTAAATCATCTAAGTTATCAATGATTTGCACTTTCCTGTATTTCGTTAATTAATTGATCCAGTTGTTTTGCATCTTTGAGATGAAATGACCCTACAACTGTTCGTTTCAATTCTTTCAAATAGGCTCCAACTCCCAATCGTTCACCTAAATCTCTTGCGATACTTCTGATGTACGTACCCTTAGAACATTTGATTCGAAAATGAATATCTGCTCCTTCTATTTTCTTAATTTCAAACTCATGAATGATCACCGGTCTTGGGTCAATTTTAACCTCTTCATTATTTCTAGCGTGCTTGTATGCCCGCTCACCATTAATCCGAATCGCAGAGTATTGGGGAGGCACCTGATTTTGAAAACCTGATAGTGTTTTGGCTGCTTCTATGATTTGGTCGGAAGTAATGGCACTTATATCGTTTTCTGTATCGTAAGGAGTTTCCAAATCAAAAGATGGAGTGGTTTTACCGATCTCAAATATGCCTTCATATTCTTTGTCAAGTCCCTGAAGCTCATTTAGTTTTTTAGTGAACTTGCCTGTGCCAATGATCAATAACCCAGTAGCCAAAGGATCCAAAGTACCTGCATGACCAATTTTTTTGATTTTTATGGTGTAACGTAGCTTATTAACCACATCAAAAGAAGTCCATTCTCTTGGCTTATCTACCAGCAGTAGCACCCCTTCCTGATAATTGATTAAATCCATATTTGCGAAATAAGTGCGATAGAGCCAATGACAAAACAATAAACCGCAAACCATGTCAATTTCCCTTTTCTAACTATTCCAATCATCCATTTGCATGCGAAATAACCCGAAATAAATGCGGCTAAAAAACCAAGGATAAGTGGAAAAGCTGACAATCCCTCATGGGTCTGGGGTGATTCAATATAATCAATGAATTTTAGAAAACTGGCTCCCAAAATAGGAATTAAAACCATCAAAAAAGAAAATCTTGTTGCTTTAGATTTTTCAACACCTAAAAACAGCGCAGTAGCTATGGTAGATCCAGACCGAGAGATACCGGGTAAAATGGCGATAGCTTGTGCCAAACCAATAATCAAGGCTTTGCCATAGGTCACTTTGCCTGCATTCTCTTTAGCAAAATGGGTGAAGAAAAGCAACGCTGAAGTCACTAATAACATACTGCCAACAAGAACTAATTTTCCACCAAAAAATGCTTCAATATCCCTTTCAAAAAAAACTCCCACAATACCTACAGGAATCATCGATAGGACAATCTTAAGGGAAAAGCTGAGCGACTCATTGTATTTGAAATCAAAAAGACCCATGACAATTTCTCTTAAGTCTTCGCGATAAACTACTATTGTGCTCAAGGCCGTTGCTGCGTGCACGATGACCGCAAAGAGTAGATTTTCATTCGTTTTGATACCCAGTAGAACTGTACCAATCTCTAAATGACCACTACTGCTCACAGGTAAAAACTCGGTTAGCCCCTGAACTACGCCAAGAATTACTGCTTCTATCCAAGTCATTAATTATTCCGTATGACCGGTCTCAGGATCATTCTTATTGGTTTTGTAAAATATGGCAACAAATTCCGTAATGAAGCCCAACATTACCACGATTGGCCCTAGGGTAATTCCAAAAAAACCAAAACCGAATGTTTCATCATCTGCTCCCATAATTGCAAAACCTATGATTAACACAAATACTCCAGCGAGCATGATCATATAATTGGCTTTTTTGAAAGCAAATTTTACTTTATCTGACATATCAATATAATTCGTCCAAAGACATTTTTAAATATTTCCTTATAGCTCTATAGGTACTCAAAAACCCAACTATGATTCCCATCAAAACCAAAGATCCAAAAAGGATCAAAAGACTTTTATCATCCTGTAACTTATCAAGATCTTCTATTTTTTGATTGGCATATTGCATTAATCCATATAAAACACCAGACGCCAAAAGTCCTGAAAGCATTCCATACCAGGCCGATCTTTGCAAAAATGGTATACGAATAAAACCACCGGTAGCACCAACCAATTGCATACTTCTAATTAGAAAACGCTGGCTAAACAACGCTAGTTTGATGGTATTATTGATCAGAATCACGACAACAAAAATCAATACAATCGCGAATCCAAGAAGGAAAACGCCTATTTTGGTAAGATTAGAATTGATGCTTTCTACTAATGATTCAACATACGAAACCTCATATACGCCACTTATGGTTTCAATTTCTGATTTAATCCATTTTAATGAATCGGTGGCCTGATATCCAGGATCAATATTCACTACCAGTAAATCTCTGAGTGGATTGTCTCCAAGAAACTCTTTAAAATCTTCTCCAGTGTCCTCGATAAACTGATTTGCGGCCTCATCTTTCGTGATCAATCGGACACCATTTGAATTTTCTTTTTTGAGCACAAAGGGTTTTGAATCCAGGGATCGACTTATTTTGGTGATTTCAGTACTGGAAATGCTTTTATTGAGAAAAATCTGAATTTCAATATTTTCCTGAATAACCCTCGTGAGTTTTTTGGCATGTATCAATAACATACCAAACATACCAATCACTAAAAGTGATAGGGTAATGCTGAACACTACACTCACAAAGGGATAGCTCCCTAATTTTCGTTTTTTACGGGTCTTTTGTTCCATCCCGCCTCAAAACTAATTAATGTCATCAGATATTGAGCGAATCAATTGAGCTTATTGTTTCGGATGATCCTTAGCTCATTGATCAATTTATCACCAAAAATTGGTCGTAGGCTTTTAACGTCATCCGTAACTTCAACATGATAATATTTATCTGTGTAATACAAATAAATTTGCCTTGAGGATTTCGAATTGATTTCAAGAATCTCATATGGCTGCTTTTTGAAATCCCCATAAAGAAATAGTTTGCCGTCAAAAAACTTATATTTAATTTCCTCAGAAGTTCGGTTGAAGGTCTTTATGTCAATAGGTTTTTTATCAGATTCATCAATAATATCATTGTCAGACGCTTCAGGTATACTCACATCTTGAGCTATAAATTCCTTATCTGCCGTCACATCATTCAGAGTTGGGATATTGACCTTTGGCACAAAATCAACAGTTTCATTACTTTTAGTGTCAACAATTTCCAGAGTGGATGTGCCAGATTTGTGAACTGGTGAAACTGATGTCGCTATAGTTGATTCTGATTTTGATAGGTTGATTGAAGTTGTTTCGGTTTCGCCCAGTTCTTGCAGCGTTTGTGGAAAAGGTAATTCGGGTATTTCCGTGATCAAATATGAAAATGATTTTCCATCCGTCAATTCTAATCTGTCTTCAAACGGAATATTATTTTCATTATCAGGCCATGTGTAATAAATACCGCCACCAATAATGGCTACTGCAATGGTGCTACCTGCTATTTTGATAATACCTTCACCAAGTACGCCACTTCCAAACCACCCCGTACCCATCTGAATGGCATCTAGTCTGGCTTTAAGCTGAGTATGTCTATAATTGGAAATGCCCTGAATGATTTGCTGTTGCACAACCACGTGTTGCTTCATAGCAGGATCATTCAACATTTGTTGCTCAAATGACTGTAGTCCGCTACCTGAAAGTTCCCCTCTCAGATACTGATCCGTCAATTCTTCTATGTGCTGGTTGATGCTCATTTAATCAAAAAAATCTGATTTAGAATACTTCTCATGTACCAAACTATCTAGTTTCTTTTTACACTTATATTTTTTGGTCTTGGCTGTATCAGTATTTGCAAAATTCATTCTTTTTGCAATATCCGTCATGTTCAAACCGTCGAAATAATAATATGTTAATATTTTTTTACAAGTATCTCCCAATTTTTCGATGCATTCATGGATGATTCTTGCACTTTCTTTTTTATCATAATCCTGATAGTCTTCACTATCTACCTCCTCATTTGATAATCGGCTTTTTCTATCCAGCTCCTTCCTCCATTGATTCAGGCAAATACTGTATAAAAAAGTACTGATTTTTGAAGTCAATACCAGCTTACCACTTGAAGCTTTTTGCCAAAACACCAGCAAGGCCTCTTGATATACGTCTTTAGCCTCCTCTTCTGTTCCACTATTCTTCAGTACAATATTTGTCATCATTCTGAAGTGCTTTTTATACAGATAGTCAATGGCGTCTTCATCGCCATTACTGATTTTTATCAGAATCTCACTATCCTTCATACACCGATGGCAGAGTCTCCCCTACTTTTTTTAATACATATAAACCATCCAAAGTAACCTACTTTTAGACGAATGACCTGATTTACTCTGTAAAATAAGCGAATTAACCCATTAAGGCAATAATCTCATCTTCAGCAACTGCAAATATTTTACTGTTTTTTTCGGGCTTTATCTTGAAATTTCCTGTGAAATTTCCGAAAGCGGGCAGTATGGCGGACGTAAGTGAAAAGTAAAAACATGATAAAGTCATGGCTTGCCTTGCAGATCCTAATAAGCGTATAGATGGGTGTACATGGCCCGAAACATTGTAATAATCAGACTGAACTGCCTCGTGGGTGAAATGAAATGGTTTGACAATTAATTCATCTTTTAATTGAAGTATGGAAAGGTCATAAATGGACTCATTGAGAATATCATGATTGCCTTTAACAAGAATTATGTCGAGTTGAGAATTTTGGTTTAACCAAAAAATGAAATCGTCCCACTCATTGTTAATTTCGCTGTGAAACAAATCTCCCAGAAAAATGATAGTATCAGGATGATAATATGCTACCAAATAGTCAAGGTTATGCAGATCATGGCTATGTATAGACGTGGGTATTGGAATGCCTGATTTTCTGAAATGTGCTGCTTTTCCCAAATGCAGATCTGAGATGACAAGCATTTTATGTTCCCGCCAGTAAAGTGCCTTAAGTGGATCCAAAATGAGTGTTTGATTAAGAAAAACGAATTCTTTCCCTCTTCGCAAATCACTCATCGAAAGGCAGCCAGGTCTGCGTGCGAAAGAAAAAATACAAATATCCACGAACTTTCAATGCGCCATCTTCAGCTACCCAAAGCTTGCAATCGTAGATATTACCGTCTTCGGGATCAATGATTGTGCCTTCTCCGTACTCTTTGGATTTCGGATTGAATTTCATTTCTCGAATGACTTGCATACCTATCACTTTTTGATTTTTCCTATCATCTTCACAGAGATCACAAATAGGGTCAGGATCTTCATCAGGCTTTGAATAGATATTTAATACGCGACCAAAATACTCATCCCCCTCTTTGGTTATTTCGATTATGGATCTAGGTTCACCACTTTTGTCATCTATGGTTTTCCATTTACCCATAATATCCTGAGCATTGGAAGTAAAACACCCAACGAGCATGAATGTCATGAGCCATTTAGTAAAGAGACTCATTCTTCAGAATATTTAGGAAGCACATACGTTTTGCCGATAAAAAACAAATATCCCCGCACACGCAAATAGCCATCTTTTCCAAGCCATGCTTTGCAGTCATAAACGCCCCCCGTTGCTGGATCCAAGATTTCACCACCGCGATATTCCCCCGAACGCCCATTGTATTCCAATCCTGTAATGATATTCATTCCTAATAATGGCAGATTTTTGCGATCATCTTTGCATTTATCACAAACGGGATTTTCATCTTCACCTTCCTTGGAATAAACTTGGATCACCTTTCCGTAATACAATCCATCTTCTTCATATATATGGATCAAAGATCTTTCCTTCCCGGATTTCATTCCCACCATTTTCCATTTTCCAATGATATTTTGAGCATTTAAGCTGAAGACAAAAAGTGTGATAAGTATGGTAAAAATTATTTTCATATGTATTTAAAAATTTATCTGATATCAAAATACCTAATGTAATTTTTTACAATTAAAATCAATTTTCAGCTAATTTCTCAAGTTGAAGCTGCATTCTCCCGATTCTATCCTTTAATTGCTCGGAAGATAAGTTTTGTCTCCTCAACATATCAACTACAATTGGAAAGGCAAAAGGAGTCGGCCTTTTAGTATCGATCAACTTGATTTTTTGATTGTTTATTCTTCGGATCGCCTCAAATAACCTCGAGTGCTCCAATTGCAAACTCATGACCTCTTCCATGGCCTGTTTGATGAGCAGATTTTCCTCATCATAAGTTTCAAAAACCTTATATAATATCCCTGTGGATGCTTGTAAATGTTTTACTCTTATATTTTTACCCGGGTAACCTTGAAATATCAATCCTGCTATTGTCGCAACATCTCTAAATTTTCGCTGGGCCATTTCTGTTTTGTTGATGGACTGACGAATGTCTTCGACCATATTTTCTTCAGAAAATAGATCCGCCTCCAAAGCTTCATCGATTGGAATCTCCTGATCGGAAAGCAGCTCAAACCCATAATCATTCATAGAAATAGAAAAGGTAATCGGCTTGATTTTACTGATTCGCAAAGCAATGATTCCAGCCAATATTTCATGAACATACAAACCTTCAAAGGGGTAAAAAAAGACATGGTTGCCAAATTTGGATGTTGCTTTTTCTATAAGCAAAGTATTCCTATCTGGAACCGTTGATAATTTCAACTGTAAATCAAGAATTGGTTTGATAGTTAGCAGCTCGATATCATCATATACTCCATTAGTTGTGTCTTCAAGCTTCTGCCTGATCATATCCGAAAGCATGGATGACAAAGGCAATCTCCCACCACCCCACTGCGGGGTTAATCCACTCTTTTTATTAGATTTTCTTACAAATACAGTCATGTCTTTGATCATTACAAATTCCAGATTTTTTCCGGCAAACCAAAACCGATTTCCTGGATTAAGCCTGGAGATGAAGGATTCTTCGATAGTTCCAATGTGACCACCAGTAAGAAACTTCACACTCAGGGCTGGATCGCCAACTATTGTGCCAATGGACAATTTGTGTCTCATGGCAGCTTTATTATTGATGATTTTGTAGACGCCATCGTCATTATAAACACGGGCAAACTCATCATACTGACCAAGTGTTTTACCACCGGTAGTAATGAACTCAATGGCCCAGAACCATTCCTCTGACGTCAACAATCTATAACAATAGGTATTTCGAATTTCCTGTAAAATTTGAATCGGGCGAAATCCACCACTTACAGCAAGTGTTACCAAATACTGTATGAGCACATCGATACATTTCTCCAAAGGTTTTCTACTTTCAAATCGCTTATCCTTAATCGCTTGTCGCAAAGCTGCTCCTTCGATCAATTCGAGAGAATGCGTTGGCACAAAATATATCTTGCTTGTTTCTCCCGGTCGATGACCACTTCTCCCGGCTCGCTGAAAAAAACGACTAACGCCTTTGGGTCCACCTACCTGAATCACTGTGTCCACTGGTCTGAAATCCACCCCCAAGTCGAGACTGGAGGTGCATACCACCACTTTTAACTTTCCCGCATGGAGAGCATCTTCCACCCAACCGCGAATGTTGTGATCAATTGATCCATGATGCATCGCGATCAAACCTGAGAGTTCGGGGGCATAATTCACAATCTTCTGGTACCATAATTCAGTTTGAGACCTTGTGTTGGTGAAAAGTAAAGTGGTTCTGCTTTTCTTAATGATGGGAATAATTTTTGGCAGGAGCGTAATTCCCAAATGTCCACTCCATGGGAACTTTTCCACTTCATCAGGCAGCACCGATTCTACTTCAATTAATTTTTCAATATTGGATTGAATGGTCACTCCTTTTTTATAGAAATCTTCACCAAGCAAGACTCGTTTGGCTTGAGGCAAGTTGCCAATCGTCGCAGAAATGCCCCACACCTTCAATTTGTAATCTGTCAAATATTTAATCCTGCTTATCGCCAATTCAAGTGCCACGCCCCTTTTGGTGCCTAGGATCTCATGCCACTCATCTGCAACGATTATTTTTACTGATTTCAGATAATTTGGATAATCACTTTGACTTAGCAGCACATGCAGGCTTTCCGGCGTAATAACCAAAACCTGCGGTGCATTTTTCTTTTGCGTTTGTCTTTGAGAGGTCGTGGTATCACCAGTTCTGAGGCCTACAGTCCATTTTAAATCAAGATCATCACAAACCTCCTGCATGGCACGTTGAATGTCCTTAGCCAATGCTCGAAGTGGCGTCACCCACAAAACACGAACTTCTGGGATTACCTCTTCCTTTTGATTTTCTCTTAAAAACTCCAGAATGCAAGGAATCCAAAGAGCATAGGTTTTTCCACTTCCAGTGGGTGCATTAAGCAAGCCACTTTTCCCATCAAGAACGGCCTGCCAGCACTCTTCCTGAAATTGAAATGGATCCCAATTTTTTGATTTGAACCATTTGTGGGCAATCGAAAAAAGTGCCTGATCACTTTTTGTCAGGGAAGTAGGCAATTGATTTCAATTAAAGTTTTGATCCAATAATAGGAATTTGTTTTCGTCTAATCACCAGTATGATTAAGCTGGCTATAAAAACGAACAGGGCATAATAAAAAAGTTGGCCGCCATCTCCTTTAACCTCGATACCTAATTTAGTGAGATGAAAGAATATAGCTCCAGAAATTACGCCGACGCTGAGAATAGCGCCATAAACCCGAAATATGGGTATAAGAATTAAAATTCCAGCAATTAGTTCTACAATTCCAGACCCAATTCTTCCATGGGGCTCCATGCCTACCGTTTCAAAAATATAAACACTTTCTGGTTGTGCAGTAAATTTAAAATAAAGGGTTTGCAAAAGTATGATTGCCACAAGCACACTCAAAATCCATTCAAATATTTTCATAAGGTTATAATTAATGACAAAATCAATCTAGCAAAAAAAAGAATCAATAAATCTTTACTGAACTATTATGTTATGAATTGACATATAAATTAGTCAAGATGAATCCTGATTAAATCTCCTATGGCCAAGCTCAATACCCTGGGGTCAAATCAAAGATGGAGTGATCATCGGTTTTACAAGTGAATCAACGCAGGTTGATATTGAGTTCCTCGAAAAAGGCAGACGAAAATCGTTTTTTATCAAAAATTTTCACAACTCATCTGAAATAGATTCTGTGAAATCATCCTACTATTTCTTCAATCGGAAACAAGCGATCGCGAATAGATATGATAGAATGGCCGATTCAACGCTTTTCCTTACCACCTATCCCAAATCATATAGAAAGGAAAACCGGATAGTCTAAATTTCCGAGGCAATAACAACCAGTACAATGAAAAAAAATTCCATAAGATTAGCAATAGGAGTACTCCTTGCTTTCACCTTTTTATCATGTTCCAAAACTGAAACTGATCAATCAATTAATCTTCTTAACAATGGATTGAATAACCCAATCTCATTTGGTTCAATCAACGCGGATTCTCTAAGCAAACAATATGATAAAGTGTACGCCTATTACCAAAATACCCTAGAATTAATTAATACGAGCGAGACCAGAACTTTTGAAAATACTATTATTCCACTCGATGATCTTTATAATCAATTAAACATAGCTGGTGGGATTTTTAGTATTCTTTCTAACGCTCAGTCAGACTCCTTGATCCGAGTGACTGCTTCTGAAAAGGAGATAGAACTGGATAAACTTTCCAATGAAATTTCGCTGAATGAAGACATTTATAAGGCTTTAAAGTCATACGGCGAGACTGAAGAAGTTGCTAAACTAAATGGCTTTAAAAAGAAATTTGTCGAGGAAGAATTAAGATCATTCGAAAGAAATGGCTTTGGACTTCCGAAAGAAGAAAGGGAAAAGCTGAAAATTGTACTAGATGAAATTTCAGAATTGGGCAACACATTCAGAAAAAACATTGCGATGTATCAGGATTATAGCATCTTTTCTGAAGCGCAAATGGATGGTACAACTGATGACTTCAAAAAAGCACATCTACAAACTGATGGCACATATAGGGTAGGTCTTTCATATCCAGATTATATTCCATTCATGGAGAATGCGATTGCTTCTGAAGCAAGAAAGGAGCTATACATGAAATATGCGAATCGCGCAGCAGACCAAAATATGAAAGTGCTCGCAGACTTGATTGCCAAACGTACAGAAATGTCCAACATGCTCGGTTACCCCACTTATGCGACCTACAGGACAGAAGATCGCATGGCGAAATCACCAGAAAATGTTTGGGAATTTGAAAGAGACCTTCAAAAGAATGTAAGTCCAAAAGGTGTCCTAGATTATGCCGAATTAATTGACATGCAAAAACGACTTGGAATCGATGAAGAACAAGTTCAGCCATATAGTACCGGCTACATTAAAAACCAGCTTCTTCAAACTGTCTATGGGGTTGATCAGGAGATTGTGAGACAATACTTTGAACTAAAGAATGTGAAATCAGGGTTGTTTCAGATCACGCAAAAATTGTTTGGGATCACCTATGTGGAAATGAAAGACGCTTCCGTATGGCATGAAGATGCATCAGCCTATGAGGTTTTTCAGGATGACAAATATATCGGCAGATTTTATCTGGACTTACATCCACGACAAAATAAATATACACACGCTGCATGTTGGGGTTTGGTAAAATCAAAAACCACAAGTCAAGGGGTCCAACGCCCGGTAGCGGCACTTTTGTGTAACTTTTCAAAGCCAACGGAAGAGAAACCAGCTCTTCTTACACATGACGAAGTGGAGACTTTTTTCCACGAGTTCGGTCACGTACTTCATAATATCCTTTCAGATACCGAATTATCTGGGCAAGGAGGAACTGCGGTAAGTCGTGATTTTGTAGAGGCTCCATCACAAATATTTGAAAATTGGGTCTGGAATTATGAATCGCTTTCTTTGTTTGCAAGGCATTACGAAACGGGAGAAGTGTTACCAAAAGAACTTTTTGACAAAATGTATTCAGCGAAAAATCTGCAATCAGGAATTTCTACACTTGGTCAAATTTTTTATGGACAATATGATCTCACACTTTATGATGGTTTCGATCCAAGCGGTGACATTTCAACTTCCGACATAGGGCAAAAGCTGAGAGGTGAAATCTTGCCTTACCCTATAGTTGATGGCAACCACTTTGAGGCGTCTTTCGGACACTTAAATCATTACGCAGCATCTTATTATGGGTATTTGTGGTCCAAAGTATTTGCCGAAGACATGTTCTCAAGATTTGAAAAAGAAGGAGTGCTCAATCCCGAAGTTGGTGCGGCATATAGAGATGCCATTCTTTCTAAAGGAGGCACAAAAGATGAAATGGAAATGCTCATTGAATTTCTGGGAAGAGAGCCAAATCAAGAAGCGTTTATAAAATCGATCGGATTAGAATTGTAATTCAAATGTATCAAAGCAATTTTCAAACGCACTGTGATAATCAAAAGTGGTAAAATTCTCTTTTAGAAATTGTATTTATCAAAGCAAAAGTTCTCATTAATGACAAGAATTTAGTTCGCCACTTTTCAAGATTATGAACTATTACATTAGCTTTGAGGCCATAAATGAAAAGAATTCCTTTAAATATTATTAATACACCAATTATTATTCTGGTCACTGTGGTCACAGGGTTCGGGAAATGGTGTTCTTGATAATATCAAAATATATCAAACGCCATTCCCAAAAAGAATGGCGTTTTTTTTTACCTAAGAGTTAAAATGTATTTCGACGATAAAACAGAGGTTTTCTTAGATGGCGAGTTCATAAAGGCCAAAGATGCTAAGGCAAGCATGTTTAGCCAGACGCTCCATTATGGCACTGGCGTATTCGAAGGTATCCGTTCATACAACAATGGGAACGGATTTAATATTTTCAAGCCAGCAGAGCATTTCGATAGACTTAAAAAATCTTCGGAACGAGTTTACTTGTCGGTACCTTATAGCACAGAAGAATTGATCAATACGGCGTATGAACTTATTGATCGTAACAAATTGACCAATGCTTATATCAGACCTTTGGTTTTTGCTGGGCCAAATATGATGTTATCCCCAGCCACAGAGATTCATGTTTTTATGACTGCATGGAAATGGGCCAAGTATCCTGGCTATGAGCCATTAAATACGATGATCTCATCCTATCAAAAGCCCAGTCCAAAGTCAACCCCTATTGATGCCAAAGTAGTAGGTAACTATTCACAAGCCACCTTGGCTTCAGCCGAAGCAAAAGCACTAGGTTATGATGAAGCCATCCTGCTAGATTTTAATGGCAACATCACTGAGGGGCCTGGGGCGAATATATTCTATGAAAAGGACGGAGTGCTTTTCACCCCAAAATTGGGAAATATATTCCCTGGAATCACTAGAAAAACAATTATCGAAATCTGTAAAGATCTCAAAATAGAAGTAGTAGAAAAAGACATCAAACCTGAAGAACTGTATAAAGCTGAAACCGCCTTTTTCTGTGGCACAGCTTCAGAAATAACAAGAATTGACTCCATCAATGGAGAGCATTTCAAAAAAGACTGGGAAGAATCAATAGGTAGAATACTACATGTACTCTACCAGCAAAAAGTGATGTTTGACGAATATCAGGGTTTGACAATTGTATAATAATGACAAAAGAAATAAATAAACACAGTAAAACTATCACTCAAGATCCGTCTCAACCTGGATCACAAGCACAGCTTTACGCTTTAGGCCTGACTGAAGAAGATTTAAAGAAAGCCCAGGTAGGAATTGTTAGTACTGGTTTCGAAGGAAATCCTTGCAACATGCACCTTAATATATTGGCTCATCAGGTGAAGAAGAGTGTGAAAGAATCTGATCTTGTCGGGCTCATATTCAACACCATTGGCGTGAGTGATGGAATTTCAAACGGAACCATCGGTATGAAATATTCTCTGATTTCCAGAGATATCATCGCTGATTCGATTGAAACCGTGTGTCAAGCGCAATTTTATGATGCAGTGGTTTCTGTGGTTGGCTGTGATAAAAATATGCCCGGAGCAATCATAGGTATGTCCAGACTCAATCGACCAAGTATTATGGTTTATGGAGGCAGTGTCCGACCAGGAACTTGGAAAGGTGAAGACCTGAATATTGTTTCCGCTTTTGAAGCATATGGACAAAGGTTGGGTGGAAATATCTCAGATGAAGATTATATTGGAATAATAAAAAATGCAATCCCGGGCCCAGGAGCATGTGGTGGTATGTACACTGCCAACACGATGGCCTCTGCCATAGAGGCAATGGGAATGAGTTTACCTTTCAGTTCATCCAATCCTGCTGAAGGCGATCCAAAAATTAATGAGATCAAAAATGTAGGAAAGGCCATTAGAAATCTATTGGAAAAAAACATCCTCCCAAGTGATATCATGACGAAAAAGTCTTTCGATAACGCCATTACTTCAGTGATGGTACTCGGAGGATCTACCAATGCTGTACTTCATTTGTTGGCTATGGCCAAAGCTGCTGATGTGCCATTGACACTTGATGATTTTCAAAGAATCAGTGACAAAACGCCATTTATCGCGGATCTGAAACCTAGTGGAAAATACCTGATGGAAGATCTGCACAATATTGGCGGTGTTCCGGGTGTACTGAAAATATTGCTACGCGAAGGATATCTTCATGGTGATTGTATGACCGTAACAGGAAAAACCCTAGCTGAAAATCTTGAATTGATTGATGATCTGAAAAAAGGTCAAAATGTCATCTATTCATTTGACAAACCGATCAAAAAAACTGGTCACTTGCAGATTCTTTATGGTAATTTGGCGCCTGACGGTGCTGTCGCCAAGATTACAGGTAAGGAAGGGGAAGTATTCGAAGGGCCTGCCAGAATTTACGAAGATGAATTTGCTGCCATCAAGGGCATTGGCGAAGAAGTAAAGAAAGGCGAAGTAATAGTCATCAGACAATCAGGGCCAAAAGGTGCTCCCGGAATGCCCGAAATGCTAAAACCTACAGGAGCTGTAATGGGCGCAGGATTGGGTAAAGATGTTGCTTTGATCACAGATGGCAGGTTTTCGGGTGGCTCACATGGATTTGTCGTTGGTCATATTACACCAGAGTCACAAGAAGGTGGCCCACTCGCTCTCATTAAAAATGGCGACATCATTCGAATTGATGCAATAGAAAATAAGCTTGAAGTAAAGATCAGCGATGAGGAAATGGCCAAGCGCAGAGCAGCATGGGTAAAACCAGCATACAAAGCTTCAAAAGGAATTCTTTGGAAATACATTAAATCAGTAACACCTGCATCTGATGGATGTGTTACCGACGCTTAAATAAGTTACTTATGGATAGTACATCAACATTGGAAGCAGAGAAAAAGACCGCAATCAAAACTGAAAGATTGTCAGGATCTGAGGCTTTATTAAGATGCCTGCTTGAGGAAGATGTGGAAGTCATTTTCGGGTATCCAGGAGGAGCCATCATGCCAATATACGATGCATTGTATGGTTACATGGACAGGCTCAATCACATACTTACAAGACATGAGCAGGGTGCATCTCATGCCGCACAAGGTTATGCAAGAGTAACTGGCAGAACCGGTGTTTGCTTTGCAACTTCAGGTCCAGGAGCAACCAACCTTATAACTGGAATTGCAGATGCTCAAATTGATTCTACGCCATTAGTCTGTATTACCGGTCAGGTACCTTCCCATCTTTTGGGAACAGATGCTTTTCAGGAAACAGATGTTATTGGCATATCCATGCCTGTGACCAAATGGAATTATCAAGTCACCAGAGCTGAAGACATTCCATATGCCATTGCAAGGGCTTTTTATATCGCTAATACAGGTCGACCAGGTCCGGTTTTGATAGATATTACCAAAGACGCACAATTTGGGCAATTTGACTACTCATATGAAAAATGTGAGAAAATCAGAAGTTATCACCCGTATCCGATCTTAGATCCAGATCGCATTAAAGAAGCAGCAGTATTAATCAATAATGCCAAAAAACCATTGGTATTAGTAGGTCATGGCGTGCTTTTGGCCAATGCTCAAAAAGAAATGATCCGGTTTGCTGAAAAGTCAGGCATTCCAATGGCCTCAACGCTTTTGGGACTTTCAGCGGTTCCAAATAATCACCCGCTATATGTTGGTTATTTGGGAATGCATGGAAATTACGGACCAAATATCAAGACTAACGAATGTGATGTTCTGATTGCAGTTGGGATGAGATTCGATGATCGTGTAACCGGTGATCTAAAAAAATATGCCAAGCAGGCAAAAGTCATTCACATTGAAATAGATCCTTCTGAGATTGATAAAAATGTGAAAACAACTGTTGCGATAAATGCTGATGCAAAAGAGGCATTATTGTCACTGATAAATCAAACCGAAGAAAACAATCACTCAGCTTGGGTAAGTGAATTTCACGAATGCGACAAAATAGAATATGAAAAAGTCATCCATAAAGAAATGTTCCCTGAATCAGGTAGCATCAAAATGGCTGAAGTAATCAAGAAAATATCGGATAAGACCAAAGGAAAAGCAATCATCGTCACAGATGTTGGTCAGCATCAGATGGTTACTACCAGATATTATCAGTTTGATGACACCAATTCCAACGTAACTTCTGGTGGTCTTGGGACGATGGGTTTTGCACTTCCCGCTGCAATGGGAGCTAAAATGGGGCAACCAGATAAGCAAGTAATCGCCGTAATTGGCGATGGTGGCTTCCAAATGACTATTCAAGAATTGGGCACTATTTTCCAAAGCCAGATCGGAGTTAAAATTTTAATATTGAATAATAACTTTCTAGGAATGGTACGCCAATGGCAGCAATTATTCCATGACAAGAGATATTCATTTACCGAATTAATCAATCCAAATTTCCAAATGATCTCTCAGGGGTATGGCATTCCAGCCCAAAAAGTTGAGGAGCGGGAAAAATTGGATGCAGCTTTGGATCAATGGCTCAACGATGATGGCCCACAATTGCTGGAAGTAGTAGTGGAGCAAGAAGAAAATGTATTCCCGATGGTTCCCTCTGGCGCATCAGTTTCGGACATTCGATTGGAGTGATTCGAATCAAAAATTAAATAAGCATTAAGTACTAAAGTTTAGATCATGTCTAATTCTATATATAGTGAGGATCATTCGGACAATATTGAAAAGGAATATACCCTTTCGGTACTGACAGAAGACCGTGCAGGTCTTCTAAATCAAATTACCATTATTTTTACCCGTCGAAAGATCAATATCAACAGCTTGAATGTATCAACCACCGAAGTTGCTGGAGTAAGTCGATTCACTATTGTGATATCTGCTACCCGCGACAGGATCGAAAAAGTTGTCAATCAAATACGAAAACTTGTTGACGTACTTGGTGCATTTGTTTACAATCAGGATGAAATCTATTATCAGGAAATAGCTTTGTACAAGGTTCCTACAGAGGTTTTCCTAAATGGAAACAAAATTGAAACATTGGTCAGAAATAACGGAGCGCGTATCCTTGTGATTGAAAAAGACCACATTATCATAGAAAAAACAGGACATAAAGAAGATACACACGATCTTTACGTCAAATTAATGCCGCATGGACTTTTAGAGTTCGTAAGATCAGGTAGAATTGCAATCTCAAAATCAAAACGAAAAACAGAAGCTTTCATTCAACAATTGGAAGATTCAAAATCAAACAGACTAAGCATAAAAGATTTTTAATAACAGATTTTCAACAAACTAATAAAAATGGCACAAATCAATTTTGGAGGGGTAACAGAAAACGTAGTAACGCGTGAAGAATTCCCTCTTGAAAAAGCAAGAGAAGTATTAAAGAATGAAACAATCGCTGTTTTAGGTTACGGTGTTCAAGGTCCAGGCCAGGCACTTAACTTGAAAGACAATGGCTTCAATGTAATAGTAGGTCAAAGAAAAGGATCTAAGACTTGGGACAAAGCAGTAGCAGATGGTTGGGTTCCAGGAGAAACACTTTTCGAATTAGAAGAAGCTTGCAAAAAAGGAACAATTCTTCAATTTTTACTTTCTGATGCCGGTCAAATAGCTTTGTGGCCATTGGTGAAAAGTCACCTCACTCCAGGGAAAACTCTTTATTTCTCTCACGGATTTGGTATTACGTATAAAGAAAAAACTGGTATCATCCCTCCTGCTGACGTGGATGTAATTTTAGTAGCTCCAAAAGGATCTGGAACCTCACTTAGAAGATTATTCGTTGAGGGAAAAGGTCTGAACTCCAGTTTCGCGATCCATCAGGACGCCACAGGAAAAGCCAAAGACAAAGTAGTTGCTTTGGGAATTGGTGTAGGATCAGGTTATTTGTTTGAAACTACGTTTTATAAAGAAGTTTCTTCTGACCTTACAGGTGAAAGAGGAACACTTATGGGCGCAATACAAGGTTTGTTCCGTGCACAATACGAAGTTCTAAGAGCGAACGGTCACTCACCGTCAGAAGCATTCAATGAAACAGTGGAAGAAGCTACTCAATCATTGTATCCATTGATCGCTGAAAGAGGAATGGACTGGATGTATGCCAACTGTTCTACTACCGCACAAAGAGGAGCATTAGATTGGATGGGTCCATTTTACGAAGCAACCAAGCCTGTTTTTGAAAAACTTTACAAATCTGTAACAGATGGTATCGAAGCTCAAAAATCAATCGATAGCAATTCGCAATCAGATTATCGAGTAAAGCTTGAAGCCGAACTTAAACTATTGGAGGAGTCAGAAATGTGGAAAGCCGGTAAGGCTGTCAGAAAACTCAGACCAGAAAATAACTAATAAAGTATGTATATTCCTGAGATTGAGGATGTAAAAAAGGCTCAGAATAATCTGAGTAAGGTTATCTATCACACGCCTTTACAACAAAACCTAAACCTCAGTGAAAAATACGGTGCGAATATCTATCTGAAAAGAGAAGATACTCAAGTTGTACGCTCCTATAAAATTAGAGGAGCGTACAACAAACTTATATCCATCGATAAAAAAACTTTAGCCCGAGGAGTGGTCTGCGCCAGTGCAGGGAATCATGCACAAGGTGTCGCCCTGTCTTGCTATAAATTAGGAGTAAAAGGCACGATTTTCATGCCGTCCCCTACTCCCAAGCAAAAGGTGCAGCAAGTCACCATGTTTGGAAAAGACAATGTAGAAATTATCCTGACGGGTGATACCTTCGATGATGCCAACCAAGCCGCAAAAATTTTCTGCAACGAACACAACAGTACTTTTGTACATCCATTTGACGATGAAAAGGTAATTGAAGGACAGGCCACCATAGGTCTAGAACTTTTCAGTGATGCAGACTTCAATATTGATTATCTATTCCTACCTATCGGTGGTGGTGGCTTATCAGCAGGAGTTTCCAGCGTACTTCGAACCTTAAGTCCAAAAACCAAAATTATTGGGATTGAGCCGGAAGGAGCTCCGGCAATGCTCGAAGCAATCAAGCAAAATAAAGTAGTGACACTTGAACAGATCGACAAGTTCGTAGATGGAGCGGCAGTGAAAAGGGTTGGTGAACTCACATTTCCTCTTTGTAAAAAGTTTGTGGATGAAATCGCATTGGTCAACGAAGGAAAATTATGCTCCTCGCTGATCAATATGTACAACGAGAGCGGTATCATCCTTGAACCCGCAGGAGCCCTGTCAGTTGCCGTTCTTGATCAATATGCCAAAAAAATCAAAGGTAAGAATGTCATTTGTGTGCTTTCCGGAAGTAATAATGACATTACCCGAACGGAGGAGATCAGAGAAAGATCAATGCTTTATGAAGGATTGATACACTATTTTATTGTGCGTTTTCCTCAGAGAGCTGGGGCTTTGAAAGAATTTGTAGGAGATGTGCTGGGGCCGCATGATGACATCATTCATTTCGAATACACCAAAAAAAATTCACGAGAAAAAGGCTCAGCCGTAGTTGGAATCGAACTTAAAGCCAAGGCTGATTTTGATTCGCTTTTATCGAGAATGAAGTCACTGAATTTTTACGGCGAATACCTCAATCAAAAACCTGATTTGTTGAATTACATAGTTTGATTCCATACTAGCAATGGGGGAGTGTCTTCATTGTCTCAATATAAATTTTTGAAAAAGACAAGTGAAACGTAGTTTCGGTTTGATCTAATATTTATACTTCTTGATGATAATTCAGATGATCAAATGAATCTGAAAACTTGGTTCTTCATTCCCTTGACTGTTCTATTTGTTTGTAGAGAACCCAAATCAATTGTATCCGAAGGAATGCAAATGCTGAAGTCAAAAAAGCAATCTAACCCTAGTTCATATCCAAATGACACTACTATGATCCCGCTTAAAATGTCATTTTGTTATATTTGATGTATAGCTAACTGGCAAGAAATTCCAATGATTTTGCTTTTCTTATTGCATTCAATTCAAAAAGAAACAGTACAATTAGACCGTTAATTACAAAAGAACAACATAAGATTGAGCCAATCCATGTCGTTGTTATTGAGAAATCAAAAGCAACCACATTTATGAGAATTGCGGATCAAATGAGACTTCTAAATTTCATGGTCATTATCCTCATATTAATCAATGTTTCTGGTTGTTCTAATGACTCGGGAGGAAAGGAAAATGAGCCATTTATCACTAGCGCAAAATGTCAATGTGGTAAGGAGGTAACCACCGCACAATCGAGTTAATATTAGAGTTTTGGAATTTCCAGAATCTGTTGCAATCAAAATAGCACAATAAAATACCAAACGACTAGTGTATCTCGGTTTTCATATCTACAATTTTTCTCTCAATATTTTGAATGAATTGATCAATGTCTTCGATTTCAATAAAGTGATTTAATCATTTCTAAAATAAATATTTCCCTCTTCGATTGTAAATACTTACGCCCGTCTTCAAGATTATCAAAGTCAACATTTACCGCATTCACCACTTCCATTCCTCGCATTGCCTAAGTTTTCTTGATTTTAATCAAGGAAAAATAAGCGCAATGAACACCTGAAAGCTAACATATTCTCCATAAAATCCCAATTGGTTAAGCACAGTAGACTTAAATTCGCACTTGGATTTCGGAATAGGGACAAAAAAGCTAAAACAACGATTTCAAAATGAAGGTATTAAAATTCGGAGGTACATCAGTTGGTACGGAAGAGGCCATCAGACTAGTGGCTGAAATCGTTATAGAAAAGGCCAAGAGCGAAAAATTAATTGTTGTGGTATCAGCAGTTGGTGGAGTAACGGATAAGTTGGTTCGAATTGGTGAGATGGCTGAAAGTCGAGATGCATCTTATCAGGATTCAATTGGTGAATTAAAAAACCTTCATACCAATCTATATGCAACGCTAATGGGCAAAGATCAATGTCCTGAAATTGATGGCATCATCACTGAGCTGGAAGAAATTTGCAGAGGTGTTTTCTTATTAAAAGAGTTCACGGCCAGAAGTAATGACTATATAGTAAGCACAGGCGAACGTCTTTCTTCATTCATCATTGCGGATTTCATTAAAAAGTCATTTAAAGAAATCACACTTTTTGACTCCCGTCAGGTTATAAAAACTGACAAGCATTTTGGTCATGCGAATGTTGACTTTGATGCATCCCTGTCATTGGTTTCAAAATTGGACCTTAATCAAATCAATCTCTTCCCTGGTTTTATAGCTTCAACACCGGACAATGAAACCATCACTTTAGGTAGAGGAGGCTCAGATTATACTGCAGCTATTCTTGCTAAACTGACCAAAGCATCAAGTCTGGAAATCTGGACAGATGTAGATGGCATCATGACTTCTGATCCAAGATTGGTAAAGCAGGCACATTTTATCGATCATGTATCTTATGAGGAGGCTTTAGAAATGTCTCACTTTGGTGCCAAAGTGATCTACCCGCCGAGTATCCAGCCTGCTTTGGAAATCGGCATACCAATAACCATAAAAAACACCTTTAACCCAACTCATCGAGGCACTCTGATCACCAAAGAATGGGATGAGGACAAACAGCTTATCAGAGGAATTACAAGTATTAAGGACATTTCGCTTATCAATCTTTCCGGAGGTGGTATGGTGGGGATTCCTCGTTTTTCATTCCGACTGTTCAAAGCACTTTCCGAAAATAAGATCAATGTGATATTGATCACCCAGGCCTCTTCGGAGCACACAATCACGGTAGGAATCGCTTCGCAAGATGCGAAAATTGCTATCGAATGTTTGAACGGGGAATTTAAGCTGGAAATAAAAAACAATATCATCAACCAACTTGAAGGTGATAGTGACCTATCAATCATCGCTTTGGTAGGCGCCAACATGAAAAATCAAGTCGGTGTAAGCGGTCAGATGTTTAACGTATTGGGTAGAAATGGTGTCAGCATCAAAGCCATCGCTCAGGGGTCTTCTGAAAGAAATATATCCGCTGTTATTGCCAGAGATGATTTAGACAAAGCACTAAATGTACTTCATGAGAGTTTTTTCCTTTCAGATAGCAAGCGCATCAACTTGTTCATCATTGGCACAGGAAATGTTGGAAAAGCATTCGTCGATCAGCTCACTGGTCAATTTAATTTCCTCAAAAAACAGCATCAACTCAATATAAAAATCATCGGGCTCGCAAATTCCCGAACAATGACTTTTATGAAAGATGGGATTCCACTTTCAAAATGGGACGAAAGAATGAAGAAAAATTCCGAAAAATTTGATCGGGACGCCTTCTTCAATTACATGGCTGAATACAATTTGCGCAATTCGATATTCATAGATATCACCGGCTCACCTGAAATTGCAGGATTATATCCAAATGTTTTAAAGGAGAGCATTTCCGTGGTGACTCCAAACAAAATAGCTGCGACAGGAAAATATGGCGATTACATAGCTTTAAAAGAAACCGCTAAAAAATATAGCAGTCAGTTTTTATTTGAAACTAATGTGTGCGCCGGACTTCCAGTTTTATCAACACTTTCTGATTTAATCAAATCAGGTGATCAAATTCACTCTGTAGAAGCGGTACTTTCCGGCACACTCAATTTCCTTTTCAACGAGTATAATGGAACTGAGAAGTTTCTCAGTGTGATCAAACGGGCCAAAGAAATGGGCTACACAGAGCCTGACCCACGACTAGACCTTTTCTGCGAAGATGTAAAAAGAAAAATTTTAATACTTATCCGAGAAAGTGGGTATGTGCATGAATTGGAGGAAATTTCATTAGACCCATTTTTGCCTAAAAGCTGCGAGGATAGCACATCGATAGAAGATTTTTACCAAAAAGTAGATAAGGAAGAAGAACATTTTAAAGCCCTGTATAAAAAGGCCAAAGCAAAAGGTGCTCAATTGAGAGTGGTCGCCAGCTATAAAAATGGTTCTGCTTCAGTTGGCCTTCAGGAAATCCCTTCCAATCATCCATTTTATTATCTGGAGGGCAGTGACAATATCGTGTTGTTTTATACCAATAGATACAAAGCACAGCCGCTGGTGATAAAAGGTGCTGGAGCAGGTGCTGATGTCACTGCTTCCGGGATTTTTGCAGATGTTTTACGAATAGCCCAATCAAATCATTAAATGAACGAAGTAAAAATTTTTGCTCCTGCTTCAGTGGCTAACGTCGGCTGTGGTTACGACACCATCGGTTTTGCCATAGATGGTCTCGGCGATGAAATCATCATGTCGAAGCGTGAAGATTCCAAATTGGTGATTAAGGAAATTATAGGCGCGGATCTACCAATGGAACCAGAAGAAAATGTAGCAACTATAGCTATCCAAGCATTGCTAGATCATTTAGGTTCAAAACAAGGTTTTAATATCACCATCAAAAAACTATTCAAACCGGGAAGTGGTCTGGGATCGAGCGCGTCAAGTGCTGCCGGAGCTGTTTTCGCTGCAAATATCCTTTTAGGAGAACCAATTGAAGAAAAAGTTGATTTGCTTCCATTTGCATTGGAGGGTGAGGCTTTTGCTTCGAAGTGTTACCATGCGGATAATGTAGCACCCTCACTTATGGGAGGATTCAATGTAATCCGCAGCTATGAGCCAGAGTTGGATATTTTTCAGGTGAATGTCCCTTCTGATCTTTGGGTTTTGATCATTTTCCCAGATGTAGTTATCAAAACAGCTGAATCCAAAAAGCTTATACCGACTACATTGAGTTTAAAGGACGCACGGGACCAATGGTCTAATGTAGCTGGTCTCATTCAGGCATTTAATGTGCATGACTTTGAATTATTGAAGAAATCCGTGACTGATTTAGTTGCTGAACCAGTTAGAAAAGGTCTCATTCCTGGCTATGACGATGTAAAACAATTAGCATTCAATGCGGGAAGTGTTGGTTTTAACATATCAGGATCAGGACCAAGCATGTTTGCATTCTTTAAAAATGAAAAAGAGATGAACAAAGTGAAACCTGAAATTCGTAAATTGTACGAAGCAAGAAATTTGCCTGTGATTCTTCATTCATCCAAAATCAACTTACATGGTTGCGAGGTGATTGACTAATCAAGAATTCTAGCTTAAACGGAATATGAAATTTTACAGTACAAAAGGAAAAAACAAACTTGTCCCATTTCGAGAGGCCGTTATCAAAAGCTTGCCAGAAGACAATGGTTTATATTTTCCTCAATCCATTCCATCACTCGACCCCTCCTATTTCAAATCGCTCAAATCCTATTCCTTACCCGAGATAGGTGTAGAAGTGATGAAACACTTCTGCGTTGATGATGTTCCTATGGTTAAGTTGGAGGAAATCATGACAGATGTGCTCAGCTTTGATATTCCACTTAAAAAAATTGAGGATAAAATTTACAGTCTTGAGCTTTTTCACGGACCTACTTATGCCTTTAAGGATGTAGGTGCGCGTTTTTTAGCAAGATGTCTAGGATATTTTAATGAATCGGATAAAAAAGAAGTTACCATTTTGGTAGCCACATCTGGTGATACTGGTGGTGCTGTTGCCGCTGGTTTCTACAAGGTTCCTGGAGTAAAAGTGATCATATTGTATCCTTCAGGAAAAGTAAGTGACTTACAAGAAAAACAACTAACCACGCTTGGCGAGAATATTACTGCTTTAGAAATTGATGGTGATTTTGACGATTGTCAAACTTTGGTTAAAACAGCATTTCTTGATAAGGAAGTGAATGAAAAGCTAGCGCTATCATCTGCAAATTCCATTAATATCGCCCGCTGGCTCCCTCAATCTATATATTACCATGAGGCTCTAAAACAGCTAGATCACATTGAATATAACGTCTTTGCTGTCCCAAGCGGTAATTATGGAAATATAACTGCCGGTATGTTGGCCAAAAAAATGGGTCTGCCCATTCATAGATTCATTGCTGCATCCAATGCGAATGACATAGTTCCCAGATACATTTCCAATGGAGTATTTGAGATAAAGCCGACTGTGGCCACTTTGAGCAACGCTATGGACGTGAGCAATCCAAGCAATTTTCCACGTATGATGGAATTGTACGATGAAGATTGGCAAGCCATTAAAAAAGATATTATAGGTTTTTCGTTAGATGATGCACAAACCCTCCAATCAATGGCTGGTTGTCAAAAAACCAATGATTATACATTAGATCCACATGGGGCTATTGGTTATGAAGCCTTACTAACTAACATTCAAGAGGGTGAACAAGGTATTTTTCTTGAAACCGCTCATCCTTGTAAATTCATTGATACAGTTGAAAAGGCATTAAATAAAACTGTTCCGCTACCCGAGTTTGTGTCTGATTTGATGACTAAAGTCAAAGTTTCAACAAAATTGAGTAAATCATACATCGAGTTCAAGTCGTTTCTAATAAGTTAATCACGCACCAGTCCTAAGGAAGTAATCATAAATTATGATTACCTTTTAACCAATTTTCCAGCCAAGCCACCAAATTCCCACCGCCATTTTCCCAATAATAGAGGGAAAATCTTATTGATTTTACCGTTTTTAAAAATAATTGCTAGAAAATTAACTTTAAGCATAATGCTTTATTGTGCTTATTTTCAGGATGTTATGATTTTTAACTATCTGATTATCAAATAGTTAGCTTGTTTTTTATAATTTTTTGGTTTAACATTACCGTATCAAAAACATAAAAGACCAGAACTATGAAAAAATTACTAACAATCCTAAGTATTTCATTTTGCATCGCAATGATTGCACCTTCTTGTTCCTCTTCAGATGAAAGTTTTGAGGATATCGTATTAAATTCTGAACTAGATCAAACGGCTCCAACCCAAGGTGAGGATGGAAGTGGTGGTAGCTCTACACCAACAGGCAATTAATAAAATAAACGGTAAAATATTCTTTAGACGGTCATGTGATTGACCGTCTTTTTTTTTAGATTTACGCTTAACGTCAACTAGCTGTTAATGCGTTTATCAATATTCCTCTTATTTATTTTTGTATTTCCTTCCTTGCTATCCGCAGAGAATGATCTTGAGGATATTCACAAACGTATCTTCTCCATCCTACACTCCCATCCAACAGAGGCATATATTCTAGCCCAACAAGCTGAAGAATTGGCACATCAAAAAGATTTGTACTTAGAAGAAGCCAATTATGTTTTTGTACAAGCTTGGATTAACGAAGAGATAAAACTCGAATCTGGTAAGGCATTCATTCAGTATCTAAAAGCCTTAGAGATAATCAGACCGTATTACCATGAATCAGAAAAAGGTGCAAAAAGGTATATTGCACTCTTGTTGAACACTGGAAATATTCTAAGGGAACACCATGCTTATAATGAAGCTGAGATCTATTATAATGAAGGAATCCATATAGCTTTAAAATACAAGCCAGAAGACTCGATAGTTAGACTCTTTTGGAACAAAGCAAAACTAAATAGGGTAAATGAAAACAATGAAATTGCAATTGAGTCAATAGAAAAAGGAATTCAATATGCGAAATTAATTGATGATCAAAATTTAATCTTTAGTACTATCAACGAGAAAGGACTACTTCAAATTGAGTTAAAACAATTTAATGAGGCCAGATTGACATATGAGGCTATTTTGAATTTAAGTTTTATTGATAAGCTCCCTGAATCTAAAGCAGTAGCCTGGCACAACATAGGACATGCTTATGCATCAGAGAAAAAATATGTGGATGCCATAAAACCATACAAACAAGCTGAAATCTTAAAATCAAAGCTCGATAAGGCTGAGTTAAGTTTTATTACCTGGACAGATTTGTGCCAAACATACAAACAGCTTGGGGATTTTGAGAAAGCGGAAGAATATGGATCAAAAGCGGAAACCTTATATGATAAAATACAACTGCTTCCTGAAAATTATCGCATATATGAATACCTGTCATATATCACATTTGAGCGGGGGGATTACAAACAATCCAGAGCTTATACAGAGAAATATATTTCGGAAAACAAGAAGTTTATAGACTTGCAAAAAGAGGTTCAAGTAGTGAAGGATCAATACAAAATGGAAGTGTTGGCGGCTGGTTTTTTTATGCAAATGAACTCTTCAAAAAGTGAAACCCTTTATGCTACCTTGCTTGCTATAGTTACTTCATTATTTACTATCATTCTTTTGGCAGGACTAAGTGGACAATTTTTTGTTCGCAGATCTATTCGAAAAACCATCCAAAACATTGAAAAGAATAGTTTGGTTTAAACCCAATCTAACTTTCATAACCATTTTACTATTTCACTTGCAGCATTTCTTGGCGGAGTTATTTCATTTGGGATGTAGTATCCCATATAAAATAAACCAATGCATCGTTCCCCTTCATTTAGGTTTTCAAACTCGCCAAAATATTGTAACAAGTCTGGTGTACTCCAGTATGCACCTATCCCAAAACCATGGCAAGTCAGCCACATGTTTTGAACAGCCATAGCAACTGATGCCACTTCTTCCCACTCAGGGATGCGTTCTCTGTAATCTCTCTGAATACAAATCGCTACTACAGCACCGGCCTTTTGAGGATTCATCTTCAGCTTTTCATATTTGCCAATTGAGAAACTTTCTCTCGGCTCTATCCCTCGATATTTTTCAGACATAAATATCCCAAATCTCTTTTGTGATTCTCCCTTCATCAGCTTGAATCGCCAAGGTTGAGTGAGTTTGTGGCTTGGCGCCCAAACTGCATTTTCAAGAATATTATTTAGGATTTGATCTGGTATTTCACGGTTTATATATTGGTTGGGATAAACCGAACGCCGGGTTCGAATAAGTAAGTGTAAATCCTGAATGGTCATGGTGCAAAACTACCGCTACAGCAGTATTATTCTTAAAAAGAAATAGAAAAATTCACCGGATTTAAAAGCTTGATTGCTCAATCCTACCTTTTATATTGTAACTAATCAGGTGCCAAAACCTGCTAAATGTACCTTTTAAATGCCCGGGCTTAAACCCTTGGCTATAAAGATGAATAACCAACACCACTGAGAACCCACTTTCGCTACCTGATTACAGATTGGAAAATGACCAATTATTCTTTTGCAACCATCAAAAAAGCTCCCCAGTAAATTGGATCAGGATATTCATTTCTAATGGATAGTTGTGCTGCGTTAAATGCTTCTCTTTTCGATCTACCACCGAGCCAATACTTGTAAAATTCAACCATCAGTTTTTGTGTGACCTCATCCGAAACTTGAAATAAACTCATGATCAAGGCATCAGCACCAGCGACCAGAAATGATCTTTGCAAACCAAACACGCCCTCTCCTTGCTCTATCTCACCACGACCTGTTTCGCAAGCACTCAATACGACCAATTCTGTTTTATCAAAATTTAGATTCATTGCCTCATAGGCTGTCAGCACACCATCGGCAATATTGTAGTTGTCACTTGCTTCAAGGAGCACCTCGCCACCACCTTGAGTAAGGATACCTGATCGCTCTAATGGGTTATCATCATCAAACAAACCAAATTGCTTATTTTTCGAGCGTGGTTTATCATCAAAAAAACCATGCGTGGCTATGTGAAGCAATGTGACATTTTTTATGGATTTTATGGCGTCTTCTGTAGCATCTTCACCTATGTAGGTATTTACTTCCCAACCCATATCATTCAAAAGACCCGAAACCAGACCTACCTCAACTTCGGTACCCGGTAGCTGCGGTACTCTTGACGTTGTGAGGGCTCTTGTAGGATTTTCATTTATCGCATCATCAAACGAACTTTCACTCTCATAATATTTCGGATTACCAAAAAGCATGGCAACCATTGGCTCATTGTCAAGACGTTTTCTTTCTTTTTTCGCTCCTTTAGATCGGTATTCAGGAAGCGTTTTTGTACTATTGACAACCCTTACATTCACCTTGTCGATCATATAGCCACCACCTTCGGTAGCCAATGATTCTATATTTATTTGATTGTAAATACCATCAGGAGAAAGGTAAATCACTGTTTTGTCGCCAATGGCCTCCTGGATTTGCTTCCAGTAAACATTATATCCATTTTCATCACGGACTTTAAAATTGATACTGTTTCGTAATCTGTTAAAGTGTCTTTTTTCTAAGTCATTGCCGTTTTCCAAAACAATTAATTTTGGATTTCTTTTTGTATCCTGTGTGACCACCAGTGCAGCATAGGTTACTTTTTCTTCATTGAAATCTGTATCGAAAGTTCTATACCTCACTATTTCAACAGCGGCCTCATGATCGCCCAATACATCCTTCACATCTTTCCATGTATAAAAGTCTGATTCATAGGTATTGGAAAAGGTTTCAGACTTTTCGCTCAGCGATTTTTCAAGCGTAGCTATTTCATCTTTCAATGCTTTCACATCAACCTGATTTGATTCCAGATTTTCAGCTGATTGTGCCAAGGTATTAGTTAGATATTCCTTTTTTGCCATCCAACTTTCAAACTCCTTTATAATGGTGGAATCTCCACTATTCAGAATCGCATTTCTAGTTTTAATAGAAGAATTGAGCAACAACCCTTTGGTAACTAATGCAAAATCATACATATCACTTATGTATTTCTCCTTTTGATCTTTGTATAAAACTGCAATGGTGTTATAAAACTCGAAATCAGGTTTGATCTTTGCCCAAAATCTGGATTTCTCTTCTTCACTCAGAGTTGGGAAATATACTTTGGTATAGTTTAGATAGGCAGATGTAGTAGTTTCTAATATCTTTTGAACCTTCTGCACTTCACCATCTATAAAATATGACTGTGCCAGCTTACTCTGTGTTTTCAAATATTCTGGATGCTCTTCACTGAATATTTTCCTGAAAAATTTGGAAGCACGTTCATATTCATGTTTGGCCATACTAAATCGCTGCTTATAGCTATAGATATCACCTTTAAGTCTTGACACCTCACCTGAACTTATGTTTCTGTTTCCTAATAAGTCTGACCAGATTTCATCTGCCTGGTCAAGTAATAAAAGGGCCGAATCCAACTCATTTTTTTTCACATAGATATATGCCAAATTCTTTAGTGCCTCGGCATAAAGCGGATGCTTTTTATCAAAATTAGCCTCTACTATATTTTTCGCCTGAACGAAATATTGTTCAATGTTTACAATTGAATCACCTAAATGATATCGAATCAGACCAATATCAGTCAGTGATTCCGCCAGCAATATATGATCTGGTCTCAGCTTGGATTTTCTTAAATTGTATATTTCAGTAGCATTTTCCAAACCAGGCTTATAATTTCCAAGCTCAAGATAAAGTTTTACCAAATTGGACTGATTATCTGCATAATAAAGTGTGGAATCGCCATAGACTTTTTTAGTAATCGCAAGGGACTTCCGGATATTTTTTTCCGCTTCTGTGAATTCACCTCTTATCAAAAACATCTGCCCCAATGCATTATACGGCTTGATCAGTCTTCGACTAAATCCTCCGTACATATCGGTCTTGTCAAAGATTACCTTATTGAGTAATTCTTCTGTTTCAGAATAATTTCCTAAGCGCGTGTTGATCACAGCTAGGTCTTCAATGGAATTTAGAAGGATTGCATCACTTTCACTCCCCAGCTTTTTACCTATTGCTTTTGATTTGTACAATAAATCTTCTGCTTTATCATACCTGCCTATGGTTGCATATAAAGTAGCAGACGAATTCAGTGCTTTGATGTATTCACCAGATATTTTTTCACCATCTTTTCTTATAATCTTGAGTGCGTCATCCACATTGATTTCTGCATCGCGATAATATCCCCCCATTGTTTGCATTAGGGCCAGTGAAACCATTTGAGTGCCAAGGTCAACACCATCAACTTCAGGGTTCGATCTCATACCCTCTACGACATTTTTATTCAATTTTATCCCCTCTTCGTATTCCCCTTTTATTATCAGGTATTCATTGAGTCTATTGACCAAATCTGCATAGTTGGTTTGTGATTTAGTAAGCTGATTGAACACATTTATATATGGTCTATCATCGAGCAATTTAAAAGCTTCAATGGGTGTCTCAGTGTATGATAAAAAATATCCCGCGCGTCTTATATCATAAATTCCCTGATACAATCCTTGTACATACCTTTTGTCTATGGTTGTCTTGAGCAAAGGATAATAGCTATCTGCAGAATGCTGATATCGAATTTCAACAGCTTTTTCAGAAAACCGAATTCCTGCGGAATAAAGTTTCTCACGTGAAGGGTGATCCAATGGTACAATACCACTGCTAACAAAATGCGCATCGTTGATATTTTTAAAAACCTGATCATATTCCTTGTCCATGAAATCATCGAATGCATCGATATATACATTATGAAACAACCCATATTTTTCTGGTGCTTTGACTGATTTGGCGTATTTCCTAAAAAGATCTCTGGTTTTGAATACACCACTATTATTGTCATTGGCCATATCAATCTCAACTTTTCTCATTAGCCCTTCTTCCAATCGATTACCCACAGGTTTAGCTCCTAAATACTGCCCCATATACTTGTCGGCATCTTTTATATCTCCTCGCTGATAAGCCAAGTCGATTTTCAATGCAAGTGATTTGAAATAGGCCTCTTGTGTTTTGACTAATTCTCTATTAAATGACTTTGCATATTCATCCAACTTTTGTTCGGCAGCCTGATAGAGTCCGCGTTCAGTCATAAGCCTCATCTTATTGATTTTAATCAAATGCTGTAGGTTTGTTCTGTAGGCTAAATCCAGTTTATTTACTATTTCTCCATCATAACTCCCATTTTTGATCGTTGGAAAAAGCGTTACCATTTCATCCAGAATAGGCTCAGCAGCTAAATAATCGCCGTTATTAACTAACGTTATGGCTTTTCGAATGGTAATTTCATTGGCAATTAATGACGATGTGCTGTAGTAATATTCAGCGCTTAAAATAGTGATTAGGCTATCGGCTTTTTTATAATTCCCGTATTCATTATACAAATCGACCAATCTCATTTGTCCGACATAATAAACTGTCGGATTTACATCCTTAATGGCAATAAGTTCTTTTGCTGCGGAATCAATCCGCATGTTCATTTGAGGATAGTTCTTTTGAGCTTCAAAAGCTTTGGCTTCCATTAAAGTAAGCCAGACAAACAATGTGGTGTCATTGTTAAACTTTTTTTGAATGTGCTTATCCTTAAGCTTGGCGGTGATTTTCGCAATTTTATGGAACTTCCCTTTTACATAGTGCTTTTCAGCTTTGGCAAGGACGACTTCCCATGTTTGTCCATATGTTTTGGATATAGAAAAACTGAAAAGAAATACAAAGAAAATGGTAAGGAAAAAATGGGTCGAATTTTTCATTTTACTAGATGGCTATGACATGTTACTGAATGACTAAGTTAAAAAAATATGGGATAAATTATTGAAATATATTTTCAATAAAATCATATAATCCATTAGGAAAGTACAATTCTATTTGAACTATTTTTGTTTCATGCTCAATACAAATTGGTTTATTCAGTTGAATCAATTTAATTTACCACACTCCTAACATTAACCTGGAACTATGCTCGCTTCTTTCAAATCCGCCAAACTAACTTACCTTTTTGACCTTCTTGATATAAATGGAAATGGTTTTTTGCAACTGAACGATTTTGTGCAATTAGCAGATAATGTCAGAAAAATATTGAATTACGAAGAAGGTGAAAAGGAGCATCAGGCTATCTCGAGAAAATCAATTAAGTTTTTTCACAAATTGCTCCGTGATATACCAAACCCGGGTGATCAAAGCATCAATTTGGCTAGCTGGCTCCAATTTTTTGAGGAAGAGGTTACCTCCTTTGAAGACGAAGACACTGTAGATGAATGGGTAGATCTACTATTGGCTTTTGTTTTTGGAATGTTTGATGAAAATCATGATGGGTACATTTCATTGGCCGAATATCAGGACTTGTTCACAATTTTTGGAAAAGACGGTGCTTTTTCGAAGGTAGCTTTCGATAAAATTGATATTAACAAGGATGGCAAACTTTCCCGTTATGAGTTGATTCCTGCAGTTGAAACTTTCCTGACATCCAGCAATCCAGATGAATATGGCAACTGGGTATTTGGGGACTGGCGCAAAGTTTAGATGACCAATTGATGCATAAAGCCTACTGCAATTCCTGAAATATTTTCTCCATCACTAGTTTTGGTTTTCTATCAACGGTGAAGAATCCCCAGTGTTTTTCCGGTTCCATGGGCTCATCCGAACCTTTCCATGGCTCATCGAATGCTTCAAAAACGAACGTCAAAATACCTTCCTTTTGGCTCCAATCCATTAAATCATTATAGTAGATAGCCTGATATGCTTCGCTGACATTTTCTGGCTTGATGCCTCTTCCATTGGAATTGGTAGCCCATCCTGCCTCTGTGATTACTACGGGTTTATGCGGGTATTTTTCAGCCACACTTTTGTAATTCTCAATGGTATAGTCAATGGCTTCATGCACGTGCTTATACTCCCAAACCGGATAAGTGTGAATGGAAATAAAATCAACTTCCTCAGCCAAATTTTTCAATTTTCCCTGCCAGGGAATGAAGTTCTCGCAGAAAGTGACTGGCTGACTGGCACTAGCTTTAATCATCTTTACATATTCGATAACGCGCTCAACTGATACATAATGATCCGTCCATTCGACAGTGGCTTCATTTCCTGCGGACAATGAAAAGATGATGTGAGGATATAGATTGGCTAATTGTATTAACTTTTTGATTCGACTGGTATTCCTCTCCTTATTCTCCGCCAGAATTTCCTCAGAATAGGTTCCTCCCCATGGACAATTGAAATTATTCATTTCTGCTCCAATATGAGCTCCAAGCATCACCTTCAAATCGCAGTTATCTTTTTGAATTATTTCCAAAACCCGTTCCGCCAGAAGATCACAATCATAGAGCCTAATATATTTCCAATGTCTTTGGATAATCATCAGATCTTCTCTAATCTCTGCATAAGATGGAAATACTCCCGTTACTGGACTTTGCCGTTCTCGAAAACCAGAATAACAGATGGCTCTTTCAGGAACAATGTTTAATAATTCTACTATATTCATTTAAATGTATTTTGGCAATCGCCTTGCTTTGGTATTTGGTATTTGGTATTTGGTATTTGGTATTTGGTAAAAATAATATGTTACTCAATTACTATTTAATTTTTATCATTTTCCACTTTAATCTTTCAACTCATTCCCAGATATTTGTTATTTGGCATTGAATTTATTCAAATTTCAGCTTTTCGTCTTTATCCCAAATTCCCCAAAAAGCTCCTACATCACCCTCGTCACCGGTTTTCCACAATTCATCAAATGAAGAGAAATAAAAAATGTCGATATCCTCATCCTTAGACCAAATTTGGGTGTTAATAAAGTATCTCATCGCATTTTCTAACGACGGTTGCGCACCAAGAAACTTTTGCCCTTGGTTTGGCCATCCTGTTTCCGAAATGATTACCTTTTTTCCATTTGCTGCTTTGGTGGCTCGATTGAACATGTCTTTCATGTACAGCAACGAATACTCCTGACTGCAACCTTCCCAATATGGGTAACAATTGGCCAAAATTACATCGCAAGCTTCTGTGATTCTTGGCCTGTTTCCAAATTCATAATAGGCATCCACATAACCTACAGGTATGCCTGGAAGCTCCTTCTTTACTTCCGAGATGTATTCCAATAATTGATCCTCGGTAAGGTCCTTTCGGTACATAACCTCATTTCCCACGGCCACTATATCAGCATGTCCTTCTTTTGCTAATTTGATTAATCCGGCAATTTCTGCTCGATTAATTTTTTCAGACTTACCGAGCCATGCACCCACGAGGGTTTTGAGGCCAAGCTCCTTAGCGATAACTGGTATCCGTTCATTTCCATCGGTACATGAAAACGACCTTATCCATTTAGTATAAGGTTTGATAATTTCCATCCGTCTTCTGATTTGTTCATCAGAAATTTGAGTGCCCGGTTCCTGTCCATCTTCATATGGACTGAAACAAAGTCCATGCATCCCTTGGTTTAAAATCTTATTGTAAAGAGCCGATAACTCATCGGTGGTTTTGTGGGAAAGATCCAATCCCACCAAGGACATCATATATTCACTTCTAACTGACATAAATTTAGTTTTTGATGTTTGAAATAAAGAATAAGAATGGAGTTATTCTTTGGATTTAAAAATGTTGAAAAACAATTACCTTACTTATGGAATTGGTTCTATTAAAGATCTCATTTGACAGATCTTTAGGTAGCTGCGTCCCTTTTATCTCCTTTATCGACCCATCTGAAAAATGTACTTTAATGGTTACAGAATCAGATTTACAATAAATCACCGGGACTTGTCCGTAGGTAAAAGCCAATTCACCTGTCTTCAATTCCAGACTTTTTAAGGAGCCGTTCAAATCAAAATAATTGAATACAGTTGGCTCTATGAGAAATTCATTTTTACTTAAAAATTTCTGTTCAAATGAAATACATGAATCCTGTACACGGACACCAAATTCAGCCCAACGATTCAGTATGTCTTCTTTGACCTGGCCTGTCATGCCCGGCTGCTGAACACCTTTATTGCCTGGTGTGTGCGAATACGGATCGGTAGGGAAAGACCCATATAATTCCGGTGATTTATTGGCCCCAATGCCAGCCCTGATCTCATAATAATGATCAACCATTTTGCCCATAGTGACTGTGCCTTCATATTCACTACCACTCCAATATATGTTTTCCTGTGCTGCAAGTAATAATTTAGAAACCATGTGCCAATAAATACTTCCCAAACCTTCATAACCGAAGAAAGTCCCGGATCGCCCTGTGAAAGCTTTGTGATTGAACATTGTTTCAAATACTGCCATATAAGCATCGTATTCTTTTTGAATCAACGCACCAAATGAAGAATTTTTCAATATATCCAAAACAGCCTTCAGGCTTTTTGCATTGTTAAATGAACCATTGAAATGGTAATCTCCATTTTCATCTTTTTGAATCAAAGATGAATCCCCCGCTGCAATTAATGATTGTGCCAATGCTGATTGTTCTGCAAAATCTTTGGGTATGTAGTTTTTATTCAGAAACGTGGGCAGCTCCCGATTCGGATAAAGCATGTAGCTGTATTGATCCGCTCGATAAATTTTGCTTTGCTTCAAAGCATCCAACACTTTCAAAGCCTCGTCCAAATTCAGAACGCCTGCAGAAAGCACGGCCACCTGCCCTTCCAGCATTTCGTAGAGATTATCTATGCTAGCCGTATCATCCGAAAACTGAATTAAATTATAGGCATGATATAAGCCATCCACTCTCTTATTTGCCTTGATAGTGTGATCAAGGTAGGAAAGCGTCAAGTTCATAAAAGCAATTAACTCAACACTTGAAATTTTATCCGTATCACCGTCAAACCCAGCATATGCTGTACTTCGGTATTGTTCTCCCAGTCTACCAAGTTGATCGACGATCAATCTTCTGTTCGAATCTGAAATGACTCCATCGAGTAAGCTTTTTCGTGATTCAAAAACATTGGATATTTCTTTGAACAGTGTTGAAACTGGTTTGTTAATTTCAAACTCTACTATTTTGGTTTTTGTGAAAAGATCCAAACAAAATGAAACGTAACGACGCATGTAACACAGGGTAACCATGGATACCCCATTTCCAACCAAGGCATTGTTGGCATCATTCCACTCAGGACGTTGTGTATTTAACCAGATACCTCCTTCTGGGATGAAATTTGATAGTTTCGCCAGCAGTGTTACCAATAGCTTTTCAGTGAGATTAGCCCTTGTCAACCTTCCTTTCTGATCAAAAACCAGCTTGCCATCTCCTCCAATTTCATGTACCCGAGATTCTACTTTTGATTCCACATTTTGATTAAAATCAATCGTATCCTGGGGATCTTTAATGATATCGTCATAACCTTTGATGCGATATGGCACATTGGCATAAACGTAGATAGGTTTTGCTAAAAGCTCCAGAAACTCATCTTTGTGATGCGACACAGCCACCTCCATGAGTTTTTGAAGATAGATGATCTGATGATCACCCCAATATCCAATGTAAGACCATGGATCATCGGGTTCGATAATTTCCCAGTCTATACCATTTCTAGTTACACGATATGGATTATAGCCGTCGATGGTTGATGCATTGACGAATTTGGTGATCATGGATATAATGTACCCCGGGAAAGAAACACTCAGCGCTTCCCAATTTTGGAAGATATCGCGCCAATTTCCTTCATAGCTCCTCTTTTTGGATCCATCATCATTTTTTGTGACGATAGAAAACATATTCCATGGACGACTTGGATCGCCATGTCTTCTGCTGAAAGTGAGAGGAAGGTATTCATAACAAATACGAATGATGTCTGCATTTGCAGAGTCATGTGCCAATTTAATGAGATGCTGATAGTTTAATGTCTCAGACAATTGATCAAAAAATCTGGCTTCAGCCAGAAGTAGTTTCTTGTTGATGTTCAGAACATAATCAAGTAAATCCGATTTTTCTACCAGATATTGATCATCGAAAATCCCACCCCGCATGACATTGAATAAGACATTTGCATAATGTCTGCTCACACTCAATTTATCCGCTGTTAGTTGAAGACCATCGGCTTTTGCAACTAATTGAAGTAATGATTGTGTGCCTGATTCTACATCTTCTATTAAGTCTTGATATAATCCTGATTTATCTTTTGTAAGTTTATTAATCAATGTAATGACTTTGGAATGGTCCTGATTGACCTCTCCGATGATGTACCAGGTTGACGACACATTGCTTGATAAATTAATGTGACTGTTGATAAAATACGAACCGCTTTCAGCTTTTGTATCCCTTTCGGTGATCAAATCCGCTCCTTGTCGGTATTTGTTCAATTGAAGACTTGTCAAAAGAATGTTTTCACACTCTATGCCCACATTCCAAATAGTGGTAGTTTTGAGTGCTTCGCTGGGCTCAGCTTTGTCCACAATCATAGCACTCAACATGAACAAGCCTAAGCCACTGGCTTCATCCAATTCATTTTTCTTATAGGCATTGATCAGGTTACTGGTGCGATTCTGGAAATCCGAATTGATGCCCGAAGGCACAATATTTTGTATTCCATCCAATACCTCAATCGATGTTTTCTTGTTTCCAGTATTGAGAATTGTGGCACGTTTAACGATTCCGTACTTTTCAGAAAATTGCCATGAATATTGAAAATTTAATCCCAAGTCTGCATTGACTTCTTCAAAAATGAGTTTGTTGCCAGTGAAATTCTTATACAGGTTTCGGGTTATAGAGTAGCTACCTTGATACCTACTCGTAAACGGTTCCCAAAGGGAAATTTTATCACCATTATTAACTCTCAGAATGGTTTTGCTTCCAATAGTATCATAATTTTCGGAGATTTTATCATCAGTATAATAAGGAAAAAGAGCAGCATTTGAGTTTTTTCTTCCTGCTGATAAACCCCCGGTGGTAGATATGAACATCCAATGATCAGAATGACTCACCAAACTGATGAAGAAGGGTCTCATCAAATCATAATTTGAAATTTTGTAAAATTCCTCACCTTCAATTTTGATATAGCTCCCTTCAGTTTTTGAATGGTCGTTTTTGAGAATAATATCTCCAATGTACAGTTCCTTAATAGACATGTATGAATTTTTAATGTACCCAGTTTTTAAGAATGATTGTTTGTAATGCTTGGGGGCTTATTTGCACTTTTGACTCGTTTTCATAGAGTGATATATTCAGGTCTTTGACTTTATCACCCATGTTCAAAACAACTAGGGCTATGGATCCATCAGGATTCAGCGCCGCTGTTATCATCAGTTCATCATCTGACAGTTCAAATCCTATTCGAACGGCACCCGGCCGAATGTATTTACTGAAATGAGCAAGTGTATAATATAGCGGAGTATAATAAACTTCATCACCTTCCGGATCCACAATCACTGGAGCAATACACCAGTTATTTGCCCAATTGGGGCCTCCTTTTTTATCTAAAACCATGTTCCAGTCGACCCAGCCTTCTACCCAGCTATTGAGGCAACCAATGATGTCTCTGGCATAACGATACACCGGAACATACTTTGGATGATCAGGCTTATCTTCTTCAGGTGCCCAGTCGTATCCCCAGTCGGTGGCTTCTTTCTGCCAATACCAATCGTCATCCTGCCAGTGAGGAACCTCCGCATCAATACATCCTTCTGTATGAATGATGTGTTTATCTGGAGCCAGGTCATGTGTAGCATTCAATGATTCCGGAAACCAATCCACTGTGCTGGTGTACCAATGCACAGCTGTTCCATAGAAATATTTCAGTGCTTCCTCATCGCCCAGCAAAACCTGCGCCCATTCCTCTAATTCTCTGCCTCTATTTTGATCGTACCCAAGAATCTTTACATCATATCCGTCAGCTTCCATTTGGGGGCCTAAGTGGTTCTTGACGAAATCGACCATTTCCTCGGGTGTGTATTCCATACTTTCCCAATTGTTGCCATTTCCTAGAGGCTCATTTTCCACTGTCACAGCCCAAATATCAATTCCTTCATCCTTGTAGGCTTTAAGGTATTTAGAGAAGTAAAGTGACCATGTAGCATAGTATTCTGGCTTTAGCTTGCCTCCTTTCCATTCATTATTATCCTTCATCCATGGTGGGGCAGTCCAGGGAGAAGATATAATTTTGAAGCCTTCTTCTGATATTGTTTTTGCAGCCTTTATCATCGGGATCAAATCAGCCCGATCTTCATCAATACTGAAGTTTGTCAAATCAATATCACCAGCGATTGGTGCATATGAATAATTGGACAATGAAAAATCACAAGAATTGATATGTGTACGTGTCAATGAATAATTGGCCCCTTCGGTACTGAAATAGGCCTTCAAAATCCCTTCTCGATTTTCCTTACCTAACTTATTGAGCAGATAGGCCGAAGACTCTGTAAATGCTCCGCCAAAACCTGTAATATTCTGAAATTTGGTATCTGGTAATAATTTTATTATAGACTCATTTTCTCCTGAAATTGAGCTGGTTTTCTTCTGGAGTTTGTTGCCGGAAGCAGACGTTTCAAAGACTTCAACATTCATCAAATTTTGCTTTGAGGTGCAACCAATAAGTATCGCACATGAAATTAATATTAGGGCGTGTAAGTTTCTTTTCATCTCAATAATATTCAAAACTAATAATCTAATGGGTCATGACCACATTTCCGTGCATTTAACAAAGGCCAATTCTTGCTTCTTCATTGGATATTTTTTTTACAACTTGACGTAAAAGGGAATATTGGCATGAGCAGCATGCCCATTCAAATCATAAGCATAAACAAATAATCTGTATGCTCCTTCTGTATCAGGAGTCATTAGGGTGATTTGCTTTTCCGTTGGATTTTTGACAGCCAAATCGAGACGCTCAGGGACTTCTTCATGATCACCGCCTTCTTTGGTTTCTTTGCTCTCATGCATGATTTCCCAGCGAAATGTCAAAGAATCCGAATCATATTCAAATAAGTAAACTTCTGCCTTGTATTCTTGACCTGGCTCCAAATAAATATTGTCTACTGCAAATTTCCCATCCAGTCTTACGGAATCTAGTCGAGGGGTCCTGTTTTCAGGCCACTCACCGTTCCATATGTAGTGCATCACATCAACAGGTTCTGTTTCTTCATTGCTTGGTAAAAACATGCCATACCAAGTAGGCGTACGTTCCTGTTTTTGCCCCCAAAGAAATACATAGTTTCCGATGCATTGATCAGCATAAGGCTGTATTATCTCCTTGTAACCTCTCAAATAATTTTGCGCTTTTTGAGTGCTATTTTGTTCGAAAGGTGCTCCCCAAGTAGTTTTTTGCATTTCCCAATGTCCGATCGCTCCCCATTCTGTTACTAAATAAGGACCAGTCCAGTCAGCATCTTTTACATATTTAGGTAAGTTATAAATGGACCCATACAACTGCATACTGAGGATGTCAATATCAGGTGCTCTTGATTTGAGATCCTCAGCCAATTTTTTATCCAAAACTGTAATTGTAGTCGTTGTTGGGTGATTGGGATCCAATTCATGAATCATTATTGAAATATCATTTACTGCATCATAAACCTTGGAATTTGTATAGCTGTAATTCAATTCATTACCGATCACCCACATGAGAAGAGCCGGATGGTCTTTAAATTGAATGACCTCCTTTTTCACTTGTTCGAATTGGTCCTGCACAGCAGCCATGTCGTCATAATCCATGCCGTGTCGTTCTGGCTTAATATAAAAGCACAATGCAACCGTTACATTATTTTCATAAGCTTGGTCCAACAACTCCTGCGCATTATCAGTACTCCAAGTCCTTATTGAATTACCACCATGAGATTTAAAACTTTGGAAATCTCCAATGAGACCTGCCCCCTTGATCGCATAGGGGCTTCCGCCCCTGTACAACTGGTACTTTCCATTCTCTTGACGTACTTCAACCTTGATGGCTCCATTAACTAGTTTATCTCCTATTTCATTTTGGTTCCCTGAAGTACAACCTAGCAGCAGCACCATAGCTATAAAACCAAAACAGATTACATTGTTCATATTCAAATTACTTTACCAATAAAATTTCTAATTCTTCCAAAGTTTTACCCTTAGTTTCAGGCACTTTAGAAATGATAAAAAATAGTCCCAAGGCGGCAAAAATGCCATATATAAGGAATGTACCTGCGCTCCCCAGATTCGTTAATTCCCATGGGAAAACCAACTGAACTAAAAAACTCACCCCTGAATTAATGAGCCCAACAAACGAAATGGCAATGCCTCTGATCCGATTTGGAAAAAGCTCAGAGAAAAGTACCCACATGACCGGGCCTAGGGAAATGGCGAATGATGCCACAAATCCCAAAACTCCAAGCAATATCACAACGGGATTCATGTCAATGGCCGCTGTTATCAATGAGGATTCAAATTCCTTGGCTTTGTCAGACCCTATTGTGCTTACAAGGGCTTCCTTAAAAGCTACATCACTATTAAAAGTCTGATCACTAATTACATTCAATGCGCCTTTATCAATTGCCAAGGGCAATGATGAAATACTACTTTCCGTTAAGCGGTACGTTGCGGAATTGAAAGCTGCTGCTAATATGAACATGCATATGGCAATACCTGCGACACCAATAGTCAATAGCGGTTTGCGACCAAACCTGTCAATCAACAAAATGGCAACAATGGTAAAAATCAAATTTGTGAGTCCTACTAAAATCGCCTGTATGAATGATGCATCTGTACCAATTCCTGACTGTTCGAAAATCATTGGTGCGTAAAAAAAGACAGAATTGATGCCTGTGATCTGCTGCAACACAGCGATTACTATTCCTATTGTGAGCACAAGACGCATAACAGGCTTAAACAAATCACGAATTGGGGTTTTGACCTTATTAGTACTTAATCTGGCATTTTCGTGCATGGCTTTTAGCTGAATTCTAGCCTCTTCTTCGCCACTCGCCTTGATCATAATTTTTAATGCTTCCTCATCTTTTCCTTTCATGACAAGCCACCTTGGACTTTCCGGCACAATAAACAAAAAGAAAAAATACAGCACTGCAGGAATTGCCTCAAGGCCTAACATCCAACGCCAGTTCCATACATCGAACTTTAATGACTGTGCCCACGAAGCATCTGATTGACCCAATTTAAGAATCAAATAGTTAGTAAAAAATGCCACCGAAATGCCAAGGACTATGTTAAGCTGATTGAATGATACCATCTGCCCACGGATTTTCGCTGGGGCAAGTTCCGCTATGTACATGGGCGCAATAATCAGAGCTGCACCAACACCTAATCCACCCACCATTCTGGCAATTACCAAAATAATAAAAGAGGATGCTACAGCCGAGCCAATAGCTGAAATAGCAAACAAAATTGCGGCATATACCAACACTTTTCTGCGGCCAATGGCATCACTGAGTGGTCCTGATACCATCATGGCAAGTGTAGCAGTCAATGTAAGCGAACTCACGGACCAACCTAGCTCTAATTTTGAAAGCTGGAATTCTGGTTCGATGAATTTTATCACCCCTGAAATCACCGAAGCATCAAACCCCATCAGGAAGCCTCCAAGAGCGACAATAAGGGCAATCAATACAGTGAAGCGCTTTTCTTTTGTCATAACCTAATCAGTTGAAGTATTGATCCATATTAGTTTTGAGTGTAAAAAATATTTTTGATTTGAATCGATTTACCATCTAATTCTCCCGCACCTCTGAAATGAATTAATGAAGTGATATCAGAAAAATTAGCTCCCTTATCCATTTCCGAAACGGGAATAGCGTATGATTTCCATTCCGGAGCTAGCGTGTATTTGCCAGTTGGTGAAAAGGTGACGAAATTGTTTGTTTGTGTTCCCGCACCAAAAGATCCTGACTGAAACCCGATATTAAAAGCAGATTTTGTGTCCCCTTTGATGTCAAAATGTAATGTTCCAGTTTTGAAACTTGATAGGTTCTCACCTACGCCTTCAGACATTTCCAGGGCACCACCCCACCATCCACCGCTAGCGGTTTTGATTTCAATGATTCCTTTCTTTGATAAACCTATGGCACAAGTGCCATCCCAAGCATTGAGCTTCAATTTGGCACTTGGATAGGTCAATGAATTAAATGCGTCCGGAAATTTCGATTCATTTATAATTATGAACGTCTTTTCAATCACCAATTGCCCAGCTTCTCGGTTTTCATTTTTGGTCGTTATCGTAAGTGATCCCACTTCACTTTCCATGGGTGGTGCCAGTATCTCTGAAATCAAAGAATCTGCAATGCCTCCATAAGTTTTGGTGATAGGTAATCCTCCTCTGATCAAGCCATCAAAAACTCCCTGATCTACCAAATCCCACCAGACATATTTAGCCTCGGATTGCAGGTTGATCATCCCAAAATGGTTTTCCGATCCTTGTTGGTTATGTTGGTCTTTCCATTTTTCATTGAAAGCCTCAAAGTAGAAACAGGACATTCCAGCTTTGTTTGTCCATGCACGCATATGGTCGTAAAACACTTTTTGCTTGTACTCATCTGCTGCATGAGATCCACTACTTCCATACAATGAATTTGAAACAGTAGCCCAACCCGTCTCACCAATGTGAATGGGTTTTTCCACTCCTAAACTAGCGATATAGTTGGCCGCCGATCTGTACTGAAACATGGCATAATTTTTTGCCCGAAGCATGGCTACATCAATTTTTTCAAGATCAGAAAGGCCCTCCTCTGCTTCAGGAACCATCCAATAGGCAGGATTGTAGTATGAATCATGAAAAGGATAAGTATGTAGGGAAACATAATCCACGGCTTTAATCACCTCTTCCAGGTCTTTATTTTGATAACTCTTGGCACCACCGCCCCAGGATTCAAAATTATCTGAACAAGTAATCCAAAGATCAGCTGGCAATTCGCCAGAAGCCTTAAGTGTTTGCAAATGGTTGACCCATTTTAAAATCACAGCTGGTCGCACAAAATAACTTGCAGCCCATTGAATCATGGCCTCATTTCCTACAGCTACGATTTTGACAATATCGGGATAATCCTTAGCCATCTGAATCGCTGTATTTATTTCATTGGTATTATCTTCTACATCTTCAAATTCATGATTGGGTGTCGGCGTAAAAGCTCCCTGGCATTCTATCCATGCACCAAGCATCACGTACATTTCAAAGTCATCCTGTTCCGATCTCAGCTGATGTATCGCTTCCAGCACATTTGCAGCATGAAGGTGCTTGGTTGTATGGTAGGTGCGCAAAAGTTTTATACCTGCAGCAGAAAGAATCTTCATGTCTTCCTTGATCATTTCCACGGTCGGGACGGTATCTCGAGTCAATGCTCTAAAACCACCATAAGAAAAGGCCTGGAACTCCGTGTTTCCAAGTATATCAGCTGCGGTAATATTATTCATTTCTTCGTTTTGATTGCATCCAAAAAAAAGAAACAAGGACAAGGTAAAGAGCCCCCGAACTTGCGATCTGGAATTGAGCCTTTTTTCCATTTAAATGTACCGTTATTTGTATTTATTCTTCATGTCCGTCAATTATCACATTAATCGCCAGTCAACATGCCTGCAATTGAATATTCATCTCTGGATATTTCTCTTATAATTCGCCGCGTCGCTTTGTCAATTCTGTTTTGATCTCCCTTACTTTATCCTCAGATAAATCATAGCCCCACATGATGAAAATAGCCAGCAAGGCGGTAACTGATGGAATGATGATATCCGCCAGTCTCAGATTAGTCATCGCTTCCACTGTCTGTATTGCTTCCCCAGATTCAAAACCAACCAGTTTTAAAACCAATCCAGAAAGAACAAATGCAATGGCTTGGCCAATCTTTATCATGAGCCAATAAATGGCTCCAAAGGTTCCTTCCTTTCTAGGCATCCCGTTTTTAAGTTCATCCAGATCACATACATCAGCTGTCATACTCATCATAAGGGTAAAGAGTCCTCCAATTCCAAAAGACATTAATGGGATAGGCATGAATATCAGCCATGGGTTTGTTGGGTCAAACCCCCACCATTTTAGTATATATCCTACAATGGAAATAAGCGTGGCAATAATAAATGCATTTCGTTTGCCAACTTTATTGGATATCAATGTAATAATTGGAATCACCAAAAAGGCAGTCGCTACTGCACTTATGGTGGCGAACCATGCTGGCCAAGTACCTGTAAGTCCATAATCTCCATTAAACATATAAAATACAATAATGTAGAATGCAAAACCTGCAATCACTTGAAAGCCATTGAAAATAAGAAATGTAGCACCACATAATCTACGGAAAGGAACATTGTTGGAAATCTGCACCATGCTTTTCCATAGACTGGCCAAGTTCTTGACCATGTTGCTAAGGTTTAGTTCAGCCCGATTTTCCATGTTCTTTGAATCGATTCCTCTGCTAAAAAGCCCCGGTAGAACACCTAATACCATACATGCGCCTCCAACAATCAATGCCATATTCCTGACTCCCTCATCCTGTGAAGCGAAAAGATCGGGATCAGCTACAAGGACCCAAAACCAGGGCACAACCATCCAGGCGACTTGTCCCATCGTTTGGGCAAAAGCCATGAGTCGGGTTCTTTCATTGTAATCAGAAGTCATTTCATAACCGAGACCAACAAAGGGAGTAGCATACATTGTGTTCCCTATGGTGAAAAGGAGTGAGAAAATTAAGAAGTACCAGAAATTATAGTCTTGAGAACTATCTGCATTCATTTGCCACAACAGTGCAAAAATGATTCCACTCAATATCGCTCCTATCACGATGTAGGGTCTTCTTCGCCCCCACCTTGATTTTGTATTGTCCGTAATGAATCCCATTATCGGATCAGTAATCGCGTCAAATAGTCTAGGCAAGCCAGCAAGTAACCCTGCTACCAATGGATCCATTCCAAATGCTGTGACCATGAAAAACATGAATATATTAAGCGCGGCAGGCAATAAGTTCAACACCAGATTACCTGTACCATAAGCAGCCTTCTGACCAAATGGGACTATGTCTTCTGGTGCAGTTTTATGGTGGGTCATTTAGAATAGGTTCAGGTATTAGGGCTTTTTAAAAATTCACTGATTGGTCGAACAAGTTCAACCAACCAGTGATTCAAAATTTAGGTGTTAATAACCTATATTTTGTTTTAACACTCCATTTGATAGTTCAATTTCGACTTGTGGAATAGGTAAGAAACCCTTAGTACTTGCATCAAAAGTCACATCATACAATTCGTCATTACCAGTATATAATGGCCCAATATCACCTGTCACCGTAAACTCCTGACCCGCCACGGTAAGACCTCTCCTTAGCACATCAAAATATCTTAAGCCTTCTCCGGATAATTCCAAACGTCTCTCTCTGAACAAAATAACATCCGAATAGCTAGCTTCGTCTGCCAGCCCTACTCTTTGTCTTACCCGATTTATATAAGTAACATTCTGATCAATCTCAGCTGCCATCAGCAATACATCCGAGAAACGAATGATCCTAATGTTGGTCATATTATGAAGCTCTGGAGTACCTTGAATACCTCTGTCCACCAATCTGGTTGTATACTTATTGTTGTAATAACCAGTGTGCTGGTATGATCCTGTGTTTAAGGTCACTCCATTTTCAGTAAGAATTGTAGTCTGAGTCAAAATCGTTCCATCCAAACGTGGATCACCTTGCATAGCCTGAAAAAGTTTGTTTGATACAGTTCCGAATGCCCAACCGCGGTAATAGGTGCTTCCACCTGTTACCCTAGGACCCATTTTCTGTGCTGCGAGATTACCTTCTACATATTGCTCGGATCCCCAATCTCCACCAACAGGAGTTCCAGCGAAAGAAATTTCAAATACATTTTCTATGCTAAATTCATTTGCTGCTAAAAACAATTCATTGTAATCTGGAAGCAGGTCATGCGGACTATTGTTTATGATATCCTCCAATTGAGTCAAAACGTAAGCCCCGTCAACGGCTGTACCGTTTGCAGTCATGCCAGTACCGTAAACACCATTTTCAAATAAATAAACACGCCCAAGTAGTGCTTGAGCCGCCCATTTTGTGGCTCGTCCAGTTCCAATTGTTTCAGATAAGTTTGGAATAGCCTCAACCAAATCGGTAGCAATTTGATTGTAAATTACTGAAGGTGCTACTTGAGGTCTATTTCCATCAGCTAAACCAGATGCCACATCAGTGAAAAGAGGTACATTCTCGAAAAAGCGAACAAGTTCGAAGTTGAAGTAAGCCCTTAAAAATTTTGCTTCGGCCACCATTGTAGTTACAGCTGCTGCATCTTTTCCCTCCAAAAGAGGCTGTGCCTTTTCTATTGTGAAATTCGCTCGATAAACTCCGAAGAAATTCTTTTTCCAAAGTGATCTTGCTACTCCATTACCGGTTGATATTGAAAAGGTGTTGAGTTCATCATCCTCCGCGCCATCACCGGCATCTTGCCCGCCAGCAAACGCATCGTCAGATAAAACTTCAGCTAAAAACAATGGTGGTGCCCATCCAAAATTGGTTCCTTTTTGATGTCCAAGAACATCGTAAGTTGCGATTAAGGCTTGATCCAGTTCCTCAGGTGTACTGAAATATTCACTGGAAAATAATGTTGCCTGCGGATTAAGCGTCAAATAGTCTTCAGAACAAGAAGTAAATACGATAATCGATAATACTATTAAGATTGATTTTTTCATAACAATTAATCTTTTGTGATTGAATCTTTATTAAAAGGTAATTGAAGTACCAAGTCTGAAAGTGCGTGCCTGCGGGTAGATACCACGATCTATTCCCGTATCACGGATATTAATGTTACCGTCAGTAACTGTTGATCCAACTTCAGGATCTGCACCACTGTAATCGGTCAAAGTCAAGAGATTTTCTGCTGAAACAAATACTCTCCAATTCGAGCAGTTGATTTTATCCAGAATGGCGCTTGGAATCCGATAACCAAATTGAATGTTCTTCAACCTGATGTACGAACCATCTTCAATATTTACCATATCAGTTGCATTGGTATAGTTTTCATTCGGATCACCTGAAACCAATCTTGGTATATCATTACTTGGATTTTCAGCTGTCCATTGATTTAATATTTTGGTCTGTCTGTTTGAAGTAAGGATATCAGGTCGATTCATTCCATTAAATACATCAATACCAAGCTGTCCAGTGATCAAAGCCGAAAAATCAAATCCCTTGTAGTCCATTGATAAACTGGAACCAAGTGTCCAATCAGGAAGTGGACTTCCAATGGCTGTTTTATCATTATCAGAGATTCTTCCGTCACCATCCACATCTACGAATCGAATATCACCAGGCTTAGCATTTGGCTGTATAGGATCACCTTCCTTATTAATATGTGCAAATACATCTGCATTTGACTGAAATATACCGTCGGTTTTAAACCCAAAAAATGAAACCACGGGCTCACCTTCTATGGTTCTAGTTACTTCTCCAGCTAATGCCCATGATGCACCAGATATGAATCCAGCATCATTGGCTACTTTGGTCATGGTATTCTTATTGTATGTTGCATTAAAACCGACAGAATACTTAAAATCATTTTTCTGACTTCTCCATTGAGCGGTAATTTCAAAACCTTCATTTTCCATCTCTCCAATGTTGGCCACTCTCAGGTCTTGACCTAATGTGGAAACACCTGTAACCGTCTGAAGCAAATCTTTAGTAGTCTTCTTATAGTAATCAAAAGTGGCCGTCAATCGATTGTCAAAGAAACCGGTTTCAAGACCAATATCAAATTGCTGAGAAGCCTCCCATTTGATATCTTGATTTTCTAAAAAGGCTGGAATCGCACCATTTTGTGCACCATTTGAAAGATTATATGCGACGTTAAAGTCCACTGTCGACTCATATAAAAAGGTGCCAATCCGGTCATTTCCATTTTGGCCCCATGATGTTCTTACTTTCAAAAGACTCAATTGATCAATTTTTGGAAAGAAGGGTGCTTCATTGATTACCCAGCTCGCTCCGAAAGACCAAAAATTCGCAAACTTATTATTAGCGCCAAAGTTGGAAGAACCATCTCGTCGTTGTGTAATTGACAATGAAATACGCTCATTGTAATCATATAACAACCTAGAAAAGAATGAAGCCCGTGTAGTTCTGGAAGCAGTACTACCTGCCGTCTTAGTTGAATCTACAGCAAGATCCAAATAGATCAAATTAGAATTATCAGTATTTATACCCTGTCCACCTGCGGTTAATTGTTGCCATTGGTTGTCTAGTAGTGTTGTTCCTGCAAGAAGGTTGAACCTGTGATTTCCAAGTTCTTTCACATAGGATGCTGTGTTTTCAAGTTGAAATACAGAATTGCGCTGTATTTCTCGACTTAAACTTGTTGCCGCAATATTGTTAAATGTTCCAGTAAGAAAGTAGAGTGGCCTATGTGAACTTATATCCAAAAAGCTTAAATCTGTACCCACTGATGTCTTCAATTGAAGACCTTTAATTGGCTCAATCTGGGCAAAAATATTTCCTAAGATTTGATCCTTGATAACCACCTGATTTTGGATTTCCAGTCTTGCAAGTGGATTCACAACTTCACCAGCCACGTATTGAGATATTGCATAGACATTGCCATTAGCATCTGTTACCACTGGCTCGGCAGAATAAGGTGCTTGTTCAAGTAGCGAAGCATCTGTCTGAAAAATTGGTGTCAATGGATCCAAATTTAAAGCACTGCTATACGCACCATTAAAAGATCCATTGGAAGTCACTCCTCTGGTTGTTAGGTGTGTGTAGGAAATTGTCTGTCCCCAGCTGAAAATTTTATTGACATCTGTGCGAGTGTTCAGACGTGCAGTATATCTCTCAAATCTTGACTTATCACCTCCTATTATTCCTTCTTGATTGAAATAAGACACACTTGATGCAAATGATGTTTTTTCGCTACCACCTTCAATACCCACATAGTGACTCTCTATGGCTGCATTTCGCGTGAAAAGTTCTTTCTGCCAGTCTGTATCATACGGCGAAACCTGAAGAGGATCAATTAGCGTTCCGCTCAAATCTTTAGCTCCAGCTTGCGCCATTACTTGTTGATATTCACCTGCATTCAGTAGATCAACTGTACTCACAGCATTCTGCACACCATAGAATCCTGTATAGGTTACAGAAATCCTTCCTTCTTTCGAACCAGATTTAGTGGTTATTAGAATGACTCCATTGGCCGCTCTGGCTCCATAGATTGAAGTAGAAGCTGCATCCTTAAGTACTTCCATGGATTTGATATCGGCCGGATTTAAGTTATCAATACTCGCCACAGCTATGCCGTCCACTAAAATTAATGGATCCGCATTTCCATCAGTTCCGATACCACGAATACGAATACTCGGTTTCTCTCCTGGTTGACCTGATTGATTCAGTAACTGAACACCAGCGGCTCTACCTTGTAAAGCCTGATCAACGCTAATGACAGGCGTTGAGTTGATTTCCTCAGCAGAAACACTCTCAATGGCACCTGTAAGTACTTTTTTCTTTTGAACGCCATAACCGATTACCACAACTTCGTCCAATTGTTCGATATCAAGTCGAAGTGCTACATCGATAATTGTATTGGCTCCAACTGCAATTTCCTGAGTTTTATATCCAATAAATGAAACAATTAAAACATCAGTAGCAGAGACACTCAGTCGGTAATTTCCATCAAAATCTGTTACGGTACCTCGGGAACCGGTTCCTTTAACTATAAGGTTCACACCCGGTATGGATTCACCTGTTTCACCGTCGGTAACAGTACCAGAAACAGTCATTTCCTGCGCATGGACCCATGGAAACACCATAGTCAGGAGGAGTATTAGGAGTAGTAAATTTTTGTTCATATCTGTGTCTTTAAATCAATTAAAATTAGGATTGGGCTATAATTAGTTAGGTTGGAATACTCTTATGTAGTCTACTGCCATTTTTTGTGGAAATGAGGTAGAGGTATTTGGGCTGCCTGGCCAGTTACCACCTACAGCTATATTCATTATAAAAAAGAATTCCTTAGTTAATTCTGATAAACCCTCCGGTGAAATATCAGCACCATGGTATTGAACATCATCTATATACCATAATATTGAAGAGGCTGTCCATACAATGGAGTATACATGAAAACTATCACTGAGATTGCCCACTAATAATTTTCGACTGCCGCCATATAGCGCACGTTCACCTCCGTTATCCCAATGGATGGTACCGTGTGTTACATTGTCACGACCATCTCCGCCACCGACCATTTCCATGATGTCTATCTCGCCACATGAAGGCCAACCGACTGTAGTAATATTTTTACCTAACATCCATAAAGCAGGCCAGATGCCTTGTCCTTCTGGCATTTGAGCTCGGATATCAACTCTTCCGTATTGAAAATTAAATTTATTCTGAGTGGTGAGTCTTGATGAAGTATATGCTGCTCCACTAAAAGCCTCCCTTTTAGCATCAATTAGCAAAAATCCATCGCCAACTGCTGTATTGCTTTCGCGATAATATTGTAATTCGTTGTTGCCCCAGCCATTGCTTCCGGTTCCTGTTTCAAAATTCCATTTAGTCTGATCCAGAGCAGTCCCATTAAATTCGTCCTGCCAAATCAAATTCATGCCATCATAAGTAAGCGGTGTGCTGTAACCTTTGGATCCATCAATTAGTCCAGTAGCATCTCCTATGAGGATAGTTAATTGACGATCTTGTTTTAAGTATCTGCCTGAAGCACCAATGGCTCTGATGTCAATTGCATAGACATCTGTTTCGGTGTAAGTATGGGTAAAAATGCCCGTTGTATTTGTGATTGGATCAATGCCTGTTTCTCCAGAATCGAAGTAATATTCTGAAGTATTTTCTGCGGTCACAGTGATGTCAATTTTGCCAGAACCGTCTTCCAGATTGATCAGATCAATAACAAGATTGGTGGGATCTGATGAATTGACAGTGCTGTCTTCACCACAAGAGGTTAGTAAAATGGTTAGTAGAAAAGAGGAGAGAATCAAGCTTCTGAGCATAACAGATAATTACTTATTTTAATAAATTTTAAGAATACCGGGTTACCAATGTGGCAACCCGGATCCTATCAACTAATAAACTATGATAAAGATTATTAAGATTAGTTTTTAACCAATTTGTAAGTCCATGCAGCTGATCTATCAAGACCTGCACTGATGTCAATAGACACTACCATTACATCACCTGAATATGAGATAATTTCATAAGTGTTTGATCCATCGCGAGGCTCTGTAAGTTCAGCACCACTTGCTCCTTTATAGAAACCTATGTAAGCGCCATTGCCACTTAAAGTGACTGTAGGATTACCGCCATCAACACCGTCAGCAAAAGTATAAGTGAATGTTCCTCCACCCCAAGTAGTTAAATTTGCAGGAAGAGAACCAACAGCATAACAACCATTAGCATCGACACCATTTACTCCTCCTTCTAGGAATACTTCAGCTTTAGGATCATGTACAAATGAGCCATCAGCTCCGAAAGTAAATGTGTCATCAAATAAACAAATTGCCGCATCAACCCAACCTTGATCGATTTTGTACCAGTCACCATTTCCGATTCCAGGTCCAACTACAAGTGCATTTGGCTCAGCAGGAACATTCCATGTAGTACCAGCCAAATCAGCAGCAGTTACAGTTACAGCACATGCAGAGCAAGTATTGAAGCAATAAGAAACTGTCATATCACCAGTGCCTGTAGAAAGACCTCTGTTGTAATTAGTTGCATCACTTGAAATTATACACTCAAGATCCGCGTTATCCCACTGCTCAAATGCAGCCCAGCCGTCCATCTGAAATTTGTATTCTATGTTATCTGTGCTTGCTGGAAGTGGCAATGTTACTTCCCACACGCCATCAACGTCCGCATCTGATAATGGATTAGCATCACCGCTCCATCCGTTAAATGATCCACTTACATAAACAGTAGTAAAAGCTCCGGAGTAATCATTCATGTCAACTTTGAAAGTCACATTTACTTCCTCAACCGCTGCACACTCACCAACAACAATTTTGTCAGATGCATTGTCATAACTCACTAAGGTAGTTCTCCAGAATCCTCCTGGAATCGGGGTTTCAACGACCAAAGTATCAACTTCAGCATTTACCAACTTAACAACAGTATATGATACAGTTGCTTGAGGAACAGATACTTCAGCATTATCTGCCGCTTTAGGTAGTCCTATAAATCCACCAACTATTACCAATGAACCTGAAGCCGGATTAAACGTGAAATCATGCGTTCCTGAATTCCAACCATTCAAGTCTTCACCATTTGCTCCAACCCAATTGGACGCATCAGATGCATCGAAACAGCCACCTAATAAATCCGCTTTGAAAGCACCTTCAGCCCAAGCATCTCCATTGTTTTCAAATGTAAAAGTTCCGTCTGTATTGAATGTCCATGTATCATCCATGATACATTCACGAACACACAATGGCTCAACACCACCCAAAGACCACCAAATCTGATCTCTAGCTTCGGGGAAAACATCATAGGCATTCACACCAGTTGAAGCGTCAGCAATGAACTGCCATACTTTACCATTGTCACCAACAAGAGTTCTCTGAGTAGCCAATGGATCATTTAAAGCCACTGTTTCAGATTTAGATGCATTTCCAGCGTCATTAGTGGCTGTAAGCGTTACGGTATATGTATCAGCTTCTGCATACGCGTGTACCGGGCTTTCTTCTGTAGAAGTCTCGCCATCACCAAAATCCCATGCATAAGAAGTTGCATTTTGAGAGAAATTACTAAATGTTACTTTCAAGAAATCAGCAGCATCAACCTGAAACTGAAAACTTGCAATCGGATCTTCAGTAACAACAGGATCATCGCCCGTGTCAGTTAGAGCATCACATGCAATCGAAAATGCAGTAGCACCTACAATTGCGAACACCATCATTTGTTTGATGTAAAATTTGACTTTTTTCATACCTTCAATTTTTTAATAGTTTTTTAGTTTGATTATTACGCTATTGATAATCGCAAACGATTTCATTAACGATATTTCAAATTTGTTAATAAATATCTAAAATAACCTATAATTTACCACAACAAGACTACATCATAGCTCATTTTAGAATACATCAATTATACATCAACGTACCACAAAAAGCCCTGTATGGATATTTTAAGCTATTTTTATCAAAAAATGTATTTATTGAAATTATTATGCGAATGCATCAAATCAGAAGAATAAACAGATCATACAGACGTATGTTGTGTATAGCTATATCTTATACCATCACATGCCTTTTCTCAAGTACTGTATGCATAGGTCAATCTAAAAAGGTCTTTTTTCCGAAGGTTCCTCTGATCCATAATTTCAATTCTGAAGATTATAATGGCGGAGTTCAAAACTGGGACATTACACAAGATATAAGAGGCATCTTGTATGTCGCCAACAACTATGGTGTACTGGAATTTGATGGAGCAAACTGGACCATCAACTATACACAAACCGGATCTCGAATTCTTTCCATATTCATAGATAAGGACAGCACCATATACATTGGTGGGCAAAACCAAATGGGATATATGAAAGCCAATGATGCAGGTGTAATGATGTTTCATTCTTTGGAGGATCTAATACCTGTTGAAGAAAGATTTCTTACAGATGTGTGGAAGGTATATCGCCAGGACAATCAGATTGTATTCAATACAAGTAAATACACTTACTTCTATGATGGAGAGAAAATTTCCAGTGTCCTGATGGATATGAACGGCCGCAACATTTATCAAGTCGGGTCTAAGCTGCTGGCTTATAATCCAATATATGGACTTTCCATTTGGACAGGATCCGAGTTCCAACTTGTTAAAAATGGAGGTAAATTTTTAAATAAAAATGTGATTGAAATATCGCCAAACTTTCAAGGAGGCTATATGATCTTTTTATCCAATGGGAAAATTAAATTCTATCAGGATGGGGAGTTTTCTGATTGGGAAAATGGAATGAATAGTTTTTTTGAAAAGTCACTCATCAATACCGCACTCATTCTTGCAGATAATAACATTGCTATTGGCACCCAAAATAATGGTCTGGTTGTACTCCGCCCGGATGGAAGCCTGGTACTTCACTTATCAAAGAAAAAAGGTCTGAATAGCAACACTGTTTACAGCATATATCAGGATCAATCCTCAAACCTCTGGTTAGGTTTGAGTAATGGCATTTCATTTATTGATTATAGTTCACCTTTCTCATTGATTGACGAACGTCTTGGTCTTCCTGGCACGGGTTATTCCGCAAGTACACATAATGGACATTTGTATTTGGGTACCAATAACGGACTATTTTCGGCTTCCCAAAACTCAGAACTTTACTTAGAAGATGGGGACTTTTACAAAATCGTACCTAATTCCGCAGGACAAGTTTATAACATCGAAAACTACGGGAAGCAGCTACTCATGGGGCATCACAATGGTGCTTATAAAATAGAAGAAGGTACTGCAAAAAAAATCTATTCCGGTCTTGGATTTTGGCATTTTTCGATAATTCCCGGGAGCGAAGAGATTTTAGGAGGTACTTATGAAGGATTTTTTAAACTTAATGAAAATTTGGATGAGGGTGTTCCAATATCAGGTTTTAGTGAATCCAGTCGATCATTTGAGTTTGAAAATGACTCTACCATATGGATTAGTCATGGGTTCAGGGGTGTTTACAAGCTTCAGTTAGATAAAAACTTTAATAAAATATTGAAACAAGAATTTTATGGGCAGGAAAAGGGATTCCCCAGCCATTTGTTAATTAATGTTTTTAAAGTAAATGACAAATTGGTTTTTCCTGCTGAAAGAGGTGTTTTCGTTTACAACAGTGAAAAAGATCTCTTCGAACATTATCCGAAATTGGAAAAACCACTCGGCACGAGTCAATATATTAACATACTTGAGGCCAACCATCAAGGGGACATTTATTATATCAAACAAAATAAATTTGGATTGCTAAAAAGAAATAGTTTTGGCGATTTTGAAGCCACGGAAAAAACTTTCAATCCTATAAATAAATACATACTCTCCGATGATTCTGAAAATATCAACATCATTGATCATAAAAATGTATTGATTGGAGCAAAAGAAGGATTTATCCATTATGACCCAACCATAACCAAACCTACCATCGACGAGTTTACGACCCTGTTGCGTCAGATAGACATTATTACCACAGATTCGACATACAGGTTGTATTCTGGAGGGATCGTCCCCACACTAATGGCCAGTACACTAGAGCCTGATGTAAAATCGATTCGTTTCAGATTTTCTGCTCCCTTTTTTGATGGATTTTCTGATACCGAATACCAATACCTCTTGGAAGGGTTCGATAAAGACTGGTCAGAATGGGGCAGCAGAAACTCCAAAGAATACACCAATCTGGGCTATGGTGAATATATCTTCACTGCCCGCGCCAAAAATATATATGGTGATTTGAGCAGTGTATGTACTTATACCTTCCAAATCAAACGGCCATGGTATCTAACCAAATTGGTTTTTGGAGCCTATTTTCTGATCGTTATTATCCTATTTAGTATGGCCATGATTTGGCTTGATTCTAAACACAAATATGACAAAAAGAAGATGGCCGTGAAGCAGCAACGAGTCATTCATCAGAAAGATTTGGAATTGGAAAATGTAGCCAAAGAATCTGAAGCAAGGATAACCCAGTTGAGGAATGAAAAATTACGATCGGATGTTGAATTTAAAAACAAGGAGCTGGCAACATCCACCATGCATCTGCTCAACAAAAATGTAGTCATGCTCGATATTAAATCGAAGTTAGAAGCGCTCACAAAAGGTATAGGCTCAAAACCCGATGAAGTAAAGAAAATTGTAAAAAGTATAGATCGCAATATTTCAGAAGACAGGGATTGGGATCAATTCACTATTCACTTCGATCAAGTGCATGGTGATTTTTTGAAAAAATTGAAAGCCCAATATCCCGAGCTCACACCGCAGGAAACCAAGCTTGCTGCTTATCTTAGAATGAACCTCACTTCAAAGGACGTAGCACAGCTACTCAATATCTCGGTTCGTGGAGTAGAAATTAGCAGGTATCGACTAAGGAAAAAACTAAAAATAGAAAGAGAGACGAACTTAGTGACCTTTCTGATGGATGTTTAAAAAAAGGCAATTCGCATTAATAGCCTTCAATAATGCACGCGAAATAATTTGAAGGCGCCAAAATATAAATCCAATGGCAAATACTCAGGCAGAATGTGAAGTAGCGGAGCTTTAATTGGGGATTGACGCCAAAAAGATTTAAGCATTTTTTCAATTAGAGTGAAGAGAAAAGTGGGAGCACCAAAAAGAGGGGGATAAATTTGAAGATGGAATGCAGGTACAATTGATAGACTTAAATGGAAAGCTAGTCTTTACTCAATATTTAGTACAAAACAGGGTTCAATTGAATCGTCCACCTATTGACCCAGGCTTATATATTGTTCGTGTTATGGATGCAAAATTAGAAGTGAAAATGGTTTCCAGACTTATATTTTCATAAACCTTAACCCATGAATTTGAAGCGAATTTTGTTATTTTTTGGTCTTATTTCCGCTTTGGGAGTGGCCTGCGTATTTGGGCAGCATTCTACAGCCAGAAAATGGAATGATGCTTTACTTGAAGCTATTCGTAAGGACTTTGCCAGACCAACAGTCCACGCAAGAAACCTATTTCATTCTTCTGTGGTCATGTACGACATATGGGCAATTTTTGATCCCACTGCCCAGCCTTATATGCTTGGAAAAACAGTGCATGGTTTTTATACCCCATTCGAGGGTTTCGAACCAGTCGGTGATGATAATCGAGAGAAAGCCATTAGTTATGCCATGCATCGATTGCTTTCGCACCGGTTTCAAAAATCTCCTAGTCAGGAAACTACCCAGAAAATATTCGATGATTTAATGCTGGAACTTGGCTTGGATAAATCATTTACCTCACTCGATTATTCACATGGAAGTGCGGCGGCTCTGGGCAATTACATGGCGGACAATATGATTCAATATGGTCTTCAGGATGGCTCCAATGAAGCCAATGAATATGTCAATAGGTTCTATGAACCAGTGAATGAACCCATTTTGCCTGATTTCCCTGGCAACCCCGATATTGCGGACCCTAATAGATGGCAGCCCATTATTTTGGATGTGTATATTGATCAAAGTGGGAATTTAATTATAGGTGGGGGATCGCCTTTTTTAAGTCCCGAATGGGGTGCAGTCCAGCCCTTTTCACTTACGGAAAAAGAACTAACCATATACAATAGAGATGGAAATGACTATTGGGTTTACATGGATCCAGGCAGTCCGCCAAAGTTCGATCCGTTAAACCAAGGCCCCTCAACCGAACAATATCGCTGGACATTTTCATTGGTATCCGCCTGGTCTGCGCATCTCGATCCTAACGATGGTGTCATGTGGGATATTTCTCCTGGTGCCATTGGTAACATAAAATCGTATCCTGCCAATTTTGACAAATATTCCGAATTCTATGATCTCGAAAATGGAGGTGATCACAGCTCTGGGCACACATTAAATCCGGTTACCAACGAACCATATGATCCTCAAATAGTGCCTCGTGGTGACTATGCACGCGTTTTGGCTGAATTTTGGGCAGATGGGCCCGATTCTGAAACACCACCTGGCCATTGGTTTACTTTGTTAAATTATGTGTCGGACCACCCCATGCTGGTGAAAAAAATATCAGGAGAAGGTGTGATAGTTGACGATTTGGAATGGGATGTGAAGGCCTATTTTATGCTCGGTGGTGCCATGCATGATGCCGCAGTAGTGGCTTGGGGGATCAAAGGATATTACGATTATCTAAGGCCAATATCGGCCATTCGCTACATGAGCGATCAAGGGCAATGTTCTGATCCAAATGGACGAAATTATGATAAAAATGGGATTCGACTTATACCAGAGTTTATCGAGCAGGTTGAAGAAAATGACGCTCTCGTTGGGGATGAAAATCAACATCTTGGTAAAATAAAACTAAAAGCCTGGAAGGGACCGGATTACATCGATGATCCTTATCGTGATGAAGCAGGCGTAGATTGGATTCTTGCGGAGAATTGGTGGCCTTATCAGCGTCCTACATTTGTTACACCTCCTTTTTCAGGTTATATTTCAGGACATTCCACCTATTCCCGAACAGCCGCCGAAGTATTTACGCTGCTTACCGGGGATGCCTTTTTTCCTGGAGGAATGGGGGAATTCGATGCTCCAAAAGATGAATTTTTAGTGTTTGAAGACGGGCCAAGCGTAGATATTACCTTACAATGGGCCACCTACCGGGATGCCTCTGATCAATGTAGTTTGTCCCGAATCTGGGGTGGCATTCATCCGCCTGCAGATGATATCCCTGGACGCTTGATAGGACTGGAGCTGGGGCCACAGGCTTATGATTTTGCACTACAATACTTCGAAGGTACGGTGTTGGGGACGAGCGAAATATATCACAAGCAGAAGATTTTGTTATATCCCAACCCCGCACACGATTATCTTGTCATCAATTTAGCACCAGCAGAAAACTACAGTATAACTGTGGTAAATGTGCAGGGTCAAACAGTTTTGAAACAGGAAAAAGCCAATTCCGATCAAATCAAAGTCGCTGTTCATAACTGGCCCTCGGGCATTTACACATTGATCATACAAACGGAGAACAAAACGTCATCCAGCAAGTTTATTAAGAAGTGAAAAACGCCCGATTTTTTTATTAAAAAATACAAATCGGTTTTTAGTAGCGTTTTTTCATTTGACACTTTTGTCAAAAAAACACTCAATGGTTTTTAATTCCGAGCTACAGCCTCTTTGACTACAGCCAGAGGCGATATAGAGTTTTTGATCAAAGTAAATAAGCTGTGTGCCATGATGACCTTGAAGCATTGAGGGCAGTATGCTCCAAATTTCGGTTTTAGTATCAAAGTAATCTACCTCGCTATGAGCTGATTGCTGGGCAATACTCTCCCCTCCGGTAAACAGAATTTTGTCCTCTATGCAAAAATAGCTGTGCAGCCCACCCGCTGAGTGGGTACTGGAACTTTCAAAGTACTCCATGTACCTGTTTTGAAATCAAAGACATCCACTTCTGGTATAGTCAACTCAAACATTTTCCCAATGAATCCGGATGAGACTCGACCACCCATCATGTATAATTTATCATTGCAAATCATAGATGTGGCGTGATCTCTTGCGCGCGGAGCATCTGGTAGGGTTTCCCATTTCCCAGTTTTGAAATCATAGGAATCAAACCATCTCACATGGCCATCCCAATGACCATCTATGATCCCACCAGTGATGTAGAGTTTGTCTTTGTAAACGCTGGCAGTGGTAGAGGCCCTAAGCCTGCCAATTGGCATATCGAAACCCACTGTCCAAATATCCGTGGCAGGATTGTAGACATAGGCTTGTGCCAATGGGGTCTCGTGGGGATATCGGCCAGTATGTGCCCCTACGGCGTAAATATTTCCTTCGTAAGAAAATCCTTGAAAGTGATGAATTTCTACTGGTGGTTTAGCTCCTGATTTCCACGAATTATCGGCTGGCTCAAATATGGAAACTTCCTGTATTCGACGACCGCCTACTAGATAAAATTTTCCATCCAATTCAATAAATGCCGCTTCGTGGCGAGCCATTGGCTCGCCAGTGCAACTTATCATTTGCCACTCATATCCGTCAAACGACTGGCAGATTGCCTGCTGTAAAACAAAGGTCAATAGGAATAACCCAGACCATATTGAACCTTTTGATACTACTGACATCTGTTTATTGTTTTAAGAATTTCTTTATTGGAATCACTTTATCAAATTCCTTGATCTCAATATTTCGATAGTAGATTTCCGCAGTTTGGGACTGGAAGCCAAAAATTCCTTCCCAGGGGTTAAATTTAAAGCCAGGTTCACAATATCACCATTCAACTTATGGATAGCGTATTAATCTCCCATCACAATAATTTCGCAAACATTCCATTGATCATTGTCACCATTGTAATTGGTGGTGTGTGCGGCTAAATGAATCCAATCTCTCTTTTCTTTAACTGCTTCGGGTTTCCCTCCATCTTTTGGGTGTAAGTGGGTCTTTGTTTCTTCATCGCAGAACCAATCATAATTGGCGCCTTTCGGTCTAATCAAATCACCAGTATGATTTCTCATTCCTATTCCTAGTCTAATAATTCATCGGCCAGGCTTATTTCAGTAGTCGTTGGAAAATCATCAGGTACAGGAAACAATACCTTTCCTGTGGCTAGCCATTCGGTAGTACGAATCAATGTGGTTTGAAATCCGATACAACGAAAGCCTAACGGATAAGTATCTCCTTTCCATAAATGACCCATGGTAGAATTGTAAACTCGTCCCTTGCCATATGTCACTATCCACTCTACAGGCCAGTTGATATTTGTTTCCTTTTCAGTAGTATAGGATAACACGGTCATGTTTTCCACAGAACCACGCACGTATTTATAAAGCTCCATATTTGCCGTTTTCCAAGATTTTGGAAAACCTTGGTTTATCGGGTGATCAGTGAGAATATTGACCAATTCGTCATTTCTTGGCCCATGATAAGTCCCCTTGCCTACTCCACTGGGAATTTTTATAAGACTACCATCCTCTCCAACTTGAATTGCCGTTCCTTGATCCACAGACCTCCATCCAGGCCCCATCATCAGATTGTACGCTGGCCAATCAAGAAAAGCATTATTGGCTGAATGAAGGATATACAGACCACCTCCAGATTTCACATACTTCTCCAGACTTTTCTCAACTTCCCTTGGCCATCGAATCTCCTTCTTATTTGAGTTATTTGTATTCTGAATGATCACATCATATTTGCTGAATTTAGGGTTCCATTCATCCCACTCATTGACTTTCGGTTCAGATGGCGCAGTAGAAACGCTGACATTAAATAGTCCGGTTTCTTCAAGTATATTCTTCACGAGAAAAGTGGTCTGCTTCCAATCGTGGTTGCTAAAACCATCTACAATCAACACATCGATATTAGCCGATTTCTTCTGGCTAAAAGCTGATCCAAAAGATATGATTATTGCGAAACAGATAAGTATGGATTTGATTTGATTTTTCATTTTATGTTTTTTGATTATTTGTAACTAATCCCACTTTGCCATATTCGCCTTTTTCACTCTTAATTCCTGAAGAGAAAGACAAAGGTTCAATTTGGCTCCTTCATGTATTGGGGTTAAACTACATTTAACTGCATATGATAAAGTAGGGCAAATCTCAAGTTGTTTCTTATCTGTCTTTTGGTTCCAAAGCCGATATGGATTTCTTTCATATCATCATTGATCCACGCATCACTGATAGGATCATATTGCCAAAAATGCTGATGTGCGTCTATGTTCATTCAGCGTAAGCTTTTACTTCTTGTCTTGAGCTTCCAAGCCCGTCAATTCCTAATTCGATTACATCACCGTCTTTGAGATAAAATGGAGGCTTATGTCCGAAACCAACTCCTTCTGGAGTACCTGTAGAAATAATATCCCCAGGCATTAAGCTCATGAATTGTGATAGATAAGACACCACGTGTTGTACATTGAAAATGAAATCGTTCGTACTACCATCCTGCATTTTCTTACCATTCAGGGTCAGCCACAATCTCAGATTGTTAGGATCAGCAACTTCATCTTTAGTTACCAAATACGGTCCTAGTGGAGCGAATGTATCGCAACTCTTTCCTTTCACCCATTGGCCTCCCCGCTCTATCTGAAATTCACGCTCGCTCACGTCGTTGTGAAGTACGTATCCAGCTACATAATCCAATGCTCCTGCTTCAGTGATGTAATTGGCTCGCTTGCCAATAACCACAGCCAGTTCTACCTCCCAGTCAGTTTTTTTGCTGTTTTTTGGTATCACGATGGTATCATTGGGTCCTATGATGGCAGAAGTAGCCTTAAAAAAAACAACAGGTTCTGCTGGCTCAGCCATGCCACTTTCTGCTGCATGTTTCCTGTAGTTAAGACCAATACAAATGATCTTTCCAGGTCTTTTGACTGGTTCTCCTAAGCGAATGTCTGCAGCTACTTTTGGTGCCTTAGCTGCATCGAAAGATGTTTTCAATTTTTCGATCCCATCTGCTGCAAAAAAATCTTCATTGTAATCAGTGACTAAATCACTTACATCATATCTGATTCCGTCCAATTCAACTCCTGGCTGCTCTGTTCCAGCTGCTCCAAATCTTATTAGTTTCATAATTTCGTTTTTCTGTATTAATTGTTCAAAGTAATAAATCCGCCATCTATAGGGAAATCTGTACCAGTAATAAAAGAAGCTTCATCTGAGCATAAGTAAAGCACCATGGCTCCTATTTCCTCTGGTTTGCCCATACGGCCAATAGGTTGTGTTTTAGATAGCGTATCAAACATTTCCTTCTCATTTCCAGGATAGTTTTTGGCAAGAAAGCCATCTACAAACGGTGTATGTACCCTACCTGGTGAAATACTGTTGCATCGAATGTTGTGTTTGAGATAGTCTTTTGCTGTGGATAATGTCATGGCATGGACGGCTCCTTTACTCATAGAATAAGCAAAACGATCCGTGACCCCCACGTGAGCAACTATCGAACACATGTTGATGATACATCCACCTTTTACCTTCATGTATTCAAGGCCTGATTTGAGACAATTGAAAACGCCTTTTACGTTCACGCTGTAAATTCTATCTAAATCTTCTCCCGTAGTATTACCTATATTTCCTACATGGGCAATACCTGCATTGTTTACTAAGATATCCAGCGACTTTCCTTCCATGGACTCATTGAAAGAAGTAACGACACTTTCAGTGTCTGCTACATTGCATTTAAATGCCTGACATTTGCCTCCAGAGGCTTCTATTTCGGCCACTACCTTCGATGCATTTTCTACATCTAAATCAAATATTGCCACGTCAGCACCATTTCCCGCGAGAGCTATTGCAATAGCTCTACCTATGCCACTTCCACCACCAGTTACGATGGCCCTTTTACCTGTTAAATCAAATATTTTACTCATAGTGATACACCTCTTTTCCAAGGAATAAAGTCATTTTGTTCAAGCTGCATGGCTTTGGTTTCTTCTCCACTTGCCACAGCAATTATTTTTTCTAATAAATTTTCTCCTACTTCTTCGATAGTTCTCTCCCCACGTGTGATCGCGCCAGCATCTATATCTATGATGCCATTCATCCTTTCGAAAAGGCTGGTATTGCTTGAGATTTTGATGACTGGTGTAATTGGGTTGCCCGTAGGTGTACCCAGCCCTGTTGTGAAAAGGATAATGTTGGCTCCTGACCCTGCCAGACCTGTCGTAGATTCCACATCATTGCCAGGTGTACACAGCAAATTCAATCCTGCTTTGGTCAAAGGCTCAGTATAATCTAATATATCTACCACAAAAGATTTACCTCCCTTTTTAGCTGCTCCAGCTGATTTGATTGCATCGGTGATCAGGCCGTCTTTAATATTCCCCGGAGATGGATTCATATCAAAACCTGATCCTACTGATTTGGCTTTGGCTTCATAAGCCCGCTGAATACGCACAAACTTCTCTGCCACTTCGGTAGATACACATCTATCAATAATGTTCTGCTCCACTCCATTGAGCTCTGGAAATTCACTTAAAATGGTAGCTCCACCCAGTGAGGCAATAAGATCAGAAGCATATCCCACTGCGGGATTGGCAGAAATTCCAGAAAAACCATCTGAGCCTCCACATTCTAAGCCCACAACGAGTTTGGATAGACTTGCTGGTTTTCTTTCTATCTTATTTGCCTTGATCAAAGCTTCCATCGTTTGATCAATAGCTTCTGTGATCAGTTTTTCTTCTGAGAGGATTTTCTGTTGTTCCAAATAGATTACAGGTTTTTTAACTTGAGGGTACAATTCATCCTGAATCTCCTGAAACCAACTGATTTGCGCATGCTGACAACCAAGGCTGAGCACAGTGGCTCCTGCTACATTAGGATGATTGACATATCCAGCCAATAACCGCAGTAGTGCCTCAGAATCCTGACGTGTGCCACCGCAACCTCCATGATGGTACAAAAACTTGATCCCATCAACATTTTCAAAGACTCGCTCCTGCTTTCCCGATGTTTTGAAAGTAGACTCAGAAGAAATTTTATGCCTCACATATTCCTCGTGCTTATTGGGTTTGTGGTATCCCAGCCCTTTGGTGAGCGCTTCTTCTATGATTTTGAGGTTTCTATTTTCGCAAAAAACAAGCGGGACAAAGAGCCAGTAATTGGCTGTGCCTACTTTGCCGTCTTCGCGGTGATATCCTTGAAAAGTCTTATCCTTCCACTGTGATACATCCAAAGGTTCCCATGCATACGAAGACCAATTTTCCAATGAAATGGGGTCTGCAAAATGCGTCACATTTTCGATGGTAATTTGTGTGCCAGCAGACAGGTCCGTATTGATTGTACCCACAGGCACACCATACATAATCACTTTTTCACCTGCTTTTAAATCCATTGTCAAAAACTTATGTTTTTGAGGAATGGGAGCAGAGAGATTTATTGTCAAATCATTGTAGCGAACTTCACCAGGGGCTAAATCAAATAATGCTACAAGCACATTATCTGACTCGTCTACTTTTAAAATTTTCGCATTTGTCATTTAAGTAACAGCTTCACTTTTGGGTTTTTGGTTCTGCATATTTAATACAATCAGAACACCTTAATGCTTGAAATCGAAGATGGTTAAAATGCACAGGTGTGTCTTTTGATTCGTAACTCTTATTTCATTACATCAATCTGGTAATTTTATGGAACAATGAACATTGATTGTTCCATAAAATTACCATTTATCATTCCTATTCTACAAATAATCCATATGACCAGAACTATCCATCCGCAACATCAATTCTATGATCCAAAATTTTCATCTCTTTCTACTTAGCTGATTGGATTCCCGAGCACAATTTCCACTATCAACTCATGGACGTATTAGATCTAAGAATTTTTTTAAAACTAACGGTATATTGCTGTAGTAGTTTTGAGAAGAAGAGTTGCAGCCGGATAGTCTTTACCCAACAATTTTTAAAAAAAAATCATATCTGGTTAATTATCTGAAGAATGTCTCTGCCGGGTAACTATTCAAGTTTTTAAGCGGAAAGAGCAACTTGAGTGATAACTCATGTATTAAAAAAAAACCTATCTATTGAATATAGACAGGTTTTTTTATTTCAAAATTGTGCACTCGGAAGGATTCGAACCCTCAACCCCCAGAGCCGAAATCTGGTATTCTATCCAGTTGAACTACGAATGCATTTTTTCAATCCGCAAATATAAGTAAGGTGCTTTGATAACTTGGATATGATCTGGCTTCTTATTCCAAAAAAATCATCGAACTAAAATTATTAGATTAGAAAAATATAAAATCCTTGGATGCTTTCTATGAAGCTTCAGCAATCAAATGCCTCACCCGATGCTGTCTGATTCAACCCAGAACCATTTTATAAAATACTAACCAAGCTGCTTATGTGCGCTCAGAACGATTCGATCGCAACGGCGAACCGCCCTCAACCCCCAGAGCCGAAATCTGGTATTCTATCGCAGCGGCGAACCGCCCAGTTGAACTACGAATGCATTTTTTCAATCCGCAAATATAAGTAAGGTGCTTTGATAACTTGGATATGATCTGGCTTCTTATTCCTTGGATATGATCTGATTCTTATTCCAAAAAAAAAATCACCGAACTAAAATTATTGTAACCGCTGAGGTGCTAATTCTTGATGATGTTAAAGTTTTATCATGATTTTTGCCTGTAAAAGTCAAAAATAGCGCCAAAACATGCCAATTGTACTTTTTATAGCCACGGGTATAAACCCGTGGCTATAAAAGATAAGTACCTGCGGGCACTGAGAGCACACTTTCGCTACCTGAATAGTCACAAATTATTTGATTGAAAAATATTAAATCCTTGGATACTTTCTATGAAGCTTCAGCTATCAAATGCCTCACCCGATGCTGTCTGATTCAACCCAGAACCATTTTATAAAAATACCAACCGAGCTGCTTACGTGCGCTCAGAACGATTCGATCGTAACGGCGAACCGCCCTAAATCCCCACAGCCGAAATCTGGTATTCTATCGGAGCGGCGAACCGCCCAGTTGAACTACGAATGCAAAATAGAATTGCAAATAAAGCATATTCAATACTTCCAGTAAAAATGAAAAATGAACTTCAAAAAAAAGAATCAAAATGTCTGGAAACTCGTTGATATTTGCGCTTTGTTTTTTCTATGAAAGAAGCATGATTGTAACAAACACCAACCGAGCCGACGTGGAACGGATGAATGTTACTAAAGCGATTTCCATGTGGCCATTAAAAGACAAATACATACACATGAAATTTATACTCATCTTCTTCATCTTAGGAATTTCAGTTTTTGAGATCAGTGCCAACGATATCAATTTCGTTAGAAAATCCTTTCACCAGGCTGTTTTGGAAGAATCTAAAATTGATGATTTCCATGAATATATCAACACATTGCCGGCCACAGAGCCTATAATTGTAGCCTACAAAGCAATGGGACAGGCGCTAATGGCACAACAAGCATGGAATCCTATTGATAAATATATTTGCATCAAAAATTTCGAGGAGCTCATCAATTCCGCAGTTGAAAATGAGCCCACAAATCTTGAAATCAGGTTCCTCCGAATATGCATAGAGTATTATTTACCTGAATGGCTTCCTATTTCAAATCATCTGGAAATAGATAAGTGTTTTGTTTTGACAAATTTAAATCAGATGAGGTCGTTAGACTTTGACCCGGAATTTATCAGATATATTTCCTATTTTCTAAAAGAGCCAGGACTCTTTTCACCCGAGCAGTCCACTCTCATTGATCAGGAGTTTTTAACTTATATGAATCAAGAATTGACGGATAAATCAAAAATTAAGGGATAAAGATTGGAAATTATTTATCTTTCCGAATAGTAATGCACTAGCCGCGTAAAGCCCTATATCTGATATGAAGATTATTTTCGCATTTTTAATTATTTTGACAACATTTTCGACCTATGCACAAACTGTTTCCGGATTTGTTGTCGATCAAGAAAACCAACCAGTTATTGGCGCAAAAGTGATGGAGGTGGGATCAAGAAATGGAACAACCACCAACATTGATGGTAGCTTCATACTTACTTTGAATGAGCCAAATGCCAGTCTAATATTTAGTTTTTATGGTTTTGAAACAGACTCAGTACTGCTTCAGCACAACCAAATTTCTCAGGTGGTTTTAAAGAAAGCCACTGGAAACAAATACATTGGAGGTATTGACAACTATATAGTTATCTTCATTTTAATCTGGTTCGTCGTTTCCGCATGGTTTGCTGTACGCGCTTTTAGAGGTGTTTCTTCTGCCTAATAGCAAATCTTATAAAAGTTAAAACCAATTCTATAAAACCTTCGACTGGGTAATCAACGTTTACCAGCCTAATGGCAAAAAAACTAACGTCATATTATCTAGTACTCGCATTACTCTCAAGTATGCTTTATGTGCCGGTATATACACATACCTGTAATCTTTTTAACAAATCGACAACAAGAGTTTTCAGAGTTAATCATTGTGCTTGTGATCAAGCAGGGTCTAATGAAACATCCTTCGGCATGAATTGTTGCAGTCTTAAAGTGCAAACATTTTCGACTGATCATCAAGGTATTGCCATTCCCAAATCCATAATAAATTTCAACATAAGTCCTTCGCCTACCGGAGTAATTCCATCAATTGCTGATATATCGTTTAATAACTATTTTGCATCAGCCACTAGTATAAGACCTCCGCCAGACCAGTCCTTTCAGAACAATTCCATCATTATATTAAATCAGGTTTTTAGAATTTAAATGTGAGTAGGCTTTACTTATACTCACATTTTATTCAATTTTTAATTACCTGAAATATGAAATATTCCTTATTTCCAGTCATTTTGCTTTGGCTTTTCGTTCAGCCCACAATGGCCCAGACTTATACAGGTCGTGTGATGGATGAGGATCACCAGCCTTTGATCGGTGCTACTATCGTCCTTCCACAGTCACAAACCGGCACAACTTCCGACACCAACGGAATTTTCAATCTTATAGATCCCCCAGAATTAACGGCCATCGTCAGCTTTGTTGGTTATCTGTCCGACACTATAACATTAGCCCCAGGCCCTTTGATGGTTCACTTAAAAGAAAACGATAGTGAGCTAAATGCTGTGGTCATCAAATCTTCATCCACTTTTATGGATAAGATGGATCCGATTCACGCGGAGGTCATTACTGAAAAAGAGTTACTGAAAGCCGCATGTTGTAACCTTTCAGAAAGCTTTGAAACAAATGCATCTGTGGACGTATCTTTCACTGATGCGATCACCGGAACTAAAACCATTCGTATGCTTGGTTTAGATGGAAAATACACCTTAATCAATCGGGAAAACATGCCTCATGTGAGAGGATTAAGCTCCCGACAAGGATTAAACTACATTCCCGGCACATGGATTCAATCTATCGATGTGGGCAAAGGGGCTGGGACAGTAGTGAATGGTTATGAATCCATGACCGGACAAATAAATATTGAGTTTAAAAAGCCAGAACAGAGTGAAAAGATTTATCTGAACAGCTACGGTAACTCCTTTGGTCGCATGGAGTTGAGTGCCAACACGGCCTATAAAATCAATGAAAAGTGGTCCGGCGCATTGCTTACTCATGGCAACTATTTCAGCAATGAGATTGATCGCAACAAAGACGGCTACATGGATTTACCAAAAGGCCGACAAATCAACATTCTGAATCGCTACAAATATCGGGGTGAGCGCATGGAATCTCAGATTGGCTTCAACTATATGATGGATGAGAAAGCAGGTGGCCAAAACGGATTTGATTTCAATGATGATGCATCCATTTCGCCGCTTTACGGATTTTACAACAAGGCTTCAAGAGCAGAAGTCTTCGGAAAAGTTGGGTTTCTTTTTCCAGAAGCACCTTATAAAGGCTGGGGATTTATATATTCCGGTTCCTATCAAGAACAAAAATCAGATTTTGGCCGAAATGCGTATCTGGGAAAAGAAAAAACACTTTATACCAACCTGATCCATCAAAATATAATCGGTAACACCTTTCACCAGTATAAAACTGGTTTAAGTTTAATAATAGATGATTACGATGAGGTATTCGCTGATTCGGCTTTTGCCAGAACAGAAGTAGTGCCCGGGGCATTTTTCGAATACACTTACCTGCCCAATGAAAAACTAACACTTGTAAGTGGCATCAGAACGGACATTCACAATCTTTATGGACTTTACGTAACACCACGGATTCATATCAGATACGAAATCATTCCCGAAGGTACCTTGCGACTTTCCGCCGGAAAGGGTTACCGCACATCTAATATAATCATGGAAAACAATCAAGCTTTTGTTTCATCGAGAAAGCTGATAGTAGAGGAAAAACTCAAACCCGAAGAATCTTGGAATTTTGGTGGGAGTTTTGTCAAAGAAATTTCCATTGGTAAACAAAAAATGAATGTGATTCTGGACTATTTTCACACGGCATTCCAAAATCAAGTAATCACAGATATGGATCAAAATCCATCTGAAGTTCGGTTTTACAATCTGGACGGAAAATCTTATGCGAACAGCTACCAAATTGAAGTCGGAAGCTCGATCAATGATCAATGGTCCACCAAAGCGGCATACAAGTACTATGATGTAAAATCTACGATCAATGACCAACTAATGTCTGTTCCTTTCATTTCCAAAAACAGAACCTTTTGGAATATTTCCTATTCATCAAAGTTCGAAATCTGGCAAGCAGATATGACCATTCAGTGGTATGACAAAAAACGTTTGCCCAATACTCAGGAAAAACCAATTGGATTGCAAAGACCAGACAATTCTCCAGATTTCACCAATGTAAATGCGCAAGTGAGTCGCAACTTTCGATGGGGAAATGTGTATTTGGGTAGTGAAAACTTGCTAGATTTCAGACAGAAAAACCCGATCATTGATCCTACCAATCCGTTTGGAAATGAATTTGACGGGTCGATTGTATGGGGCCCGGTGGCAGGGCGAATGGTCTATTTTGGACTTAGATATAAAATCAAATAAGAATCTTTAAAATATATAATATGCATAAGCTATTGATCTCCTCCTTCATTTTAATGCTCACTTTTAAAGCAGCAGCTCAAGATGAAAAAATTCAAAAAATTGAAATCAAAACATCTGCCATTTGTGAAATGTGTCAGTTCGCCATTGAGAAAGAAATGGCTTTTGAAAAAGGTGTTAAAAGTGCTTCGTTGGACTTGGACACCAAACTACTGACGGTGATGTACAACGACAAGAAGACAAGTTCTGAGCTAATCCGAAAGCGAGTTGCACTTACTGGGTATCATGCCGATGATATTCCGCGTGATTCCGCTGCGTATACAAACCTACCAAAGTGTTGTCAGGATGGTGCTCATGAAAACGATGAAAACTGACCACCAATAAACGTGACTAGCCCCATAAAAATTCGCAAAAACTCTGGTGAATACGATAATTACTCCGAGGATAAACTGAGAAGCAGCTTGCACAATGCGGGTGCTAATCCGGATTTGGCGGAACACGTCATCGCCATCATAAGACCCAAGCTTTACGATGGCATCCGCACCAGTGAAATCTACAAGTCTGCACATGCCTTACTGCGCAAGAATGAATACATTCATGCGTCACGCTATCGCCTGAAGCATGCCATTCAAGAGCTAGGGCCTACCGGATACCCATTTGAACTTTTTGTGGCGGAGATTATGAAAGGTGAAGGGTATAAAACACAGGTCGGATTAACTCTTCAGGGCAAATGTGTCTCGCATGAAGTAGATGTGCTTGCTGAAAAAGAGCACCAACTATTAATGATGGAATGCAAATTTCACAACAAACCGGGATATAAATCAGATGTGAAAGTGCCACTTTATATCAACTCACGGTTTCTAGATCTGAAGGATATGTGGCAGGATATGGCTCAATATTCTGGCAAACAAATGCAAGGCTGTTTGGTGACTAATTCGAAGTTCACGACAGATGCGATCGCTTATGGGCAGTGTGCTGGATTGCAAATGATCAGTTGGGACTATCCTGATCATGCCAGCCTGAAAAAACGCGTCAATGAGCAAATGCTCTACCCTGTCACCACTCTTCAGACTTTATCAAAAAGGGACAAAGGCCTATTGATAGCCGAGGGAATCATAGTCACAAAATCCCTGTGCGAAAACTTCTCCGTTTTGGACAAGCTAGGATATCCAAATAGTAAAATTCAGAAAATAGTTTTGGAGGCCAATTTGATCTGTGAGATATAAAAAAAGCGTGCATGATTATACTATCATGCACGCTTTTCATCATTCAAATTTTAAACCTTAGTTTCTTCGGGAGTAGTTTCCTTTTCTTTCGGTAGCCAATTCTGGCAAGCCAAGTATGGATTTCACCTCATCGTAATCATTCACCGCTACTCTACCAGAACCCCAAAACGTGCCCGGAACTACTACCACTCTGGCCACCCACCCGTCGGTATCTATGGCTATTAGCTCATCAAGTGAAAAATTAGCAGCCAAAAACAATCTCACATCGTTCTTCGAAAAATCAAAATTGTATTGCAAAATGCCATCGGTAAATAGAATCTGTTGCGCTAGTGGTCTCCAGATATCAACTGACTGCCCATCCACTTCCTGAACATCCCACAATAGATAAACTATAGCAACGTCAGATTCCAATCCTTCAAAATCCGATGGATAGGTTAAGAATACTTCGTAATTATTGCTACTTGTAAAATCAATGTTTTCATATTCAAATACATAACCATTTTCACCTTGCGCACCTTGCGGGCCAATTGGTCCATCATCTCCTCTTGGCCCTACCGGACCGATGATCGTTTCAGAACAGGAAAACATAAGACTAGAAAGTAGGAATATAGAGATGGAAGTTTTCATAAAGTTTCAATTTGTTTATTGGCCTAAACCAAACACCGTTCCAAACTTTTTTATTTATGTGAAGAGTGGGGTTTTAAATCCAGAAAATATTTTTCCGCTTTTGTATATTACATACTTACAATAAAGTACTATGAACAAAGGGAAAGTAAAATTCTATAATGATGCCAAGGGATTTGGTTTTATTAAAGATGATTCAACAGAAAAAGAGTATTTCGTACACGTTTCAGGTTTGATAGATGAGATCAGACAAGACGATGATGTGACCTTCGATCTTCAAGAAGGTAAAAAAGGATTAAATGCAGTTAATGTTAAGCTTGCTTAAGGATAAACGACAAAGTATTTTGATCAACTGAAGCCTTCTTAAATGGAAGGCTTTTTTGTGTATAAACAGATCTTGTCTGATTCCAATTAACCTGGAATTACCTCGAAACTATGCGTCATTTTAATTGCGGAATCTAAAGATGAGGCTACAGAACAATATTTTTCAACAGCCAAGCCAACAATCCGCTCCGCCTCTGCATCCGTCAAATCCGGTGATACAAAAGTGTATTTGATATTGATGTCGGTAAATTTCTTTGGAATCTCGTCTCTCCTCGTGCCATCCACCTCACCATAAAAATCAAACAAGGTTTTCCTGCGTTTCTTGACCATCTGTACTATGTCCACAGCTGCACAGGAGATCAATCCCGAAAGCAATAACTGCATGGGCGACATGGCTTTTTTTTCTGATGCATCCAGCATGTCTACTTCAATCCTGTTGCCACTTTCGTTGGTACAGAAATATTCTTTGTCTGCTTTGAATCCTATTTTGATTTTCATTTTTTTTGGTTTTCCCTGTTAGCGAATATCGTAAACAGAACATTTTACTGAAAAGTTTAACATTCACAAATGATTGCAACAAAAATAGGAACAATAAACCCTTTTTTTAGAAATCTTGTTTGGTTCCACGGATTCAAAACCTACCTTTGCAGACTATTTTAAAATAAGAGGGTAATGATCATTCCTAAGGAATCAAAATTAACGCCAGAGCAGCTAAAAGAAGTATCATCTATTGTAGAGGAATACAACTGCAAAATCCAACCTATCGATGGTCATCACAGATCTATCTATGCCGTGCTCGGTGAAGAAAGAGAAACGATCATGATCAATAGGATAATGGGTTTGGATTATGTTGATCGTTTTGACGCCATTGATTCGCCATTCAAGTTGATGGATCTGAAGTCTGAACTCGCTCATCACAAAATCAAAATTGGAAATCACATTTTGGGTGAAAGTCCGTTCATCATAGCGGGTCATTGTACCATTGACCCTAAAAATCCACAGCTATTTATTGAAACTGCTCATGCAGTGAAAGAAGCTGGTGCACACGCCCTGAGAGGTGGTGTTTGGAAACCCCGAACAATGCCTTATGCATTCCAGGGAGATGACGCTTCCATGAAAATATTGATCGATGCACGTAATGAAACTGGGCTTCCAGTAGATACCGAAGTAATGGATGAGCATCAGCTAAGAATTGCGGTTGAAGCGGGCGTAGACGTACTCCAGGTTGGCGCCAGAAATGCACTTAACTACTCCCTTCTTAGAAAGATTGGTGAAATGACAGCTGATAAAAAGATCGCTGTTTTATTGAAAAGATCAATCGGTATGGGGCCGATCAACGAGTTCATCGCTGCTTCTGAATACATCGCCGCAGCAGGTAATCCTGATATAATGCTTTGCCCTAGAGGGACATCACCTACGATGGACGGTTACAGAAACCATCCAGATGAGTCAATCACTCAGCTATTAAAAGAAAAAACCTGGGCACCTGTAATTGTCGATCCTTCGCATTCTGTTGGACGTGCCAAGTACATTCCTTCTGCTGCCATGGCTGCCATGGCTTACGGTGCAGATGGTGTCATTATCGAGACTCATTGCTTGCCAAGCAAAGGAATTGGTGATGATCCCAAGCAGGCGATCACTCCAGCGGTTCTGACACAATTGATCAAAGATCTCAATCAAATTTGGGAGATCAAACAACAATACAAACCAAAACCGGTGTTGGTATAAGAAATATCAAAACATCTTAATGAAACCCTGATTAGCTTGACTGGTCAGGGTTTTGTTTTGCCTCATATGCACGGTTGGACTTGCGCATTGATGCATTTTTTTTGAGGAATTTGCCATCTTTTACCCAATGTATGAGCTATGCAAAATCAGGGACGGACACAGAGACAGACGGATTCCCTTTTTCAAAACTCCATGTGCAAATTTCCATTTTCAAACTACCAACTACTCAGTGTAACAATACTAAGTACCCAAATACCCAATCACTTTTTGGCATAAATAAGCAACCCAACAGAACACAGCACAATCGCCATGATTTCATTCAGAGAAAGGCTTTCGCCTAGAATCAACCATGCCAGAATAGCCGTGACGAACGGAACAAAGGAGAAAAATATGGATAAGGTCATTGCTCCAATATGTTGGATGGCATAAAATGTAAGCATCAACGCGACCACACTCACCAGTACTCCCTGATACAAAGATTGTGTAAGAATGGCTGCAAAAGCAGTTTCGGGAATGCCACTATCTGTGGCGATCCATATGGGGATGAAAATCACAATATTGATCAATGGCAAAAATGCCAATACATCCTTAACAGTATAGCCCCAGCGTTTGCCTAAAAACATGTAGCCAGAAAATACAAGGGAAGCACTTAGCAGCATAAGCCATCCAAACCATTCTTGACCCAAATCAGTAGGATTTCCCATCATGATTAGGTTGGCGGTCAGGATGATGGCAATGGCAAAAATCCGCTTTCTGGTACTGGATTCTCCCAGAATAAGAAAGGCCAATACCGCACCAAAAACAGGCAACAAGCCATTAACTATTACTCCTGCATTTGCGGATTTGATCGTTTGTAAGCCATAAAAGGAAAACAAAGTATACGGAAAACCACAGCCTAGCGATACAATGACTGCCTTCCATAATGTGAGTTTCTTCCATTCATAGCGAAGTGCAAATGGAAGGGTAAACAACGCCCCTGTGCCGAATCTCAAAATGGTGATATCTTCTGGAGATAGGTTAGACTGCACTCCTACCCTCGAAAGAATGATCCACCCGGACCATATAAACACCATAAGCAAGGCTCCCAATATGGAAAGCAACTTTTGGTTGGCCGTAGTGAGGGGTGCCGGAATTAAGATTGATTGTGGAGATGACATGGAGGCTACTAATATTAGTTGACAAGGATCTTATAAACCAGCTTGATATTTACTCAAAGTTGGCAATATGCAAAGTTCTTTGCAAGAGGGAAGCTTTGGGCTGTTCGATCTTATTGAGAAAAATGTAAATACATCTAAGTGATTTGATTAAACAATGCGCCTGTCTGCTTGTTTACTTATCATGATAAAAGGACTCATTACAACAGCAATTGTCTTAGGCGGTATAGCAATATTTTACTGTTATTTCATGGAAAAAATTGATAATGTGGAGACCCAGCAATACGCATTGTTAGCTAAAGATGGCCCTATCGAAATTCGTACTTACGGAAAAAGCCTCATTGCCAAAACAGCTATAAAAGGAAATTACAAAGAAGCCTCGAATCGTGGTTTTCAAAAGCTGGCCGGATATATTTTCGGAGGAAATGAAAAGCAAAAGCAAATAGCAATGACTTCTCCTGTATGGATGTCAGGCGATAGCAAAGAAGGAGAAATGCATTTCATGATGCCTTCTGGATACGACTCATCTGATCTACCAACTCCACAAGACAAATCAGTCATGATTGATAACTTCGAGGGAGGCAAGTTCGCATCAATCACATTTAGTGGCTATGCCAATGATGAAAAGATAAATAAATATAAAAATAAACTAACCTCCTGGCTCAATGAAAACAAATATGACGCCTCTGGTAAAGTTTTTTATGCAGGATATGATGCCCCTTTCAAAGTATATAGCAGAAGAAACGAGGTTTTGATTGCGCTTTAATTCATTTGTCAATTTTGCCAAAATAGGAATCAAAACATTGGTTTTTGTTAACCGCGGAGGAGCTACAATTTTTCGGCCAAGTTTTATGTGCCTTGAACTTGCAGAAAAGTCGTAATTGCAAGTAAAAATTCATGACTTAAAAACCACGTTTCCTTGATTTTCCTGGCCCATTTTACTCTTTGAAAACCTCCTTAACACTCAGAATGACGTTTTTGACGACCATTTAATTCATGGCTATGTTTCACTCATTGATAGCTATGAATAGGTGAAACATAGCCAAGTTTTGAAAGCTTCATTCGCATGAACGAAAATCAACGCGTTAATTCAAGTATTTTAAGCTGCGCCAGGTGTTAAAAACCCAATGGTTTGGGAGTCATCATCTGCAATGAGGACTAGATGAGAGCGCATCTAAAATGCCAAAATCGCCTGATTTGGCATAGTATATTTTCACATAAAATATATTTGAAATAGATACAAATAAATCCTGATTTTATAGAATAACTTTGTCTCAAATACATGCATTAAGTCCTATGATTATGATTAAAAACGTTATAATCAAAATAATAATATCTTTTTGTTTGACTACTATTATATTCAGTAGTTTTAGTGGGTGTAGCAAGAGTAAGGATGGTGTCCTTGAGATTTATGAGTTTGAGAAATCTCTCAATCAAATTGCTTTTAAAGCAGTGTTATTTGAAGATCAGGACTCTTATCCTGAGGAAACTGAATTTACCATAAAATCTACAACCAACTCGAACATCAAAGGTTTTTTCTGGCCAAACAAGAGCGCTAAAGATTTAGGATATACGAAACTCGGTAGTGGCTATTATTATTCGAAAGAGGGAATAACATATCCAGGTAAAAATGGAAACTGGAAGGGTCTGCGACCTCCGGAAATTACCACTGGAGGATCAGGAGGCGGCTCTAATGGCACTGGGTTATGTGATGGTTCATATAATGGACCTGAAGGTGACATTCAGCTAGATTCATTTTGTCAGTATGCTTATGCAAAAAGATGTCTTGAGGGGAAGTCGCTAAATGATGTTGAAGTGCAAGGTGCCTGCCAAACATACAATAGTATAAGAGAACCAGGTGTGCCGGATTGTCCCTATTGCAAATAATTTAGCGCCATTTACTATGAAAAATATACTAGTATCGAGCATGGTCATAATATGCTTATTTTCAATGGCATGTGAGGATGAAGATATAAAGCTAAAATCAGATTATGGTAAGTTTGGATTAGTCATAACCAATCGGTTTCAATGGCAAACCAGGCCATTAAAAATATTTGAGAGTGTATATAATCAGGAATTCAGATACTATGATAGTTATTTGGAAATCAAAGGTGTAAAGCACAAATATGTCGATTTGGATATCATTTGTGATAAAATAGATTCGCTAATCCCTGTAGGTAATGTGTTTTATAATGGTCTGATTCCGATTGATGCCAACTATAAAATTATGATTGTTGGAGAAATATTGAAAAATGGCAGGCATAACGATACCTTAATTATTGATGATATTAAAATTGGCAAGGATGAATGCTTTGTGAAACACATTGAATTAAATCCAGAATAAGATTCCGGTAATAAAGGCATAAAATGTAGCCAGTGTGTGTCTTTACTCTTGAGCAAGGATAGGTACTTGAAAGTGCTCTGCTGATATTGGAATACTCTCCAAGATCGATTCAAACATATTAGAGAGCATGTTTATTTGGAGATAGCAACAACAAAGGAGAGCGTCAGCAGGAACCCCACCAAACTAAAAGGAACACATCATGAGATTCCTGTATTCACGGAAATGGCGCTTAACCTAACGATATTGAATAGCAATCCATAATTTGCAACCAAGTTGATTGTTATTGGCTGATTTCTTTGAGATTCTTCTTTTTCAAATGGTCTAGTGTTGCTAAATGTATCTCCGAAATCCGTACAATCTCATTGGCCAGTATGTTTTTTTGGTATTGACTCTCTCACTCCAACACCCAATGGCTAACCACAAATTGCCAATCCATCATTTTCGTTTTTTCTTGTTATTCAATCCATTATTTTAGCCCCATGCATTTTTCAACATTTCATCGGCCATGACGCACTATGATATATTAGGTGTTTCCAACGAAGCATCCCATGCGGAAATACGAAGCAATTACAGGAGTCTGGTGAAGCAATACCATCCTGACCTAAACCCATCTATTGAGGCGCGAGAGTTGATCGTCAAAATAACCGAGGCTTATGAGATTCTTTCTGATCCATTCAAAAAGCAGGCTTATGATTGGCGATTGTTGGGACTGGTAATTCCTGAGATTCCTGTAGCACATGATGATAGAGAAATAAGAAGGCAGGAATACATTCGTAAGAAAAGAGTGGAGGAAGAGCAACATTGGCAGCACATCTTTCAGCTAAAAGTTAAATTTTATAAGATTCAGCGTTATTTCGCATTCTTGTTTTTGTTAGTTTCACTGGTATATACCTATGACTATTTCTTCACCAACATTGGTGGGCAATTTCCCATCAAATCTGTAGGTATAACTCGCTGGGGCACATGTAAGGTGAACATGGGATTCACGAGTTTTGAGACTGACGGGAATTTTTTTCAAGAGGTAAAAGAAAAAAACATAACACAAGTCAATGTGCATTATTCGTCCTTATTTGGCTTACCTGTTGGTATCAGTGCTGATCAAACCGCTTATTTCCAAATGAGCGGAACCATGCATTCTTTCCACAATTTTTTCGCTTACCTACTTTTCATTTTGGGAATGATACTGGCGATCAACCGGCAATACAGCGACTGGTCTCTTACGCTAGGTTTGGTGCCCTTTTTTATCACTTTATTTCTGGTGTTACTGACCTATTCCAACACGTTGTAGTTGACTTGCCAAGATTGAGATAGATAGAAACAAAAAAGTCCCGGCCGTCACCTGGCCTTTATGCATAAACCAACCTTATCTAATGTTAATGTTATTGGAGTTATCTTAGTTTTCAGTTACTTGTAGCTCTTCTGATCGTTGTTCCGCCCATGGCTTCCTGTTTTTAGCTTCAGGACCTTTCAGATTTTGCGGTTTAGAAGTCATGTTGATTACGATGGCCTCTTCGCTTTTATTCTTTTTAGACCATACTTTGGCATTTTTTGCTTCGGGACCCTGTTTGATCTCAACCGAATGAGTCAAATAGGTTTTCGAAGTTTTGCTATTGTCTTGCCAAGGCTTATAGTTTTTGGCCGCCGGACCTTTCAACTGTGTTCTACTCTGAGCTATAGAGGTGGTAGCCACAAAAAACGATAGGATCAAAAATGGGATGATTATCTTTTTCATAATGTTGTTTATTTGATTCTGGTATACAAATAAACGATTATGACCTGTGCTTGCCTCTCAGGAAAATATTGTAAAATTTAATCAGTAAAATAACCGATATTAGACCTCCGTATAAATACGGATGTTCTCAAGCTTCTCAAATCAAGACAATTTTGGCGCTCTTTGCTGATAAAGACGCATGACCGAATTGGCAGTGAGCCCCTGATAAAGTACAGAACAAACGACTACTACGTATGTCAGGGTTACGATGATTTCCTTGCCTGCAAAATCCGTGAGTGAGAGTGATACGGCGACAGGAAGTCCTCCACGTAAAGCACCCCATGAAAGTACTGAGATGGTGCTATTGTCAAATGATTGTTTCATCGACAGCAAGCTGATCGGGATAAAAACACTTATCCAACGGGAAAAAAGAACGATGTTCACAGTGAAAAATCCTGCAGCAAAATAGTCTAAACGAAGCGGGATCACGAGCATTTCAAAACCAATCAATACAAAGAGCATCACAGCCATGCTTTCTTCCATGAGCCTCCAGAATTTAAATACATATACTCCGACAGCATCCTCCTCGCCTATCTGATGAGCACCATAATTGGCAATGAATAATCCTGAAACCATGGCCACAGCTTTGGAAGAGACAAAAATAAGATCTCCTAACCATGAGCCAGTCAGCACCAAAGCAAGGGTAACCAGTACTTCGATATGCGCATGTTCATTATCCACAAAGTGCAGGATTCGATGACCAACCCATCCTACAATAAGACCAAGTATGATTCCTCCGCCAATATCCTTCACCAAAATCCATGTAATTTCCATTCCACCAATTTCCTCCATTGATTCCATTCTCTTGTGGATACCTACGATGGCAAGTGCTACCACTACTGCAAACCCGGCATTGAGCAATGATTCACCAGAGATTTTGGTTTCAAGCTTCTTTGACAAATTGAAACGGCTGATAATTTTAGTAACTGCTATTGGGTCAGTTGAAGAAATCAATGCTCCAAAAACGAGGCAACCACTGTAATTCATGTAGATCCCCATAAAGTCCAGAAGGTAAAAAACCAGCGTACCAATGGTGAACGTAGAAATAAGAACCCCAAAAATTGCCAATAGTATTACAGGTACCAGTTGATCACGAAGTTTTCGAAAATTCACATTCAGGGCACCCGCAAAAAGCATTACGCTTAGTACAAACTGGGATAAGATTTCGGCAAAATCATATTCTTTCACATGCGCTGCAAGGTGAAGTGACGGAAAGGCCGTTCCCACTAACAGCACGGTCAGCGAAAGGATAAGAGCCAGTATCATATGGCCTATGGATGAAGGCAATTTGAGAAAGATAGAGTTTATGAAAATAAATAATCCTGAGAAGAAAATGAGTAGGGCGATGATATCAAATATGTGCATGGGTTAAGCAATTTTGGTTTTTCGCAAATTAGAAATAAGCTGAACATTTTACAATAGTAATAATCCTGTAGGTGGATTAGGGGTTTATACGTATCTAGATCAGCTTCATGTGTGCTGCTTTTTTGATCAATTCAGCACTGTTTTGCACGTTCAGCTTTTTCATCATATTCACCCGATGGGTCTCTACTGTACGTGCGCTTACAAAAAGCTCCTCAGCTATTTCCTTTGTTGTTTTACCCTGCGAGACCAACTGAAGCACCTCCAGTTCTCTTTCTGAGAGTTTTTTCTGTGGCTCTTCCATGGCCATGTTTCCAATCATCAATTGAGAGATTTCGCTATTGAAGTGTTTACGCCCACTCGCTACTTCTCTAATTGCCGCCAGCAATTCCTGTTCATCTGCATTTTTGATCAGGTAGCCAAAGGCACCATTTCTAACTGCCTTCACTACATACTGTCCTTCGGCATGCATAGTGAGCACGATAAATTTAACATCAGAATATTTGCTTTTCGCCTGCTTGATGAGCTCAAGTCCATTGGTCTCAGGCATGGTAATGTCTATCAAAACTACATGGGGAAGTTTCTGATCCAAAATCTCAAACAATTCCTTTCCATTGGCCGCTTCGCCGATGACCTCCAAGGTGTTGTCTTTGTTCAGAAGAGAAATAATTCCTTCCCGAAATAGCTGATGATCATCTGCAACGATTATTCTAATTCTGCTCATTTGATTGGGATTTCTACTTCTATTCTTGTGCCTTTTTCACTGCTGGATATATCAAATGTGCCATTCACAATTTTGACGCGTTCTTTCATATTACGTACTCCATTACCCAAGTGATGCTCATTTACGTCGAACCCTACCCCATCATCAGAAATAAACAGACCGATATGATTTTCGAATTCTGTAAGGGAAATTTTTAATATTTGGGCTGATGCATGTTTAAGTGCATTGTTAATTGCCTCTTGCGCAATTCTGTATAATGCAATGTTAATGGAGTCATCCAGGTTTGAGCTACTTGACATGTCATTTTTGTATTTGATGTCAATAGGAATGTTTGATTTGATCTGCGCTACCAGATTGCCAATGGCCTCCCCGGCACCAAAATCGGTAAGTACACTTGGCATCAGATTGTTTGACATGCGTCGTACCTCGCTGATGGTTTCATCCAGTCTTTCAAGCAATGTATGCCGGGTTTCCGGAGCTAATTGTGCCGCTTGAATATCAAAACGCAGGGTAGTAAGCAAAGGGCCCAGACCATCGTGCATTTCACGAGAAAGCCGGATTCTCTCCTTCTCTTCACCATTAAGAATGGATCGTTGATTTTCGGTAATTAACCTTTCCTCATTGGTCTTGTATTCCTTAAGCTGCGCCTTCATTTTCATAAGCGCTACACCCAGTTTATCGGTTTCACTTAATAATTTATATTCTGCATCAAAATCACCGGAACCTATTTTCCCCGCAAATATAATCATCCCCTTAAGAGCTGCCACCAGCTTATTCAGCGCTTCGAACATGCGACCGATTTCATCTGCACGAATGCCTGTAGTCGCTAAACCTTCCAACTCTCCTTGCGACATGGCTATCAATTTTTTTTCCATATCAAGCACTGGACTTACAAAAGTGCTGGCAAGTAGGTAAGACACTACAAAAATGAATGCGGTGATTATGCTCAAAATAAAAATCAAGTTCGTGCGCAGTTGTTCCAATGGGAAAAGTGCCTCTTGGTGGTCCATTTCTGTAAGAATAACCCAATCCATACCGTAGAAGCTCATCAATCCGTATGAACTGAAAACTTCCATATTTCTATAATCAGGAAAAATACCTTCTCCATTTTTGCCTTGAAGTGCGTTGATCACACCTTCACTTTTAACCTGAATCACCCAGGGAATACCATCAAAAAATCGAGACTTAGTACGCATCAAAAAATCTTCTCCTACCAGATATGATTCACCGGTTTGACCCAATCCTGTGCGCTGAAGCAGGATTTCCTGTATTTCGGGAACCTCCACTATACCAACATATACCTTCGTACCCACTTTTTCCAAAATACCTACGGTAATACGTCTGTGTTCATTGAAAATAGTCAAATCAACCATTTTAATACCTTGCATAATACCAAAATCAATGTTCGGAATCTTAAATTTGTCGATCCGCTCTGGAACCTGATCATAAGCTCCAAAATGAATAAAATAGGACGAATCTGCGGCCATCCCTCCGATCTCTTTTTTGACCATTTCTTCAAAATCTATGACTCGATCATGAATCTCACTATCGATCTTCAATATTTTTAATTGTTTGACAGAAGCCAATTGCAGCAATACACGCTCTTTTAATGCATTATCAAACTGCATAATAAACAGCGCCGATAAAATGGAAATCACACCCAGGGAAAGCGTGATCATAATCAGGGCTAGCTTATTTCCTATGTTGAGACGTATTTGCATTTAAATCATGAATCCGTATTCGGGTGAAAATTAACTTTTTTAATTGAACAGGGAATACGAAAGATATAATCTGATTCGGCAAAGAATGATTTAAGTCAAACTAAATCTATATTTTTATATTTAATCACTAAACTTTAACCAATGTCATCTACACTTTCTAATAAAGGAGTCTCGAATCTGGGATTAAGAAAAACCACCTATATCCTGGTTTCGCTCGTTGCAATGGTCACTATGCTTCACTATAGTCAGGAGTATGTAATCCCTTTCATATTTGCCCTGATTATCTGGTTTATCATCCATGAACTGCGGGAAAACCTGCAAATGGTTCCTTATATCCGGGATCACTGGCCGCTTTGGGTGCAGAGTACCATTGCCTTTGCTGTGATCAATATTGTGGTTCTTGTAGTGGTAGAAATGCTTCTGGCTAGCATGTCCGCTCTCACGGAATCTGTAGATATATATGAAACCAATTTTAATACTTCAATGACTAAGGTAAATGACCTGTTTGGAATGGACGTGATGGCCCAACTGGTAGATTATGTCAATAATATGGATGTGAGTGCGCTGATTGCGAGTACACTTGATTTCGCCACTGTTTTGCTCGGCGATTTCTTTTTGATTCTAATTTATATCGTTTTTTTACTGGTAGAAGAGAGTGTTTTTGACCTTAAACTCAATGCAATTTATCCAAGCAGATCTAAGCAAAATAAAAACAAGAAATTGTTCCAAAAGATGGACAAAAACATCAGTAGATACCTTTCCCTAAAAACCCTAGTAAGTTTGGTTACTGGTGGTTTGAGCTACTTTGCTTTACTCATTTTGGGGATTGATGCACCCATATTTTGGGCTATATTAATTTTTGTATTGAATTATATCCCTACCGTGGGATCACTTATAGCTACTTTATTTCCTGCCTTCTTCGCCATATTGCAATTCGGTGAGCTGGCACCATTTCTTTATGTACTTGTTACCGTTGGCACCATCCAGGTAATCGTTGGCAACATAGTAGAGCCAAAAATCATGGGAAACAGTCTCAACATGAGCTCATTGGTAGTCATTCTTTCCTTGACTATTTGGGGTGCCATTTGGGGTGTGATGGGGATGATCCTGAGTGTGCCTATTACGGTGATGATCATCATCGTGTGTGAGGAAATCCCAAGTCTTAGATTCATAGCTATTGCCCTTTCGGAAAAAGGCGAAATAAAAATGCTGGATGATGTGGAAGACGAGGACTAGTTGGGAATTAGGTACTTAGTACAGGGTACAGTGAATTGTGTACAGAGTATTTGGGATTTGTAAAAATATTACTGATTACTGTCGTACTTGGTTTTTGGAAAAAATAACTGAGTAACTCAATAACCAAATAACTCATCAACTATTCACCCAATAAGAATAGCCTTGGATTAAACGATGCTGGTTTTTCGATCTACTTTCATCCAAGAACCACCATTGGCACACTCAATGCCATTTCTTTTTGCAATGCTTGTGGCCTGACCGCTCCTCATGCCCGATGCACAACAAAACACGATTGGCTTATTCATTTTCTTGATTTTGGAAATATTTGATTCGATGGTTTGCAGTGGGATATTGACTGATCCTTTGACATGACCACCCTTGAATTCTCCTGCAGTTCTTACATCAATGATCGCTGCGCCATTGTCAAGAAGCTCCTGCACACTGTCTTTGCCCCCTCCGAATAGATTACTAAAAAATCCCATGTTTTCTTTTTTACAAATGTGATCACATTCCATGGGAATGATTGTAACACATGTTACAATACCAGCCAATAAAAAACCTCACCCAAAAGTCCAAGGACTTTATGAATGAGGTCTAATTATAAAAAATGTAATTCTTATCCGATCTCAACCAATTCGATCTCAAAAACAAGATCCTGTCCAGCTAGTGGATGATTGGCATCAATGGTAATACTTTCGTCGTTCACATGTTTCACCATCACATGTGTCTGCTGACCTTCGTGATTGGTAGCAACGAGTGTCTGGCCAGCCTCGGGATTCATGTCTGCCGGTAGCTCCGCTTTTGGCACTTCCTGAATCAATTGATCATTTTTTTCACCATAGGCCTCAGCACATGGAATGGTCACTGTTTTCTTTTCGTTGATTCCCATGCCATTCACGGCCTCATCAAAACCTTTGATCATCTGACCTGCTCCTACAGTAAATTGTAATGGATCTCTTTCGAGCGAAGAATCGAAGATTTCTCCTGACAACAATGTACCTGTGTAATGAACCTTGACACTGTCGTTTGTCTTGGCTGTACTCATAATTTCTATTTTTTTGGTTTTAAAAATGGTGGGGAAATGGACTTAATGAATGTAAGCAATAACCAGCACCTGGACTTATGCCCTTAAATTGAAGCACAAAGGTAATAATTCATTTGAGAGAGGGGAAGTAAACATGTGATCGATTTATTACTTCGTCCGATCAATGGTAAATTGCACGAGTCGTTCAAGGGAATTCTTGTAAACAGATTCAGGGAGTGTTTGCAGGATATCCTTGGCCTTTTGATGGTAGTCTTCCATCACCCCGGTGGCATATTCTATCCCACCAGAGGCTTTCACAAAAGCAATTACCTCAGCTACTTTCTTGGGTTGGTCTTCACTTTTCTTGATGGCCGAAATGATGTGCTTTTTATTGGATTTGTCCGTGTTATTCAAGGCAAAGATCAACGGTAACGTCATTTTCTTTTCTCTGATGTCTATTCCGGTCGGCTTTCCGATCTCAAAAGCGCCATAGTCAAACAGGTCATCTTTGATTTGAAAAGCCATACCCACATATTCACCAAATTTGGTCAGCAGATCGACAGTTTCAGCACTGGCTCCTGATGAGCTAGCACCTACTCTACAACAAGCGGTGATGAGACTGGCTGTTTTCTGTTTGATGATTTCATAATATACATCTTCGGTAATGTCGAGTTTTCGGGCTTTTTCCATTTGTAGAAGTTCCCCCTCACTCATTTCCCGAACGGCATTCGACACAATCTTCAATAGATCAAAATCATCATTTTCCAATGAAAGTAACAATCCTCTAGATAGTAAATAGTCGCCAACAAGTACAGCTATCTTATTTTTCCAAAGGGCATTGATAGAAAAGAAACCTCTGCGATAATGTGAATCATCCACTACATCATCGTGAACCAGCGTTGCAGTATGAAGCAATTCGATCAGCGCCGCGCCGCGATAAGTGCTTTCATGGATCGTGCCAGCAGTGCCGGCACACAAGAAAACAAAAAGCGGACGCATCTGCTTTCCCTTTCTCCTCACGATGTAATTGGTGATTTTATCTAAAAGCATCACCTTGCTGCGCATAGATTGGCGGAACTTCTTTTCGAATTCCTCCATCTCAGCTTCAACTGGAGCCTGAATATCTTTTAGGTTTATTGACATTATCTTAAAAGTTGCAATATTAACACCTCCTATCCCTTATAACAAACGAAACCAAAGCTGTTAATAAACCAATTGTTTAACGGGGATGGTTTTGCTTTCAAACACAAATAAGTTTGTGTTGATTTGTTCCAAATTTAGAAAATGCCCGATTACTCCTATTATTTACTTGACGTTTTCACCAGTCACTTGTTTGGTGGCAACCAATTAGCCCTATTTCCAGATGCATCAGAGATTGATCCTGATTTATTTCAAAAGATTGCTTTGGAGTTTAATATTCCAGAAACTGTCTTCCTTTTTCCACCAAAAAATGAAGAAGGCATTCATTCGATGAGGATTTTTACCCCAAGGGCGGAATTGCCTACTGCCGGCCATCCAACCATTGGCACAGCTCATTTTATCACCGCACAGCAAAATGATAAGTCTGAAATTGAGCTCGACCAAAAGATAGGTAGAATCAAAGTAGAAGCTACTTATTTACCCAATGGTGAACCCGATTTGCTGACCATGTACCAACCGCTACCAATCTTTGGGGATATTCTTAAACAAAAAAAGCAAGTTGCGGAAATGCTTTCTCTCCGGGAGGATGATATCGACAATTTGCCTATTCAGGAAATTTCATGCGGCAACAACTTCCTATTTGTGCCACTCAAATCCGCAAATATATTAGGGAAGGTAAAAGTAAATCTCACGCTCTGGGAAGCACTAACACCGGCACTTGAGAGCATGGGCATTTATGTATTCTCAATCCACGATGTTGACGGTGGTGAAGTAAAAGGTCGCATGTTTGCCCCCGCAGTTGGAATCAACGAGGATCCGGCGACTGGCTCTGCAAATGGCCCTTTGGCCTGTTATCTGAGTCGATACAATCTTGTTCAATTTCCGATTACTAGTTTGCAAGGATTTGAAATGGGCAGACCGAGCTATTTGCATTTAGATATTGTAAAGGGGGAAAATGGCTCCATTTCAGCCGTAAAGGTCGCTGGAAGATGTAAATTAGTGGGCCATGGAGAGCTCTTTCTGAACATGGACTAAATTAAATTCTGCTAACTTGCAGTTGAATTACCTACATCATCCGATCCACAAAATTTTGCATGCGTAAGCAAAAAATAAGATATTCTGAAATCATCCCCAGAACCAAGCAATGGCCCATTGTGCAGCTTGCGAAAAACAGGAAATCCTTCAAGCAAGAAGTAACAAACGAATCATTCGAAACACTCAAAAAATTTACTCGCGGACGCTCACTAAGGGAGGAGTTGGAAATGACCGTTTACCGTGAGAAACTTCGCATCAAGAACAATCCTTGGCGTGTAGATCCTCAAGACGACCAGGCTTTTTGGCAAAACATTCAACGCAATTTGGCTGAAAGTCAAAACCTGGAGCCAAATCTTGCAAAAGATAAAGAGGAGGAAATATTAAGGCAAATCCTGGATCGTTATGCTGAAGAGATTGCGGGAAATTTCAAAAAAACATCCTTCAAATTTGCAAAAACCATCGTAACATTCGGTTTTGCAAGGTTGCTCAACGCTGCACGTGGTGTAAAAGGCATCATGTCCCTTTTCAGTCGTCAGCTCGATTTGGATGACAAAATTCACATCAAAGGTGAACCAGAACACATCAGAGCTTTGGCCAAAATTGGTACCGTGGTGATGGTTCCCACGCATTTCAGCAATCTGGATTCCATCTTGATTGGCTGGGTAATTCAATTTCTTGGACTTCCGGCTTTCATCTATGGCGCAGGCTTGAACCTGTTCAATTTGAAGATTTTTGCCTATTTCATGAATAGTTTGGGTGCCTATAAAGTAGATCGACGAAAGAAAAATCCAATCTATCTGGAGGCGCTGAAAACATATTCCAGCCTGGCACTCCGAAAAGGCTGTCATAGTTTATTTTTTCCAGGAGGCACACGCTCCCGTTCGGGACACATTGAAAAGTCATTAAAACTGGGCTTACTCGGAACCGCAGTGGAAGCACAAAGGATTCTTTATCAAAACGAAACAGCAGATGAGCCGGCTCGTAAAATTTTCATTGTACCTGTAGTACTCAATTATCATTTTACATTAGAGGCACCCGCGCTCATTAATGATCACCTGAAAATCACAGGTCAAGAACGATATTATAAGGAACGAGACGAGTTCACCACATCTTACAAAATCTCAACTTTCCTTTTCAAATTTTTCACCAAAGGATCTGATATTTCTGTAAGCATTGGAAAGGGGTTGGACATCATGGGCAACTATGTGGACATGGATGGGAATAGCCTTGATGCCAATGGCAACATCATCGACCCTAGAGATTATTTCCGTCGAGACGGTAAGATCAGTGTGGATGAGCAGCGAGAAGAGGAATATGTCCGCATTTTGGCGAAAAGAATTGTGGTGGAATACCATAAATACAATCGTGTTTTTGCAAGTCACCTAGTGGCATTTACAGCATTCAAATACCTGGAGCGCAAAAACCCAAAGTTGGATCTTTACAGTTTATTGAGATTACCGGATGAGGACTTGATTATCGACTATGCCGATTTCAAACTGGCTTATAAAAAACTGAAAAAGAAAGTACTCAAAATGCACAAAAAGGGTGCTGTTGATGTGGCAGGTCACATGCTGGAAAAAGCGGAATTTAGTATCGATCTTGGTATCGACAATGTGGGCATGTATCATGCTGAGAGACCTTTGATCAAAAGAGATGATAAAATAATAATTCAAAATATGAATACCTTGTATTACTACCACAACCGAATGGATGGATATGGACTCGACAAGCGCATCTGATCATAAAAAAGTTGGTGTAGTAGGTGCCGGAAGTTTCGGTACAGCAATCGCAAATATTCTTGCCGAGAAAAATCCGGTGATTCTTTACAGCCATAGAAAAGAAAGAGCTGAGGAAATTAGTAAAACACGGAAAAGTGCCGGTCAGGATCTTAATTCCAACATTGAAATAACCAACGACATTGAAAAGATTGGTAAGGATTGCGATGTAATTTTCCCAATCGTTCCTTCAGCCAATTTCAGATCAATGATCAGGGAGCTTAGTCCCTTTCTTAAGCCGTATCATATCCTCATTCATGGTACCAAGGGCTTTGATCAAAATCTGGGTAAATCAAAAATAAACGCCAGTAACAAACTCTCACGCGAACACATTCGCACCATGAGTGAAGTGATTGTGGAAGAAAGTTCTGTAGTTAGGGTTGGGTGTCTTGCTGGGCCCAATTTGGCCAAAGAAATCAGCGAGCATAAGCCTGCCGCTACGGTTATCGCCAGTCATTTTGATGAAGTCATCAAAGTTGGTCAATCACTACTTAGAAATGAACGCTTCCTAATCTATGGAAGTAATGACCTGATTGGTATAGAACTCTGTGGCATTCTTAAAAACATCATAGCCGTTGGGGCTGGAACCATTGCTGGCCTTGGATTAGGCGAAAACTCTAGATCCCTTTTTATCAGTCGTGGATTGGTAGAAATGGTACATATCGGCAAAGTTCTTGGCGGAAATGCTCAGGCATTCTTAGGTCTCGCCGGTGTAGGGGATTTGATTGCAACCAGCGCCAGTAATCTGAGTAGAAATTACTCTGTAGGATTTAGAATGGCAAAAGGTGAAAACATCACTTCCATTCTGGAATCCATGGAAGAAGTGGCTGAAGGCGTGAAAACAATAGAAATCATCAACGAACTAGCCAAAACATACAAGGTCAGGTGCCCAATCACCGAAACACTACACCGCATCATCAAAGGTGAAATGACGGTGGACGATGCTCATAAATACCTCATGAAATTTCCGTTCAGGGCAGAGATAGATTTTCTTTAATAGTCCATATAAATATTTTTTATCTCCAAAAATGGAATTAAATTTGGGTATGAAAAAATATCAGGAGTCATCGTCTTTACAAAACCAAGTAAATGAACCTTTGGCGGCCTATGTCCCTTCGGTCAGTCAGCAGATTGGGATGCTTGCAAACTTGAAAGCGAACGAACTACAAGGTGCTCACCTGCCAGGACAAACCCTGAGCATGCTACAAAAAGAGACATCCCTGAACCCTCAAGCCCTTGCAAGCGTCGTGGGTGTGAGTAAAAGTAAATACTACGACCTTATCAAAGTCAAAGATTTAAGTGTCAAAAACATAGATGCCCTGGCAGATTTTGCTACGCTCTGGCAAAAGGGCATTGAGGCATTTGATGGCAGCCAGGAGCTCCTAAACGAATGGCTCGAAATCCGCAATGAAAATCTCGGGGGTATCAAACCAATAGCGTTGCTTTCTTCCAGAATAGGTCGCAGAGAGCTAGAGCGTGCATTCCTGAGGATAGAGCACAGCATATACGGATGATTCTATATCATATCGAAAAGTTAAAATACAAGGACATCTGGCCGCCGGAAGGAACCTTGTATGCGGAAGGACGGTGGAATCACATGAGACAGTGGGTGCTTTACACATCTACATCCATAGCGTTGGCCAAACTGGAAATACTTGCTAACGTAAGTACCCTGCCATTGCGTCGGGTATGCATGACAATCGAAGTATCCGGGAATTCCGAGATTTTGGAAATTGAACACGAAGATCTGCCCGTGGACTGGATGCGAAAACCTTACCCCGCTAATCTTGTATCATTCACCAAATTTTTTCTGAATTCTGGGTGCTTGTTAATGAAAGTGCCTTCCGCTCAAAGCATAAGTGAATTCAATTATCTGATCAATGTCAGGCACAAGCAATTCCATGAGCAGGTCAAGCTAGTGCATGTTTCGGCTGAACCGTTTGATCCAAGGCTGAAAAATTAACATCCCCAGTCATGCTTCAATTATCCCTTTTATCTCATGCTTTGAGGCAAGGATCCTTATCCCAATTCACAATTAATTCTTGATTTACACGCCGATTCTCATGTCCCCACGAGACTTCAGATGCCTGGTGAAGTTTGTGAGGACACAAACTTGGGCTAGGACTCAGATAGAATTGCTATAATATTCGTCTTTCAGTCAAATCAATCCGCCGCGAGCATCGCTCGCACCCGTTGCAACAGAGGTGGATGAGAATAATGAAAGAAAACAAATGCCGGATGAGGAGTAAGGTTTGAAAGTTGATCTGTACTCAGCTTTTTCAGCCCTGAGATAAGTGCTTCTGCTCCATACGTGGTGACTGCATAACTGTCCGCTTCGTATTCATTCTTGCGACTGATCACATTCCCTATCAATCCCAAAATGGTAGAAATAGGACTGTAAAGAATTCCAAAGGCCATGATGTTAAGATGAATCGCAGTAATTTCTCCGCCCATTGCATAACTCACCTCACTATTGGAAATCATCAAAGAAAGCATGAATAACATAAGACCAATAGTGAGGATACTGATCACTGTTCCCAAAATGATGTGCTTCTTTTTGAAATGACCAACTTCATGGGCAAAAACGGCAGTCAGCTCCTCAATGGTATGATTGGCAATGAGTGTATCATACAGTACCACTTTTTTCTGTTTTCCCAAACCTGAGAAAAACGCATTGCCCTTACTTGATCTTTTTGATCCATCTATGACAAAGATGTTTTTCAATGGAAAATTAACTTTATCGCTATAAGTTTGAATGGATTGTTTCAAAGCACCATCTTCCATGGGCGACAGTTTATTAAACAGTGGCAGGATCAACGAGGTATAAAATACATTCAAGAAAAGTATAAACACGGTGACCACTGCCCAGAAATAGATCCAAAAATCGCCACCCATCAGCATAATCAGATAGATCAGCAGTGAAATCAATAATCCGCCGAGCAGGATTGCCAAGACATAACCTTTGATTTTATCCAATATAAAAGTCTTCACCGTGGTTTTATTAAAACCAAATTTTTCTTCAATCACAAAAGTGCTATAGATAGAAAATGGCAAGCCTATTAAATCAGAGATGATGAATATCGCCCCGAAAAAAAGAAGATTAGTTGCAGGTTCGAATGGAGAAAAAGTCCGTAACCAACTATCAAGCACACCAAACCATCCAAAATAAAGGGCACAAAACATCAGTAAAAAGCTGAAGGAGGCCGTTAACATGCCGAAATTAGAATTGGCTGTTTGATATTCTTGTGACTTACGGTATTTCTCGGCATCATAAATTCCTTCCAATTCTGCTGGAATTGGCTTTCTGGCGCTTTGGTTATTCAGAAAACTGAGTGTTCTTTCCAATACAAAGTCAAAGGATATAATCGCTAAAAGAATAATGAGGATCATCTGTTCGTTCATGCTGCAATGATAAGGAAAGTGATTAAACCCATTTATAACTAAATGAGTCGCTATTATAAAAACTTGTGAATATCTCTGTTCTGACGTATTACCCTGACCATTAGGATATGTTCGGCAGAATTCGATAAAAAATGATGTGTGAGCAATTTGGAATGCTCCTGAGATGAGGTTTGATTTCGTCGCTCCTTTTACCAATTTCAGGATTTAGCACTAATTGCTGAAATAATTCCTCCAAGTCCAAAAGGTATTTCTCCGCCTGATTAAAGCCAAATTTAACATTTGTAAAGTCGAAAATCTCTTCAATATCTTGATCCGCCTCTTTTGAAAGTTGGTAGAAGGTGATTTTTTTCCACTTATCTCAACTGGTCTTTTTTGACTTTAGAATAGCAAATATGGGCAAGTATGGCTTGATTGAGAATGGACTTTTTGTTAAAAAATAAAAGGAACCGGGCATCTCAGTTCACGCACATCTCTGGAAGGTTTACGCGGATTGGCAAGGCTAAAAGCATAGGAAATAGAGATTTCATGAGCCCCCCCACTTGCAATGCCCAAATCTGATATGGTGTAATCGAAGCTATATCCTATGGTAAGATCATTTTTGTTAACACCTATCATTCCAATGATCGATTCATTATTGGCAATGCCACGAAGACTTTCAAGAGGCACACCGCGGTACCACAATCCGAGTAAAATAGGCTCCAGCGTGAAATAAACACCCAAGTCGAGTTGTTTGAAATCTCCTTGCTGCCGATAATTAAAGGATGGAGTGAAACTACGTTCTTTTCCTTTTGTAGACAGTTTCGCTTTTCTGCTGATGGCTGAAAACTGGATTTTATACCCGCCATGTAAAGAATATTTCCTCGGTAGTGGGGCATCTCCTCCAGCTATTGACTGGTTGGGTTCCAGCACGTGATGGATGGAATAACCAAGCCAGGCATTGGGATTGAAGATGATGCCACCGAAAGACATGTCGAAAAATCTAGCTGAAAGTCCGGTATTAAAAGTTTCCTGAGAAACAGGCCGGACCAAACCAGTTTCATCAAACTGATCACCAAAAGTGAGTCGATCAAAATTCAAATCCCTCCAATAATACGCCACTTCCATACCTGGACGAAAGGTCCATTTGTGCGTCAATCTCACTTGATAGGCATATTGCAAACCAATAGATGTTGATTGAAGACCTACAAGTCCTTCTCTATCTGTGTTGACTATAATCCCTGCACTGCTGTTATAATCATCGAAATTGTAATCCAAGAAAAAAGAATATGTCTCAAAATTAGCATCGATAGACGGCCATTGATTTCGGTAATTGATTCCTGCTCTGCCGCGCTGATTGATTCCAACCAATCCAGGATTGACATACATCGGCGCTGCATAATACTGCGAAAACTGAGGGTCTTGAGCGTGAAGATTGTCAATAGGAAAAAACAACAAGGCCAAACACCCCAGCGAAGCAAGTGTTATTACTAGGTGTTTTTGAATGGTTTGAAATGTTCTCAAGTGTGTCAATAGATAAAAATTCAAAGTTGCTAATCTAAGTAATGTAACGGTAAGTAGTGCGTTAGTATTTTATGTTAATTTTACCAAGTGTTGTGATTCTGAGGACAGCCCTTAGAAGTTTTAACCCTTATTTCAATCGATGAGGAATCAGTTTCAGTCAGGTGTAGTTGCGGCAGTGTTTTTTCTGTCTTTAATATCTAGTCTTTCAGCTCAAAATATAACTGAGAAGAATTGGTTTTTTGGCAATAGCCAACAAAACCTGGTCTTTGATAAAAGCGGTAGAGAGGTAGTATTAGAAGATGATCAGAGCATTGCTTTTGGTTTTGGAGTTGGAGGATCAGCAGTCATCAACGATCAATTCACTGGTGATCTACTTTTCTATTCAGATGGGTTAAGAGTATATGATGCCAACCACAATCTGCTCCCCGGAATATTTTCATCCTCGCTTTCTGGAAATACAAGTTTTAATCAGGCAGTAGTCACCTGCCCAGTTCCAGGTAGTCTCGAACAATATTACATTTTCACCAATTCCGATACAGCGATCAACTACAGCACCATAGATGCAAGTTTACCAGGTATTAGCACGAATGCACGATTTCCTTTGGGCAACTTGACAGGAACGACCAACAACTCCATGGCACTGCCAAACCAATCAGAAGGCATGGCAATCATTGAAGCTGGTGATGGCATCAACTATTGGCTCATTTCCCAAAACAGAGCTACCTATGAATTGAATCTGACCAATATCACAAGTTCTGGATTTGTAACCCGTGATACTACTGTTTTCTCAGGCACTTTGCCGGGTTTTGAAGTCAACCAATTTGGTATTTATTATCATAATAATGACTCTGTAGATATTGCCATGGCACCAAAAGATGCAAACAGAAATGTCCTTTTAGTGAATTTCAAACCTTCAACTGGCCAAATTGTATTTAAAAATTCCTTCCGTAGTTCTGGTGGATCTGACGAAATATATGATGTGGAGTGGTCCAATGACGGCACCAAACTATATTATTCTGTACTGGGTGATGTCACCGACGTTGGTGGCGTTTTTCAGATAGATCTAAGCGATACCATCAATACAGATCCGTATTTGGTCAGAGACGTTCTACAGTCTACTCCTTATCGCAGTTATGGATTGCGGCGTGGAATAGACGGACGCATTTATCACCTCTATCAGTCGGCCCCTAATGCTCCATTCAATCTTGGGCGGTTAGAATTTGTGGATGAAATCTCTTTATTGGTGGTTTACAATGATCTTGTATTTGACGATGATTTTAATGGAACACAATTTCCAGCCTTTGCTCCTCCGCAATTAGCCGCACTAACGGTAAATTTTGATTGGATAGACGACTGTCAAGGACTGGTCACACAATTTTTTGCCGATGTAGATCCGGAACCCAATAACTATTTCTGGATTTTTGGTGATGGCTCACAATCGAATGCGGTCGCGCCTTTAAAAACTTATGGAGCTGCGGGATCATATAACGTCACTTTGGTGACCGAATTAAATGGCCGGATAGGCTTTTTTGATCAGCTGGTAAATATCATTGCCATAGATTCGGCAGATCTTGGTAATGATACGACTATTTGCCAAGGGTCAGGATATGATCTTGATCCAGGACTCTCAGCGTCGGAATTCACCTTTGTTTGGAATACAGGAGCAATCACCCCCACCCTTGCCGTTAATCCTGATACCACTCGCATATACTGGGTAAATGCAACCCAAATTGCCGCACCCAATTGCACGACCTACGACGATATCGAAGTAACTGTCTATTTATCTGAACCACTTCCACCAAGCAGCCAGTGGTATTTTGGCGAGGAGGCAGCCATCGATTTTACCAATGGCGCACCTGTGGCCTTGTATGACAATGTGATGACATCACCCGATGGATGTGCCTCTATATCAGACATCAATGGCGATCTGTTGTTTTATACCAACGGATCCACGGTATGGAACAAGGAGCATAAGGTGATGGTAAATGGAACCAAAATTGGTGGCGATAGCACCGCTGCTCAGTCCGCATTGATCATTCCATTTGCCGATGATGATACGTTTTTTTACATTTTCACAACTGAGAAAGTTTATGGAGATGATTCAATCAGACTCAAATATTCCATTGTGGATATCAAAGAGGATACCGCCCGAGGTGAGGTTGTGAAGAAAGACGTCACGCTAGTGAATAGCAGTACCGAGCGAGTAACAGCCTCTGGCTTTGACAGCCCATTTCTGCTGACTCACGAGTTTGGAAATAATAACTTCCGTGTCTATTCAATAAGTGCAGATGGCATTTCCGCAGCAAGCCATTCTTCCATCGGAGAGCCGCATAGAAAAGAAAATGAGTCCAATCAATCGGGTTATATGAAGTTTTCTCCTTTGGTTTCAGACCTATCAGTGGTGATACCAGGCGATCCCAATTATCTTGAAATATTTGACTACAACTTCTTCAATGGAGCCGTTACCAATCCCAGACTGATTGATTTACAAGAGGCTGCTCCTACCCTTGCATACGGACTGGAATACTCCAGTAACGGACAGAAACTATATGTTTCCATGACGGGAGCCGGTTCCAAAATATTACAATATTCTCTGGATAGCCTTTATGCTACAACTGCCGCAGTAGATATTGAGGCTACTAAAGTTACAATACCGCAAAGCGTGGTAGGCGACTTTGGGGCTTTACAAATGGGACCTGATGGCGTAATTTATCTGGCGATAGACAACCAAACTGATTTGGGATCAATCGTTGGATCAAGTGCATTGGGAGCAGAACTGACAGCAGCCAATCTTCTCTTGGATGATGGCAGTGGCCGCCAAAGCCGAAAAGGGCTACCCAACTTCATACAATCAGGAGGAACCGGATCACAGGCATCAATTAGTGCAACGATTGCTTGCGTAGGACAAGAAACAACATTCTCCGGCTCGGGATTGGATCCCAATCAAATGGTAGAAAATTTTATTTGGGATTTTGGCGATGGAGGCCCCTCTTTAGGAATACTTGAATCACCTGATACATCACACGTATACCTAACTCCAATCTCGACAACTGCAACACTTTATATAATTAATGATTGCAATACAGATACCATAGTTCTAACTGTTCCAATCCAAGCTTTTTCAATCCCAGAACAGCCAGATATTCCTGATCCGTTGGCACTTTGCGGAGGCATTCTCACGGTGGAGGCATGGCCAGCTGATACCCCTGGTCTACACTATTGGTGGTCTACAGGTGACACCACAAGAACAGTAACTTTCACAGAACCATCAGAATTTCGCCTAGCAATTTTTAATAATGATGGTTGTGCCTCTGATACGCTACAGCGATTTATTGGGGATGGGCTGAGTTTTATAGACTTAGGTGAAGATTTTAGCCTTTGTCAAGGTGACGCAGGCCCAATTTTAGCAGCAGGGTTGCCCAATTCGACCTTTGTATGGCGAAGAGACTCAGTGATAATTGGTGATCTTAATAGCCAGGAAGTATCCACAAGCCGATCAGGAACTTTTGTTTATTCTGTGGAAGCAACCAATCAATTTTCCAATTGTATCGCTATTGACAGTGTGGTTGTCACAATTTTAACTGAACCAGATCTCGAGCAGACAAATATCATTCAGCCTGATTGTGGAGAAGCCAATGGGTCTTTCCAAATTCAGTTCAGCGATGTAGGCAACTACAGCTATGAGCTAACGGGTGACAATCCTGCCGGCCCATTCACTTTTGATGGCCCTGGTGAGACGCCTGCCCTTGAGAATCTAGCTGCCGGGGTGTATGTGCTAAACGCAACCAATACCGTAACCGGCTGTATCAATGTGGAGGTGTTTCTACTTGAAGATGATGCCGAATTTGAAATGGAAGCCATCTCAGAAAATGACTGTTTCCGTTCCGGTGATATTCGGGTGGTGCTTCGCAATTTCCTGGGTTCCCGTGTGGACATTACAGTTACAAACTCAAATGCAGAAACCATTTATTTCGAAGAAAACAGATCCGCATCCAATATACATATTGAGGATCTTGATACTGGGTTATATTATGTCAGCGCCCGTCAGGTGGTGGAGCCACAATGTTTACAAACCGATACTGTACATCTGATCGCCGAGTTGAAATGTTTTAGAACTATTGCTGCCCCGAATGCGTTCAGCCCGAATGGAAATGGAATGAACGAGGAGTTTTTTGTTTTTCCAAATGAATTTATCAACGCCTTTGAAATATTCATTTACAACAGATGGGGGCAGATTGTTTATAATTCTAAAGACGTTAACTTTAGATGGGATGGTCGTTTTCAAAATCAACCTGCTCCACCTACGACGTACGCTTATAAAATGATCTTTACCAGTACGTTGGAACCAGAAATCGGAGAAATTATACAATATGGTTCTATAACACTTATCCGATAATCCAGTTAAAATGGTGTGGTGATTATTAAAAAACATTCTAGTTTTTATAACCTAACAATATGATTTTAAAGCAGTTGTACTCAATAACATAAGTACACTTAATAACCAATCAATATAATAGTATGTCATTCTTCGATCAGGTATACCAAAAAATTTTTGTAAGAAAAGCCAAAGGCCTCATCTTGCACGAAGTACTGAAAAGAAGCCAACGATATACTACAGATTATGAACGTTGGAAAAATTCAGATTTACCAGCTTTACTTTTGAATGATGTCGCCGATTCCTTGAGAATGAAGCTGGAGGGTTTGATACGGATTCCAGAGGTTTACCAGTTTTCAGGTGACTATTCAAATGGCATTGCGATCACCTACAATAGCCAAATAGACGAACAACACTTTCATTTTCTGTTTGATTTATTTGCAGAAAGGGTAAAGGAACTGGGATACAGGACATCCATCAGTGATCTGATCGTAACTGATAAAAAAGGTTATGTTGAATCGAAGGAAAAACATTATCTAAAAACTAAAATTTCTAACATCACTCCAATTGATCAGAAATTTGGCAATGTGATCATTGAATTGATATTGATTGATGACAAGCCGAGTTTCATTAGATTCATGGCCCATGCTTACAATGATAGACTTTATAAAACACCGGATAATTTTAAACATCTGGCTGAATATTTGCTCGCAACACCTTGAAAAATTAAAAAATTAAAATCATCAAATACATTTGCCTTTTTTTTGTGACTATTCTCCTAGTTGGTCTGTTTTCATTCCAATCCAAAAAAGAAACCATGCTTCCTACCAAGCTGAGAATTACCGTGATTGATGGTCTTGGCAACTTTGTGGAAGGTGCTACAGTAAGTATTTATATTTCCGAAGACGACTATCGAGAAAGTAAAAATGCATTAGACTCAGCAAAAACAGACGAAAAAGGACGGGCGTTATTCAAAGACCTAAGTCCTATCCCCTATTTCATTGATGCCCGCAAAGCTGATCTGAAAAATGACGCTGAGGGTGTACAAACTGCACCCTTGGAAGAAGGCAAACTTAACAAGGTCAATACCATTATTGATTAAGCCAGTTGGGGAGACAAATATCAGTTTTATTCGCACTCGTGCTGTTTTTATCTTTCTCAAAAGAAAGGCAGATTGACTATTCATTCGATATACCGGATGTTGAATCGGCACTGGGAACGAAAGAAAATCCGCAAGCCCGGATGGCGTACGAACAGTTACAGCTCGTAAGTCCAAAAACAGGTATCATCCCATTTGAAATTCGGAAAAAGGAATTGGCATTTGAGAAAAAATTGCTTTTAAGTCCAAAATACCTAAAAGCATCCAATACCAGAAAAGCTCAAAATGAATGGGATTTGGCCGGGCCATTCAACGTAGGTGGCAGAACGCGAGGAGCCGGAATTGACCCAAGAAACGATAACATAATCATAGCTGCCGGAACCACCGGTGGGATTTGGAAAACTGAAGATGCAGGACTTTCGTGGAAACGCACCACACCAACCTCTACACACAATGGCATCTCGTGTTTGAAACAGGATTTGCGGCCAGGAAAACAAAACACATGGTATGCTGGTACAGGTGAGCAAGTCGGTAATTCAGCGCGTGGTGTTGATGCACCTTTTCGTGGAAACGGATTATTAAAATCAACTGACAATGGCAATAGCTGGGCTTTCCTGGCTTCAACGACATCCACCAATCCCCAAATATTCAATAGCCAATTTCAATACAGTTGGAACATAGCCATCAACCACGCCAAAACAGATGTTGATGAAATATACCTTGCGTCCTACGGTGGCATATTGCGTTCATCAGATGGTGGAGATAGCTGGGAGGTTCTTCTTGGAAATAAGCTATTTGATCTCCCAGAGGATTTTGATATCAATAAATCTACTGATCCATCCCATACTGATGTCATTCAAAATAGCGATGGACATTTTTTTGCAAGTATGAGTTCCGCCACTTCAACGGATGAAAATTACAAAAATGGCGGTTTTTATTATTCAGCTGATGGAGATACCTGGACAAAAATAACACCCCCAGGATTGGCTGAATACCATGATCGCACTGTAATCGGCTCAGGAAAATCAAGTCCGGGAAAAGTCTATTTTCTGACTCATACAGGAGAAGAAAAAAATGAATTGTGGCTATATACTTACACTTTTTCCAATGGGAACCTCAGCGGAAATTGGCAAGATCTTACAGCCAATATCCCTTCTTATGAGGTGGAACTTGGAGATTTCAATTCGCAAGGGGGTTATAATATGGTAGTCTCTGTACACCCAGAAAATGAAAATCTCGTATTCCTTGGCGGAACGAATCTTTACCGATCTACGGACGGCTTCCAGACAGCCAACCGAACAAAATGGATTGGTGGATATCACCCAAATGGCTCGAATAGCCTCTACCCTTCACACCATGCGGATCAACACCTTCTGTTGTATTATCCAGATTCACCCAATAAGGTACTCTCCTGCCATGATGGTGGCGTGAGTATTTGTCAAAATATCACCGCTGATAGTGTGACTTATAAAAACATCAACAATGGTTATATCACCTCCATGTTTTACACCATCGCACAGCAACATGATGAAGTAACCGACGTGATTACAGGTGGCCTGCAGGACAATGGGGCTTTCATCCGCGAATCAAAAGGCATCAACCCATCCTGGATCAAACTTATATCTGGAGATGGTGCCTATACGGCCATCGCACCAAACAAAAATTTTGTCTATTTAGGTCTACAATCAGGATTAATCTTTCGTGTGAATCTAACCTCAACCAATCAATTGGCCGGTTTCGCACGTGTTGACCCCTCAGATGGAGGCACCAGCAAAAATCAGGAATATCTATTTATCAATCCATTCATGCTCGATCCACTAAATGGGAATAGGATGTTTCTTTTAGGAGGTGATGTCGTTTGGAGGAATCACAATTTGGCCCAAATCCCAAACGGATCCAACAATAAGACAAGTTTGGGTTGGGAAAAGCTAAAAGATACGCGTATCAATCAGGGCGTATTTACGGCAATTGACAAATCACAAGATGTGGTTTACGCTGCTGCATACATGCAAAATCCTTTGATCGTTAAAATAGAATCAGCTTCAGTAGATGGAAGTGAAAAGGTCACCAAACATACTTCCAATCTTCCTGAATTGGGTTATGCCTCATGTGTGGCTGCTGATCAGGAAAACCCAGATTTTCTTTTAGTTACCTTTTCAAATTATGAAATCCCATCTATTTTCCTTTCCACGGATGGTGCTGATACTTTTGTAGATGTAAGTGGAAACCTGGAGGAATTTGAGGATGGAACCGGTGACGGGCCAAGCATCCGCTGGGCAGAAATCGCAACTATCACAAGCGGAAATAAATACTATGTAGGCACCAGTATAGGACTTTACAGTACAGAAATTTTAGATGGGTCAAACACCATTTGGACCAAAGAAGGTGCGAATGAAATTGGCAATTCGGTGGTCACGATGATGGACTATCGTGGATTAGATGGTCGACTTATTGCTGCCACACATGGAAATGGAACCTTTAGAGCTTTTCTGGAGAATCCAAGAGCGATTACGAACGAAACAGAAGCAGATTTTGTGGTCAAGCAGAATTATCCCAATCCATTTACAAACGAAACTTTGATTACATTTTCATTACCAGAAGACGATATCGTGAGAATTGACATTATTGATTCACAGGGACAAATGGTTAGAAACCTTCTGTGGGGTATGCAATACGCTGGCGCCAATGCTGTAACCTGGGATGGGAAAAACAGCTACGGAACCGAAGTGAGAAACGGTGTATATTATTACCACCTCAGCTATCAGGGTAAAACCAAAACCAAAAGAATGGTTTATATCAGATAGGTTTTATCTGAAAGTAAAAAGTGCCAATCCATAGGCGCCTACTAAAAACCAGAAGTGATAGTTTACAAGATTTGGGACAATTCCAAGTTCCATTAATACTAGTCCGAGTGCAATAAGGATTGAAATAAATCTCAAGGTGTTTTTTGTGCCTTTGTTCATAGGGTTGGTTGTTTGAAGGTAAATATAATTGCATAGAGAAAGTTCTCAACTTTTTTTAGGAATATTGTGCAAAAATTGAGTGATGGCCCAAATCGGTACCGACATAACATTAGCAAAACATTTTCTTGAAAATGGTTCATTGGTTGGGATACCTACAGAAACTGTCTACGGTTTGGCAGCCAATGCGCTTGATGAGAAAGCTGCTCTTGATATTTTCAAAGTAAAAAATCGTCCTAGTTTTGATCCGCTGATCCTGCACACATATGCCTTGCCCGAAATAAGCAAATATGTGGATCACATTCCCGAAAAAGCCTACCGGTTAGCTCAAGCCTTCTGGCCGGGTCCGTTGACCATTTTGTTGAAAAAAAATAAACTTGTTCCCGACATTGTCACTTCGGGATTAGAAACTGTGGCGGTCAGAATACCTAATCACGAGCTTACCCTAGCACTTTTGAGATCCTTGGATTTCCCATTGGCAGCTCCCAGCGCAAACCCGTTTGGTTACGTTTCGCCCACTACAGCAAAACATGTAAATGATCAGCTTGGGACTTTGATTCCCTACATCCTCGACGGTGGCTCAAGTCAAATCGGTATGGAATCGACCATCATTGGATTTGACGAAAATGATGAAGCCACCATTTTCAGATTAGGAGGAACGAAAGTTGAAGAAATTGAAGCACTGATTGGCCATGTCAATATCTTGCTCAACAGGAGCTCTAATCCAATAGCTCCCGGAATGCTCAAATCTCATTATGCTCCTGGAAAGGATGTATTCATTGGAAATATCAGTGAATTAATCACAAAACACGAAAATAAAAATATCGGCGTAATCAGTTTTCAGAAAGACTATTCTGCTCTAAATATCAAAAAACAAATCATACTCTCAGAAAACGGTGATTTAGATGAAGCCGCACGGGAAGTTTTTTCCGCATTGCGGGAAATGGATGTATCTGAAGTGGACCTGATTGTTACCGAAAAATTACCGGATATCGGTCTGGGAAGAGCAATCAACGATCGGTTGGAGCGTGCCTCTGTAAGATACTGATCAATATCCTTTGGATTCTAAAATAGATAACTCACTTTAGTAGCCGAAATTCGAGGAGTAGGCTGAGGATATGGTTTGTCCAACTTGTCTTTTTACCTTTTCCCCTCCTATTTTAACTTAGATTACATCCAAATTATATACGAATGAAAACGATAGACGATTTCAGCTTTAGAAACAGAAAAGCAATTATCAGGGTAGATTTTAATGTCCCTCTGGATGCAAATCAAAAAGTAACCGACGATACAAGAATAAAGGCAGCCATCCCAACCATCAAAAAAATCATTGATGAAGGAGGTTCTGCAATATTAATGAGTCACTTGGGTCGCCCAAAGGGTGGGCCTGAAGATAAATATTCACTTCGCCATATCATTCCAAATCTGAGTGAGAAGCTTGGCGTACAAGTAGATTTCGCAAATGATTGTATAGGCGAAGAAGCCACTGGGAAATCTAAAGCACTTGGCGCAGGTCAGGTTTTGTTACTAGAAAATGTTCGATTCTACAAAGAAGAGGAAAAAGGTGATGAAGCATTCGCTAAGAAGTTGGCAGGATTAGGAGATATCTATGTGAACGATGCATTTGGCACAGCGCACAGGGCACATGCCTCTACCACTGTTGTCGCAAAATTTTTCGAAGACAAATGCTGTGGATACGTCATGCAACAGGAGCTTGAAAACGCCAAAAAGGTGCTCGGAAATGCTGACAGACCTTTCACAGCCATCATGGGTGGCGCAAAAATTTCTGACAAAATCCTCATCATTGAGCGTTTGCTTGACAATGTCGACAACCTGATAATCGGTGGTGGCATGTCCTATACTTTTTCTAAAGCCAATGGTGGGAAAATAGGAAAATCACTTCTGGAAGCTGATAAAATGGAGCTTACGAAAGAAATAGTTAAAAAAGCGAAGGCCAAAGGAGTAAAGATTTATTTACCTGTGGATACGGTGATAGCTGATGACTTTAACAAAGACGCTAACCATAAAGTAGTTCCTGAAGGACAGATTCCTGATGATTGGGAAGGATTGGACATTGGGCCTGAAACAGTAAAGATATTTGCTGCAGTAGTAGCAGAATCAAAAACCATCCTTTGGAACGGCCCAATGGGCGTGTTTGAGTTTCCGGCATTCGCCAAAGGAACAGATGCCATTGCAGAGGCGGTTGTAAAAGCAACCAAAAATGGAGGTTTCTCTCTGATCGGTGGGGGAGATTCAGCATCAGCGATCAACAATCTTGGCTATGGAGATGATGTGAGCTATGTCTCTACCGGCGGTGGTGCACTTCTGGAATATATGGAAGGAAAAGTGCTTCCTGGTGTAGCTGCATTGGAAGGTTAAAATTAGAAATAAATGAAATTCAAAACCCGGGCCTTTGGTTCGGGTTTTTTTGTGGGCGAAATAATTGCCGTTTTTGGTAAAGATTTCGCCTTTCTTGCCGTTGTAAGTGTCCGCACTTACAACTTATGCCATTATTCAAGGAAGCTGTGATGACACTAATAAAATGCTCATTTAGAACATTAGCTATTCGATGTTAAGGATCTTTTATGAGTTCGAGAATCTCATCAGTGTCAGAGTTGAGATAGTGATTAATCCTCAAAAGGTTATTTATAAGTAAATCAGCAACAGTTTTAGTTGTTAGGTTTCCAGTGTTGAGATAGACTATTTTAGGAGGTGTTCCATGCATCGCATTAAGAATCAAAAGGGACTACTGCGAAATTGAGCTTTCTTGCAAATCGAAAAATTTTATAATCAGATGAATCTTCCAATCCAACAAAGCGTACCTGTTGGCAATTTGAGAATTCAAATGGAAGAGTTTTAAGTGTTTTTGGTGATCTTTTTTGATCAAATAACAGGTTCACGCAAAAGAAATCAATCTTCTTTCTTTGTCCGCTGCATAGGCCAGACATGCATTGATCATCTCGCCAGTGATTACCACAAAATCGGACTTGATGTTCTCTCCGCTCATTCCATTGGATAGCCAGTTCAATACATCGTAGACAGATATTCTTGTTCCCTTGATGCAAGGTTTTCCGAATCGTTTATCCGCTCGTATTTCCAAAAATTGTCTATAATCCAAATGTTGAAGATACGAAAAATATTTCGGTTTGGCTATGATCCACAGCAATCTCAATATGTACCACAAAGCAATAACCACCCAAAAGGTCTTGGTAATAAATCAAAATTGCAACAGATTTCAATCCGAGTAATCCTATTTAGGTGCGGTCATAAATTCTTGGCTTTTTCCGCATAGAAACTCGCCTTTGTAAGTCTTCCTATTTACAAATTCTACGATCATTCAATGTGACAGTGCCAACATTGAGACAGGCAAAGAAACTTAATGCCGAAAATTATTCTGATTTTTTATCCCAATCCATTGATGCCGCACCCGTTTCACATCTTTCAAATAACATACTTCCTACTTCCTTTTAAGAATTTCCATTTGATTCCTATCGGTAACAATTGTTACTCATTGTCGATCTGAGCCCTTCTAGTTTTGAGGAAAATTTAAGGACTTAATAGCAATGATAAATAAAATAATGATTGCCCTGATATTAGGGCTCATAGTCGTCAACGTATCTAGCGGTCAGGATACATTGACCATTTCAAGATCGGATATTTTAAGCAAAATATACAGTCAAAATCTACAGATCAAAATTGCGAATCAGACATTCCAATCCGCGCAGGCCGATTACCATCAATCCAATGCGCTGTTTTTGCCAAGTATCACAGCCTCTCACACAGCGATCCTTACAACCAATCCCTTGATGGCTTTTGGTTCCAAACTGAATCAGGAAATATTGACTCCAGCGGATTTCGACCCTGCCCTACTCAACAATCCTGATAGGATTGACAACTATGCCACCAACATTGAGGTAGTGCAGCCACTGATCAACGTGGATGGATTGTATGAGAGAAATGCTGCAAAAGCGAAAATGCAGGCTTATCAATTACAAACCGAGCGCACCAGAGAATACATCGAACTGGAAGTGGGCAAGGCATATATGCAGTTACAATTGGCCTATAGTGCGGTAAAAGTTTTGAAAAATGCCAACGCCACTGCTGATGCGAGTTTGACTATGGTCGAAAACTACTATGATCAGGGGATGCTCCAAAAAACAGACTTGCTTGATGTGCAGGTTCGAGTCAATGAAGTGAGAAATCAGCTACAATACGCAAAAAGTAGCGTTAAAAACGCCTCTGACTATCTGGGGTTCCTCCTCAATGAAGAAGGGGGCGATCAAGTTTACCTACCGGCTGAAGACATAACCAGCCAAATATCCCCTGCCATATTTGACCCTAACCTTTCAGAAGGAAGAAAGGACATATTGGCTATGAACAAATCCGCTGAGGCATATGAAAAGATGTTTCAGTCGAGCAAGATGAATTTTCTACCCCGATTGAATGCATTTGGTAGTTACCAGATGTACGATGATCAATTGCTGGGAACCAATGCCAAAGGGTACCTTATCGGAGCACAATTATCATGGACACTGTTCGATGGTTACAAATCCATCGGCAAGATGGAAAAGAGCAAAGTAGATTTTGTAAAGGCTAAGACAGAAACGGAGCAATACAAATCACAAAGCCAGATGGAGCTGAGCAAGACCTACCGGCAGCTCAAGGATGTCGAAAATAAAGTAACCTATTCCATGCTGGCCTTTGATCAATCACAGGAAGCTTACAGAATTCGCAATGACCGCTTCCAACAAGGATTGGAAAAAACTACCGACCTACTAATGTCGGAAACACAAATGTTCAAAAAGGAATTGGAGTATCTACAAGCAGCATTCGAATACAATTTTACAAAAGACTACTTAACATTTTTAACTAGATAAAAACATGACAAAAATATTTAACACAATCGTTGGACTCGCGCTCATTTTGGCGATGACCAGCTGTGGAAGCAGCGAGGAAAAATCCATCATAGAAATGCCGGCCATCCCGGTAAAAGTAGCCAAGGCCATTGTGGACAACAATAGCACATTCATAACAGCCAGTGGCAAAATAGAAGCTGAAAAAAGTGCCAGTTTGAGCACCCGGATGATGGGCTATGTCACTGAACTCTATGTGAATACCGGACAAAAAGTAATGGAAGGACAGCTTCTGGTCAGCATCAACAACACAGACCTGCAGGCCAAAAAAGCACAGGTAGAAGCATCCATCGTACAGGCAACAGCCGGATATGACAATGCGAAAAAGGATTATGACCGCTTCAAAACGCTATTTGAACAGAAGAGTGCCTCGCCAAAAGAATTGGACGATATGACGACACGCTATGAGATGGCCAAAGCCGGACTGGAAGCAGCGCAGCAAATGAAAAATGAGGTATTAGCCCAATTTTCTTATGCCAATATCAAGGCACCATTTTCAGGGGTGGTGACGAACACATACGTGAAAGCGGGTGACATGGCCAACCCGGGCATGCCGCTAGTGAGCATGGAGGCTCCATCCAGTATGCAGGTGATGGCAATGGTATCAGAAACGCATATTGACGCAATCAAAAACGGAATGGATGTACAGGTTTTGGTGAAGTCCTTGGATAAAATGATCAAAGGAAAAGTAATCGAGATCAGCACCTCAGCCAAAAACACCGGCGGCCAGTATATGGTGAAAATAAACCTGAACAAAACGGATGATCCGGTGCTGTCAGGCATGTTTGTGAATGTGCAGTTTCCTGTAACAAGAACGAGCGAATCCACCGATGCTGGGATCATTCTGATACCGGAACAGGCCTTGATCCGACAAGGGCAGCTTACGGGAATTTATTCCATAGGAGCTGGAAATGCAGCCATCCTGAGATGGTTGCGAACAGGAAAAACCTACGGAGACCAGACTGAGGTGCTATCCGGGCTGTCGGCAGATGAGATTTATGTCGTTTCGGCTGAGGAGAAATTATTTAACGGAGCTAAAGTGAGTTACAAGTAGCAGTCATCGCGTGAGGGATAAAGCGTTCCACGCCAGAAGGAAATCCTTTTTTGCGGATGCAAAAAAGATTGAAGCGGATAGCCCAGCTGGCCGCACAAAACCCGAACGGGCACGCCTAAAAAATAAAAACTATGCAAGAAGGAATATCAGGTAAAGTCGCCCATTTTTTCATCAACTCGAAGCTGACCATCCTGCTGATGGTGGCGTTGATGATCATTGGGGTATATAGCTCCACGTTGATACCACGTGAAGAGGAACCACAGATTATTGTGCCCATGGCCGATGTGCTGGTTGGGTATCCGGGAGCTAGCCCGGAAGAGGTAGAAAGTCGGGTGGTGAAGCCATTGGAAAAGGTAATCTCCAATATCAAAGGAGTAGAGCACATCCACAGCATGGCCATAAATGGTCAGGCGATGATCATTGTGCAATTTTATGTAGGTGAAGATGTGGAGCGATCCTATGTGAAACTCTATGACGAGCTGATGAAGCATGCAGGGATGTTTCCTCCCAATGTGATGCCGCCGATCTTGAAAACCCGCTCCATTGATGATGTGCCTATGCTCGGACTGACGCTTTGGAGTGAAAGCTATGATGATTATGAAATCAGGCTGCTGGCCGAAGAGCTCACCACGGAAATCGAAAAAATAAAAGATGTGGCCATCACCAAGGTGATCGGTGGAAGAAACCGTGAACTAAAAGTGGTTTTGGACATGGATAAAATGGCTGAAAATGGCGTAGATCCTTTGGGCATCATGCAGATGATTCAGGCCAGCAACAATAGTGCACAGTCGGGAAGCTTCGTAAGCCACGATCAGGAATACCTGATTACCACAGGCCAGTTTTTACGGTCGGCAGAAGATGTCGGAAACCTGGTGGTGGGTGTGAACAAAAACATGCCCGTCTATCTGGAACAAGTGGCGAGCATAGTAGATGGCCCGGAATCCCCGTCCAGCTACGTGTCTTTCGGTTATGGAAAAGCCAATGAAGCTTCCAGTGAATTTAGATCAGAATATCCGGCTGTAACCATTTCTGTGGCCAAGGTGAAAGGTGCAGATGCTATGAAGGTTTCTGAAAAAATTATTAACAAAGTGGAACGCCTAAAGCTGACTATGATCCCCAATGACATCCATGTGAATCTAACCAGAAACTATGGCGAAACGGCTTCTCACAAAGTAAGTGAATTGCTATTGCACTTAGGTGTGGCAATTATAGCTGTGACGGTGCTGGTGATGTTGGCAATGGGCTGGAAAGGCGGATTGGTCGTGTTCCTGACCGTGCCGCTCACGTTTGCGCTGACATTATTCAGCTATTACATGCTGGGTTACACGCTGAACCGAATCACTCTTTTTGCACTTGTATTCGTGGTGGGAATCGTGGTAGATGACAGTATCATCATCGCGGAAAACATGCATCGCCATTTCAAGATGAAGCGATTGCCATTTAAGCAGGCGGCCATCTATGCGATCAACGAAGTGGGTAACCCTACGATCCTGGCAACTTTCACGGTGATAGCAGCGATCCTTCCTATGGCATTCGTGTCGGGTATGATGGGGCCATATATGAGCCCAATGCCAATCGGAGCATCCATTGCGATGATCCTTTCTTTGTTTGTCGCATTGACGATTACTCCTTACCTGGGATATCACCTATTGAGAGAAAAAAAAGGACAAAAGCACAAGGAAGAACAGGGGCTGGAAAGTGGATGGATTTACAAGCTGTACAAGAAAATAGAGCAACCAATGCTTGATAGCGCAGTGAAACGATGGGTCATGCTTGGCATCACAGTCTTGCTGTTGTTTGGATCTGTTTCTTTGTTTTTCACAAAGTCTGTGACGGTAAAAATGCTCCCATTCGACAACAAAAACGAATTTCAGGTAGTCGTAGACATGCCGGAAGGAACCACACTGGAGCGGACGGCTGCCGTGACCAAAGAGATCGCCCAGTATCTGTCTACAGTTCCTGAAGTGGTGGATTACCAAAACTACATCGGGGCATCTGCACCGATTACTTTTAACGGATTGGTGCGGCATTACGACTTGCGTGGTGGTAGCAATATGGCTGACATTCAGGTGAACCTTTTGCCAAAAGGAGAAAGAGACTTGCAAAGTCATGACATTGCCAAAATTGTGCGTCCAGAGATTCAAAAGATCTCCAAAAAGTATGGCGCCAATGTGAAAATAGTGGAAGTGCCTCCGGGACCTCCTGTGCTTTCAACATTGGTAGCTGAGATTTACGGACCGGACTACAGGGAGCAAATAAAAGTGGCGTATCAGGTGAAGGAAATCCTTGAAAACACTGATGATATCGTGGATATTGACTGGATGGTGGAAGCTTCTCAAATCGAATACAAACTGGAAGTGGATAAGGAAAAAGCGATGCTTAATGGAATCGCTCCAGCCCAGATCGTTGGTAACTTGACCTATTTGCTGAGTGAATATCCCATCTCGAACCTTTATGATGAAAGATCAAGTGACCCAGTAGGAATTGTGCTTGCGCTTAACGATAAGGACAAAAGCAACCTAGAGGAAATTCAAAGCTTGAAAATCAAAGGCAGCCAGGGCAATGTGGTACCAATAAGTGATCTGGTGAAAGTAAAACTGGATACGTTACAAAAAACCATCTATCGCAAGGATCAGAAACAGGTGGTCTATGTATTTGCCGATATGGCCGGAGGATTGGAGAGTCCGGTTTATGCCATTCTTGGGATGGAAGAAAAACTACAAGCCATGCACCTGCCCAAAGGATACGCAGTGAACGAAAGGTACATGGAGCAGCCATCAGATGAGAGTGATTTCACCGTGAAATGGGATGGAGAATGGCAAATCACTCTTGAAGTTTTCCGGGATTTGGGTGCAGCCTTTTTGGTGGTGATCATTGTCATCTACATGCTGATAGTGGGCTGGTTCCAAAACTTCAAAACCCCAATTGTGATGATGATCGCGATCCCACTTTCATTGGTTGGAATCGTACTGGGTCACTGGGTTTTAGGTGCTTTCTTCACGGCCACTTCCTTTATCGGGATGATTGCACTGGCGGGAGTCATGGTGCGGAATTCTGTCTTGCTGATCGACTTTATTGAGATCCGATTGGCCGAAGGCGTGCCATTGAAACAAGCCATCATCGATGCAGGAGCGGTGCGAACCACTCCTATCCTACTCACAACCGGTGCGGTGGTGATTGGTGCTTCCATCATCTTATTCGACCCGATCTTTCAAGGATTGGCCATCTCGTTAGTCGCCGGTGCGATAGTATCCACGTTGCTTACCCTAATCGTGGTGCCATTGATCTACTATATGACTGAGAGGAAAAAATGGGAGAATATAGAAGAAGTATCTATTGAAGATTCACGAGAAGAAGAAGATAAGACAGAGCACGAATTAGTTGCTCATTAAATCACATGGACATGAAATTTTTAGTAATAACAGCAGTAAGGGAGTTTGAGAAAGGCATCAAATTGATCCTGAAGAAGGCAGAGGTAAAGACTTTTTCCTACAAAGAAGTAACAAGATACAAAGATGTATCAGATGAGCCGATGATAGGAAACTGGTTCGCAAGTGACATGCATGAAAATGAGTCGATGCTCTTCTATGCATTCGTGAAAAAGGATAAGGTAAATCAGGTATTTGAACACGTAGAACAATTCAATTCGAAGCTGGAAACCAAGTCCAAAATCCACGTGGCGGTAATAAATATTGAAAAATTAAACTAGTGAAAGAAGAAATAAGCATAAAAAATCAAAACCCTTTTTAAACCCACCGAGGTGATTTATTATGGCGAATTCCATCGCGCCGGCAAACTATAAAGATTAAATAACATGAAAAACAGAATAGTAAGAGCAATAGCAGGGAGCTTCATATTGGTAAGCCTGCTCCTGGCCATTTATGTCAACATCAATTGGCTATGGCTCACGGCATTCGTAGGAGCCAATCTACTTCAGTCCTCTCTCACCAAGTGGTGCTTGTTAGATGACATTCTTAGGTGGACGGGAGTGAAAAGCTGATATGACTTAATGGCGTTGATTAGTGAAAGAAAGGGGACTAAAGGATCCCTTTTCTATAATAAAAATCATTGGCAAACCTTTCCTTCAATGGTCTCTTGGTTAGAATTAGAAATTGTAATTATTCCAATTTCAGGCATTCTTGCAATAACAACCTTCATGCACTCCGATGATGACCATTTTAATTCTCAAAATTATTTACAAGTCTGCATATAAATTAAAGATATCCGAGATTTGAAATATTGCCATAGACTGATCAAAACCCGTATTCCGATAGGTAATTTCATTTTGATTTATCAAAATGAATATTCTATTATTAATTTTTTTCACATAATGTGTTTTTATAGATAGCATTAGACGGAAAGCAGAATATTTGATAATAATCAAGATTACCGTTCGTGTTTAAATTTACCAAAACAGCGAACAAACGACGTTTTTGGATTATCTTGGACTTTTATAATTAATACTTATCTATGAGTAACCCAACAGTTAAATTTAACGCTTACGATAGACCAGAGTTTTTTGTCGAATTAAGGAAAAAAGTAAGCCAACATTTCAAAGACAATAATATTTCGAAATACGCAAATCTGAATATGAAGTTGAAAACAGCTTTCATGATTTCACTTTATTTTGTTCCGTTTATTTTGATGCTTACTGGTGTCGTTGCTTCTATTGGAGGAGTTATCGCCATGTTTGTTTTGATGGGATTTGGTATGTCAGGAATCGGATTATCAATCATGCATGACGCCAATCATGGTTCCTATTCCAGAAACCAAAATGTAAATAATGTCCTTGGTTTTTTATTAAATTTCACTGGTGGATTCCATGTCAACTGGAAAATTCAACACAATGTATTACACCATTCTTTCACCAATGTACATGGACATGACGAGGACATTGACAAAGGAATCATGCGATTTTCACCTGACCAGCCTCACAAAAGCATGTATAAATATCAGGCATATTATGCACCATTACTTTATGGATTGATGACCATATATTGGTTTGTCAGCAAGGATTTTATCCAATTGGCACGATACAAGCAAAAAGATCTTTTAAAAGGACAGGGTATCACGGTAGCCAGTGCTTTGACTCAAATTATCATTCATAAAATCTGGTATGTGGGATTATTTATTGTTGCTCCACTAGTTTTAATTGCCCTTCCGTGGTGGCAAATCACTTTGGGATTCATATTGATGCATTTTATATCTGGTTTGTTGTTGGCACTGATTTTCCAACCAGCCCATGTTATTGAAGAAACGAGTTTTTATGTCCCTGATGAAAATGGTAGTATTGAAAACAATTGGGCCGTCCATCAAATGCGTACCACAGCAAATTTCGCAAACAATAGCACCCTATTTTCGTGGTTCGTAGGTGGCTTAAATTTTCAAATAGAGCACCATCTCTTTCCGAATATTTGCCATGTACATTACAAAGCGATTTCAAAAATTGTAAAAGCGACAGCTGAAGAGTTTGATGTGCCTTATTATCAGCACAAAACCTTCTATGACGCAGTGAAAAGTCACTTTACCTTGCTCAATCAGCTGGGTACTGGCGAATACGACAGAAAGCTGGCTACTGCTTAATTGTCGCTTCAAATTAAAAATTTCTGTTTCGATTTTATCCCCTTGTTGTAGGATGAGGGATATTTTCATTTCATTTTCAGCGAGGCGTTCGTAAATCAAGCCCTTTAGAGCTACTTTATCTACTGTGGTTTCATCCATTTTGAAATCAATAAAACCTTCCTTTTCTTCCCAACCGATGAATTAGGGAGTAAAATGCTTCAGCTTCATGCCTGAATCATCGAGTACCCAAAACTCATAAAACTGCACCACGCCGCTTGAATAGGAGTAACGAAACATGCCCATCAGTTTGCCATCTGCATCCGGTTCAGACCAAATCTCTTCCATAGTTCCACCAAATCCAGGTCCTTTCCAGGTACCTGTGAGCCATGCATTTGGTGACTGAGATTGAGAAAACACAGAAAGTGAGATAGACAAAAGGGTAAGTAACGAAAGTTGTTTCATCGTGCTGTTTATATAAAGACGAATAAATCTATAGCAAATGGATAAAGGAACAAACAGTCGCCTCCCCAGTACGCCCCTAGCGCGAGCATTTTGACCTTGCTCTACGGTAAGAAAATGGCCTTTGATTTGCGTAAAAAACTGGACAAATAATAATGCGCATTTTGAATAATTAATAGAACCAAACCCTTCTTGTGTTCTCTGCTAATGTCCTACGCCCTTGAAAGTTTTGGATTTAGTTATATTCTATTAGTATCAATGGCGGGATGGGCTAGAAGCCCGTTCCGGCAAAAGAAACGATTCCCGTCTCTCCGCTTGGTTGAATGATAAAACAGGAAGCGATTTCCTGCTTAGTAAATAATAGGCAAAAAATTGTACGCTCTTACTTTACCCCGAACCCTTACTCCTGAATACATTAAAAAAAGCCTCTTCATGTTAATGAAGGGGCTTGAAGTACCAAAGGAGGGAACGGTCCGTCGATACGGCGAAACATTACTCCCGAAACATTAAAAAACCCATCTTCTGAATGAAGATGGGTTTTGTACCAAAGGAGGGAATCGAACCCTCACTCCCGAAGGAACACGAGTTTGAGTCGTGCGCGTCTACCAGTTCCGCCACTTTGGCATTTCCGTATTAAAACGGAACGCAAAACTATACTATGTCTTTAATTAAAACAATAAAAAAGGAGAAGCTCTCGCTTCTCCTGATCTATATTAAACTATTATTGAAGTTAAAGTTAAAAAGTTATGGTTTTTTCTTGAAAAATTTTACCTCTGTGCATTAGGACGAAGGTCACTTCACTAGATTTTATGTCCTTGAAATTGTATTTCTTTTGGATCACGTCAGAATCATACGCTTCATAGTAGATTCTTTCATTTTTATCATCCAATACATACATGTGGACATCCTTACTTTCCGGGTTGTAGCCAGTCATGATTACGTTTTTTTCATCCGATCCCCTCAAAGTAAACCTCAGGTCAGACATATCGCCAAGAATTACTTCCTCCGCATATTTGTAATTATCTGTGGTTAATTGAATGGTGTACTTGCCGTCAGGAAGTGTTGAAAGATTATATTGCTTTACAAAAGCATCAGTTGATTTGATATCCTCTTTATATACAGTCTCATTATTTTCATCGATCCACTGAATGGTTACCTTATCCTCCTCTTCTCCCTTATAAATCAGTTTGAAATTGTCTTCCTTTTCCTGAGCAACAATCTTGCAGTAGGTTCCTACTGAAGTCGAATCACCCTTGGCACTCGTTTTTACCGCACTTAAAACTATTAAAAGGGCAGCAATTGTTTTGATTGTGTTTCTCATAGTTGTTTTGATTATGAATTACATTACAAATTGAGTAAACACTGGTGTCATTTTCAAAATAATATTAGTTTCATTGAAAATATTTCTACAAAAAGGCCAAAATATTGATTTCATTTAAAAAATATGGTCGTTTTTATAAAACTATCAATTCACGACTGAATTTTGAATGCTTTTTGTATTTTTCACATTAGGTTTTGCAATATTCTAATTTCACCTATTTTACAGCATAAAATCAACTCAGGATTTGAAGGAAATCAATAAAAATTCGAACTATTATTCATTTGCAAATTCCGGAAGCTAATAGCATTGAGTTTTTAGACTAAAAAGTCCCGATTAACAATGATCGAATTAAAAATCAGTCTAATCTTTCATACAACATACCTTTGAATCAAAAAGAATAATAGCTTATGACCCCCGTAGGATTTTGGACAAGATTGATGGCCTATAACATTGACTTCCTTTTCTATCTGGGTTTTGCCTTGATCTTCAGATTAATATTTCAGACTCCTAGCCCAATGTACTTTTGCCTTGGTTCAAGCATCTTTTTGTTTGAAATAGGGTTTTTATTATCCCCATGGGCAGCCACTCCTGGTAGAAAGAAAATGAATATCACCATAGTAGACATGCAGGGCAATAAACTTAAACCTGCGAAAATAATTCTGAGGACTTTTGCGAAAGTGGTGTCATTGCTCCTACTATTTATGGGTTTCGCAATTATTGCATTTAGAGAAGACAAAAGAGGACTTCATGACATGATTGCGGGCAGTTCGGTTGTGCATAAAATGAAATGATTTTTTTTTCGTGTTTTTTTCGTTTTATCTACCCGATAATATTCTTATCTTTCCAAAAAAGAACACCAACTTAATCGACAATGGCAGAAACAGGACTCAAGAAATTCGAGAATTTTTTCGAAGGCTTCATTTTTTGGAGTAGATGGGTACAAGCTCCTCTTTACATCGGTCTATCCTTTGGATCGATATTATACCTCGTGAAATTTTTTCAGGAATTGTATCACACATTTCACCAGACACTGGAGCTTCACGAAACTGAAATGATGCTTCGGATATTGGGACTGGTAGATATCTCCATGGTAATGAATCTGATAGTTATGGTAACCATAGGTGGTTATTCCATATTTACCAGCCGGATTGATGTGGATATGCATGATGACAAGCCTCTTTGGCTTGAGGATCTGGATGCCGGACAGTTAAAAATTAAATTAGCAACTTCTCTTGCCTCTATCTCTGGGGTTCAATTATTGAAAACATTCATTGATTACAGAGAAGCTGAAGAAAAAGCTGGAGCTGAAGGAATCATTATCGAGATTGTCATTCACATGGTCTTCATAGTGTCTGCGCTACTTCTAGCACAAACTGAGAAGATCACTCACAGCTATAAGCATGGGCACGTTTTAGCAGCTGCTCCTACAGAGCCAGAGGCAGAGAGTCATTGATTTATTGATAGAAACTAAATAAAAAAGGCTTTGAGAAATCTCAAAGCCTTTTTTTTGTCATTTTATGCTCAATATTCCCAAGTCGCGGTATCCAGTTCCTCTAGGGCCGCTATTAATAAATCGACAGAATACTGAATATCTGATTTATGGGCCATTTCAATCACCTGATGTAAATGTCTGGTGGGAATAGATATCGCACCCGCTATTGATCCATTTTTTCCCATTCGCTGTACACCTGCAGTATCAGTACCACCTGCTGCCAGGATTTCTGGCTGCCACGGAATTTCGTGTTTATCAGCCAGGGCCTTTAGATATTTCACCATTCTGGGATCACAAATGGTCATGGCATCCATAATCTTGATAGCCGTCCCTTTACCCAGTGAAGTTACTTTTTCATGTGCCTGCGCTCCAGGTAAGTCATAAGCGATAGTAGTATCCAATGCAATACCGAAATCAGGGTTGATGCTATGCGCAGCAACATTGGCTCCTCTGATACCCACCTCCTCCTGAACCGTAAATACTGCATGTAAATCAAAGGCAGGGGCGGTCATTTTTTTTAGTGTTTCTATCAGAATATAGACGGCTACTCTATTATCAATGGATTTACAATTGACACACTCCCCCATTTCGATCAATTCTCGCTCACGTGTAATTGGATTCCCAATGTCGATCCATTGCACCAATTCTTCCTTGGACATGCCACAATCGATAAAGTAATCTTCAATCTTCGCTACTTTATTTCTTTCCTCAGCATTCATCAAATGAATGGGTTTGCTACCCATTACCCCGACGATATCCTTTTTACCATGAATAATCACTCGCTGAGCGGTAAGAGTTTTAGGATCAAAACCACCCAAAGTCTGAAAGCGAATAAATCCGGCATCATCAATAAATGAAACTAAAAATCCTATTTCGTCCATATGCGCAGCAACCATCACTGATTTTCCTTCTGGATTTTTTACCCCTTTTTTAAAGGCTATGACATTGCCCATATTGTCCACACTATAGCTATCAACATGATCCTTGATTTCATTGATCACCAGTTGCCTGATGGGATTTTCAAATCCCGGTGCACCAGGGACCTCACATATATTTTTGAGCAGTTTTACATCTATTTTCATCTCATGTACCTTTTATTGATGGATAATAATGAAAAAAGTCCAGCTTGACCCGGACTTAAGGATTATTGTGCGCACGAGAAGATTCGAACTTCCACACAACTAAATGCACCACCCCCTCAAGGTGGCGTGTCTACCAATTTCACCACGTGCGCAGATAGAAAGTATACCTTTCTTTGGTTTCGCAAATCTAGTAGATTTAGCCTAAGTGAAAAAAGCGAATTGCAACATTACTTTACTTCCCAAATACTATCAGCGAAAAACAGGTTTTCATCAAATAGATTTTGGATAACCTTAAATCCTGATGATTCAGCTAAATAATCAATTTCATCAATGTCGTACTTTTTCGAAACCTCTACAAAAACAGCCTCCCACTTCTTAAAAGTGTAAGTCTCTTCTAAACTTCCAATATGAACTTCCTGCTCCTTTAAACTAACCAAATAACTGCGACATTCGCCCGTCATGGGGTCATAAACCGGAGAATGCTCAAACCCATTCACATCAAAATCCGCATCCATTTCGCGATTGATTCTGTCAAGTAAATTCAAATTAAACGCCTTAGTCACACCCTGTTTGTCATTGTATGCAGCCAGGATTTTTGTCGGATCTTTTTTTAAATCAAACCCAATCAACATCCGATCTCCAACATTCAAATTCTCTTTGACGCTGTTCAAAAAAGTAATGGCCGTTTCATTCAGAAAATTTCCAATATTGGAGCCTAGAAAATAAACGACCGTATGACCAGTTTTCCTAAACTTCAAGTCTTGGAGCACACTAAAATAATCCCCTGTCAGGGGATTAATGTCGATCTGAGGTAATTCTGCTTTTATATCATCTTCCAATATCTGAAGCACATTGGAAGAAATGTCAACCGGGATGTATGAGTATTGGATCTGCTGATCCGAAAAATATTTGAGGAGCACTTTGGTCTTGCGCCCATCTCCAGCACCAAGCTCTACCAACCGAAAATCCTCATCAGGTTTCATCAATTCAAGAATCTGTTCCTTTTGATTTTCAAAAATATTCATCTCTGCACGAGAGAGATAATATTCATCCAATTCCATGATTTGTTGAAAGAGTTTGTCCCCAGCTTCATTATAAAAATACCTTGAAGATAGTTTTTTCGGTTTCGAGGACAATCCCGAAAGTACGTCTTGTTCAAATTGTGTCAATCCCACTTAATTGTAAATTTATTTAATATGTCGTGCCAATCGCAAACCACTGCACATCCAACGGAGATGCGGTGGAAAAAAATTGCGGTATGAATGCCTGATGTGAGATTTGGGGGTAGCATAGGAGCCTCCTTTTAATACCATTTGATTGATCATGAACTTTCCATTATACTCTCCCAACGCTCCGCCAGGCGCTTTGTAATACGGATAGGGTCTGTAAGCACTTGCTGTCCATTCCCACACGTTACCAAAGAAATCAGATTGTCCGGTATTGATTGTTTCAAAAACTCCCAATTCAATGAAATTGTCTTGCAAGGTCGTTTGAGGTGCATACATTTTGGCTGCCACTTCCCATTCAAACTCTGTCGGAAGTCTGCAATCTTTCCATTGCGCATATGCATCTGCTTCAAAAAACGAAAGGTGACTCACGGGCGCCTCCCAATCTATAGTCCGCAAACCTGACAATGTATAATTATGCCAATTCTCATTTTCCCTCAACCAATACATTGGATGTTGAATTTTTTCTTGTTGTACCCAGTCCCAACCCTCAGACAACCAAAGCACGTGGTTTTCATAACCACCAGCAGCTATGAACTGCAGGTATTCACCATTGGTAACTTGGGAAGTACAAATCTCAAAACGATGCAAATATTGTTGATGTAATCCCAGTTCGTTATCAAAGCAAAAACCGTCTCCACTGAATCCAATTTCATATAGACCTTCATCAATAGTATACCAGGATTTATCAAATGATTTACCCATTTTCGGGCGGTCCACTGCGTGCGTATATATTGGGAAAGTAGGATTGTGTCCCAAGATAAATTTGATATCATAAATCAATAATTCCTGATGCTGTTGCTCATGCTGAATACCTACCTCTAAAACATGTTCGAGCGCCTCATTCCAATCTGCAGATTTCAGGAAAGTCTCAAGGTGCGCATCCACATAGGATCGATACTGAAATACTTCCTTTACCGATGGCCTGGTAAGATTGCCACGATCTGCTCGCGACCAGCGTGCACCAGCACTTATATAGTAGCTATTAAATAAATAATGAAAATCCTGATTAAACACTTTGTAATTTGAGTCATACTTGGTCAGTATGAAAGCTTCAAAAAACCAGGTAGTGTGGGCCAAATGCCATTTAGGAGGGCTGACATCAGTCACTGGCTGTACTACGTAATCCTCGATTTCAAGTGGCGCACAAATTTTTAACGATTGCTGCCTTACTGCTAGTAATCGTTCGATCATATGGTCCATATCCTTTGAATCTTTGGTGATTTGATGCGACATCTTATTTTATTCTGACACATTTAGTTTCTAAACATAGTAACTAATATAATATCAATAAGGTTAGATAAATGCTTTTGAATAATAGCCGACAATGTGATTATCTATTGAGCCATTTTTTAAAAGCTCCTGACCGTTCTACACTCACTACTACATCGATACTTTTGGGTGACGGTGGTTGAAGATCAATTTTCACCCGACTTTTAGAATAGGCTATCATACTTTGGATAGAATTGAAGGAGATAATGAATTTTCTGTTAATCCGGAAAAATTTGCTTGTATTCAAGCTGGCCTCAATATCACCCAGATTGTAAGTTATGATGTGTTGGGTTCCCTTTTTGGTGACAAGAAAGGTATATCTGTCTTCACTAAAAAAATAAGCCACCTCACTTTCGGGTATAGAAGAAATTCTGTCACCGAGAGTCACCAGAAACCGCTCCTGAAACTGAGGTTCAGAATTAGGTCCGAGTGCCGATAAAAGCGTATTCATGTCAAAATCCTTTTTATCTCTTGACCAGTTTTTGTATTTGGCAATGGCCACTTTTAATTCTTCACTGTCTATGGGCTTGAGGAGATAGTCAATGCTGTTTTCCTTGAATGCGCGCAGCGCATATTGATCATATGCTGTGGTAAGAACGATTGGTATATTTTTATTGACCTGACGGAAGATATCAAAGCTCAAACCATCACCAAGCTCAATATCGGAGAGTATGAGATCCACATCATTTTCCAATAACCACTTAGTAGCCGATTTCACGCTATCAAGTTTTACAACTACCTGAGAGTCTGGACTTACCTCATTTAAAGTTTTAGCCAGATCTTCAGCGGCGAGTGGTTCGTCTTCGATAATGGCAATTTTTAACATTTAGGCTGGTTTTTAATTGCAATCAATATAAGGCTAATCTACCAGTAATGGAATTTTTGAATAGTAATATCCGTCGTTGACAAAAAAGACAGGCTTCATATCCGTCATATAAGAGTATCGTCTCATTAAGTTCTCCTGACCAATAAATGTTGAAACGACATGTTTCTTAGGTTGATAATTATTTTTCACTACCAACCAGCCCTCTTCATTGTATAAGGTGACTACAAGCGGATGCTCAAACGTGGCATTGTTGTGTTTCATGGTATTTTCAATCAAAATCTGCAATGATGAACTTGGGATTTTATACCCTAATGCCGTTAAGTCTATATCATTTATAAATTCAAGTGCCTTTTGGAATCGAGTGTTTTGAAGATGGAAATAATTGATACAAAATTTAAGTTCATCGCTGAGCAACACCATATTGTCCTTGTTATGCTCTAGCATATATCTATAAATATTGGACAGCTTGCTTATAAAGTCTCTTGCTTCAATATTATCAGGCACCAACGCCCTGAGGGTATTAAGGCAATTGAAAAGAAAATGTGGGTTGACTTGGTTTCTCAAACTCTCCAGCTCTGTGATCACCATTTCCTTCTCCTTTCTCTCAGAAAGAAGAAGCAATTCCTTGTTGGTTTTGGTCAGTCGGTAGTTTTCTATTGCCCGACTAACCACTATTTTCATTTCATCGAAGGTCCATGGTTTCGATATGTAATAAAAAATGTGACCTTGATTGATTGCTTTTATAACCGTATCCATATCCGCATATCCTGTCACCAAAATTCTAACAGGATCTAAAGATATTTCCATTGAATTTTTTAGAAACTCAATCCCAGTCATTCTGGGCATACGCTGATCTGTGAGGATGACAGATATTTCAGGATGCTTTTGGAGCGTTTCTAATCCTTCTTTACCAGATTTGGCAGTTAATACTTCATACTCACGCCTAAATACAGTTTTGAAATAGTCAATATTGCCTTGTTCATCGTCTACATAGAGGATTTTGACAAGGTCAGACATTAGTCATCAATTTTTAAGTCCTCCTTTCAGCATGACTACCAATAAAGAAAGTCCAGAAATGAAAATAATGCTGGTCATGATTTTGACCAACAATACTGAGCTTTCACCTGTTTCATTCACAATTAACATTAGCACCAACCCCAAAATGGCAAGAAGGATACCGCCGAAATACGCAATTTGTTTTAATAGGTGCATCATGTAGATATTGTTGTATGCTCAAAAAAGGAATAACTAATCCACAATGCCAAGACATTGTAGATATTATTGTCAAAATTTTCGTCAATAAGTGAAATTCACATAAGAATTAAACAGCGACCGATTTCAATAAAAAGTTGTTCTTTACTCTGCTAAAATCAACCGTACTAACTAAGCATGCTCAATTTCAACTATCTATCTGTTTTTATTTAGATTTAAATAAAAAACGCCCGCAGATGACATCACGAATACTCCTATCTACTCTTTCGCTCTGGTTTGGATTCACCGTTTTTGGTCAAACTGAATACGCCTACGAAACCTTTGATGATACGCGCATTGTCAATGGTCATTCTATCGAAACCAATGCCGAAGGTATACTTACATTTATCATAGCCCATAGGTTCGGACCTATGAACAGTGGGCCAAAATTCCTCTGGGGTCTGGATAACGCTACCATGCGCATGGGGCTTGATTATGGAATCAACAAAAATCTCACAGTTAGGATAGGAAGAACCTCTACCGATGGAACCGTAGATGGATTCGCTAAGTAACGACTACTCTATCAAGCCTCTGGAGAAAAAAACGTTCCGATTTCAGTTACACTATTGGCTGGTTATGCTGTCAAATCTAAGATTTTAACCAAGCCTGATCTCGATCTAACACAAAAATCATCTTACACAACACAACTTATATTGGCGAGGCAATTCAGTCAAAAATTCAGTGCTCAATTGATGTCGACTTTGGTGCTCAGAAATTTAGTGCCGAGCGATGAAAAGAATGATATTATTTCTCTGGGTATGGCCGGCCAATACCAATTTCTTAAAAACTGGAGCTTGTCTGCTGAATATTATCTCACTCCAAAATCAAGTTTGCCGGACGGAACTGGTGTAAGTGGAGAGTACTTTCAGTCTTTGGCATTTGGGATTCAGATTGATACCAAAGGTCATGTGTTTCAGCTACATGTCGGCAACAGTGCGGGCATGACAGAGCGAATCTTCATCACGGAAACCGGTGGAGACTGGATAGCCGGTGACATCTTTTTCGGATTTAATATCACTCGTGATTTCAAAGTAAAAGGCAGAAAAATCAGGTAATCATGGAAAAATTAAAAAAAATCATCCTGACCTTATTGGTGTCCATTGCTGCTGTTGCGATGATGCAAAATCAAAGCGCACCAGCCTGGAAGAGCGAAACGCCCATCTTTGAAGTACTCGAATCACTTGGGGAGAAAAAACCGGATCATTTCGTGAAGCCCACTCCAGAGAAGATCTCAACAGGTGAAGATCTGGTGAAGCTTGGCAGAGCAACAAAGGCCAATGGAAAAAAGAGTCCATACATTAGTAAGTTTTACACCTGCACGAGCTGTCACAATCTTCAGCGTGAGGATCCTGATCTGAGTGTGATTGATCAGGATGCCCGACTCAATTATGCGATCGAAAATCAAATTCCTTATTTACAGGAGTCTTCTTTTTGGGGAATAGTCAATCGCGAAACTTGGTATAACGATGACTATGTTTTGAAATATGGAGACTTGGTAAGAAAAGCTGAGCACAGCCTTAGAGAAAGTGTGGAGTTGTGTGCGGTCGTTTGCTCACAAGGCAGGACATTGGAAAATTGGGAAATGGAAAGCATATTGGCCTATATATGGAGCTTACAAATCAAAATGGGCGATCTAAACCTTTAGATCAAGATGTATCAAGCTGGAAATCGAATAACTCCGAGCAAAATCTGGCCCTGATCAAATCTAAATATCTGTTAAAATCACCCGCCACTTTTGTAGATCCTCCAAAAGATCCTTTGGTTGGTTATGAGTTAGAAGGGCGACCTGAACTTGGAAAAGCCAGCATTGAATTAGGATGCCAGCATTGCCACCGACCTGAAGGTGAAAGCGATGTGGTGTTTAGAAACGATGACCTCACCCTCAACTGGCTCAAGAATCACATGATGGACAAAGGTGACAAATCCATTTATCAGATTATTCGCAAAGGAACATATGCTGAATACGGACACAAAGAATACATGCCACATTACACATTAGAAAAAATGTCGCATCAACAAGTGGAAGATCTTCGGGCTTTTGTTGTTCAGGGGGCATTATAAAAAAAGCCGCCCAAATCAATCTCTTAATTTGGGCGGCTTTCGATACATTTATATTTGACTCAATCAGGCGGCCACTTTGGATTTTGCTGCCTTCGACTCAGGTCTCAGCTTAACATCTGATTTATTAACAATGCTGATCACACCAAGTTTATCTAGCACTTTGATGACTTGATAGGTAGGATCTATTTCATGCCATCTCACGCCACCAAAATTAGCTCGTGAGCCATACTTGTGGTGATTGTTGTGATAGCTCTCTCCCATCATCAAAAAATCAAAAGGAAGGAAATTTCTAGAGGTATCTCCCACTTCAAAATTTCTATATCCATAAACATGGGCAAACCAGTTGATGATCGCTCCGTGGATCGGGGAAAGTAACCACTGAAGTGGTAATAACAACCACAACCACCATACATCTGCATAAGTGTAATAAACTCCGAAATAAGCTATTGACCAGCCTAATCTTGATACCCACGATCTGGCGAAATTATCGAATGCATGCCACTGCGGAACACCGTCTGTAAATCTGGCGTCTACTTCAACTTCTTTATTGGTGATGGTAGAATATGTCAATTTCGTTTTCCACATCATCTTAAATAAGTTAAGATCATATTTAGGTGAATGTGGATCTTCTGGGGTATCAGCATAGGCATGGTGCATGCGGTGCATCACTCCATAACCATATGGGCTCAGGTAATTGGAACCCTGGAAAATCCATGTCAATACAAAAAATACTTTTTCAGTGAATCTGCTCATGGTAAACGCTTTGTGAGCGGAATACCTATGAAGGAAAAATGTCTGAAAAAACAGTGACAAGTACCACTGTGCGATAAAAAAACCAATAATTACTGCCATTAAATCTCTTGTTTTCTTATAGTTATTATACAATAAAAAAGGAACCTCTCCTTTTCATTTATATAGACAAAGGCGAATCTGTCTTGTGACAAAAACAATAAAAAAAATTAAGATTTATTTTTCTGAGGGGCCTGTTTCGAAAATGTGATCCATCAATTCGTTGAAATCACCATTTTGGGAAGCCTTATTGATGGCCTGAAAATAAGCTTCAACATCAAAATCGATACTGAATTTATCTGCCTCTTTGGATAGTTTTTCCTTCGCCCTGCACACCAACTGACGACAATGGTCTTTTTTCTTATTGAAAATCTCCTGAAGCTCATCGTACTCAAAGTCAAATCCCTCGCGGAGCAAGAAAAGCCCACGCTCGATTGGGCCTAGTTTTTTATGCAAAACTTGCAAAGCTGACGCCATCTCCTGTTTGACATCCAAATGAGAAAAATCAATTTTCTCAAAAAGCTCAGGAAGCTTTACTGACTCTAGGTAATCTTTTTTCTTTTGCTTGAGTGAATTCAAATGGTTCAAGCAATTGTTTGTTACTGATCGTATCAAATAGGCTTTTGTATTTTCAACCTTGCTGGTATCAATAGAAAGATATTTCAGGAAAGTATCCTGAACGATATCCTCAGCATCGTGCATGCATCCCACCATCTTTCTGGCGATGGTTTGAAGCATTGGCTGATATTGCGCTATGGTCAATGATGTGTTCAATACAAATTCAATAAGTTTGCAAAATTAATAATTTTATCTACCGATTGCTATTTTATTTATAACCGTACTTTCCGTAATTAGGCCAATTTACAATTTCTAACAATCTCCTTAATGCTTGAAATCATTTATCAGGACAGTGTCCTAATTGCTATCAACAAACCAAATGGCCTTCTTGTTCATCGCTCACCAATTGCGAGTGATGCCACAGAGTTTGCTGTGCAGCAATTGAGAGATCAAATCGGGCAAAGAGTATATCCAGTGCATCGTTTAGACAGAAAAACTTCGGGAGTTTTACTTTTTGCATTGAATCATGAAACAGATGTGAACCTCCAAGTGCAGTTTCAGGAAAAAAAAGTAAATAAAACCTACCATGCCATTCTCCGGGGATTCACCGAAGATTCAGGAACCATTGATTATGCATTGACAAGGGAAGATGGAAAAATACAGGAGGCGGTAACTCACTATCAAACCTTGGATCGAACCGAAGTAGCCGTGCCGTTTGGCAAACACGACACTTCCAGATACTCACTAGTTGAAGCCAAACCTGAAACCGGGCGCATGCACCAGCTGAGAAAACATTTCAAGCATATCCTCCACCCCATCATTGGCGACCGGGCACATGGCTGCAACAAACAAAACAAACTATTTCTGGAAACATGGCAGATGACCACCATGATGTTGCATGCATCCACATTGATTATAAATCATCCAAAAACGGGTGAAAAGTTGGTTTTAAATGCTGAAATTCTGGATGAATTCAAGCGAACAATGAACTTTCTCAACCTAAATTTTCCTGCAATGGTAAGTGATTAGCAGATTGTTGGCTAATATTGAGAAAAATTTATCCAGCAAACATGATAACCTGCTTAGCCATAGACGATGATCCTTTATTTCTCAAACTCATCCTTGCGTACGTTTCTGAGTTTGATGGGATTGAATTAATAGGAAGCTATACCAATCCTATTGACGGGGTAATGGCGGTGGTCAAATCCAAACCGGACGTTCTCCTACTTGATATTGAAATGCCATATATGAATGGCTTTGAAACCATAGGAACACTTGACAAATTCCCAAAAATCATTGTGATCTCAGGGCATCTAAACGATCTTGATCTTCCTGACTTTAATGTAGACAAATTTATCAGCAAGCGAAATCTAAATGATCCTGAAACTCTTGAAAAGGCAATACGGGAAGTAATGGGACAGTGAATAGTAAGCCATGAACAGTAATCGGTAAGCAGCGATCAGTGGTCCGTAAAGTACTGAGATAATTTTCCTAAAATCCAAACACTCTATACCCAACGAACAGCTTAAATTAGCAATTGAAAATGCGGAGTGAATAAATTAGACCAAAACAAATGCTCTGCCAGCTTCGGTAACGGCATATGTTCTGATTGCTGCCAGTTGCTGATCCCCCAATTCCTTCAAAGAAGTTTTGCTTTCTTCTGGTGAAAAAGAACCTTCACTGTCCCACCACTGATCTGCCAAAGTTTTAGCCTGCTGTTGATCTATTTCAAATAAGTGTAGTTGCGCATCTGAAATAACCCAAGCCTTATCTACTGCACTGTATTTATTAAAAATCATTCCGCGGATGTTGGCAGCTGTCGAATCACCATTTTTGAAATAGGCCTCTGTATAGCTCATAGTATCCGGCTCTGTCATGATGTTGTCCCAGAATTTTTTAGAGGAAATGATCTGAGCGGTGGTGACCAAATAACTTGATTCTCGATCTAGTGGTTGTCTACTAAGAGAACATTGTGCTTTGAACTGATTCTTCTTTTTAGACAGAAATTTAAACATGCTCCTTTGTGTTTTTGGCTTATGTAGTGTACTCCTGTGGATTGGAAAGGTTACCAATTCAATGTTAAAAATATTGATTTCGTGATGAATGGATAAAGAATCAATAGAAAAAGTTAAAATTGAGGTATGCTACGATCAACGATTCTCATGCTCGCCTTCTTTTTTTCAACATTAGCTTACGCCCAATTAGGAGCCACTTTCCCTGATCTGGAAGGTGAAAGTCTGGTGCATGGCATGGTCAATATTCCTACTGATGTTCAAGGTAAATACACCTTGGTGGGGATCGCTCTTTCCAAAAAATCAGAAACAAGCTTAAAAAGCTGGTTCAATCCTGTCTATCAGCAACTAATTAAAAAACCGGAGGCTGGTTTACTCTTTGCTTTTGATTATGATGTGAACGTCTATTTCGTTCCGATGCTCACCGGTGCAAAAAGACCTGCATACCAAAAGGTGATGGACAAGGTTGAAAAAGATGTAGACAAAAAACTACATCCTAATGTTTTGTTTTACAAAGGAAGCCTGGATGATTACAAAAAATCACTCAATATTGATGACAAGGATATCCCCTACTTCTACCTGCTAGACGCAGAAGGAAAAATAGTCTACGCCACTACGGGTTCATATTCCGAAGGGAAACTTCAAAAAATCATCGATAAACTTCCTTTCGATTAAATTCCAGTCAATGAAACAAGGACCAATTGGTATTTTCGATTCGGGATATGGCGGCCTCACGGTGATGAAAGAGATTGAGAAAGTCTTGCCTACATACGATTATCTGTATTTGGGAGACAATGCCCGGACCCCATATGGCACTCGATCATTCGAAACCATCTACACATATACCCTGGAATGTGTGAAATATCTCTTTGATCAGGGTTGTCATCTGGTCATATTGGCCTGCAACACCGCATCTGCCAAAGCGCTAAGAACCATTCAGCAAAAAGATTTGATCAACATCGATGCAAGTAGACGTGTCCTCGGTGTGATCCGCCCTACCGCTGAGGTTTTGGGAAATTATACCCAAACAGGGGAAGTGGCCATCCTAGGAACAACAGGGACAATTAAATCAGAATCCTACATCATAGAGATCAACAAATTGTTCCCTGAACTAAAAGTCTACCAGCAGGCCTGCCCGATGTGGGTGCCTCTGGTTGAAAATGGAGAAGCAGAAAGTGATGGAGCGGATTACTTTGTGAAACAAGAATTGGAAAATGTGCGCGCCCAATCTGCTGGCATAGATACTTTGTTGCTCGCTTGCACCCATTATCCGCTTTTGATTAAAAAGATAAAAGCCCATCTACCGGAAAACATTCAGGTGTTGACGCAAGGAGAGATTGTTGCCAAAAGTCTCAAAGACTATATGAGCAGACATCCTGAGATGGAAACCAGATGTTCGAAAGGAAGCTCCAGAAAATTTCTAACTACCGACTCGTCTGAAAACTTTGATAGCAAGGCTGAGCAATTTTATGGTGAATTCATAAAGTCTTCACACGTGCATTTTTAAACATTGAATGATGGCTTACGATTTAGAAACAGCAGAAAGAATTCGTCAGGCAATGAAAAACGTCCCTGACATTACCGAAAAGAAGATGTTTGGCGGACTCACTTTTTTGCTCAAAGGCAAGATGACTGTTGGCATAGTGAAAAACGATCTCGTGGTGCGGGTGCTTGAATCGGAAATGGCTGAGACGATGGCCAAGCCTTTTGCCAGACCGATGGATTTCACCAAATCTCCTATGAAAGAGTTCGTCTACATATCACCTGAAGGATTCCAAACAGAGGAAGCACTGATGCATTGGATCAATCTGGGCATCCTTCACGCTGAGAGCAAATTAAAATAGTTGGAGAGAAGTTGAGCAACCTCCCTAATTTAGTGGCATGAGTCTGACAATCACAAGGATGGATCACCGCGAGTCATTGCCAATGGACTTGCTACTTTTGGCAGACCCGTCCGAGGAAATGATCGAAAAATACCGCAACTCAGGAGAATCATATCTCGCCAAGCAAGAAGAAGAATTGGTTGGTGTTTTTATCATGATGCCAATAACCAACTCAGAAATAGAACTGAAAAGCATTGCTGTATATCCTCAATACCAGAGACAAGGTTACGGTAAAGAAATGGTGAAATACGCCATCCGAATAGCGAAAATGGAAGCTTACAAGGCGATCACTGTGAAGACTGCAGATGTGAGTGAATACCAGATCAGGTTTTATGAAAAGCTGAAATTCGAACTGGAGACAACTGTCAAAGGTCATTACATCCAATACTACAAAGACCCAATCATAGAAAATAAAAAAGAAGCCGTAGATCAGCTTGTGTTCAAGCGAATTCTTTAAACTCCTTAGGCCGAACCTCTCACTACAAGTTTGGTGGGTAGCACAATTTTCGTTGGCTCGATAAACTCATCCTCCTTGGTCTTGATTTCCTGAATGATCAATTTGGCTGCCTGTTTGCCCATTTCCCGTCCGGGTTGATCCACGGTGGTTAGTGGCGGATCTATAAACTCAGAAAACTGCCAATTGGAAAAACCAACTACCGCTACTTCTCCAGGAATAGAAATACTGGCCTTTTTCAACAACTGCATCGCGCTCATAGCTGCCATGTCATTGCTAGCAAAAATCCCATCGAAGGGCTGGCCTGAATCCATGAATGTCTTAAACAAAAGTGCCACTTCTTCAAAATCCCCCCTTTGGCAAAAAATGATGTTGGAATCATCAGCGGTATGTCCCCCGTCAAGTAGGGCTTGTTTAAATCCTGCTATTCTCCTTTGCGAAATGAGCATTTTGCTAGGGCCGGAAATATGGACAATCCTTTTTTTACCTGCATCAATCAGGTGTTTGGTGGCATCATATGCTCCCTGAAAATCATCCACCAGCACCGAACTTGCGTCAATATCAGTCACATCACGATCGAAGAAAACAACAGGAACGCCCTTGTCTATCAATGCTTGAAAGTGATCCATTTTTTCCGTCTGACACGAAATGCAAGCCAACAAACCATCCACTCTGTGGTTGAAAAGCGCCTTGCTATTGAGGATTTCGTGATCCAGATTTTCGTTGGACTGGCTCACGATCACGGTGTATCCATTTTCATAAGCCACCTCCTCTATGCCGCTGATCACAGTAGAAAAAAAGAAATGTACAATCTCCGGCAGAATCACTCCGATGGAATTGGTCTTTTGGTGCCTGAGGCTGAGCGCGATCGGATTGGGCGTATAATTCAGCTCTTTGGCCAATGCCCACACCCTTTCTCTGGTGTCCTTGGAGATCTCGGGGTTATTGTTCAGCGAGCGCGAGACCGTACTGGGTGCAATCGACAGCTGCCGGGCAATATCCTTGATAGTAACATTTCGAGCCATGTGAGATAGATTGGAGGTTTCCAAAGATAAACACTATTGGCGTGTGTGGTTTTACCGCAAGGAAATTAAAGTGGTGGAAAGTTTTATGCTGATCTCAGAGAAACCGCAAAGTTGCTTATGCTTATTTTTTCAGGATCTTTCTAATATACATCTGCTCCACCTTCTCTCTGGCCCATGGCGTTTTCCTCAAAAAGGTCAAACTTGATTTTATGGACGGATCACTGTTAAAGCAATTGATCTTGATTTCTGATCCCAACATTTTCCATCCGTATTTTTTCACCAGAGCTTCCAATATATGATCCAGACGCACGCCGTGCAGCGGGTTATTTTTTTGCTCGTTGTTGGTATTGGTGTTACTATCCATTTTGAATCTAGGTGGCTTGTTTTTTTAAATATGAAAACCTATAAAAAAATTGGTGTTTGTTATGCTCATAATTCTTCTGTCCAGTTTTCCATTTGCATTCCTTTTAAGCGTCAAAGTGTTTGATGTTTTGGCTACTAGGGTTAGATCGCTGGCGATTGCAGATGCACCATTAAATGGAGACTTCTGATAATGCTCAGTTCGCACATTCATTTTTAGCATTAGTTGTATCCAGTTTTTTATTTATTTTAATTTCAAGTTCGGAATACTTGTTATTTAACTCCAATAAATTAGAAGACTTATCTAATAAATACATATCAAAAAACTGCAATAATGTTTTTGTTGTTATCTCATATACTCTGTTTGGATTTATCGTTCCAGCTTCATTTATAAATGGTAAATTAATCATTAATGGAATGTCCATAAAATTTGAGTGACCTGAGTTCGGAATTTTGGCATTATAAAAATCAGAAGAACTTCCATTATGATACGCATGTAGGTTTAAATTTGGATGTGAGCTATCCCATTCAGACGATATTAAAGCAAATGGTTTCGTCATCATTGTATCAATCATTGATCACATTGCAGATGCTTTGGCAAAATTCACTGGAAGTATTACTTCTTTTGAAACCGAATTAGACGAT
>JBLICU010000003.1:0-89758 GCA_047632435.1 Cyclobacteriaceae bacterium
CAAATCCTGCCCGATTTTATTGAGCTGGAGCATCGTGTTTTTTGCCAGAGCCAAATCTGCCGGATCCGCCAGGTCTTTTTTCTGAGCTGTAGTCACCATCCCGATTCCAAGAGGTTTGGTTAGGTAGAGGAGATCGCCGATTTGAGCGGCATTGTTCTTTTTGACACGGCTTACGGGCACTCTTCCTGTGACGGCCAGTCCGAAGATCGGCTCAGGTGCATCGATGCTATGTCCCCCCGCAAGTGGTATTCCCGCATCGCTACATACCTTTCGGCCACCGGCCAGCACTTGCCCCGCTACTTCTATCGGCAGCTTGTCAATGGGCCAACCCAGAATGGCGATGGCCATGATAGGTGTGCCACCCATGGCATAAATGTCGCTGATAGCATTGGTAGCAGCAATGGCTCCAAAATCAAAGGCGTCATCCACGATCGGCATGAAAAAGTCGGTAGTACTTATGATAGCCGTGGTGCCATCGAGATCATAGACCGCCGCATCATCTTTGGTAGTATTTCCCACCAATAAATTTTTGAAGAATGGAGTTTCATTCGCATCCACTTTTATGATACGATCAAGCACCTCTGGTGCTATTTTGCAGCCACACCCGGCTCCATGGCTGTATTGTGTGAGTTTATATACTTCAGTCATAGCTTTGATAATATTTCGTTTGCAATCATGATCGGGTCGTTGCTGTTGATTTCCAAGTGAAGCTTCAGGTGATCCATTTTGTTCTCGATAGATTTGAAATAGCGCTTATCGTAATACTTGAGAATGATCTTGGCGGCTTCCAGTGCCTCATCTCCATTGATAAATTCTATGGCTTGAGCGGTTTCATTTTGCCCCAATTTTTTCTGGATACGTATGGTTGCCTCGATCAAAAGTTCCTTGGACATATTGCTATAATTCTTGATCAGATTTTGCAATCGCATGTCTTGTGGCACATCCAGAAAAACACATGGAGCCGCATTTTTCTGAAGATACAATTCAGATACAAGGTTAACAGCCCCGATACTCATGGACTCGTCCTCTACCCATATTCGTCTGTTCAGATCCATGGCGCGAAAGGCTTCATACAATTGATTTTGAAATTGCTCAGAGGTAGGTTGAAGCTGAGACAGCTGTCTACCAAAAGCGGATCCTTGATGACAAGCCAATCCTTCTAAATCAACAACTTGTTCCCCTTGATCAGTGAGCACATGAAGCACTTCGGTTTTTAAAGAACCGGTATACCCGGTCAAAACGATCAATGGAAGTGGCTGACTGAAAAAATCGAGCGCTGTTTTTCTATAAGCTTTGTAACCACCTGATAGTACTGACACAGAAAAACCAGCAGCTTCGAGCAATAAGGCAACACTTTGAGAGCGGTTGCCACCACGCCAGCAGTGAACCAGCAGCTCACGGCTTTCCAGCTTTTCAACAAACCGGATGAAGCTGCTCATTTTCGGTCCGATATAATCCAATCCTTTTTTGAAAGCGATAAGCGGGCCTTGTTGTTTGTACAAAGTACCTACGACTGTACGCTCTTCGTTGCTAAACAAGGGCATATTGAGCGCATTGGGCAAACGACCCTGCTCAAACTCCACAGGTGATCTCACATCAATGATGGGGGTTTTCTCACTAAGTAAAAGAAAGTCTTGTGCGTTAAGTCGCTTCATGGAATGGATTACTACAAATATAGCGCAACTACGTGGCTCCAATTACGAATAACCAATAACTCATTAACCAGCGATCATGCCCAGACTTTGCCACCCTCAGAGCAATTTTTTACACATTTCTATTTCACTGCGAATTGTGATGTAGCTGTATGAATTGAGCAAATGGGGTATTAATAAAATGGGCAAAAGGAATTGAAGACGTTATAAGTTTGGGTATTTTTATTTGAAAGTATGTGAAATGATAACAGTAATCAAAAAAGGGGTCGATCTAAAATTGCCTAATAAGGAAATGGAAATTGCCCTTAAAACCAAAGTTGTTAATACTTACAAATATTGTGGCTTGATCAAGCTTAAAGATGATCCTTTGGTTGTACAAAAAAGAATGAGGGATGAATGGGTCTAGTATTTTGTTAGATACCAACATTGTCCTATACCTCTTGGCAGGCGATAAAGATCTTTCTGAAATTCTCAATAAAAAAAAATTATAAATCCCCGAAATTGAAGTTCAATCATTTGCATTGATATTAATTTCCAAACTCTGTTATTAGTAATAACTGAAAACACACACATGAATAATAAATGCTGATAATTTGGCTTTGAATTAATTTCGTAAAAAATTCAGGTATGGAAAATTGATTTGAAATCTCTGTTTGAGCGTAGCGACAGGGTCGCTTAGCGAGTTGGGATTTCAGTACGAGAGCAACCTGAATTTTAGGAATTTATTCACAGCCCTGGGTTTTTTGCTTCGTTTTTGGGCCAAGCCAAAAATGAAGAGCCTGTCTGGCTTAAAGACATACTCGAGCATTTTGGCATTATCTGCAAACTCTGATTATTAGGGCGATCAAGCCCAAACCTTTGCTCCTTCAGAGCAATTTTTGCACATCTCTATTTCGCTGCGTGAGTTGAGCAGCTGCTGACGGAATTGATTGTATGCTGCAGATTGCCAGATTTCATGGAATGATTTATCGGTGACATTTCCGAGCTCATAATGGGCGTCTTTGTCGAAGCAGCATGGCACTACTTTTCCATCCCAGGTGATTACACAAGAGTGCCACATCTTCCAGCATTCATCCATGGCTTTGTGCTTTAAGTCCCAGGTTCCATCAGCTTGTTGCTTGTATCGGGAGTATTTGTCTTTGGTCGGGATCAGTTCATTACCATTTTCATAGTCATAAATCTGAGCGGTTTTAAACGCCACTTTATCCACACCATATTGTTTTGCCATGTGTTTGATTTGGTCAATCTCATGTTCATTGGGTTTCACTACCAAAAACTGCCAAACCAAAAGTGGCGTCTTTTTTCCAAGCTCTTTTTTAGCCCTAACCATGTTTTGAGTTCCTTCCAGCACTTTGTCAAGTAATCCCTCTTTGCGATAGGCCTCATAAGTTTGCTGCGATGCTCCGTCTATGGAAATAATCATTCGATCCAAACCGGAAGCCACCGTTTTTAACGCAACTTCTTCTGTAAGAAAATGAGCGTTGGTCGATGTAGCTGTATAAATATTTTTATCGGATGCAAAGCGGATCATTTCCAAAAGCTGAGGATGCAGATAAGGTTCGCCTTGAAAATAAAAAATCAAATAGAACAGTGTTTCATGAATCTCTTCGATCAGCTTCTCGAAAATGTGGGTAGGCATTTTCCCTGTTGGTCTTGTAAATGAGCGCAATCCGCTTGGACATTCCGGGCATCTGAGGTTGCAGGCCGTAGTTGGTTCCACTGAGATGCTGATAGGCATGCCTTTCAAACCAACGTTTCCCAGTCGGCGCGAATGGATGAAGCTCCTGTAGATGTAGATAGCGTTATTTATCCGTTTAAAAGTTAGCTTTGAAGCCAAATTGCGAATGTCCGCCATGTTGATATACATGGTTTAAATTTAACCAATCGAATGCTTGATATGAATTTTTTTAAAGCAATAATCCTGGGTTTTTTCCTTTTTGGCTACCAAAGTGCATATACACAAGAGGTCAGTCAAGGTGAAAACCTGGAAATAGCCATCATGACCATGGGTCCGTACCAGAGTGAGCTATATTCGGCTTTCGGACACAGCGCCATTAGGGTTAGCGATACCTCAAAAAACATCGATTATGTGTTTAATTACGGTGTATTTAACTTCAATCAGGAAAATTTCTATTGGAATTTTGCACGAGGCAAAATGTTATATCAGCTGGGATTGTCCAATTATGATCGATTCAAAAATCACTATGTAGCTGAAAACCGCTACATCATAGAACAATACCTGAATCTCTCTGCTGAGGATAAATTGGCACTTTTCAAATTCCTGAAAACCAACTATCAACCTGAAAATCGGGAATATTATTACAACTACGTTTACAACAATTGCTCGTCGAAGATTCGCGATGTGTTGCTAGAGGCCATTCCATATGAGATTACATTCAACTATGACTATGTAGAGGAGAACTTAACAGTTCGTGATTTGATGCACAGATATCTCACCTATCAACCGTGGGGCGCATGGATCATTGATATCGGACTCGGCTCTCAGATTGACCAGGTGGCTGCACCAGACGTATACATGTTTTTGCCGGATTATGTCGAAAAGAGTCTTGCTAAAGCCACTATTTTGATAGACTCATTAGAAGTTCCCTTGCTGAGCAAAACGGTGAATGTTTATACCTCAACGCCAGAAGAATTTGAGAATGGCTTTCTCACTCCGTTTACAACTTTTGTACTTTTATTTTTCATCGTTGGGTTCATTACCAATCGAGATTTTAAAACGGGCAAAAGAACCAAATGGGTGGACATTGTGCTATTCACGTTTGTAGGGATTGTCGGCTGGTGGTGTGTGTTTTTGTGGGCCGGAACTGAGCATCTATCTAAAGCCAATATGAATCTCCTTTGGGCGATTCCATTGCATATTCCTTTGATCTATTTACTTGGTATCAAGCGATTCCAAAAAGTTATTTCGAAGTATTTTCTGATCACAAGTATATGGTATTTGCTTTTGCTGGTCCTTTGGGGAGTCTTATCACAACCTCTTCATGATGCTATGATTCCGATCACACTAACCATGATATTGAGAGGGTTTTTCATTCACTTTGATCTGAATAGATTAGGGAAGTAACATTGTTTCAGTTTGCAACTGAAATGTCTATGGCTTCAGTTTGTAACTGAAGCCGGGATATGTTCAGTAAAATGGATTCAGTTTGCAACTGAATCGGGGATATGTGTTCAGTTTATAACTGATCTGTCCTTGAAATAAATTAAATATGGTTTCAGTTACAATGACCATGGTTTCAGTTTGCAACTGAAACCATAACAACGCGTGAGGGCTTCAGTTATAAACTGAAGCCATAACAATGCGTGAGGGCTTCAGTTATAAACGGAAACCATAACAATGCGTGGGGGCTTCAGTTACAAACTGAAGCCATAATCTTTAGTTACAAACTAGAAGTCATAACCACATTGAAGCCAGAGTCACATTGATGACATGATTGTCATTTAAAAAACCAATCAGCCAAGTTGTAAAGCCCCAGTAGAATGAAAATGATTCCCGGAAGTTTATGAACAAGGAAATGATTGTTGGCTACTTGCTCAAATTTTGCTCCTACAAATTTTACTGTAAGTAAAAGGGCAAAGGTTCCTGTGGAAATTCCAACCAGGTAAATCCAAAACAAATAACCCTGTAAGCTGATCCACTGATTGCTTTGTAAATAGGCCGTCATAGCCAACCAAAAGGGAACAGTCAGCGGGTTGACTATGCCTAGAATAAAACCCAACCGAAAACCATTTCTTCCTTTTAAAGGCCTCTTCGTTGAAAATTTTGAAGAATCTCCTCTAGCTAAAAGATTCACCACGCCCAAGACGAGCATAGCGCTGGCAGTTATAATTTGGAAATTTTCTGTGATGAAGGGTCTTTCACTCAGGAACATTTGAAACCAAACGGTAACTCCGGCATAGATAAATTCCGTCAAGGAGGCTGCTAGCGCAAAGAAAACCGCACCGCGATGATGGCCCAATACAGTCATTTGCATTGTAGTGATGTTAATTGTGCCAGGAGGAATCGAACCCAGATAACTCACAATAAATGAAATGATCAGCACTTGGTAGAGCATGGTCGAAAGTTAAGGTAATCTGCTAAATCAAGCTAGTGTGATTTTGCTCTGGAGGTTTCTATCAGTTTGTTGTAGGCCTTGATTTCTTTCAATTTTTGCATTCCACTGCTAAAACTCCAATGTGGTACTCCTTTTTTCCTATGGGCAGCACTGATTTCTGAAAGCATTCGGAAATGCCAAAAAAGAACTCCGTAAGCTTTAAGCAAGGAGAACCCAGGCTGATATATGTGGCCAGGTTCTGCGCCTGCGCCATTTAGTTCAAGAATTTTAAAATTTTGGAGCTGCCTCAAATCATCGATGGATTTGCACCGCAGATCATAACGACCAAAGTAAAAGCCGTCAATTTGCTGAGACAATTTGTCAATGGCTTGATTCAATTTTTCGTCAATTTCCGCATTCATATTTAAAAATGTAGTGCCGCGACAATGATTGCCAATGGATTCGACCAGTTGCTTTGTGCCTTTTTCAGGTATCAAATCCATCAGATGAGTAAATCGGGGATGATCGAAATCAAGCTGGAGTTTCGCTCGGGTACTAGCTTCCAAAAGCTGGCGTACAGTAGAGTGACCATCTCCTTTTACGGTCAGGAAATCCTTTTGTACAATCGAAGTAACCTTCCCATTGGGATCATTGGGGTGACGTACATAAAATACGCCCAACTCGACTGGATAATCAACCAATTCCTGAATAAGAAAATCAACAGGACATTTTGAGGTGTAGTTAATCAGCGCTTCTTCATTTCCGATTTTCTCTACAAGCTTTCCGCGTTCTCCAATGTCTGGCTTACAGATGAGAGGGTAGCCCATTTGAGAGGCAAATGATTTCGCACTTGTGAGATCTCCTGCCTTGATCAATTTCATTTCTGGAAGAAACTTTTCAGGAATCAGATTGAAAATTTTGGATTTGCTTTCGCCCAGCATTCCACCAAAATCGATGGATGGATTAGAGGGCGTAAAAAAGAAAAAGGAGCGATTCTTAAGCGCGAGCCAGGTAAAATAAATTTTAACGGGAAAATAAACCAGATCAAAAGGCCAGTATTCCCAGTGTGTCAGCTTCACCCAAAACTGATGAAACTTACTGATTTTCACAGGCATTTAATTATGCTGACTTTGTTGAAAGCGGACCGTGCTACTTGCCACTCCAAAATGTGCAGGAAGTGCTACCTCTGGGCAAATTTCTTTGAATCCGATTTTAATCAAGGCCATGTGGTGGATGGCGTGCTCAATGTTGTATGCCAGCTCTCTGCGGAAATTTGTAATAATAACTTCGTTTTGATCTTCATCCACTTCGTAATTGGCGGACATTTTCAAACCAAAATCTTCAGTTTCTTTCTCTAAAAAATCATTGATGGATTTGATCACACTAAGCGCGAGCTGTGTTTCCTGCTCGATGAATTTGTCGTGTTTACGCTCATCGTAATTGATGTAGCCTTCATTTTTGGCATCCATCAAACACAAGAAAAATTCCAAAGTGTGGCGAACGTGCTGCCCGATAGTAGCATTACTCAAAATAGGCACTTTCCTGCCGAATTGCTCGTCATTGATGCCTGCTACCACGGCGGTAAGCTGATCAAGTAATCTTATGGCTGACAGATTTATAGACATAACTTTCAAAGGTGCGAAATTAATCTAATTGGTGGAATAATTACTTGGTAATTTTTATCCAGTTTAGATCGGCTTGCTTTTGAAGGTTAGTTTCCGCTTCATCCCAGAGGGTAAGGGTATTGGTTCCTTTGAAATCATAAAATAGGTAGAGCTTGCCATCAATGATTTTATATGTTTCCGGATTGATTTTAACTTTGTCAGGTCCTAATCCCAAGGCATAGGCACACCAGCCACCATATTGAGGAATGTACTTTTCAGGGGTTTCAGTGAACATTTTTTTACTTTCTTTTGAAGAAAAATAATAAACAGAACCTTTATAGTTGACTTGATTTCCCTCAGAACCTAACGCAGGGCTCTCATTAAAATAGGTTACTGGATCATACCCCTCTAGGGCTAAACTTTTTTTGTCAACATTGTTATGATTTTCTTGTTGAAAAGTGAAAATCAGTAGGTAGATAAGTAAGTGCATGACACAACATACGTACATTTAGAAATTTCATCCAAAATGAGTGGATAATTTTTACAACGAGTGTATGTTAAACGACATTAGGTTGGTGCAAATGGAATTATAATTCCTTCACGACTTTCCAAACCAAATCGCCCTCAAATCCTTTATTCATCAGGTAGGTAGCTGTTTTTCCTTTTTGGACAAAATCATCGCCTTTGTCTTTGATGAGCTGCCATTTGGCTTTTGCCAAAGCCGCTACTTTGTCACGATACTTCTTTGGATCGATGGCTTCCAATGCTTCTTCCATGATTTGATGATCCAAATCAAAACGATCCAGTTCCATGTTGATTTTGATTTTCCCCCAATTGTTAAACTCGAATTTGTCGTGGCAAAAAGAACGGGCAAAGCGCTCTTCATTGAGAAAGTTTTCCGCAATTAATCGGGAGAGAATTTTTTCAGCTTGCTCCTGCGTGAAATCCCATAGGAGTAGTTTTTCGATGACCTGCTTAGGAGCCCGCTCGCGTAAGGCACAATATTTTGCGGCACTGCCGAACCCCTTGTTTAGTCGATCATCATCCATCTGACTTATTTAGAGTAATTATTTTTCTTTGATAAGACTTTTTCTTCTCAATACAGTTTCTACAAATCGAATTTCATTTTCCGAATTAAAGATTTTGTGCGGGAAATGAAGCATTTGAGCTTTGCTCACATAAAGAGTGAAGGCATCTTTGGAGTGTTCTGCACGCTTGATCTGATCCCATTTCATCGGCATACCTTGTTTGGCATTGATCTTCAATAAAATTTGCTGGCTGGAAATTTCGTACGACATCTTTTGAAACATGAATTTCCCCTGTTCCAGTTGAGTGACACCAGCGAACTGGATCAACCAAAAAAGAAGATAAAGTACCAATGCGATTGAAGCGCCAATGACCCACCACCAGCTAGGAATGATAAAAAAGCAAGCGCAGATGGCCAGATAAATCAGTCCTACCCACCATTGTTGCAGCAATACAGCTTTCATTGCAATCTTGATATAGGTTTTGGTCGGAAATTGGTATTTTTTTGTTCTTACTATCATCTCTTTATTCTGCCTTTAGGCTTATATCTATACTTTTATATGAATGTGTCAGCGCTCCTACCGAAATGTAATTCACCCCAGTTTCCGCTATTTCTCTAATGTTATTTTCGGTGATCCCTCCTGAAGCTTCTGTCTCCATTTTTCCATCAACTAACCCAATGGCTTGACGAATGCTCGAAGGTAGCATGTTGTCAAGCAAAACCCTGAACACACCACCTGTATCAATCACTTCCTGAAGCTCCCGCAAGTTTCTCACTTCAACTTCAATCTTCAAATCGATCTTTTTTTCTTTCAAGTATGCCACGCTTGATTCAATGGCTTGTCTCACCCCTCCGGCATAATCGATATGGTTGTCTTTCAACATGACCATATCATACAACCCAAAACGATGATTCACCCCACCGCCTATGGCCACCGCCCATTTTTCGGCTAAACGAAAATTTGGAGTGGTTTTTCTTGTATCGAGCAACTTTGCTCCTGTCCCCCTGATCATATCAGAAAGCTGATGTGTGTAAGTAGCAATGCCACTCATTCGCTGAAGACAATTCAAAGCCAATCGTTCCCCCGCTAGTATAGCTCTGCTTTTTCCATGAATATGAAATCCAATTTCTCCAAATTTTACCTTGTCTCCATCTTTTAGAAGAATGTCCAATTCAAAATGTGGATCAATATGAAGAAATATTTTTCTGGCCAGATCCATTCCCGCCAAAATGCCTTCACCTTTGATAATCAATTGTGCATTGCTAATCTGATTTTCGGATATGGAACCCAGCGAACTGTGATCTCCATTCCCGATATCTTCATTCAGTGCATTGACAATAAATGCATGGATTCTTTCTTCAGATAGGTACGGCAAATTCATAGGCCGCAAAATTATGAAAGGCACTCATTAATAGTGTGGTAGAATTCGGAATTATTCTCGACTAAAGTTGATTTGATCAATCCTGAATTCTGATTTTTGTTTTTTGATCACCATTACCACCCTGTAACTCCCCTCATCCACCGCCAGTGAACCAATGGAATATTTCAGGCCTTCTGGAGAAGAACCTTGATGGATGTAAGCAAATCCTTTGACAGCATTACTGAGGAAAAAATCTTTCAAAACCACTTCCGCTTGTGCAAGGCTATAGTTAGAGCTTTTACCGTTGATTTTAATTTCGATGTTATCACCACAAAATTTGATCAGCTCTTTAGAACTTCCAGCCTCCATCGCTGTGCTGATGTTCTTTAACAAATCGTCCTGTGGGGGGGTGGGCAATAAAAAGGAAAAGAAAAAAGTAAGTATGAAAATCTTCATCATGATAAAGTTATCCAAAATTATGCCATAATACAGAATTCAAAACACAATAACTAACATTTGGTCTAGCATCCTGACAGAGCATATTATATTTGCAATATGAACAAGAAAGTAATCCTTATTATTCTTGACGGTTGGGGAATTGCAACCGACAAGAAAGTTTCGGCGATAGACAGTGCAAACACTCCATTCATAGATAGCCTTTATTCGAAATATCCGCACAGTACACTTGAAGCATCAGGACTCGCAGTGGGTTTACCGGAAGGTCAGATGGGTAACTCTGAGGTGGGGCACATGAATATTGGAGCAGGTCGTGTGGTTTATCAGGATTTGGTAAAAATCAATAAAGCCGCCGAAGAAGGGACGTTAGCAAAAGAAAAAGAGCTTGTAGCCGCATTCGATTATGCAAAGGCAAATAATAAAAAGGTTCACTTCATGGGATTGGTTTCCAACGGAGGTGTTCATTCTCACATCAATCATTTGAAAGGGCTAATATCAGCCGCAAAAGCCAATAATTGTGATAAAGTATTTGTCCATGCCTTCACTGATGGTCGGGATTGCGATCCAAAAAGTGGTCTTGGCTTTATGACGGAACTGGAAGCACACATGGCTTCTAATGTTGGTCAGGTGGCTTCAGTGGCAGGTAGATACTTCGCAATGGACCGTGATAAAAGATGGGAAAGAGTGAAATTGGCTTATGATGCCATGGTCAATGGTATCGGTGAGCCGGTGACTGAAATTACTAAGGGGATTGAAAAATCTTATGCAGACGGTGTTACGGATGAATTTATCAAACCTTTGATCAAATCTTCGAACGGCGTACCTGTTGGAAATATGGAAAAGGGTGATGTGGTGATGTGTTTCAACTTCAGAACGGATCGTGGGAGAGAAATCACCGAAGTACTGACACAGGCAGATCATGCAGAATTTGGGATGAAAACTCTTGATTTGTATTACCTGACCATGACCAACTACGACGATACTTTCAAAGGCGTAAAGGTTGTTTTTGACAAAGACAATCTTGAAATGACCTTAGGGGAGGTATTGGCAAACCATGGAAAAAAACAAATCCGTATTGCTGAAACAGAAAAATATCCACACGTAACATTTTTCTTCTCAGGTGGTCGCGAAAAAGAATTTGAAGGTGAGAAAAGATTATTGTGCCCATCACCAAAAGTGGCTACATACGACCTGCAGCCTGAAATGAGCGCCAACGACATTAAAAATAAAATCATACCTGAGCTCAATGCCAACTGGCCAGATTTCGTTATTTTGAATTTTGCGAATCCTGACATGGTAGGTCATACGGGAGTATTTGAAGCCGCTGTTAAAGCCTGCGAAACAGTTGACGGATGTGCGAAAGAAGTCGTAGCAGCTGCTCTTGCCAATAACTATACTTCCATCATCATAGCCGATCATGGCAATTCCGATATCATGATCAATCCTGATGGGTCACCAAATACGGCCCATACAACCAATTTGGTTCCGTTTATTGTGGTTGACAATGATTTTCGTGGAGCTTTGAAGCCAGGGAAGTTGGGTGATTTGGCACCAACAATTTTGAAACTTTTAGGTATTCAAAAACCTGCCGTGATGACAGGAGAAGAGCTATTATAAGTGATGCTCAAATATTTTTCTATTATCCTATTGATGGTGGTTTTTGCTTGTACAAAGCCAAAAGCTGCTCTGGAGGTTTATTTTGACCTGGGTTCACTTCTGGATGAGCAGGCCATCGGATTGCTTGCCAGTCAGGCGAAATTGGAGAAAAAAATTTCGATTGGAGATCAATCTGAGACACAAATATTTTCTCCTGATTCGACCCAATGGGTTGAACAGTTTGAGCTTTTAAAGGATTTTTCACCATCTTCTTCTTTGTATGTAGGCGCTTTTGAAGTAACCAAACTAGAAAATGAGGAGGTCTATCTACCAAAGGACAGTCTAAAAACACCATTGAAATATTTCTCGGTTTCCGAAAATATGGAAGGCCGGGTAATAACTGCCGAATCGCAAGTTGAAAAGGGCATTTATTCTGACAATAAAAAGATGCGTATTGTATTTAAGCGAGGCGTGATGGATGGATATACTGTTACTGGTTATCAAAAAATGATGCTAAAAGACACGCTCCGATACACCATCGAAGCTAAGGTAATCTCACAATGAGCGAAGAAGAAAAGAAAAAACTATCCAAAGAAGGAATGAAGGAGCTCATGGGAATATTCTCCTACGTGCTTCCATATAAGTGGACATTCATCTTAGGGCTGATTATACTCTTTATATCGAGCGGTATTTTCATGGTGTTTCCTTATGTCTCAGGAAAGCTTATTGACATTGCCTCCGGGAATGACGGTTGGTTTGTGAAAGACATAGGGCAGGCTACTTTGATATTGTTTGGTGTCTTGCTTCTACTGGCTATTTTATCTTTTTTTAGAGTGGTACTTTTTGCCATAGTGACGGAAAAAGCCATTGCCAGTGTTCGCACAGATCTGTATCAGAAAATGATCATGATGCCGATGAGCTTTTTTGATAAAAACAGAACAGGAGATCTCATTAGTAGAATTTCCAATGACGTTTCCGTTCTTCAAACAGCCATGTCTACCACCTTGGCGGAGCTTATCAGGCAAACCATTATTCTGGTCGGCGGTACAGTTTTGCTATTTACTTTGATGCCAAGGCTTAGTTTTTTCATGATTGGCACCTTTCCAGTAATTGTAATAATCGCATTTGTATTTGGTAAATTCATCAGAAAGCTATCAAAAAGGACACAAATACAATTGGCTGAGAGCAATGTCATTGTAGAAGAAACCCTACAATCTATCAACGCTGTGAAATCATTCACTTCTGAGTTTTTTGAAATTAACAGGTATCAAAAATCGATGAAAGGTGTGGTAGTCACTGCGCTCAAAGTGGCCAACTTTCGAGCGGCATTTATATCCTTCATCATTTTCGCCATTTTTGGAGCCATCGTAGGAATCATGTGGTATGGTTCTGTTTTGGTTCAGTCCGGTGAAATGACACCCGGAGATTTGGTTTCATTTATACTTTATACCTTCTTCATAGGCGCTTCCATTGCGGGCATTGGTGATTTATTCGGGCAGCTTCAAAAGGCAGTTGGTGCTTCAGAAAGAATCTCCGAAGTGCAAAAAGAAACGGCAGAGATGAACTCCAATCAAAGTGACTTTGGCAAAATCTCAGGAGATATAATATTTAATGATGTTCACTTTGAGTATCCGACGAGAACTGAAATGCCAGTTTTGAAAGGAGTCAATTTGATTATTAAAGAAGGTCAGAAAGCAGCCATCGTGGGTCATAGCGGAGCAGGAAAATCTACCATTGCCCAGCTACTCATGAAATTTTATCCAATAAATGCAGGAGAAATTTCAATCGGCGACAGAAACACCAGCGACATTGATTTGATTGAACTTCGCTCCAATATTGGGATTGTTCCACAGGAAGTGATTCTGTTTGGAGGAACCATTGAGGAAAACATAAGATATGGAAAACCTGATGCAGATCGAACGGAAATAGAAGAAGCCGCAAGAAAGGCGTATGCCTTGGATTTTATACAATCTTTCCCGGATGGATTTGAAACGCTGGTTGGCGAAAGAGGGGTTAAACTTTCAGGAGGCCAAAGACAGAGAATAGCTATTGCCCGTGCTGTATTGAAAGATCCGTCAATATTAATTCTTGACGAAGCAACAAGCTCTTTGGATGCAGAATCCGAGCATTTGGTACAAAAGGCATTGAGTGAGCTGATGAAAGGACGAACTACGTTGATCATTGCACATCGGTTGGCAACCATCAAATCTTCAGATATTATCTACGTATTGGAAAATGGAAAAGTAAAAGAATCGGGCACACATTCCGATTTGATCAGTCAGGCCGGAGCATATAAGAATTTCGTGACTTTACAGTTGATGGAGAATTAGGAGAGTCGGGTTATTAAGTGAACTAAGTTATTGGGAACAAATGCTTTAATAACTTTTTGATAGAGGATAGAAACGGTAAGCATTTTTACAAGTCATAAAACTGGTTCAAAACCAGCGTTTTCTTTTCATATATATGACCATCACAAGAAGAATTGCGCAAATAATTCCGTAAAAACCATACGGATAACTCCATTTCCAACCCAATTCGGGCATATTTTCAAAGTTCATTCCATAGACACCAGCAACAAAGGTCAATGGGATAAATATGGTCGCAATGAGGGTCAGCACTTTCATCACTTCATTCATCTTATTGCTGAGCTGTGAAAGATGGATGTCCATGATGCCAACTACCATTTCCCTGTAGGTATCCAGCGTTTCTACTACCTGCTCTACATGGTCATGTGTGTCTCGAAGGTAAAGTAATGTGTTTTCAGAAAAAACATCTGTATCACGATTCATAAGAGATTGAAGCGCATCCCGCACAGGTTTCATGAATTTTCTTAGCTGAATCAGATCTTTTTTTAGCACCTGGATGGAAAGCAATTCCACTTTGTCAGGTCTGCGTATGACCAGGTCTTCCAATCGTTCAATTCGATCATAAACATTGTCCAGCGTCTCAAAATAATAATCAATGATTATATCAAGGAGCATGTATGCGAGATAGTCTGATCCTTTTTTTCTGGCCTTTCCTTTTTCGTTCCTGAGCCTTTTTCTGACATCATCAAAGACATCACCAGGTCTTTCCTGAAAACAGAGCACGAAATTTTTGGACATGACCAGACTAACCTGCTGCATTTCGATCTTTTTAATTTTTTGATCGTAACTAATCATTTTTAGTGTCAGATAGGCGTAATCGTCATATTCCTCCACTTTTGGTCTTTGTTGGGTGTCAACAATATCTTCAAGTGTAAGATCATGTAAGTTCATGATATCACCGATTTGTCTGATCACCTCCACATCATGCAAGCCTTGGATATTTACCCAGGTTACTGAGTTTTCATTGACATATTTTGAAAGCTCATTGATGTCATGAATTTTTACTTCCTGAATAGAATCAGCGGTATAGTCGATAACTTCAATTTCTATTTTATCTGAATAAACGTCTCCTGTATAAATGATGCTACCGGGAGACAGACCTGTCTTGGGTCTTTTCTTTGTGCCAATAATAGAATGAAAATTGAGTGTTTTTTTAAGATCGTCTAGGGGATTCATGCAAGCACTTCATCGGTTTCTTTGATACGTCTTACACGTGGGTCATCAGGTAAACAAATTCCTGGAGGTAAATCAAAATCCGGAGGAAATGAAACGGGTAAACCGCCTTCATCATCGTCATCGTCATTTTTATTCCGTCGGCTTTCTCTTTTCTGATCTCTCATGATCAATAAAAAAAGACAGATGGTGTAAAGGACTAAGCCAATGGCGATATCTATGAGGATTATCTGCATTAAACTAAATTTAGCAATTTTTGACTGATTTTATGCAGTTCATAGCATACTATTACTGAATCTCACCATAAAAGTTTTCATTATATGAAATTATTTTTGGTTGAAAAAAGTGTAACTGAGGTGCTAAACCTTAATGTTGTTAAAGTTTTGTCATGATTTTTGCCTGTAAATTTCAAAAATAACGCCAAAACCTGCCAATGAAGCCCCTATGGCACTGAGAGTCCCATTTCGCTACTTTAGTAGTCACGAAAAAAGAAACTGTTCAGGAATTATTTCAGAAACCTATTTTCTTGCCTTTCCATCCATTTTGTTCAAGGGTTTTGGCAGAGTCCAGCACTTTTTCTTTTAAGGAGGTTTTGTATTCGGTCAATTTTTTTGAAATCTCCGGAACAAAAGCACCGATTATTTCTGCGGCCAGGATACCTGCATTTTTAGCTCCATCAAGTGCGACTGTGGCTACCGGAATGCCAGCGGGCATTTGTAAAATGGATAAAATAGAATCCCATCCATCTATGGAATTTCTTGACTTTACTGGAACACCTATGACAGGCAAAGTAGTCAATGATGCAACCATTCCTGGTAAATGGGCGGCACCTCCTGCTCCGGCGATGATCACTTTAAGCCCTCTACCGGCAGCTTTTTCGGCATATTCTAGCATGCGATGCGGTGTGCGATGAGCAGATACGATGGTGACTTCAATGGTCACGCCAAGTTCTTCTAAAATCGCTGCGGCTTCTGACATCACAATCAAATCTGACTGACTTCCCATGATGATACCCACTTGTGTTGTTCCCATGATTTTTAAATCTAATTCTTCAATTACTTTATACAGTTCTGCTATTAGGCAATCACTTTTAATATTTCCTTGACCTCAAGCGCTCGAATCTTGAGCCTTTCCTGATTGCTATCTGTGATCGTCACATGTCCCATTTTTCTAAATGGTTTGGTTTCCTTTTTTCCATAAAGATGGATGTGTACTCCCTGTTGCGCCAACAACTGATTCAGGCCACTGTATTTTGCTGAACCAATATAACCTTCTTCCCCAAGAATATTGACCATCGCTGCTGGTGTGAGTAAATCTGTGGCTCCCAATGGCAAACCTAATATCGCTCTTAAGTGCTGCTCAAATTGTGAAGTCATGTTGGCCTCAATAGTATGATGACCACTGTTGTGCGTGCGCGGAGCAATTTCATTCACCAAAATTTCATCATCATGAGTCAAAAATAGCTCAACTGCCAGCAGACCTACCATATTCAATTTTTCTACGACATCAATTGCAACTGAGTAGGCTTTTTCTTCTGTCAATTTATTGATTTCCGCAGGAGCGAAAAGAAATTCAACCAAATTGGCCTCTGGATGGAAAGCAAGCTCGACTACCGGAAAACATTTTACTTCGCCGGCCTCATTTCTCGCTACGATTACACTCAATTCTTTTTTGAAATCGACCAATTTTTCCAATAATGAGGGGGCTTCAAATGCTTTATCCAAATCGGAAGCAGTTCGTATTATCTGAACCCCACGCCCGTCGTATCCTTCAGTGCCTAACTTATTCACAGCGGGTAAAAAATCTACGTTGGCTTTTACATCTTCCTTATTTTCTGTGATAATAAAATCCGCAGTTGGGATTCGGTTGGCCTTATAAAAGGTCTTTTGTTTTCGTTTGTCCTTGATCAATTCAATGATTTCTGGTTGAGGAAAAACCCGTTTTCCCTGGCTAGCCAGATCTTTCAACGCATCTGTATTGACTGCTTCTATTTCTATCGTCAACACATCCATAGATGAACCAAAGGCCATCACAGTGCCATAATCTTTCAGACTGCCTACGGTAAAGCTATTGGCAATGTGCTTGCATGGCGCATTGGCATCTGGATCTAAGCAATGGATGTTGAGATTTAAGTTTATTGCGGACTGTATCATCATGCGGCCTAGTTGACCTCCCCCTAAAACGCCTATTTGCAAATCCGTAATGTCTTTCTTCATGCAGCAAATATCTAAAGTTTTTCGTTTTTGTGATTCGTTATCATGAACTTAGCTACGATGCAATGAGTTTCAGGAGCATGAAAGACAAGAAGAAACCATATAAAAAGAAGCCAGAAGTGAAAAAAGCCCCTCCGGATGAAAAAATACAATTTTCAGAAACCGAATTTGGAGGTTGGCCGGATATTGATTTTAAGAAGAATTTGGGATGTGGGTGATTACTCACTCACAAAAACCCTTTTCACCCGTTGACTTACATTGGTCAAAATCTCATATGGAATCGTTTCGCCCCATTCGGCTAATTGTTTGATGCTTGGCTCTGCGCCAAAGACAATCACTTCGTCACCTTCTTTTGCATCTAGACCCGTAACATCCAACATGGTCATATCCATACATACGTTTCCGATTGTTGGTGCTTTTTGTCCATTCACGAGCATGTATCCTCGACCCTGACTGAATTTTCTTAGATATCCATCTGCATAACCAATGGACACCACGGCAATCTCACTTTCGCGCATGGCCTCACCCTTTCGGGAATATCCAATGCTTTCACCTTTTTGAATTTTTCGAATCTGAGAAATTCGACTTTTCAATGAACTGATTGGTTTGAGAGAAGTCAAATTTTCCGAAGAATCATAACCATAGAGACCGATTCCCAAGCGAACCATGTCGAATTGAAATTGTGGCCAGCGAACAATGCCTGACGAATTCAACGCATGTTTGATGGGTGTGTAACCAATGGCGGTGCTGATCTTTTCATACGCCTTATTGAATTTATCAGCTTGTGATCTTGTGAAATCGTCGCTCCCGGCTTCCTCAGCGCTGGAAAAATGCGTGAATATTCCAGCGACTCTGACCAGTGGGTTTTGTTTCAAAAGGGATATCAATTCATCTATATCTTCCGCTCTAAACCCCAATCGGTTCATCCCGGTTTCAATTTTCAAATGGATAGGTGAGGGCGATTCTGAAACCTCAATAAATTTATTTAACATGGGTAGGCTATAAATCTCCGACTCCAAATTGAAAGATTCAGAGATAGAAAAATGCTCCCAATCGGGGCTCATCACCATGATTGGCAGGGTGATTCCCTTTTGCCTCAATTCCACACCTTCATCCAGATAGGCTACTCCCAGATAATCTATGTTTTGATATTGCAGGAGATGTGCGATCTCACACAAGCCGCCCCCGTACGCAAAAGCCTTTACCATCGCCATCAGTTTTATATGTGGTCGGAGCTTGCTACGGTAGGTAATTAAATTGTGCGTTAAAGCTTCAAAATTTACTTCCAGCACTGTGCCATGGTTTTTCTCTTCCAGCAGCGAAACTATCTTTTCAAGTGAAAAAACCCTGGCTCCTTTCACCAAAATCAGCTCATTGTCAAAGACCGGAACTTGGCTTAAAAAATCCTTAGTGGTTTCAAAAAAGGTAGTGTTTACACCAAACATTTGCCTGTTTTTGATCAGCTCCTGACCAATCCCTACAAAATGCGAAATACCATTCTTGACCAACAATTGATTGACGCGCCGATACAATTCTTCAGAGGCCATTCCGGACTGATAGATATCGGAAAGGATCACCGTTTTTTTCTTTTTCTGTGGCTGTTGATTCAAATAATCAAGCGCAATGGCTAATCCTGATAGATCATTGTTGTAAGTATCATCGACAATATAACAGTCTCTGACACCTCGCTTTAGCTGCAAACGCATAGGCACAGGCCTAATCCTTCTGATACCCTGATTGATTTGCTCGCTCGTCAAACCACAAACCAAGGCTGCAGTAATGGAATGAAGCAGATTTTCCAAATAATAGCCACTATCGAATGAAATTTCGAAATGATAAATTTGACCTTTATAGTCACAGTCAAACCCATTTTTCTTCTTTTCAAAAAACAAATCAGCCTCCTTTATTTTGGTACTCCAGGAAAGCAATTCATCATCGAATTGTGTTTCTAAAAAGGCAGAAAGTTCATCTTGGTCTTTTGAGTATATGATGGTTTCGCTATTCTCAAACAGCTGTGCTTTTTCTTTTAATTTATCTGCCTGATTAGCAAATCCCTCGTCGTGCGCATTGCCGATGTTGGTAAAAATCCCAATGGTTGGTTGGATGATATCAGCTAATAGATTCATTTCACCAGAACGAGAAATTCCGGCTTCAAAAATCCCGATGGTATGCTGAGCGCCAATTTCCCAAACTGAAATAGGCACTCCTAGTTGGGAGTTGTAGCTCTTTGGGCTTTTCACCACGTTGTATTTTTCAGCGAGCAAACCAGAAAGCCATTCCTTAACGATCGTCTTTCCATTGCTCCCTGTGATGCCAATGACAGGAAGTTCGAATTTTTCGCGATGTGTTTTAGTCAATATCTGAAGTGCATATAAAGAATCATGGACTTTCAGGATATTGGCATTTGGAAAATCTGCTAATTCAATATTTTCAGAGATGATAAAATTTCTAACCCCTTTCTCATAAGCAGCATTCAAATATTGATGACCGTTTTGATTTTGACCCTTGAGGGCAAAAAACAAGGTTTCCGTCCCACCGATCAATTTTCGGGTGTCAAAAGCCAACTGATGAATCTGGTTATCAGAACCGGTAAGTAGGTATTCTCCTTTAAGTATTTTGTTTATTTCGCTGAAAAGCATGGCCTAAATTATCAATTCCATTTCATATTGATCCACTTCGTTTTTGAAGCCGATTTTTTGAAGTGCCTTTATGGAGCTTTCTTCTTCCTCGGGAATATTCATGACGGTCAGGTTTTTTTGAAGACTCTTTTCTCTCGCCTTCAGGATTAATAATTTTCCAACTCCATGTCCTCTTGATTCAGGATGAATTGCGAGTTGCGAAATGCGCCCAATGGTTGGCTGAAAAATGATGTAACCTGCTAGATGTCCATTCAAATAACCTTCAAGAATCGTTTCATTTTTCAGATTATGCGCCAACTGGTTGTTGCTATCCAGAAATGTTGTTTGATAAGACCAAAAGGAATGATAGTCAGGTTTTAAAACCTCCGACGATTTGATCTCAATTTTGGATTGAGCTGGCTCTATTTTATCAATCAATCGGAAACACTTTAGCTGGCGTTTATATCTGAATCCAAGGGATTCATAAAGGCAGATGGCCGGCTTGTTGGTGGTAATGACTTCCAAAGCTACCTTGTTGATTTCCTGCTTTCGAAATTCTGTAAACAGATTTTCATACATCGGTTGCGAAATTTTATTTCCCCTATGGGAAGGAATAATGCCCATGCCGCCATTGTAAGCTGTGCGAACACCGTTGTATATTCCTGTGCTGTGAAGCATGAATCCCACCACTCCGTCACTGTCGTGAATTAGTAGTTCAGAAATAGACTTTTCCACATTTAGCTTTTCAAAAACTCTCCTTCTGAACTCTTCAATGGTTGGTTTGAAATTGACTGTATTTTCTGCAAAAGCACTAACAAATGCTTTGAACAACTCCGGCAGTTTGTTCTCCTCAAATTTTATAGTAGAATAGCCCATTTAAATCATTCGCGAAATGAAAGAATTGGGATTTGACTTTCCAGAACAATGTTTTTTGTGATGGAAGATTTAAAAATGCGCTCAAAAAAATTATGCTTTTTTGGGATGATGGAAAGCATATCTAAATTTTGGTTTAGAATAAATTCCTGAATACCGTGGATAATGGAGTCAGCAGCGATGGTTCGCACAGAAGCCACTCCTTCATCAAAATTGGACACGATTTCACTAAAGATTTTTTGTTCCTTCACCGTCACATCCTCAGTATTGTTTTTGATGGTAAATCCAAGAACATTGGCTTTGTAGGCATTAGCGAGATTGTTGAGCATTCTGATTCTGTTGAGGTTCTTGATTTCCTCAGCTTCAAACGCAAATCCGATTCTTTCAAATCCTGATTTTTCCCAATTTTCAGGAATGACTAAAACGGGTACCTGGGCGGAATCCACTATGTCGGTGGCGCGGCTGCCAAGTAGGTGCTCTATTTTATCATGTTCTGCACGCGTGCCCATCACTACTAGATCAATGTTTTTGGCTACACACTCACTGTAAATAGCATCTATCAAATAAGAAAGAAAACGATCCGCCTTGTGTGGCACATCACTAAGCTCTATCACCTCTTGTTCTAACACTTCAAAAGACTGTTTTACTTGCGCTTCATATTCGGCCATGATAGTTTCAAGCATGCGACCACCGATGATGTCACCATTGAGAGAATGGAGATGCACAGCATTGACCAAGTAGATTTTTGAATCGAATTTTTTGGCCAGATCAATCGCAACACGAAGTGCATTTTTGGAGCAATCTGAAAAATCTATGGGGACAAGGATGTTTTTGAATTTCATAGCGAGGGTTTTGAAACTAAATTTACAGTAAATGCACGCAATTCCCAATGTCTTATGCTTCTAAATCCAAGACCAGAAAATAGATTGTATTTGCTGTTAAACGGGAAGATATAAAATCAAAGAAATAAGATAAAATAGGATTATGCAAAAGAAGGTTAGTCCGATTTTCCGATATTCTTGTGATCTCTGTTCACCTGATGATATGGATTCTGGCACCTTCGACGTGGGTTTAATGGCTTTTGCTTCGTAATTTAGGGGCATGAACCGAAGGCCAAGAAGAAACCGAAGCTCGCAAGCCATAAGAGACCTCACACGTGAGACCATTGTTACCGTTGATGATTTCGTTTTTCCACTTTTTTTATTGGAAGGAAAAAATAAAAAAACCGAGATAGCCTCAATGCCAGGGATTTTCAGATGGAGTCTTGATCTGATGTTGAAAGAAATCGAAGAGTGCCTTAAACTAGGCATAAAATCCTTCGACATATTTCCTGTGGTGGAAGACCGTCACAAAGACAAATACGCTACCAAGAGCCACGACACTTCTTTCTTTTATCACCAAGCCTTAAAAAAAATCAAATCAGAATTTCCCGAAGCTATGGTCATTACGGATGTTGCCATGGATCCATACAGCTCTGATGGTCATGACGGTCTGGTGGAGAATGGGAAAATTCTGAATGACGAAACGCTGGAAATTCTCGGAAAAATGAGTTTGGCTCAGGCTGAAATGGGAATTGACATGATCGGCCCTTCAGATATGATGGATGGGCGTGTGGGTTATCTGCGTGAAATTCTGGATGATAATGGTTTTCACGAAGTAGGGATTATGTCTTATACCGCCAAATATGCATCTGCGTTTTACGGCCCTTTTCGTGATGCTTTGGACTCTGCACCGAAATTCGGGGATAAAAAAACATACCAAATGGATCCAGCCAATCGAAGGGAAGCGATCATCGAGGCAGAACTCGACTATTTGGAAGGTGCTGACGTGCTCATGGTGAAGCCGGCGCTGGCATATCTCGACATCATTTCAGATTTGAAAGCCGAATTTGATTTGCCAATCGCCGCTTACAATGTTTCGGGTGAATATGCTATGATCAAAGCCGCTGGTGAAAGAGGTTGGCTCGATGCGGATCGGGTACGCGATGAGGCGCTGCTCTCAATCAAAAGAGCAGGGGCGGATATAATTCTGACTTATTTTGCGAAGGAGTTTGCTACCGCGAAAAGGTAAACTTGAATTAAAACAAATCATCTTCCCTCTCCAGCATCAAAATACTGGATTGTGGTACGATGAAATATTTTTCTCCCTGATACATCACTTCAAAAGAGGCGTTTTGTAAGAATATGGCCAGATCACCTTCTTTTACCTGAAGGGGCACGTATTTCACTTTTTCATCTTCTCCTTTCCAATTATCCTCTGCGTCACCACCCAAAGGAATTGGGTATCCCGGACCTGCTTTTACCACATAGCCACTCTGTATTTTTTCTTTTTCCTGAACGCCTTGGGGAAGGTAAAGACCGGAGCTTGTTTTTTCGGATTCTTTTTTTGGTTTTACCAATACCTTGTCACCTACTATGATGAGTTTTTTTAACTTATTATCTGCTGTCAACTGCATTGCCATTCTTAAAAGCCTGTTAATTAATGTTTGGGATTATTCTCCATGGGATCTGTCAAGTAGACGCTGATCCAATTGTTTAGATGCTTTTGCCCCTAATTCTTTTAATGTTTCTGTGCGGCGAACCAAGTTTCCTGATCCTTGAGAGAGCTTGTTCATCGCCAGATCGTAATTGTCTTTGGTTTGTTTCAGGTTTACCCCAACCTTTAATAAGTCACTGGTAAAACCCTCAAACTTATCATATAGTGCACCAGCCTGTCTGGCGATTTCAATGGCGTTTTTATTCTGTAGATCTTGTTTCCAGATATAGCTGACCGTGCGCATGGTGGCAAGCAAGGTGCTGGTTGAAACAAGCACGATGTTTTTGTCCAGCGCCTTTTCGTAGAGATTCTGATCTTCTTTCAGGGCTATGGTTAACGCAGGCTCATTGGCCACAAACATCAACACAAAGTCGGGTTGCTGAATTTCATAAAGATTCTGGTAGTTCTTTTCGCCTAAGATTTTGATGTGATTATTCACACTTTCGATGTGTTGCTTCAGATATTTTGCCTGTAATTCAGGTTCGTCATGATCAAAGTAATTGCTATAAGCTGTCAATGAAACTTTTGAATCGAGCACCAGGTATTTATCGTCTGGCATTTTGATAATATAATCTAGACGCTGGTTCGCGCCTTCTTCGTTTTTAAAATTCTGTTCTTTGAAATAGTGGACATCTTTCTGTAACCCCACTTTTTCTAATATCATCTCCAGCTGCATCTCGCCCCAGTTTCCCTGTGTTTTTGAGTCTCCTTTTAATGCCTTGGTAAGACTTTCTGCTTCTTTGGTAATTTGTTGATTTAATTCTTTGAGTTGCTTGAGTTGTTCTGCCAAAGCCGTGTTTTGCTGCAATGATTCTTTGCCGCTTTGCTCCACTTTCTTTTCAAAATTTTCGATTTTTTCTTTGAGTGGATTCAGGATTTCACCAATGTTGATTTTATTCTGATCGGTGAATTTTTTGCTTTTCTCTTCCAAAATTTCATTTGCAAGATTTTTGAATTCAAAGGCAAATTTTTCTTGCAGTTGATTGACTTCCTTTTTTTGCTCTTCTAACCTTTCCTGTAGGTTTTTGTAGTTGGCTTCCAATCGTGACTTGTCGCCACTAAGCAAAATCACTTTTTCACGCTCTGAGATCAACTGGTCATTTAGATTACGGAATTCTTCATTTTGCCGATCGCCTCTTTTCTGCTCCATTTCAAGCTCCATGCGAAGTTTTTGGCCATCCTCGTTTCCTGCATTGGATTTTACTTTAGCCAGGAGAAATCCAATTCCAAGACCTGCAGTCAGACCTACTATCAATATCAGTACTGTCGAAAATTCCATGGGTTAAAATTAAATCAATCTTTGTAGATACCCGAATAATTCCATGGACCATGCCACACCAATATGTATGATCACTCCGCCCCAAACATTTCGGGTGTTAAAAGCCACAATGCCGAGAATGTAGCCACCGAAAATAGAGCTGGCCGCTTCCGGCATTGGTTTCCCAAAATGAAGAAAACAATAGGATGCAATCATAGCCAATACAGCATAGCCGCCCAATGTTCTTGAAAATGCAAAAATCAAAAATCCTCTGAATAGCACCTCCACACCAAGAAAATCTGAGCCATAACACAATTCATAAATCGCGGCGGCAACCCAAACAGGGATTTCATGTAGTGCCGCAAATTGAATGCCCTGTGAATGCATAAACCTTGGGTAATAACGCTGAATGTCACCAAAAAAAGAACCAATGCCGATGAAAACAATTGCAATCGATAACATCGTGAAATAAGGGCGAGCATTAAATTTTTTAATGATAAAGCCATAATAAATCTGCTCTTTGTCTTTTTCCATCAAATGTGAAAGGACCATCAAAGGCAGAACAACTGTAAAAAGTCCTGAAGCCCAGCGGACACATTTTTTGACAAAGTAGAAATCCGCACCACTTAAATAATCACTCAGGTATTCATGAAATGAAAAAGAACGATCCAATGCCAAAATACCAAACCCAATAAAAAATTTGAGCCAAAAATCACGTGACCTAAGCCAGTAACGTTTTTTTCCAAAAAAATAAAGAAGGAAACAAACAAACAAAAAGGGCATTGCCTGCCACCAAAACATGTTCAGCCAATGCCAAGACGTGTTGTATGTGGAGTCAATGAACGTGTTCTCGAAATTGTATTTATAGTTGAGTACAAGACTGATCAACAGAAATGCGGCTATAGAAAGATATAGTTTGAGGTCAAAGTGCTTTCTTTGAAAGTCGATCAGGAAACCAAGAACTTTTTTCATCGAATGTGTATTCCTTATTGAGTGAATTTTGAAAATCTGGTAAAGATATGTGTCTAATTGCTTTTGCATGGGACAGTCACCCCAAATACAAGTTGATTTTGGTGGCCAATAGAGATGAATTTTATGAACGGCCTACCGCAGCAGCGGATTTTTGGCAGGATCAGCCTGATATTTTTGGTGGTCGAGATCTCAAAGCAGATGGCACCTGGATGGGTTTTTCAAAAAAGAGCAAGTTTGCCGCACTCACCAATTATCGGGATTTGAAAAACATCCGTGAGAATGCCAGATCCAGAGGAGATATCATTACGGATTATTTGAATCATAAAAATAGTCCTGAGACTTTTCTGAGCAGTTTACATGATTATGCTGGAGATTATAATGGCTTCAATTTTCTGGCTTGTGACTTTAAAAAAATGTTTCATTATAGTAACTATGAAGGCAAATACAATGATGTTCCTCCTGGAATTCACGGTTTGAGCAATGCATTGCTTGACACTTCCTGGCCCAAAGTGGACGCTTTGAAAACCGCTTTTGCAAGAACAATCTCTGAAAACTTTAGTCATAATCAATTATTGAATCTGCTGACAGATGCGAATACTTTTGCGGATGAAATATTGCCCAATACTGGCGTTTCTCCTGAGTGGGAAAAAGCACTTTCCCCTATCTGTATCCGAACGGAGAAATACGGTACCTGCAGTTCGGCTGTCATTACGGTTGATAGATTGGGAATGGTGAATTTTACCGAGAAGACTCATGCAGTAGGCGGACGTAAAGAGAATACAGTTAATTTTGAGTTTGAAATAGAGATATAATGAAGGCGATATTTAGAGTGACTGTATTTTTGACATTGCTAATTTTTTGCGGATGCAATGACACAACACTTCAAGATTTGGAGGTGGCACAAGGCAAAATCTCTGGCAAGGACTGGGTCTTTAAACAAGGTAATGCGATTTTTAAAACCGACGAAATTGAGATTATTCTGATGAATTTTGAAACGAGCAATCCTTGTGGAGTGCTTAATCCCAGCGCACCTCATATGAAATTCACTGTGCCGGCAGCAACTGGAACTTACAGCATCCCATTTGGTACTACAGCCAAGACAGTCAAGTTTTATGAAGGTGCTCTTGCGAAAAACTATTCCTCCACTTCAGGATTTATACAGATTGTGGGCATCAATGGCTTCACAGTAGATGGCTTGATCCAGGCGTCTTTTGATGATGACAATGATGTAACAGGGGCATTTTTTGCGACTAGTTGTAATTGATCTGGGTTCTGTTACTTAGCTCAAGGGACACATAATCTATCAATTCCCAGTAGCGAGTTCTTCTATATATTCTTCTAATGGAATGCAGCTACACACCAAATTGCGATCGCCATAGGCGCTATCTATTCGACTCACACTTGGCCAGAATTTCTCGGTTCTCAGATATTCCATTGGGAATGTAGCTTTTTCGCGGCTATAGCTATGTGACCAATCACTAGAGATCACAGATCTGTAGGTGTGCGGTGCGTTTTTTAGTACATTGTCTGTGGCGTCTGCCAATCCATTACGTACTTCTTCTACTTCCTTTCGGATGGAGATCATCACGTCACAAAATCTATCAAGCTCTCTTTTACTCTCACTTTCTGTCGGCTCTATCATCATGGTACCAGCCACCGGGAACGAGACGGTCGGTGCGTGATAGCCATAGTCCATCATTCGCTTTGCGATATCTTCTACTTCCACACCAAATTTTTTGAACTCACGGCAATCGATAATCAATTCGTGAGCGTTTCGGCCATTTTTATTGGCGTATAAAATTGGATAGTGTTCTTGAAGTCGCTTGCCAATATAGTTCGCGTTGAGAATGGCGATTTTAGTCGCCTCTGTGAGTCCCGCGCCACCCATCATAGCAATGTAAGCATGTGAGATTGGCAAGATGCTGGCACTGCTGTAAGGTGCAGAAGACACGATGTTAGTTTCTTTTCCCGGAAGGAAAGGAATCAAATGTGCCGCCACACCAATTGGGCCCATACCTGGCCCACCACCTCCGTGAGGAATACAGAAAGTCTTGTGAAGATTGAGGTGACAAACGTCTGCCCCGATCATAGCCGGAGAAGTCAGTCCCACCTGCGCATTCATATTGGCACCATCCATATATACTTGACCACCGTAGCTATGAATAATCTCACAGATTTCGCGAATGCCTTCTTCAAATACCCCGTGTGTTGAGGGGTAAGTAACCATAAGAGCGGCTAGATCATCTTTGTATTGTGTTGCTTTGGTTTGTAGATCGACTATATCTATGTTACCAAGTTCATCACATGCTACAATAACCACTTTCATCCCAGCCATTATTGCGCTGGCAGGATTGGTGCCATGAGCTGATGAAGGGATCAATGCGATATTTCTGTGGTGATCCCCTTTGCTTTCAAGAAATGATTTGATCACTAGCAATCCTGCATATTCACCTTGGGCACCAGAGTTTGGTTGAAAGGAAATGGCAGCAAAACCGGTAATCTCTGCAAGCCAATCATTTAATTCTTTGATCAGCTGCTGGTACCCTGCTGTCTGATTGGTTGGGGTAAAGGGATGCAAAGCACCAAACTCCGGCCAGGTCACCGGGATCATTTCCGTAGTTGCATTAAGTTTCATGGTACAAGAACCCAACGAAATCATGGAATGTACCAAAGAAAGATCTTTGTTTTCAAGGCGCTTCATGTATCTCAACAGCTCATGTTCTGTCTGGAAATCTTTGAAAACATGATGATCGAGATAATTTTCAGTTCTGCCTAGATGGGTAGGAAATGAGGTGTTAACTATTTGTTGGATTGACAAAGTTTGTTTCCCCAGAACCTCACTAAAAATGGACACGATGGCATCTGCGTCTTCAGGCCTGTGAGTTTCATCAAATGAAATACCTATGCTTCCAAATTCGAAATAGCGGAAATTCATTCCTTTTGATTCTGAAAGGGATTTTATTTTTTCGATGTGATTTTTATCTATTGAAATTTTTAGGGTGTCGAAGTAAAATTCATTTGCATTATTTACGCCGATTTTTTCTAAGGCATCTGATGTGGCTTTTGCGAGTCCGTGCACCCGTTGGGCAATCGCCTTTAGTCCTGCTGGACCATGATATACGGCATACATGGATGACATAACTGCCAGAAGTACCTGGGCAGTACAAATATTTGAAGTCGCTTTTTCTCTCTTGATATGCTGCTCTCGGGTTTGTAGTGCCATGCGATAGGCCACATTTCCTTCTGCATCTTTGGATACACCAATGATTCGTCCTGGGATCGATCTTTTAAACTCGTCTTTGGTGGCAAAGAAAGCCGCATGAGGGCCACCAAAACCCATCGGAACACCGAATCGCTGAGAAGTCCCGATAACTACATCTGCACCCCATTCTCCTGGAGAAGTTAACAGACATAGACTTAGTAAATCCGAAGCGACCGCTACCGTCACATTATTTTCATGCGCATCAGCTACAAGTTTTGATCTGTTTTTAACCGCACCATTGTTATCTGGGTATTGAAAAAGAATTCCATAGATATTGGAATCGGTCAAATCTGTTTCGTCAATGTTGGCAACTTTCAAATCAATGCCAATAGGGGCTAGGCGTGTTTTGAGAACGGCTAAAGTTTGTGGAAATATGTTCTCATCAACTACAAAAACATTTGCTTGCTTTTTTCCCTTACTTCTTGTGCTAAAAAGCATAGCGGCAGCTTCAGCAGCAGCAGTACCCTCATCTAGCAAAGAGGCATTGGCAATTTCCATTCCTGTCAGGTCAATAACCAAAGTTTGAAAATTGATCAAAGCTTCCAATCTTCCTTGGGCGATCTCTGCCTGATAGGGCGTATATGCTGTGTACCAACCTGGGTTTTCAAGAATATTTCTTTTGATCACAGATGGCACGATCGTGCCGTAATAACCTTGACCGATAAACGATTTGTAAACCTTATTTTTCGCAGCAGTCTTTTGCAACTCGATCAGATATTCATATTCATTCTTTGGCTCTGACAGCTTCAATGGTTGTTTCAGACGAATTTGATCAGGAATCGTTTGTCCGATCAAATCATCTAAATGATCCAGGCCAAGTAGACTCAACATACTTGTTATTTCTTCTGAGGCGGGGCTATTGTGGCGAGATTGGAAAGAGACCCTTTCATTAAGGTTTACGTTCATCGACAGTACGATCTGGTGGTTATAATTTCAAAGTACAAAGCTATTATCTTATTCAATAATTTATCCTATAGTTTGACGAACGGCTGTAGTCTTAGGATGGGTTGATTTACATTTGAAATCAATACATATCCATCAATCAATACCATGAGTAAAATAACCATATTTTGTGTTGTTTTGTTTGTCGCTTTTGCGACCGCAGCACAGGACAAAAAAGCACTGCATTTCTCCAAAGCAATAAATCAGGAAGGGCTAAAAGCACATTTGTCAATCCTAGCTTCTGATAGTCTCGAAGGAAGGGAAACAGGGATGAAAGGTCAAAAAATGGCCGCAGCATATATTGCTGATTATTTTCAATCTATAGGCCTAGAAGCACCAGTGGAAACACCAGAAGGGAAATCCTTTATGCAATCATTTAAGCTTCAAATGGGAAACTACAAACAGGTTTACCTTCAAAAGGGAGAGGAGAGAAAAGAAAATTTTGATGATTTTCTATATTATTCAAAAAACGAAACTTACGGTGAGGAATATATAGACGTTGTTTTTGCAGGTTATGGAGATTCCACAGAGCTTTTGAAGATTGATATTACTGGGAAATATGTGGCTTTTATTAACAAAGAATGGTCAAATTTTACTCAGAATATTGCTGCCATGAAAGAGGCCAAAGCAAAGGGATATTTCATGATTATTGAAGATGAATTCAGATTTGATTATGTCATGAAAAAATACGGGAACTACGCGAGCGGCTCGAAAATGTCATTTGAGTTTGATCAAAAAGGAAGCAAAATATTGTTTATAGGAAGTAATATGGCAGAATGGCTTTTTGACCAAACGCTGAGCGATTTAAAAGAGAAAGGGCCTGGAACACAAACTCGGGTCATCATCAATGCGGACATGTTGATTAATGAAATCACCTCTGAAAATGTGATGGGGTTTCTTCGTGGTAGCGAAAAGCCAGATGAAGTGTTGGTGATCAGTGCGCATTATGATCATTTAGGAATTGTCAATGGTGAAATCCACAATGGAGCTGATGATGATGGATCTGGTACCACAACAGTTTTGGAGTTGGCAGAAGCATTTACAAAAGCAGCAAAAAAAGGCGATGGCCCAAAAAGGAGTATTCTATTCTTAGCGGTAAGCGGTGAAGAAAAGGGTCTGCTTGGTAGCGAGTATTATTCTAAAAATCCGGTATTTCCCCTAGAAAATACGGTGGCGGACTTAAATGTCGACATGGTGGGTCGGGTAGATGAAAAACATGAAAAAAACCCCAATTATATTTATTTAATTGGTTCGGATCGACTGTCAACAGAACTTCATGATATTTCTGAAATGGCCAATAAGACTTATACGAATTTGGAGCTAGATTATACTTATAATGCCTCAGACGATCCGAACAGATTTTATTTCAGATCAGACCATTACAACTTTGCCAAAAATGGGGTGCCGATTATTTTCTATTTCAATGGCACACATGAAGACTATCACAAGCCGTCTGATACAATAGAAAAAATCAATTTTGACAAAATGAAGAAAATCGCAGATTTGGTTTTTTTTACCGCCTGGGAAATAGTAAACATGAAGGAAAGGATAGAATTGAACTAATTCGTGCGAGTTTTGGAGTTGCTTTGGTCCCCACAAGATCTTTTCAGCAATAATTCAATTTTGTTTTCCATTATTTCACAATTAAAGTCATGAAAAAATATATAATTAAAGGAGCAAAACTCACAAATGAAGGCCAAAGCTTTTATGCAGATGTATATATCAAAGATGGGCGGATTGAGAAGATAGGTGCTGAAATCAGTTTGGATTCTGCCGTTATTGAGATCAATGGAGAAAACCTGAGTTTGCTCCCAGGTGTAATTGATGATCAGGTTCATTTTCGTGAGCCTGGGTTAACACATAAAGCCGAAATATATACTGAAGCAAAAGCAGCTGTAGCAGGTGGGGTAACATCTTATATGGAAATGCCGAATGTGAAACCACAAACCGTGACACAAAAACTTCTGGCTGAAAAGTATGAGCTTGGGCGGGTCAAATCTCTTGCCAATTACTCATTTTTCATGGGTACTACTAACGACAACTATGAAGAGCTGATTAAAACTGACCCAAAGACTGTTTGCGGCGTTAAAATATTTATGGGCTCTTCAACTGGTGATATGCTTGTGGATGATGAGCATATTCTAAGCAGAATATTTGCCAATAGCCCGATGCTGATTGCCACACATTGTGAGCATGAGCAGACTGTTAAAAGGAATATTGAAATTTTCAAGGAAAAATATGGAGAAAATATCCCTTTTGAAGCACATCCATTAATCAGAAGCGAGGAGGCATGTTATTTATCTTCTTCATTTGCATCATCGCTGGCTAAGAAACACAACACAAGACTCCATATTTTACACATTTCAACGGGTAAAGAAACCGGCCTGTTTTCCAATGAAATTCCATTAGGCAAAAAACGCATTACATCTGAGGCCTGTATTCACCATTTATGGTTTTCGGATCAGGATTACAAAGAAAAAGCACAATGGATCAAATGGAATCCGGCGGTTAAAACAACTGAAGATAGGGATCAAATCTGGGAGGCACTCCTTGATGATCGCATTGACATCATAGCCACAGATCATGCACCACATACTATTGATGAAAAAAATAATACTTATCTGAACACCCCATCAGGGGGCCCATTGGTTCAGCATTCATTGGTTGCCATGCTTGAATTTGTGCATCAAGGCAAGATAAGTTTGGCAAGGCTTGTTGAAAAAATGTGTCATGCTCCCGCAAAATGCTTTGATGTGAAGGAAAGAGGTTATATCAGAGAAGGGTACCATGCAGATTTGGTATTGGTAAATCTGCAAAATCCCTGGACAGTTTCCACAGCTAATATCCTCGCCAAATGCAAATGGTCACCTTTTGATGGTCAAACTTTTCAATCCAAAGTGGAGAGTGTATTTGTGTCGGGACATTTGGCCTATCACCAAGATCAATTTGATGAATCCATCAAAGGGAAAAGATTGGGATTTGATCGAGAATAGTTATTGCAAAATAGGAAAAGGAATATACCTTTGCATTCCTTTTGGGGACATGGTGGTTGTAGCTCAGTTGGTTAGAGCATCGGTTTGTGGTACCGAGGGTCGCCGGTTCGAGCCCGGTCTTCCACCCATTTAAGACAAAGCCTTTTCATTGTTATGGAAAGGCTTTTTGTTGTTTTAGCAATTCTCCACTTTACGAAAAGATTGTTTCTCAACTCTCAATTCTCCTTTTACCAAATACTATTTACAAAGGACCCTGTACTCCTAAGCAGTGATTCGTCATAGATTCAATTGGTGAAAAAGTGCATATTGCCAAGTAACGTACCCATAAAATAGAAAACGACACCAGATTTGACTAAATCGGAATGAACTCTGTAAGAATAAACTGGCGCTTTTTTAGAGATTATTAGAATCTAATTTGGCTTTTTTGAAATATTCGGAATGAAAAAAAGGTGAAACGAAATATAATTTTGAAGCCTTGGTAAATAAATGATTATTTCCAACCTTGCACATTCATTGATCGTTAATACGTTAAATCTCTGAACCACTGAAACAGCTCACTTACATATTCTTTTTTATTAGCATTCTATGTTCTTTGAACGGAATTGCGGCAGAAGCATCTGCGAGCGAAGCTGCTAATGAATTAGGTATCAACGAGTCATACACAGAAACTGATGCATCTACAGAATCAACGAGTGCTTCAACTTCAGAATCAACTACTGCAAAAAGTGGGAAATCAATAGCTGTTACAAATAAAGAGGCTAAACCCGATAGTGTTTCCAACTATAATTCAAGTTGCAAATTCAATTTTATCTTTTACTTTATCTACAAAGTGAAGTATGATGAAAACGGGGAGATTGATTCCGCCTCTTTGAATTTTGAGTTTTAATCAGGGTTTACTGATATACTCTTCGATTTCTTTCAGATTGATTTTTCCTTCGTAAAAAGCCTTACCGAAAATTACGCCATACAAACCTGTATCTTCAAGGCGTTTGATATCGTCCATATTTCTGACCCCTCCACATGCAAAAATATGAAGCTCGGGAAATCTCTGGATCAAAGATTCATATAGCTCAAATGTAGGACCTGAAAGCACGCCATCTTTAGAAATATCTGTGGTTTTGAGATATTTCAATCCACGTTCATAAAAATATTCTATATGTTCAAATAGTTCAATCTCTGTATCTTTTTGCCATCCACCAACTTTGATCTTACCATTTAATGTATCGGCAGCTAATACGATTTTGTTTCTACCATAGGACATTATCCAATCGGCAAATAAGGCCTTATTATAAACGGCAATTGTTGCTGCAGTTATACTCTGAGCCCCACACTCCAATGCTTTTACAATGGCCCCATCCGTATGAAGTCCTCCCCCAAAGTTCACTTTCAAATCCGTGTATGACGCCAACATTTCAAGTGTTGGTAGGTTGACGGGTTGGCCTTTTTGAGCACCATCAAGATCTACAAGATGAATACGGGTTACCCCGTGTTCCAGAAATTTTTCTGCAATTTCTAGTGGACTCGAATCATAGGTTTTTTCATCTGCAAAATTTCCTTGCGTCAGTCTGATGGTTCGACCGTTAATGACTGTAATGGAAGGTACGAGCCACATATGTCTGCTTGGGGTTTGGGTTTAATTTCAATTGAGTGAAAAGTCTGAGAATTAACTAAAACCTATCTACACAAATATACAGAAGAAATCAGTTGATATGAATCAATTTGAAACCTTCTCCGTGTACCGTTAAAATTTTAAGAGAATCTTCTTCTTTAAGGTATTTTCGAAGTTTGGCTATATAAACGTCCATGCTTCTTGCATTAAAATAGGAATCGTCATGCCATATTTTTTTCAGCGCAATTGTTCGGCTTACATTTTGGTTTAAATTCTCGATGAATAGCTTTAAAAGTTCATTTTCCTTTGTTGTAAGCCTAATAGTGCCACTTGGTAGGGTCAAACGATTCTCAGCATACTGGTATTGTAGTTTTCCTATGATAACGTCTGATGGCAATGTTTTAACGTCATCAATCATGGTTCTTTTCAGCACAGCTTTTATTCGAAGTAAAAGCACTTCCATACTGAATGGCTTAGTGATATAATCGTCTGCCCCGATTTTGAAGCCACTGATCACATCTTCCTTCATCGATTTTGCCGTTAGGAAGATGATGGGAATATTTGGTTCAATGGCTTTGATCTCTTCGGCCATCTGGAATCCGTCTTTTTTAGGCATCATCAAATCCAGTACGCAAAGGTCAAATTTGCCACGCCTAAAGGTATCTGTTCCGTGCTGCCCGTCTACGCACAGTGTCGTTGCAAAACCTTTCAGGTTTAGATATTCACTAAGCACCTGACCAAGATTTGGGTCATCTTCAGCGAGCAATAATCTTGGTTTATCCATGGTATAAAGGTAACGTGATTGTGAATTTACTTCCTCGTCCGGGTTCGCTATCTACTGCGATTGTTCCATTTTGTGCATCAGTCATGGTTTTCACATAAGCCAAACCAAGCCCAAAACCTTTCACATTATGAATATTGCCAGTGGGGACGCGATAAAATTTTTGAAAAATATGTTTTTGTGCCTCACGGGACATCCCTATCCCGTGATCCTGTACTGAGAACATAATGCTTTGCGATGTATTTCGAGTCCGTATAGTAATGTGAGGTGCATCCGGAGAATATTTATTGGCATTGTCAAGCAGATTTAGAATGATGTTGGTCATGTGAGTTTTATCAACCAAGACCTGTGGTTGATTCGCTTCAAAAATTGCTTTCAAGCTTCCTCCGCGCTTCTCAATTTGAATCATCGTTTTGTCGATTGCAATATCTATTAATTGGTGAAGATTAATTTCTTCCTGCTTCAAATTGAAATCACTTTTCTCCAAAGCAGCCATATTAAGTACACGCTCTACTTGCTCACCTAATCGACTGTTTTCTTCTGCAATGACCTTAAGATACCGATCCCGCATATCCGGAGCTTGCAGAATGTCTTTATCATTGAGCGCTTCGGCGGCTAATGAAATAGTCGCAATAGGCGTTTTGAGCTCATGGGTCATGTTGTTGATGAAGTCATTTTTAATCTCAGAGAGCTTTTTTTGTCGCATGATCGTGACAATGGCAAATCCAAAAGTTGATGCGATGATCAGAATCAAAAAACCAGAACTGGCCATTGTCAACCAAATTTTACGAAGGAGAAATCCTTCTTTATCAGGAAAATCTATCACCAGCCAATTTTGATCTCCCATCAAATCGTTAGGAAATAAGCTTGTTTTCAGTTCGGTTTGTTCCAAATTTTGCTTTGCATCATAATTGGTTAAATGTACAAATCGATTTTGCATGGGAGAAATCACTCCATATTCAAATTTGATATCAATTCCTCTGCCGGACAATTCACTTTTCAACAATGAATCCAATTGTTCAGGACGAAATCTCGTTGATATAGATCGATTGGGAATCAGCATATTTTCCAATACCTGAAAGATCATTTCAGATTTTCGATTCACTTTCGCCAATTGCTGATCAATCCACTGTTGTTGTTGCGCATCTGCATTAAACTCGATTGTTTGGTTGGTGGATTGTATGTCTAAAACAATACTAAATCCATTGTCAGAATAAATAGTGTCTGTTTTGATTTCAATCCCTGCGTTATTTGGCGAGCTGGGTGGACCAAAAGGATCCACACTTCCGGGGGAATTAAAAAGCCCACTTGCTGAAAACTGAAATTGGTTGTGAAAGGCGAATAAAGCTTCCTGCTTTTCTAATTTTTCAGAAACACTTTGAAGAGCATCCATGACATCCCTTTTAAAGCCCTCTTCATTGGCACCAACTACCGCTTCAATCCAGTACAACTGGAACCCAATGAGTCCTACTAGCCCCATGGTCATTACGGCTATGATCCACCTGATTGTTATTGTTTTCACTGGTCAAATCTACGGTGAATATTGGCCTGTGATGTCCATTTAACCTTTTTTAACAATGATTAACACCCTTTTAACAGTGGTACGTAACCCTGCTTCGTACATTCGTTGAGTGAAAATTTAAAACTTTGAAATGAGCATGATTAATGGAAACACCAACCGATGGATGAATATAAACCATGCGAATTCCATCGCGCCACCGCGACCGGCTAGGCGACCATTAAAAATCAATTACATAAACATGAAAAACACAGTAACGAAATATTTAGTTAGCGCAACTTTGATCCTTTTGGCGGGGTTCGTCGCTACGGCACAGGATAATGAAACAAAAGGAAAGATAAAACTTCAAATTACCAGAGAGATCAATGGTGAGAAAAAGGTTTTTGAAGGTGAATATGAAAATGAGGCTCAAATGCATGCCGATCTGAACTATCAGGAATTTATTGAGGATGAAACTGATACAGACTTCAATTTCAATTTTTCTGGTGATCAGGATGTGATGTTAATTATTCAAAAATTATTGGATCAAAATGGGTTCAATTTTTCTTTTGGAGATGGCGGCAATCAGTTCCAATTCGGGTTTGATTCTGCAGATGCGATGGGTTTACAAGATCTTAAAAAAATGGCTGAGGAAATGAAAAATCTGCATGGCAACATGCTATTCGAATTTGATGATGGAGATATGAACTGGATTTTTTCTGATTCTACATCGAAAGCTTTTTACAAACAAATACAAACACCCGATGGTAAAAATGATCAGGGAAGAATGATAGTTATCAAAAAACTTGAAATCAAAGATGTGGATGTTGATGAGTTTGGAAAGAAAGGAATTGTGAAAGATTCGGAAGCTTTAAGTTTAGACCAATTCGATTATTACCCAAACCCATCCAATGGAGAATTCAACCTAAGGTTTAAAGTGCCCCAGCAAGGAGAGCTTTCTGTGAAGATTTATGACCTGAATGGAAAAGAAATTTTCTCCAGATACTTTACACAGTTTGGAGGTTTTTATCAAGAGGCCATTGATCTAACTAGCCAGAATGAAGGCATTTATTTGCTTGAAATAAAGTTGGACAAGAGACGGCTAACGCGAAAGATTGTGATCGAGTAATGTGAAACCAACACCATGGTTATTACGGATTTCTAGCCCGGAATCTGACTTTAAATATTTTCTCAGCCTGGATATGAAAACATCTAGACTTCTTCCCTTGAAATAATCATTTTCACCCCAAATCTGTACCAGAATATCTTCACGTTTTACCAACTGCTCCTTATTTACCAAAAGCATTTCGAGCAGATCAGCTTCCATTTGAGTGAGGTTGATCGTTTCTATCCCGCCAACGATTTGAAGATTTTTGATGTCAAATTCAAGCTGACCTAAATTTAAAATAGCAGCCTTTTGAATTGGGGCACCTTTTCTTCGGAGAAAGACCTTGATTCGGTATGCGAGCTCTGCCATGGAAAACGGCTTGGTTACATAATCGTCACCTCCTATTTCAAAACCACGCAAGCGGTCTTCTTCTAGGGATTTTGCAGTGAGAAAAATGATAGGGATAAACTCATCTTTCGTACGAATCTTTTCTACCAAAGAAAATCCATCAAGCCCTGGCATCATCACATCGACCAAACAAAGGTCAAATGATCCTGACTCAAATTGCAGTAGTCCTTGTGCTCCATCTTTGGCATGCACTACCTGAAAACCAAGGGCTGTAAGCTGATCCATGATGACATATCCCAGGTTTTCATCATCTTCTGCGAGTAATATATTTGCAAGTTTGCTCATTTGAGGGGAAGAATCAATGTGAATGTTGTCTGCTGATCTAAGGAGTCTAAATGAATACGACCTTTGAAATTTTTGAGAGCGGTTTTAACAAAATAAAGCCCCAGCCCAAAGCCTTTGACATCATGTCTATTGCCACTCGGGATCCGATAAAATTTTCTAAAGATGTTTTTTTGTGATGCTGCTGGAATGGACTCCCCATCATTGATCATTTTGATGATGAGATCCTTACTTGAGGATATGGAAATAATTTCAACTTTCTTTTCACCATATTTAATGGCATTGTCCAATAGGTTGAAAATAATTTTTTCAAAATCATCTGGATTTCCCTCGATAGTCAGGTTTTTAGCTGAAAGGGTCAATTCTATTTTTCTTTCAAATCCCGAAAAACGATCTACGACGCTACAAATGACTTTGTTTACATCAATTGTTTCTTTGACTTTGTTCGATCTGTGTTCTATGGCCGTGGTATCAAGCAATCGGGTAATATGCTCCTGAAGGCGCTCACTTTCGGATCTTACAATTTCGGCATATTTTTTCCCTCTTGCCGAATTGGTTTCCAGTTGCAACACTTCAGAAGAAAGTATCAAAGTTGAAAGTGGTGTTTTGAATTCGTGGGTCATGTTATTAATGAAATCCTTTTGAATTTCGCTGAGTCTTTTTTGTCTGAGTATTACAAAAAGCGCATAACCAAAGAAAATAGTAATGAGGACTGTGAGCAGGCTGGTGAATTTCCAGAATCCGAGATCATTGACCAACCCGCTATTCTTATTGGGGAAATACACTCCAAAATAATATTCATCATTGTCCAATTTTGGCAAGCTGCCCAATGGTTCCACTTTGTCCTTTCCAAAGGAGATAAAGTCGCCATACACCATGCTTTGTGTCTGGCAGTCGTACACGCCAAATTCAAAATCTTCTTGAACATTCCTTTTTTGAAATTCGGCTCGAATGAGATAAGCAAGAGATGATAAATTGATGCTGAAATTGGTGCGAGCGATGAAATAACTTGAGGAAATCTGGTCAATGGGGTCATTTGAAATATCATTCCCGTTGATCTCGCAGAGTGACTCAACCACATTTCTGAGTGCCATTTGCACATTGTGACTGAATTGCGCTTCTTGATTTTTGATAGCTTTTGAAACCCAAAATATCTGAGTAAAGATGATTCCACTCAGGGTAAGGGAACCAAGAAGAATGATAAGACGAATGGGTGCGTTTTTCATTTTATTTTAGAATCTGAGGCATCAAATGACCCATTAACCATACTAAGTAATAGCTTTTCTCTGGGATTTAAAGATCGTTAACATCGCATTAACAATTGTTATACATTCATTAACAGCACTTTGCTTTTATCTTATTCAGTTTTGGGGCGAACAAAAAAACAAAAACATGAGAAAAACACTTTTAATTTTAGCTTCGGGCATTGCCATAGCGGCAATCGCATCTGTCAGTCCATTGGCATGGAAAATGACCACTCTTGATTTGGGAGAGGTCAAAGCCAATGAAGTCACTGATATCAATTTTGAATTTACCAACACTGCAAACAATGAAGTATCCATACTAGAGGCAAAGGGATCTTGTGGCTGCACCCAGGTGGAATACCCAAAAGAAGCACTTGCTCCTGGGGAAACGGCGCAGATCGCCGCAAAGTTTAAGTCATCAAAACCCGGTGTATTCAGCAAAACGATTAGTATCAAAACGAATGTAGCAGAAAACTATACCGTACTTACATTCAAAGGAACAGTAGTAGAATAAACCTATAAACCTGTTGCGAAATTCTTGCAACAGGTTTATTTGATCCCTTATATTTGCTCCATTGATTGGGAAGTTAGCTCAGTTGGTTTAGAGCATCGCCTTGACAGGGCGGGGGTCGCTGGTTCGAATCCAGTACTTCCCACATTTATTGCATTGGTTTCCAAACCGAATTTTAGCCAAGAATCCACGGTTCCTTTTGTCTAAAGGATTTATTAAACCTCACTTTGCATACCAGTCATTCAAAAAAATGTTGTGTTTTTCACTAATGAAAGAAAGGTTCGCTTCCATTTCCTTTTCTTCACTCACAGCGATGTGCAGACCAATCATTTCGTCCCAATACTTTAAGGCTTTAGCATGTAAATGCAAGGTGTTGTATGAAGCTATTTTATAATGAATGATATGTGACAAGGCGTTGATGAGTTCTTCCTCCCGAATAACCTCGTTGGCAGTGCGCTCCACGGCAGCTCGGTACTCATTTATAATATTCTCGATGACGTAGGTTCTGTTCTTATCAATGGGTAAAAACAATTGATAGAACACCTTGCGCAACATTTCCTTATGCCTTTTCACAGTTACACTATAAAAATTGATCCAATCCAGAAGAGGGCCATATTCAACTCTGGCTTTGAGCTCATCCAGGAAGAGATGCAGCGTTTTTTCTGCCTGATAGGTTTGGCAAAGTTCCTCTTCCAGTAAATCGTTTAAATCAAGTAAGTGTCTCATTTCAATATGTATTTGGGTATGAAGTTCCTCAATTATTTTTTGATAATTAATGACACAAATCAGCTGTTCATATAATTTTTCATTTTCATTGCGTATATGAATCGAATAAGCATTTTGGGATGTGGTTGGTTGGGTATGCCATTGGGTAAAAAATTGGTGGAATTAGGCTTTTCTGTAAATGGAAGCACAACACGCGAATCTAAATTAAACCACATTGAAGATTGCGGCATGACGCCATTTCAAATTGATTTGAAAAATCAGACCGACGGTTTTGATGCTTTTTTCAAGACTGAAATTTTGATCATAACCTTACCACCAAGCAATTCGGTAGATCCTCATGCTTACTTTGATCAACTGGAACTGATAAAGAAAAACGCACAAACGAGTAAGGTTAAACACATCCTTTTTATTAGTTCCTCAAGTGTGTATTTGAATAGCAATGTTGAGGTTGATGAAAAAGATGCAAGTGAGCAAGCAATGACAAGATCAGGAATCAGTTTGTTGGAAGCGGAGAAGATTTTTGAATCAAATGACAATACCATCTTACGATTCAGCGGTTTGGTTGGGGATGATCGCCATCCGGGCAGATGGTTTGCGGGAAAGAAAAATGTGAAGGGAGGAAATGTGCCCGTGAATATGATTCATTTGGACGATTGTATAGGTGTAATCGAAACCATCATTACTGGGAAATATTGGGGCGAAATATTCAACGCATGCTCAACTGAGCATCCGCTAAAAAAAGAATACTATCCAATACTGGCGCGGGAATTGGGACTAGAAAAGCCCCAGTTTGATGAAAATGATGATAGTGATTGGAAAATAGTCTCGGGTAAGTATTTCGTAGAAAAATCAGGTTATCAATACAAGCGCAGCATTTTTGATATTTAGAATCTCCCCTCCCAATCACGGCCTCTTTTCTGAGCAGCAATATATCCACTATCTATTTTTTCGGCCAAAATGGGATTCATTTCACCTTGCGAGGTAAAATGAAAACGGCCACAATCTGCACATTGGTAAATTGTTTTTGGGCCTTGTCCAGGCTGATAGTCGTATTTGATCCAGGCTTCTACCAAGGCTCTTTCACCTGCTTCTCTGGTTTCGTGAATGATTTTTTTTGTGACGCAGCTTTCTCCCATTTTGTCAATCCCTTTTATATATCAAAGCTACTGCATGTGCCGCCACGCCTTCTTTTTTCCCAACAAAACCTAACCACTCCGTAGTAGTTGCTTTTATTGAAACATCATCTACCGGGAGACCCATTACTTCCGCCAATTTGAAACGCATTTCTTCAATATATGGTTCAATTTTTGGCTCCTGAAGGCACACAGTGGCATCTATGTTTACAATTCCATATCCCTTTTCAGAAACAAGACGCACTACTTCTTTCAATAAAATCTTACTGTCAATGCCTTTGTATTTGGGGTCTTTGTCGGAAAAATGAAATCCTATATCCCTGAGACTTGCCGCACCTAAAAGCGCATCACAAATTACATGGATCAATACATCGGCATCAGAATGACCATATGCGCCATGAGAATGCGGTACATGGATTCCACCCAGCCAAAAGTCAACTCCTTCGGCAAGGGCATGTACATCGTATCCGTATCCAATTCTCACATTCGGCTTCATATCATTCAATTTTTAGGAATATAATAAACAGTAGAGCAATTGGTCGATTTCATGACCTGCTTTCCTGCATCTAATACATCCTCTTTGGTCACAGATTGGACGATGGCCAATTCATCATTGACCAGGCCTGTGTTTCCCAGAAAGGAAGCATAAGCCAATCCCATCGCTCGATTGAGTACTTCCGTTTCTCCGAAAACAATGGCAGATTCCGCTTGGTTTTTGGTTTTTTCCAACTCTTTCTCATCTATTGTCCCAGACAAAATCTGATGGAGTACATCCTCAATCTCTTTGTCTACCTTTTCGATATCCACTCCTTCATTGATTTTTCCGGAAATGGTTAAGAGCCCGGGATCAACACTTCCTGTGGCATAGGCAGAGATGCTTGACATCCACTGGAGGTCATTTACAAATCGCTGATGCAAAAAAGAAGATTTCCCCCTGCCAAGAATATCACCAAAGAGATCGGTGGCGTGGTACGCTTTACCTACTCTGCCAGGCATGTGATAGGCTTTGTAAATTGCCGCGGCAGGCACATCACTTCTTATCTCCAAAAACCTTGCTTCATTTTGAGACGGCTCCACAGGAATATGTCCGTTTACTTTTTTGGTAGATGGGATAGGGCCAAACCATTTTTCGGTGAGTGCCAAAGCTTTTGCTTCAGTGATATCACCTGCTACTACCAGTATGGCATTTGATGGGTCATAAAACTGATCGAAGAATGCTTTCACATCGTCCATTGTTGCATTTTCAATATGGCTGATTTCTTTTCCAATGGTTGGCCATTGATATGGATGTACTTTATAAGCAAGAGGACGTAATTTCAACCATAAATCTCCATAAGTCTGGTTCAAATAGCGTTGTTTAAATTCCTCAATGACCACTTTCCTTTGAACCTCCAATACCTTAGGGTCGAAAGAAAGGCTGAGCATACGATCGGATTCTAACCAAAAAGCTGTTTCAACATTAATCGATGGAATGGTGATATAATAATTCGTAATATCAGGACTGGTGAAGGCATTATTGTCTCCTCCCACATTTTGCAACGGAGAATCAAAATTTCCAATATTTTTCGATCCGCCAAACATCAGGTGTTCAAACAAATGTGCAAAACCTGTTTTATCTGGATTTTCGTTTCTTGAGCCCACTTTATACAGGATATTCAAACAAACGACAGGCGAGAGATGGTCCTCGTGCACTATCAATTTGAGTCCGTTGGGGAGTAAATGTTCTTTGTAGTCGATCATAAGCTGAGGCGAAATTAATTATTGTCTGTATATCCACCGCAGGATTACCACTTATGTCTTTCAATTACTACTTTATTATTGCTATTCTAAGGGCAATTACCAGTTGTAATAATTCACACAGCACATTCGAATGTTGATCATACTAATTTTACCTTTGATGCAAATACCAAATATGTTTTTTGATCGAAAAAATCGAACTGATCAGCAACTCATTTCTATTTATGAGTCGTTGGTTCTACCCCGCCTGATTGAAGAGAAAATGCTTGTTTTACTTAGGCAAGGTAAAATTAGCAAATGGTTTTCTGGAATTGGCCAGGAGGCTATTTCTGTTGGTGCAGCCCTGGCACTTGATTCAGACGAATACATATTGCCAATGCATCGAAACCTTGGGGTTTTTACCGCAAGAGATATAAAGCTGACACAACTTTTCGAACAGTTCAGAGGCACAATGGGTGGTTTTACCAAAGGGCGCGATCGTTCGTTTCATTTTGGAAGCTCAGAACACAAAATAGTAGGGATGATCTCTCACTTGGGGCCACAGCTTGGAGTAGCTGATGGAATTGCACTTGCCAATTTGCTCGACAAAGAGCCAAAAGCAACCATTGTCTTTTCTGGCGATGGCGGGGCGAGTGAGGGGGATTTTCATGAGGCAATCAACGTGGCATCAGTTTGGAACCTGCCAGTGATTTTCATCATTGAAAACAATGGCTATGGTTTGTCCACACCCAGTAATGAACAATTCAATTTTGAATCATTTACTGTGAAAGGGCCAGCCTACGGTATAGAGGCAGTAAGCCTGGAAGGAAATAATATTCTCGAAGTTTTAAATGAGCTTGAGCCTTTGGTGGAAAATATCCGGCAGCATCCACGACCAATCATTTTTGAAGCGAAAACTTTTCGCATGAGAGGACATGAGGAGGCGTCAGGGACTAAATATGTGCCATCGGAGCTGATGGAATATTGGGCGAAAAAAGATCCTATCAGTAATTATGAAAATTATCTCCTGACTGAAAATGTGATTTCAGCAGATGAGCTAGAAAAAATCAAAAAGAATTTCAAGACGGAAATCTCAGACGCAGTGAAAAAGGCATTTGCTGAAGATTTGGTTGTAGCAGATACTTCACAAGAAGTTGCGGATGTGTTTTATCCATTTGAGCAAAAAGTAATTCAACCTAGTTCTGATAAAAAATCCAACCGTCGTTATGTAGATGCGATTTCTGACGGCTTGAGGCAAAGCATGCAAAAATATCCTGAATTGGTATTGATGGGTCAGGACATAGCTGAATATGGGGGTGTATTTAAAATCACCGAAGGTTTTGTGGAGGCATTTGGTAGAGATAGGGTTAGAAATACACCACTTTGTGAATCTGCGATTATCGGAGCAGCTCTTGGGCTGTCGATTATGAATAAAAAATCCATGGTGGAAATGCAGTTTGCTGATTTTGTCACTTGCGGATTTAACCAAATCGTAAACAACCTTGCCAAAAGCCATTATAGATGGGGGCAAAAAGTAGATGTGGTTGTCAGAATGCCAACTGGAGCCGGAGTTGCGGCAGGGCCTTTTCATTCCCAATCAAATGAGGCGTGGTTTTTTCATACACCAGGACTGAAAATCGTGTATCCTTCCAACCCATATGATGCAAAAGGTTTATTGAATGCAGCGATAGAAGATCCAAATCCTTATTTGTTTTTTGAGCATAAGCTCCTGTATAGATCTATCAATGAAGACATTCCGGAGGATTATTATACCATAGAAGTCGGAAAGGCAAGTTTGGTTTCACAAGGCCATGACCTCTCCATTGTCACCTACGGAATGGGTGTACATTGGGCAAAAGAAGCATTGGATACTTTGGGATTATCTGGAGATATTTTGGATTTACGGACTTTGGTTCCTTGGGATAAGGAAGCTGTAGCTACTAGCGTAAAGAGAACCAATCGGATGCTCATCCTTCATGAAGACTGTTTGAGCGGGGGAATTGGGGCTGAAATAGCCGCTTGGGTATCTGAAAATTGTTTTGAATCTCTGGATGCACCAGTGATTCGGGTAGGAAGCTTAGACACACCCATTCCATTTGCTGCTCCTTTGGAAGAGAATTTTTTAGCTAAAAATCAACTAAAAGATAAGATCAATCAATTATTGCGTTATTGACAAACACATAAGCCTGAGGTTCATTGGGTTTATATGATTAATTTTGAAGCTTTGAAATTGAGTTAAAACAGGTAGGTGAAGAAATCAGTGGTCATATCGCTATTATTTTTCCTTTGGTCATTTCTGATGATCGGAGAAATATCTGCGCAGTTGATCACAGATTCTGATCGCAGACTTAAGACGCAAACTTCCAAAACACAACCATCGACAGGTGGTGCGCCTGCACCGTCAAGGTCTCCTTTTGCTGCTTTTAGGAAAAAAGAGCTCGTTGAAAGAAGGACAACCAGCGTCCTTAAAACGTATTTTCGGGATAAATCGAGCGTTACACCCAGAACGGCCTCATTTAATAGAAACACCAAGACATTATTTCCTCAGGCCAGAACCATTCCAAGATATTCCCCTGGATCACCTTTCAAAAGTCAACAATACGCCACCTCCACGCCCAAATATTCAAAGGGCAGACCCTTTGAAAGTTATAATTTTTATCGATCTCCCAAATACTCTGCGGGTAAGGTCTGGTCCAAAACGGATTTGAGCAGAACACCTAAATATTCGGTTGCCAATGTTTGGACCAAAAAAGACTTGAATAGGACGCCAAGATATTCTTCAGGGAAACCTTTTGACGGTTATAGCTTCTCTAGAGCGCCAAGTTATTCTATAGGCCAGATTTGGACTAAAAAGGATTTAAATAAGGCGCCAAGATACTCGAAAGGTGATCCTTTTGACGGTTATAGCTTCTCTAAAGCGCCAAGTTATTCTATAGGCCAGATTTGGACTAAAAAGGATTTAAATAAGGCGCCAAGATACTCGAAAGGTGATCCTTTTGACGGCTACAGTTTTTCTAGAGCGCCAAGTTATTCTATAGGCCAGATTTGGACTAAAAAGGATTTGAATAAGACACCAAGATATTCGAAAGGTGATCCTTATGACGGTTATAGCTTCTCCAGGGCACCAAGTTATTCTATCGGGCAGGTTTGGTCAACCAAGGATTTGAATAAATCCCCACGCTATTCTGTAGGTCTTCAATGGACTAAAAATGATCTGAACAAATCTCCAAGATATTCAGTTGGGGAAGTGTGGTCTAAGGATGATTTGGCGAAATCCCCCAGGTATTCAGTTGGTGGTCCATATGAGAATTATAAATTTTTGAACGTCCCACCTCAATATTCTACGAACAAAAATCGATTTGAGGATGACACAAGAGAAGAAAAGGAAAACAGAATATATGAGCTAGACGCAGGTTATTATACTGGTAACTTCAAGGTCAATTGGAAAAAAACCAAAGAAATGCATCCTAGTTTTAATCACCACAACGCCAATCAATCAATTGAGATGGTACGTGAGAGTTTGAGAAAATGGAATATTTTCTGGGTCAGAGTAAATACGAACGAAGCAGACCCGAAAGGTGTTAAGGAGAAAGTTTCGAAACCGAAATTTGATAAAAAGGAAGCAGACATCTGGAATGAGTAAAATGAATTGGGAAAAACTTACATCTATTAATGAGCTTGAAAAGATTGACGAGCAATCGGTACAGGCACCTGTGGTTATATTCAAACACAGCATAAAATGTTCTATAAGTTCAACTGCACTTGACAGAATAGAACGAAAATGGAACCAGGACAATCATCCGGCTATTAGAGCCTATTATCTTGATTTGATTTCTTATAAAGAAGTATCCAATGCAATAGCCGCAAAATATGGTGTCGTGCATCAGTCACCTCAAATTCTGATGATCGAATCAGGAAAGTGTGTATACAATGATTCGCACTTCGGCATATCGTATGATGTGCTTTTGGATAAAATGGAACAGCTAACTGCCTGAATTTAGGTTTTGAACTGAGATTAGTTTCGCTAAATTTGAATTGCTTTTAATAGTCGAATATGAAACTTACAACATTCATATTATTAATTTTTCTTTCGAATTGGGCTTCTGCTCAATTTGAAGATGAATTCGACTATTCCACAGAATTTACTTGGGGGATTAATAAAAACACTCACAGTGCGCTTATTGGAGGCTTTGCTTTCAAGTGGGGTCAGCAAAAAAAGAGTGGTCTTTTTCATACCTATGCCATTGATATCTTGAATGTGACTAGTCCGAAGGAACAGAAGTATTATGCTTCAACTTCAGGGACAAATTTTATCTGGGGTAAAGCAAATTATCTATATTCTATCCGATTTTTATACGGACGCGAAAAACTGTTGTACAAAAAAGCGCCGCAGCAAGGGGTGCAGATAAGCACCTTATTCGGTGGTGGACCAACATGGGCTATCATCTCGCCCTATTACGTCTTGGGGACAAATGGTACTTATAGTAAATACACGGTGGATGTATTCCCAAGTAGAAGCTCCATTGGTGGATCCGGAAAGATATTTCAAGGGTTAGGTGAATCAGAACATCAAATTGGGCTGAATGCAAAAGCAGGTCTTTCGTTCGAATTTGGAGCGTTTAAGAATAGCGTAGCAGGATTGGAAGCAGGCTTGGCTGTTGAGGCGTTTACCAAGAAGATTCCAATTATGGCCGAGTCTGAAAATCAGGCTATATTCCGATCCTTGTATTTCACACTTTATTGGGGAAAAAGGAGATAGTAACAATCTTTTACAACCCAAGATTTCCAATTTTTACAATCCCTTTCAATTTTAGAATATGATCGAATTACCTACTATTTCCAACAATACCACTGAACGAGTGAAAAAACCTAATTGGTTGCGGGTGAAACTTCCTGTAGGAAAAGAGTATGCGAAAGTTCGACAAATTGTAGATCAAAATAAGCTCCATACCATTTGTGAAAGCGGGAATTGTCCAAACATGGGCGAGTGCTGGGGAGCCGGTACTGCCACTTTTATGATTTTGGGAAATGTGTGCACCCGAAGTTGCACTTTTTGTGCAGTAGCTACAGGAAGACCACCTGAATACGATGTGGCAGAGCCACAACGTGTGGCAGAGGCGATAAAAACGATGGGAGTGAAACACGCTGTGATTACTTCTGTGAATCGTGATGAGTTGAAGGATCGAGGTGCTGAGATATGGTATCAGACGGTAATAAAAGTGAAGGAATTGAGTCCAATTACCACGATCGAAACACTCATCCCCGATGTTAAAAACAACTGGGATGCACTTTATAGAATGATAGACGGTGGTCAGGAGGTAGTTTCTCATAATATGGAAACCATAGAGCGACTCTACAGAAGAGTGCGCCCACAGGCTAAATATGAAAGAAGCCTGGAGCAAACCAAACTTACGAAAGCTGCTGGAAAAAGAACGAAATCTGGAATCATGCTTGGACTGGGTGAAACACACGATGAGGTGCACAAGGCAATGGATGATTTAGCTGAAAATGGATTGGATATTTTAACCTTGGGTCAATATTTACAACCTACCAAAATGCACATCGAAGTAGCTGAATTTATTCACCCTGATCAGTTTGATGCTTATAGAGAGGAGGGCTTGAAACGAGGTTTGAAATATGTTGAATCTGGCCCCTTGGTCAGAAGCTCATATCATGCCGAAAGGCATGTAAACGTTCCGATCTAAATAAAAACGGGGTTAAGATTTTAAAATCTTAACCCCGTTTTTATTATCAGGATTAATTGTTATTTCTTTTTCTTTAGCAGGTTTTTCAGTTCGTCCTTGGCTTTATCGACTGCCTCCTCTTTTTTCTCTTCGATCACTTCTTTGGCTTCTTCCTTCACCTCATCCACTTTTTCTTCTACTTTTTCTTTGGCTTCCGCCTTAACTTCCGCCACTTTCTCTTTGGCCTGCTGCTTGACCACAGCCTTTGCACCTCCAGATTGTGAACTTCCTGCAGGTTTGGCGCTCACCAATTTTACTTCGGGATCATCATATGTGCCTGAAACTCCTAGGACAAGATCAATATTTGGACTTACGAGCTCTTTTCCACCCGTCAATGATAACAGTGCGCTATTAACCGCTGTTCCCATCTGCCCTGAAGGCACCACAGTTAGCATTTGATAATCAAGACTGCCATCAACGCCGGAGCTTCCCGAAATAGTCGTTTTCCTTCCAGCCAAGGAAACATCAAATGCCTGAACATACACCCGGCCTTCTGTTATCTCTACTTCCACATCTACATCATTCATGGTCATTGAACCATCTGAAGCGTCTAGCTTAGTGACTTTTGACATTGCTTTAAGCAGCTTCACATCTTTAATGGAGGCATTGGCAATGGCGATGATTCCTTTTCCTTCCATAGCTTCATATATGGGTGTCATATCATTGTTCATAGAACCGCCAATGTTGAAACTAGCACCGAATTTGCCATCCATTTTTTTTGCGAATGGAGCGAGTTTTTTTACTGTATTGAAGGATTCAAAGGCATTTGCGATTGACAAATGTTCTATTTTGAAATCAAAGTCATAGAGAGGTGAAGGCAAATCTTGCTTGGCAATGTAGGCTCCATTCATTTCAAAATGCCCATCTAAGAGATCGAATCCAACCTTTTCTAAGGCTAGTGCACCGCCTCTCATGACCACTTTTCCCTTGAAATCTTTCAAATCGAGGCTATCATATTTGATCAAATCAATTTTGGTTGTCAACACGAAATCAATATTTTCTGGTATTAGAACTGCTTCCAATGAGGTAGTGTCGTCAGCGACAGTTTCTTCTTCAATTTCTTCCGTCATCCATTCGTCCACATCCAATTTTGAAGAATTAAAATCTAAAACACCATAAACTGTTGCATTTTCATCCAGTACATATTCTAAATAATTCGAAATTTTTCCGGTCATATTCAGGTCTGTTCTTCCGGCATTTCCCTTGAAAGAGACCAGGTTAATTTCCTTAGGATTGAAAGTCATTTTAGCTGAGGAAATTCCAAATCCTTGAGGCAGGTCATCTGCTATGTATTGAAAATTGGCCAGTGACAGCTCCCCTGATGTTGCTATTTTGGTGTATTGTTCAGCTTCCAAATCAGACATTCTGCCTGATGTCATCATGGCCGTAGTGATGATCCCTTTCAGCTCCATTCCTTCCAATGGAACGATTTTCGTTATTTTCTCTATATCGAAACTGCCATTTACTTTTAGATCCCAGAAGTAGTCTTCTAAATCCTTAAAAATCAATGAGGCAGTAAATGGATTCCCTTCGATTTCCATTCCAAATTTGTCTACAATAAAACTAGTTTCCCTGAGATCAGCAGAAGGAAAATCAAATTCAGCATTGATGTTGATTTTTTCCATTGGAACCGGAGCATCTGAATAGGCAATTTTGCCTTGTTCAAGACTGAATTTGGCATTGACTTGAGGCATTGACTCATCGTTGTAAGTTCCTTTTACATATCCAGTGAAGCCAAGAATCCCACTGGCATCCACTCCTTCCAAATAAGTCTCATAGTCACCAGGGGTAAGTGATAGCACGCTTTTCATATCAATATCTTTCCCAGAAAAATTGATATCCATATCAATGTCATTTGCCGGCATACTCACGTACCCATCCATACCAAATATGAAATTGTTTAAAGCGAAATTATTTTCCTTGAATGTGAACTTCATCTGATCCATATCCATTGCCATGGTGATATCAGCAGCCAGTGTCTTTTTGGACATGTAAACGACACCATCATAACCTAAAGAGAATTTACCTATGACTGTATGGGTGACCATGTCAAAAATGTCCGCGCTAAAATCGCCACTCCCTGTGTGATTCAATTCATAGATTCTTGTCAGCATCGGCAAGCTTTGGTCATCATAAAGGATGTTTCCATTCCGTATTTCCCACCCTTGAAACTGGATACTAAAATTTGCAGATTCTTCACTTGGGTCAATTTCAGTAGTTGTCTCAGTGCTTTTTGCAATGTCGTAATTGGCTTGACCGTCAGCCAACACAAGTACCTTTATATCTGGTTCAACCAGCAGAACCGTAACAATTTTTAGTTTTTCACCTTTGATTACCGACATGATATCCAAGGTGAGTTGAAAGGACTTGATATCAACCAATGTGTCACCCTCAAAAGCACCTACTCCGGCTATACCGAAATTGTCTATGGTGAGGGATAAATCCGGAAAATTTTTAAAGACAGAAAGACTGAATTGGTCTTTGTCATAATAAACCTTTGCGTTCAGGTTGTCATCAAGCACTTTATCTACAGCAGCTTGAATGTCATCTTTGAAAATAATAGGTAAAACTGCAGCTGCGGCGATGATGAGAATGAACAGCACACCCAAAAGGACCAAGAATTTTTTCATTTTATGGAGTATTATTTACCAGATACCAAAATACCAAATTGTGAGCGCAAGCCCAACTACATGTCAAAAAGATAATGTTGAGTCATTTGCGAAAATCGAATTTTTGACGTCAGAACCTAATGCAAGAAGTTTTTAATCAAAACGATTTTAGGTCATGAATATTTGATCAATATACTGAAATGGAAATGACTGAATGTGGAATCTTATTTTTCTAGAATGAGAAAAATATCCTCCATTAACTGTAAGGAGATCTTATTACTGCCCAGTTCATTGATGCTATAAACCATTCCAGGTGTATCCTCATCATTGATCAGAATCAACGAGTCACCTGAAACTTTCCAGATAAGAACATGATCCAATGTGTCTTTGCTGAATACACACCCTTCAAATCCAAAGGCTTTAATATTGACACTGTCCCCAGTAAAAATGAATTTTCCTGGCATTGTAAAATCAGTGATTCCTTGAATCCCTTCAAATGATGCTGAATCGGTGATCCAAGTGGCATTCCATTCGCCATCCCAAGATGCCGGTCGTTCATCTTTTTTAGTTTCTGAGCATGCAAAAACAGCTATAAGCGAGAAGGTTAACAGATAATTGCGCATTTTTAATATTATTTTGGGAGCCAAAAATAAGGCTAAAAATACTTTAACAAGAGTTCTATCACTTTATTTTTTAAAGGGGTATAAGGAGGGTAAAGCATTTGACTCACAGTAAATCCATTGCGCTGTTTAAGTACAGATTTTTCATTAGAAAAAGATTTAAACCCATGTATTCCATGTGATTTACCAAAGCCACTATTATTCACTCCGCCAAAAGGCATAGATGAATGTGCAAATTGTAATACACAGTCATTAAGTACAGCCGTACCAGAACTTGTCTCCTTCAAGATTCTTTGTTGGTTCTTCCTGCTTTTTGAAAAAAGATACAATGCCAAAGGTTTTTCTTTGGAGTTGATATAATCGACCACCTCATCCAGATTATCATAACTTAATACCGGAAGTATGGGGCCAAATATTTCTTCTTTCATTATTGATGAGTCCAAGGGGACATTGACAAAAATGGTGGGACCAATAGAAAGTTGTTTATCGTCAACCTCACCATCCAAATAAAGTTGCTCTGTCGTAAGACCCAAATCTGTTTTAAGGGTAAGAAGTCGCCTGAAATGCTTCTCATTTACAATGCAGGTGTAGTTTTCTTTTAAAGCGTAAAGTGCTTTTGATTGGCGCACGAGTTCTGATAAAAAGGTATCCTTTACTTTGTTGTGGACAAAAATGTAATCGGGGGCCACACAAGTTTGCCCTGCATTGATCCATTTGCCCCAGGCGATCTTCAACGCTGATATTTTTATATTGGCAGTTTCGTCAACAATTGTCGGTGACTTTCCTCCAAGCTCCAATGTGACAGATGCTAGATATTTGGAAGCGGCGGACATGATAATTTGTCCAACTTGAGGCGAACCGGTAAAAAAGATATGATTGAATGGAAGCTCGAGCAAAAGCTTGGATGCCGATGAATCCCCCTCTAATGTGAACATGATATCAGTTTCAAAAAGCGTTTCTGACATTCGCTTAATCAGCGAAGAGGTGGCTGGAGTGAATTCAGATGGTTTGATAAAAATGACATTTCCAGCTGCGATTGCTGATATAACTGGACCAAGCGTAAGCATAAATGGATAGTTCCACGGTGAGATAATCAGGCAGACACCTTTGGGTTCATGATAGACATTTGCTGATGTACCAAAAAAAGTAAAAGAGCTTGGGTATTTCTGAGGTGAAGTCCATTTTTGAAGGTTTCTTTTTGCCTTGCGTATTTCTGATAATACAGGAAATATTTCGGTTAGATCTGCTTCTTGCTTGGGCTTTTTTAAATCTGCCGCAAGGGCTTGCTGAATATCCAATCTATTAGCGATTACCCAATTTTCTACCTTGATCAACCTGGCTTTTCTATTAGAGATTGGCTCACTTCTAAGTCTGATAGCACTTTTGGACTGTGTCTCAAAAACGTTTGCAATTATGGTTTGAACGGTCATGATTCTATTTATTAATAATAAGGTAACATATTGTTAATATAAATGTCATTTGTTAACTTAGGCGTAACATAAAATGTTATCTGGCATAATGATGTAACATATTCGAGACTCTTTCGTGAAAAAATCTGGTACCATATTTCTTTTTGTTTTGCTAATAACTCAGGTTATTTGGGCGCAAGGCAATGAAGTGATTTACCATTCTGATTTCGAAAAAGCAGCTTTTGAAAAAGCGCAGAAAATCCCTTTTGAATTATTCGTCGCTTCAGATCCTTCTGTAACAGCCAATAAATATAATTCCTTTCAAGCTCATTTAAATAGCATCATCAGTCAGCTAAGTGTTTTAAGAAGCAAAACCAACAATGATCTAAGGTTTCTTGAAAAAGCATTTTACAAAATCCATCGCAGAGAGCTTAGTTGGTACGAAAACTACGTTTCATTAAGTGAAACTTTGGAACATAAAAAGTACGATTGCCTTACCGGAACAGCCTTGTTTGCCCTAATTCTGGATGAACTGAGTATTGACTATCAAATTTTGGAATTTGATTTTCACATTTTTTTGCTCGCAAACTTGAGGGATCGGCAGGTATTATTGGAAGCGACAGATCCAATTAATGGATTTATCATTGACCCAAACCTTATAAAGGAGCGAATTGAGCATGCTGAGTATAATGTTGAAGTAAGCAATACTTTTAATAAGACCTATTTGAAAAATGAAATTAATCTTAAGGCATTGGCTGGATTGCAATATTATAACCTTGCTGTGAATTTGTTCAATCAGCAAGAATATAAAAAGGCCAGCCATTTCATTCAGAAAGCTGACCTTTTATATTCCAGTGAAAGGATTAAGAATACTAAAGATTTGATATCATCAGCAAGTCTTTAATTCACTTCTAATATCTTGAATTCCACTCTTCGGTTTTCGCTTTGGCCCTTCTTATCATCGTTTGAAGCAATGGGTTGAGTTTCTCCAAGTCCAATTGCTTCCATACGGTCTGCAGGAATTCCCTTTAGTCTGAAGTAATTAAATACGGCATTGGCTCTTTTTTTGGACAGTGTCAAATTGTATTCGTCTGAACCAACAGCATCAGTATGTCCAGAGATTTGAATTTTCTTAATTTGACCGTCAGATATACTTTCTAAAATTCTATTCAATTCAGAATAGGATGCTGTCTTTAGTTCGGATTTATTAAAATCAAAGAAAATATTGTTGATCACAATTTTGGCCTCTTTTTCAATAAGGGTAAGGACAAGATCTTGTTCAATAGTTTCTGAAATTTTTATTTTATTAAAGTCATAGTTCACGCTCTGAGTGAGAAAACCAAATTTAGTAGCATGTAAGCCATATTGCGACCCTCCACGTACCGTAAGCTCGTAATTGCTTTCTTTTGTTTTTACTGATCCAATATCAAGTCCATCAGGCAATCTTTCTATGGAGACCATGGCATTATCGATTCCTTGTCCGGTTTTAGCATCTATTACTTTCCCTTTAATGGTGATAAAAATTTCATCCGGTCTTTGGGCGATTAAGGCACTTATTGATGCCGCAACGGGGCTGGCAGAACCTTCTACAAACATTTCATCTGCTTTGAACCTAAATATATCTGTATCTTCATCCATGTCTCCTCTTGAGAAATAAATATGTTTTCCTGATGCAGGGATACTGAAATATTGATCATCCTGAGCACTATTAATGCCTGAACCTAAATTTTCAGGAACTGACCATTTTTCCCAAGTATCGTCGAGACGTATTGAAACGAAGATATCTGAACCACCATAACCACTGAATCCGTTGGTGGAGTAATAAAGTGTTTTTTCATCCTGACCAAGAAATGGAGCAAAGTCTTCTCCTGCTGTATTTATGTCGCCACCTAAATTTTTTGGTTCAGACCACATTTTACCTATTTGTCTGGACATGTAGAGATCTCTTCCACCATAAGAATCATCTCTTTCTACTGAAGTTATTAGAGATGTTCCACTTGGTGTTAGGAAAAAATCTGCCTTCGGAGAGTAGTTGTAGTCATTTTCAATTTCAAGGGATTCTGGTTTTTCGTACGAATCTCCATCTCTTTTTGACATTGATAATCCGGCATACATCAGTCCTTTTTTCCCATATCTGTTACCTAGAATCAAAACCTCTTCTCCACCCACAATTGCAATTGAACTGATGAAGTTTGGTCCTTCGGTATTTAATGGGGGGCCAATATTTTTTGCTGGCTTCCAATTGCCTGTAGATTCATCTAGCTCGGACATCCAAATATCTTCCCCGTCATCCACTCCTCCTATATTGTCCGGATGAAATCTTCTACTGAAATAAAGTCTTTTTCCATCGGGGGATATAATGGGATTGTGCTCAGCATAGGAGCTGTTAACATCTGCGCCCAGATTTTCTGTATTAACCTTTTTATTTATACCTGGAACCAGATTAATTAAAACACTAATAGGAATGTTTGATGATGAAATGCCAATAGCATCTATACTATTAAATCCAGGAACGGCTTCACCATCCAGCACCACTTTTATGGCATAAACTTCATATGGCGTATCTTCAAAAAACAAGTTAAGTAATCTGCTTTCAAGAGGTAGCGCACGAGGTTGAAGCTCAAAAAGTAGATACTCATCATATTGATCGTTATATGCGAACACTGCTTTCACAGCGCCAGGATTCTCGGACTCTGCAATTGCAACTTGTTTTGGCTTGATTGGCTTATCGAATGAAACAATTATGAACTGTTCATCATTGTCATTTTTAGGTCTCCAGGCATTTGGATTATCTCCGCCTGAAGGCAATACATTAGGCTTATGAAGAGCCTGTATAGCTGAATAGCCCAAACGACCATATTCAGAGGAAACATCGATGACTTCTGAACCCCAAACTATGGTTTCCTGTGCCAAAAGAATCGTACATGTGCACAGGGCTAAAAGAAAAGTGATTAATTTATTCATAAAGATTAGGCGTTTATTTGATTATTCTCACTTCCACCCTTCTGTTTTTGGCTTTTGCCTCATCAGTTCTCTCGGTAGTTAATGGCTGGGTTCCACCAAAAGCCTTGGTTAAAACCCTGGCTTTTTTAACACCTTTGCTTATCAAATATTCTTTTACAGATTCTACACGGGCTTGTGAAAGTCTAAGGTTGGCGGCTTCATTTCCAGCAAAATCAGTATGACCTTCGAGTTGTATAATCATATCGGGTCTGGAATCCAGCCATGTTACTAATTCATCTAATTCTTTAAAGGAGCTCTCTGAAATTTTTTCACTTCCTCTACTGAAGATAAGATTATTAAGAGTTATCAATTTTTTTTCTTCAGTTTCTTCGATATAAATGGTAAACGATATGGCTCCATCCCCATCTTCATCTGTCATTTGTAATTCCATTTTAGCGGGATTGTAGTCAGTTTTTTTGACCGTGAAATTGTATTTGACGTCTCGAATCAGGTAAAATTCAAAAGCACCATCTACACCACTGTTACCCATACCCATGTCATCGTAATAGGGGAGTTTTTCGTAAAGCACTGAGGCAGATACAGCTGTGGAATCTTTTTTATTAAGCACTTTGCCATAAACTTGAATAAAGCTTACTTCATTTTCCTGACCGAAGGAATTAAATATAATAAGCGTAGAAAGTGTAATAAAAATCAACCTAGACATAGAGAATGAGTTTATTTCAGCTGAAATAACGGAAATATTACCGGAAATTAAAAATTTTTATCCGTAGCAACTACTGTCTTGGAGACTATTTGCTCATATGCCACCGTATCAACCTCAATGCTAATTTTTTGAAGACGGGTTATCATCACGTTTTTCAGATGAAGAAAGTCACTTCTTTTTTCGAGACTTATTGGCTCAGAAGGAGGTAAGTCTACTTTGAGGGCATCTACCTGGACTCCATTTTTCCAAAACCTGAAACACAAGTGGGGCCCGTTGGCCAATCCGGTACTTCCTACCAAACCAATTGTTTGGCCTTGTTTCACCTTCACACCAGGCTTTATTCCAGCAGCGATTTTGGACATGTGAAGGTATTGAGTAGTGTAATTGCTGTTGTGTTTTATTTTGACGTATTTCCCGTTTCCACTGTTGTAGGTAGCTTCTAAGACCACACCATCACCAACGGTTCGTATTGGTGTTCCTGTTGGGGCTGCATAGTCTGTGCCTAAATGAGCCTTATATCTTTTTAAAACCGGGTGATATCGTTTTGGATTATACCGGCTACTGATTCTTGAATAGTTAAGTGGTGCTCTGAGAAATGTTTTTCTCAAACTGTTGCCTTGTTCATCAAAAAAGCTTTCAATTCCACCATTTAGATAGTTTATTGCGTAGTATTCGTGACCGAAGTGTTTAAAATATGCCGCCTTGATTTTACCAATACTTACAACTTCGCCATCAACTTTTTCTACCTCATAGATTACTTTGAAAATATCTCCTTTCTGTATTCTGAAAAAATCTACCTGCCATGCAAAAACATCTACTAATCTATTGACAAGCATTGGTGAAGCACCTTGTTCCAAAACTGTTTCATAAAGCGATGAATTAATTTCTGCGACAATGGTTTCTTCAAGAATGGTGATTGGTCTTTTATTTCTGGTGACATAAACAGAATCCTGAAGATTGAAAACGACATATTCTGTTTTATCAGGTTCGAACACAAAATGGGACGCTGTTTTAATGGAATCCTTATTTACAAATACAGAAAAAGGGTAGCCGGCTTTTAATTTTCGTACATCAAAAATACCTTTTGATGCTTTTGCGACTGCATATATGGTTTCATTACTGATATTATATGCCGATAGAATTTCTGAAAGATTTTGATTCCATTTGATTTTACCACGAATTTCCTCCAATGAATCAACATTAATTCCATATTTCAGCGTGGGTTCAATTACATAAATGGTAGAATCAACTGGAGCCTCCATAGTTGTCAGATTATTATTTTTATAATCTGGGAAACAACTGGAGATCAGGAGATTAACCGCGAGAATAAAAGCGGAAGAAATGATTCTATTTAAAGACATATCAATTGACTATTGCTTATTTATTACTGGATAAGCCAGCATTCAAAAACGCGGCAAAGTTATCAACATTTAGGTCATATGCTTGAGGATTTGACAAAAGCTCGCCGTTTTGATCGAGGATTAGATAAAATGGCTGAGCATTATTATTGAATGAAGTAATCTGAAAATCGGCATTCTGTTTACCAATTGTTTTCTTGATTTTTCCATCATATTTTGATGTATACCATTTCGATTCTGGCAATTCACTTTTATCATCTACATACAAGGCCAGTAAAACAAATTCGTTGGTTAACAAGTCAAGCACACGTTGGTCGGACCATACTCGCTGCTCCATTTCCCGGCAGTTTACGCATCCATGACCAGTAAAATCCACAAATATTGGTTTGCCAACTGATTGGGCACATGCCAGTGCTTGCTCGTAATCAAAATATCCATTTAAGCCTTGGGGCCAATGCAACTCATCAGAATAAAGCGGTTCTTCACAGAGAGGCTCTTGCTGCTTTTGATTCAATGCCATGATGTTAAAATCATGAGTGGATAAAGGAGGAAGATATCCAGCAAGGGCTTTAAGTGGTGCTCCGAACATGCCTGGGATCAAATAAACGACAAATGTGAATGTGACCAAAGCAAGAATGAGTCTGGATACTGGAACCTTGTCCGAGTCGCTATCTCCTTTCAATTTTATTTTGCCTAAAAGATAAAATCCGAGTAAACTAAAAATGACTATCCATATTGCCAGATAGACTTCACGGTCTAAGATATGCCAATGGTAAGCCTGATCCGCGATGCTTAAAAATTTGAATGCAAATGCTAATTCTAAAAATCCAAGGACAACTTTTACTGCATTCAACCAGCCACCAGATTTTGGCAGGGCATTCAACCAGCTGGGAAATAAAGCAAAAAGTGTAAATGGAAGTGCAAATGCCAGTGAAAAGGCGAACATTCCCAAAATGGGTTTTAAGATCTGCCCACCAGCGGATTCTACTAAGATGCTTCCTACAATAGGTCCTGTGCAGGAAAAAGAAACCAAAACCAATGTCATAGCCATGAAAAAGATGCCAATGAGTCCGCCTTTGTCTCCTAAACGATCTACACTATTTACAAATTTGTGTGGAAGGGTGATTTCGAAAAGCCCGAAAAAAGAAAGCGCAAAGAGCACAAAAACGGTGAAAAATATCACATTTGGAATCCAGCCTGTGGCTAAATCATTGGCTGTTTCAGGGCCCATAAATGGGGCAATGATGGAGCCTATAACTACATAGATAAATATAATGGAAAACCCATAAAACAGGCTTTTGAAGATTGACTCTGAGCGCGTTTTATTTTTTCCAGAGAAAAAGGAAACTGTCATTGGAATCATCGGAAATACACAAGGTGTAATCAGTGCCGCCAAACCTGCCAGAAAAGCAACTAGCATAAACGAAAGCAGCGAATATGGATCGGTACTTTGCTTTTCAGTTAAAAGATTTGTCTTTTTTTTTAAACCTGAGGAACCGGCATCTTGATTGCCTCCTTTCAAAATAAATTCGTCCTCGAAAGGAATACATTTACCATCTACATCTGTACAAACTTGATAGATGTAACTCCCAATGATTTTATAGTCGTCTTTTAGGATTTTTACCTTTTGTCTGAATTCACCTTTACTTTTGAAATAAGTATACTCTCCTTCCCAAAGGGAATCGTATTTTTTCCCTGGGTTTATTGGTATAATGCTATCTATCAGGGAGAAGGTTTCATTGTTTTCGAATAAAAACTCTGTAACCATGGGGCCTAGGTTGGGATCAAAATCTGAGGAATAGAGATACCAATCTTTGTCTATGTCAGCCTTGAATATGATATCGAGTACATCACCGTCCACAGGACTTTCTTTTGAAAGAGACACATCCCATTTGATAGGTTTGAGTATTTGTGCCTGTGAAACACTATAAATAGCAATCAAAAAAAGAAAACCTAGCGTTTTCCGAAGAATACTTAACCTCATGTTATTGTTTCAGTTCTGAGAAGAACTTATAAAAATTGGAAATCGTTTCTATGCCTTTGAAAAAGTTGAACAAACCATAACTTTCATTTGGCGAGTGTATGGCATCTGAATCCAATCCAAATCCCATTAAAATGGGATCTAACTTTAGTTCTTTTTGGAACAAAGCAACAATTGGAATACTTCCACCTTCTCGAGTTGGGATAGGAGTTTTACCCCAAGCCGCCTCAAATGCTTTACTGGCAGCTCTGTACGCATCCGAATCGGTTGATACTACAGCAGGCTCACCACCGTGATGAGGAGTAATTTTTACTTTCACCGATGGAGGTGCCAAAGATTTAAAATAATCCGTAAATAGTCTGGTGATTTCATCGCTTTGCTGATTTGGCACAAGCCTCATGGAAATTTTCGCATGCGCTTTTGATGGAAGCACGGTTTTGGCTCCTTCACCTATGTAACCTCCCCATATCCCATTTACATCCACCGTAGGGCGGATACCTGTTCTTTCAATAGTGGTGAATCCTGTTTCACCTTTAACATCTTCAATATTTAGATCCTTTTTATAATCATCCAGATCAAACGGGGCTTTGGCCATTTCTGCTCTTTCTTCAACGCTCAGCACTTCAACTTTTTCGTAAAATCCTGGTATGGTAATTCTTCCGTCTTCGTCCTGAAGTTTGTTAATCATTTCGCAGAGTACATTAATTGGATTGGCAACAGCACCGCCATATACACCAGAATGTAAATCTCTATTTGGGCCTGTCACCTCTACTTCCATATAACTTAATCCACGAAGACCTACGGTTATTGAAGGGGTGTCATTGTTAATAATCGAAGTGTCAGAAATCAGGATCACATCGGCCTCAAGTTTTTTTAGATTGGCTTTGACAAAAGCCTCAAGATTAGAGGAGCCCACCTCTTCTTCACCTTCTATCATGAACTTTGCATTGCAAAACAAGGAATCTGTTTTTATCATGGATTCGAATGCTTTGACATGCATGTACATCTGACCTTTGTCATCACATGCTCCGCGAGCATAAATTCGATCATTCTTAATCACCGGTTCAAACGGAGGTGAATCCCACAATTCATATGGATCGGCAGGTTGAACATCATAATGTCCATAAACCAACACCGTGGGCAGCTTTGGGTCTATGATTTTTTCGGCGTAGATAATGGGATGTGCTGGTCCTGCTGTAGTCTCATGGATTTCAGCAATATCTGCGCCTGCATCAAGCAAGCTTTGTTTAACAAACTCAGCTGCTTTTCTTACATCCGCCTTAAATTTTGGATCTGCACTTACAGAAGGAATCTTTAGTAGAGAAAGTAACTCTTCGAGAAATTTTTCTTTGTTTTTTTCGATGTATTCTAATGTCTGCATAACTTATTGGTTTGTAATTAAAAACCGTCCCCGGATTCTGTGTTTTCAGAATCTTCCTTTTTTTCGATGGTGTCAAAATTGGAATCTTCCTCTACTTTGAAATCATCTGGATAAACTAGATTAAATGGCTCTGTTATACCGAAGTAGTTTTCTCGGAAAGAGTTGATAAATCCTAATGTTTCATTTTCATCACCACCGACTAGCACAAGTTCACCTGGTTTTGCTTTACCGTAATTTGAATTGGCATTGACCTCCAGATTGAAATCTGAGCTTGAAGAATAAAGTAGTAGGTTATTTGATGCATAAGAGATGAAATACCATGTCCCAGGGGCAGCCTGAATAAATAAATTAAATACGTCATTGTTGGAATCATCTTTTTTAATCTCAAGAAATCCATCCAGTTTGGCGTTTATATCTTTATCGTAAATATTAGAAATTCCAAGCTTGGTAGTATTGTACCATGCTTTATAGGGCTGTGACCAGTTCATTTTCACGCTCGATATTACAAGTGATGTTTCAAGTTTCTCGCTCACATCATTGAGCGGAACATAATCCTTTAGGCTTGACTTTTCATAATCTTTAGCGGCTTCATCCGAGGTGATATTTGCTAGTTTGTATAAAAGCTCAAGAGATATATCATTGGCCAAAGGCGGCCCCAGTCTTTCTATGATGTCAATTAAATCTTTGGACATCATATCAAGGTATCCTTTGCTATTAAAAATATTAATAGCAAGAAGTGCATCTATCTTATATTCACTGGATTCCATATTTCCTGTCCCCAGTATAGATGCCGCGACATTTACACGATCTGCGTAGGGGCTGAAAAAATTTGCTTGTCCTTCAAAAATGATGTCTTTGGTATCATCTGAATATATCATCGTATATCCTTCATAGGCATCACCAATGGTTTTTTTCGGGGCTTCTATTTTATAAACATTGTCCAGTGTATCGTATGTAAGTGTGCCATTGGCAAGAAAAAAGTCTTCATCCGAGGGGGCTTTTCTTTTTTCCACAAATGAGGAATATATATTACCACGAAGGTCATAATGAAGCCCGGCAATAATCGGATCTTCATCTTCAAAATAAGAGGTTGCTATATCAATATCGACATTTGGATCTTCATCTTTTTTCATATACCTCATCCAGTAATCGTAACCCGGTTTTTTGAGATCCAGTTTTACGAAACCTTCTAGCTCAAGAGCCTTTTTGTAGGCAAACATTTTTACACTCCCTTTGTAGTAAAACCCAGGCGAGATACGAATATTTTCCTTATCTAAAACCTCTCCACCAGATACTGTCATCTGCTTCGATTTTTTAGGTGTGATGTACACATCGTCTAAATAAAACTGGTCAAATCGGATTGCGAAAGTGTCTTTCCCGGTGATTAATCTATATAGAGCAGTGCCTACAAATTCATTTCTAGAAAGTATTTTGATATTTCCAGAATGCAGATAGTGATATTCATTGGTCGTATCAATAATGATTTCCGCATTATTGAATGACTGAAGTTCAGAATTTTCAAGAATCGTTGTTTGATGGTTTTCAGGGATGATCTCTGCATCAGCCACCCTTATAAATGGAATTCCTTGAATGAATAACTCTTTGGTGTTAAAATCATAATCGGCACGTTCTGCATTGAATTCCAGGCCGGCCAATTCTTCTCGTGTGGAATAGAAATAGGAATCTTCAATTGGCACATTTGCTGGCTTGGTCATGGTAACCACAGAATCTTCTAAATCCCAAACGGCGTTGGTTATGGATGTTTTCATCTGCGCATACGGGAATGAAATAGAGGCTACACCAGCCTTCTCCGGGTGTATATCAGCGGTGTTATTTTTTAGGTCAAAATTGAGGCTGATGTCATCACCGGCCATAGCAGGCTTTTCTGGATTGTCTGTCAATACTTCAAACTTAGCATGGCGAGCTGAATAAGAAAATTGCTTAAATGTCAATTGATTGGATTTGGCAACTGAACCACGAGTCAGCATTACACCGGAACCAAATACACCTTTAGAGGTAATGTTGACCTCACCTTCCAGCTCAGCTGTTGCATTATAAAATTTAAACGGCGCGTATAGATTCTGTAAGTACATACTATCCACTCTTGGCAACCAGTGCATTCTGAAAGGACCTAATACGGCTTGTGGATAGCTTGCGCCGTTGACATTACCAGCTCCAATAGTTCCGTTTGTGCCAAATGCAGCAACTGAATCAGGATAGTAAACAAAATCAGCTGAATAAATAGTTGAGGTGATAAAGTCAATTTTGCCGCCACCACGAATACCATCATTGCTCAAATAAATTTTCTCATAAGTTTTGGCTGCAGTTCCGTATAGCGTGTATCCCTGAGGAGGCATCTGGTGTACAAATCCCAATGATTTATCTGGCATAATTTGTAAGGTTTCCTCAAAATCAGGAAAAATGCCTCCTGAGTTGAATTTACCATCAAAGGATATAGCATCGTCGACTGATAAGCTGTCTACGTCAAAGGGAGGGATGAGAAATTTCACAGATTTGTCATAAGCGCCATTTAGTACTTCTACACCATCGAAGTATACTATGGCATCTTTGTCTGATGTAAAGTGTGGGTAGCCACCTGTAAGAGCTAATCCTGCTTTGTCATCTGGTAAATCAAGATAGAGAACCCCGGAGGTTTCAGTTAATTCATTGTGCAGGGATATTTTATCTTCTTCACCAGTAGCAGTTGAATCTACCGGATGCAATTCAATTCTGATTGAATCTATTTCAGGCATATTCAGTAAAAATTGATCGTAATCAAACTCATGGTTTTTACCCATATACCTGAAGTCACCCGCTTCGATGGCACCATCAAATATTAGATTTCTATCTTTTAGTACTGTTGCGATCCCATTTTTTGGACTGATTTTTATTTTAAAATCAGTGGTCGGATAAAATGAACTTATGCCACGTACTTTCAAAGTACCCGAATCAAGGCTTAGCGTTGCATTAGGCTTATTTGGTTCCAACGAGGAGATCATTATATTATCAAAATCAACCTTTCTGGCAGAAGCATTATAATAATGGAAAGCCTTGTCATACAATATGGCTTGTCCTGTGCTTTCTTCAAATTCACCGAAACCATAATGTGCTATCACTTTCAGGGCTGACTTTGCATGTGCATGGCTGATATTAAATTCATTCACCAGCTCATCTACATGGAAGGTTCTTATCCCGTATTTATTTGCATAATAGACTGGTGTGGCCACAGGGTGGAAAGCGTAACCACTTGCCAATTTTCTGAATCGAATATCATTATAATATTTATTGGATTCTATCGTGGCGGGGAGTAGATCCTTGCCGTCCATAACCGAAAAATCCATAGAATCCACTTTCATATCCCAGGTGAGAAGTTGGGCGTTGATATTGACCTGATAGTAAGTAGATGAAAAAGGTTGAGTGTCGTATTTTTTATTTCGCAGGGCAATCAAAGTATGTTCTTTGGAATCATATCGCATGCTTACGGCTGCATGGAAGATGGAATCCAAACCGTGCCTAATTACAAACTCACCACTTTCAGTGGATACCGTAGAATCTTTGAAAACAAATCTTTCTGCTCGAACAATCACTTTGTTTCCTCGTCCATCAAGTATTTCTAATGTTCCTTTTTTTCGTGAAACTGAAGCGCCATACAGCTGATCACCACTAAGCTGAACTCCCCCTGTATATGTCATTTTACCACCTGGGATCTCTAATTTGGCATTGGATTCGTTGGAGATGAACATAGGGTAGGCACTTGGCGTTCTTCGAGATCTTGGTGGGCTTTTGAAAGTGAAAACACCCTCTACACTTCCAGTAAAAAGTCCCGGAAAATTGAGTTTAGCATTGGGAGTCCAAAAATTTGCTTGATCTGCCTTAATGTGATAGTCGCCCAAAGTGACAACCGCACCAAGCGCATTTTTGTATTTTATAGGCCAGTTTATAGTCGCTTTAGTTCCAGCATAAGTACGATTGTTTAAAAGATAGGTGCCAGAGGTTTCCTTAATTTTGAATGAATCAGAAGGTGTGACGATGAGCATGCTGTTATTGACTAAATCAATGATGGGCCCAATGATGGTCGGATGTTGATATTTAAGCTCCATTTCTTTCACGAAATTTTCAGCATACCCTTTTATGGCTTGTCTTTCAGCGGCGGGTTCTGTGCTGGCATTGTCATCCCAAGGGTCATCATTGGCACTATCTCCCCAGGGATCATCCGACGCAGTGTCTCCCCAGGGATCACTTGAAGTTCCCCAGGGATCATTGTCTGTTGCCCATGGATCGGATGCAGTATCATTGGCCCAAGGATCATCAGCCGGTGTTTCTTCCGTTACTGGCTCTTCATAAATATCAGGTTCAGTTAGTTGATCATTGGTCTTTTCTTCATAAACTGGTTCGTCCAAAAGTTTGAATGAAAAGGAACCGTCATCTGTAGCGACGGTGATGCTCTTAGTTCGAACCAAAAGCCGGCGTGCCATAAATATATTAAGCCCTAACAAGAAATTCTGGTATTGAACTTTACCCATTGTTTTGATGACTTGATCGTTGATCTCAAGTAAGGATGTCAATTCATCTGCATTGAGGTCTGCTTGTGAAACGGAAAAAGCCAGATAACTGAAAAAGTACCAGTAGTCTGGCTGTATCACATATCCTTTCCGCTGCATCTGTAAGGCAATGGATTGAATCTTGTCTTTGTGGGAAGATGTGAACTTTGCGTTCCAGGCATTTTGAAAATCAAAGGCGACCTTATTAGCAGCTTCCGTATCAATGGATTTGATACTATTTACGGCCTGATTGAAAAAAACAAGTTGATCTTCCGAAAATGATCGCTGTGCGGTGAGCACAAAGGAAAACTCCCAAAGACACAAAATAAAAATTAACCTGTTCATTCCTTTAAAGTTATGCAAATGGCTCTAAAGTTTCTTCAAAACGACCATTGCCCAGTTTTCCATCTCAGACATATCCACTTCGGTCATCTGGTTTTTTTTCCCTTCGGCAACTATATCCGCAATGTCCCATGCATAGAATCCACTCAAAAGTAACATGGCTCCTGTTTTTAATCTTTCAGAATAATCTGCGATTTGATCGAGCAAAACATTCTTGTTGATATTAGCCAAAATAATATCAAATTTCTCTGAAGCTGGTATTTTGTCAATTCCACCTAAATGAAGCGCAACTTTGTCGCAATCGTTCAACGTAAAATTTTCTGAACTATTTTCCACACACCATTCATCAATATCTACTGCGGAGATTTGCGTTGCTCCACGCTTATGTGCCATAATCGCCAAAGCACCTGTTCCACAGCCAACATCAAGCACTTTTTTGCCAGAATGATCAAGTGAAGTTTGGTATTTCAACATCTGATAAGTCGTGGCATGATGACCGGTTCCAAAAGACATTTTGGGCGTGATGATGATTTCATAAGGAAACTCCGGTCTTGGATAGTGAAAAGTAGCTCGCACGATGCACTGATCATCGACGATCACAGGATCATAATTTTTTTCCCATTCGGAATTCCAGTTGACCCTTTTTATCTCTTCAAAGGAATATTTCACTTCGTATTTGTCGGTAATTTCTTTGACATTTGCTTCATTCCAAAGATCATGATCGCATGATGCAAACACACCCAGGTCATTCTCTTCGAAAGCATCAAAAGCTAAAAGAGAGAGCTCGGCGATAATGAGATCTCTCTTTTCTTCGTCACAGCTTACCTGTACCCCTATAAAATTTTTCAAAATGATTTTGCTATGTCCGTGAAATCTCTTGATTTTAAACTTGCTCCACCCACAAGACCTCCGTCTACATCAGGTTTTGCGAAAATCTCAGCTGCATTGTCGGGTTTCACACTGCCGCCATAGAGAATTGAAATCCCATCAGCAGTTGCCTGATCATAGTTTGCAGCTATTACACCTCGGATAAATGCGTGCATTTCTTGCGCTTGATCTGAAGAAGCAGTTACACCAGTTCCAATGGCCCAAACAGGCTCATATGCAATGACGACTTTCAAAATTTTCTCCTTTGATAATCCAAACAAACCTTCTTCAATTTGTTTTTTGTTCAAAGTCATGTGCTGATCTGCTTCACGTACTTCAAGCTTTTCTCCACAGCAGTAGATGGGAGTGAGACCAGCCTCCAACACTTTTTTGGTTTTCAGGGCCAGAAGCGCATTGTCTTCTCCAAAAAATTCTCTTCGCTCACTGTGTCCAATCACAACATATTCCACACCGATAGATTTCAACATTCCCAGAGAAATTTCTCCTGTGTACGCTCCACTTGCTTCCACATGGCAGTTTTGTGCTCCTAAATGCACTTTTTTGGATGAGCCGATCAATGATTTTATGGTCGTTAAATGCGTAAATGGTGGAATCAGAATTACGTCTACGTCTTTTGTGACCTCATCTGCCACCATATTTACAACTTCTGAAGCGAGTAATTTTCCCCCTTCAATGTCAAGATTCATTTTCCAGTTTCCTGCTGCTATTTTTCTTCTCATGATTCTATTTTGTGTCTTCTAAGTTTTTGATTGCGATTCTAAAATTTCTCTTTAAGATAATTCGCTGTATAATTTTCGGCTAATTTAATCATATCTTCCGGCACTCCTTGGAAGCAAATATTTCCACCTTTGTCCCCGCCTTCAGGCCCCATATCGATTATCCAGTCGGCATTTTTTACAATCTCCATGTTGTGCTCAATGATCAATACTGAATTACCAGTGTTCACCAGCGCATTGATGGCATCAAGTAATTTTTTGATGTCATGAAAATGTAGCCCCGTAGTAGGTTCATCAAAGATGAAAAGAATATGATCACTTTTACTACCAACAGATTTTCCAAGAAAAGAAGCCAGTTTCACACGTTGAGCCTCACCACCACTGAGTGAACTGGAGGATTGTCCTAGTTTTACATATCCAAGCCCTACATCGAAAAGGGGTTTTATTTTGTTTACAATTCCCGATTTATCAGCAAAAAATTCAATTGCTTCTTCTACCGTCAAACCAAGAATTTCGGAGATGTCCTTCTCTTTGTATTTGACTTCCAGGATTTCTTTTTTGAATCTTTTTCCCCGACAGTTTTCACATTCTAAATGAAGGTCAGCCATAAATTGCATTTCTACGGTTACCGTGCCTTCTCCCTCGCATACTTCGCAGCGTCCACCGTCCACATTGAAAGAAAAGTGAGCGGGCTTGTAGGCATTATTTTTCGATTGTGGCAACTCAGAAAATAACTGACGAATGCCATCGTAGGCTTTCACGTATGTGACTGGATTTGACCGTGAGCTTTTCCCTATCGGATTTTGATCTACGAATTCGATTTGAGTGATTTTTTTATAATCACCAGATATTTTTTCATGTTTCCCTGTGAGTTCTCCTGTTACACCGAGTATTTTCCCGATAGTGGGGTATAGGATCCTTTTTACCAATGTGGATTTTCCTGAGCCACTCACTCCGGTGATCACACTGAGTACACCTAGAGGAATTTCTACTGTGATATTTTTCAGATTATTTTCTCTGGCACCTTCTATTTTCAAAGATTGATTCCATTTTCTTCTGCGGCTGGGTAATTCAATAGACTCAATCCCTTTTAGATATTTGGCTGTAAATGACCGTGATTCTCCATTCATTTCGCTCACTCTTCCCTGAAAAACCAATTCCCCTCCATGAATACCAGCAGCAGGACCGATATCTATTATTTGATCTGCGGCTTCCATCACTTTCTCTTCGTGTTCCACTACGATAACCGTATTACCCAAATCTCTCAATGTGAGTAAAACTTCTATCAGCTTGTCCGTATCACGTGGATGTAGTCCAATGCTTGGCTCATCCAGAATGTACATGGATCCAACCAATGCGCTCCCAAGAGAGGTTGCCAGTTTGATTCGCTGAAACTCACCACCTGAAAGGGTGTTGGTAAGCCTATTTAAGGTGATATAACCTAACCCGACGTTGTTTAAATAAGAAAGTCGATTGGTTATCTCGCTGATAATGCGTTTTGCTATGGCATGTTGATGATCGCTTAACTCAATATTTTCAAAAAATACTGCCAAATCTTCAACAGGTGTCAAAGCCAGATCCTGAATGGATTTTTCAGCAATTTTCACATAAGAAGCATCTTTTCTTAAACGGGTTCCTCGACAGTCGGGGCAGACTGTTTTTCCGCGATATCGCGAAAGCATTACTCTGTATTGAATTTTGTGAGTTTGTGTTTCCAGGTGATCGAAAAATGTGTTTAATCCTTCGAAGTACTCATTTCCGGCCCAGAGTAATGCGACTTCTTCCCTCGTCAATTCATTGACCGGACGGTGAATGGGGAAATCAAATCTGATTCCATTTTTGATAAGTGGTTGAACCCAGGTTTGCATGATCTCTCCGCGCCAAGGAGCTATTGCGCCATCGTAAACAGATAAGTTCGGATCGGGAACAACCAAATCAGGATCAATACCTAATATCCGACCGAATCCGTCGCACCTTCTGCAAGCACCAAATGGGTTGTTGAAGCTGAAAAAATTGACTGATGGCTCTTCAAATCGGATTCCATCCAATTCAAATAAATCGGAAAATTCTCTTTCACCTTTGCCAACAATTCGAACTGTGCAATGACCTTCCCCTTCAAAAAAAGCAGTTTGGATTGAGTCAGAAAGCCTGAATTGATTGTCTTCTTCATTTTTGGCTGTTGCTCGATCTATTAAAATCTCCAATGTGGCACCTTTCTTAATTTTGGCGTTTAAAACTTCTTCGATAAACTGAACTTCGCCATCGACTAATATTCGGGTGTAACCTTTACTCAAGAGCACTTTGAGCTCATTCTCAACCGTGCGTGTATTTTTTATTTTTAAAGGAGTAGATATGGTAAGTTTATCATTTTCATCGAAGGAAAATATATAATTAACAACATCAGTTACCGTGTCCTTTTTGACTGCCTCGCCTGAAACTGGGGATAAAGTCACACCAATTCTTGCATAAAGCAATTTGAGATAATCATAGATTTCCGTGGAAGTGCCAACGGTAGATCTTGGATTTCTTGTAGACACTTTTTGCTCAATGGCTATCGCTGGAGAAACACCTTTGATATAGTCCACTTCCGGTTTTTCCATCCTTCCAAGAAACTGACGGGCATAAGAACTCAGACTTTCAACATATTTTCGTTGACCCTCTGCAAACAAGGTGTCAAAAGCCAAAGAAGACTTGCCAGAACCAGATAGTCCGGTGATAACAACCAGTTTATCTCTAGGGATGGCCACATCCAGATTTTTGAGATTGTTTACTCTGGCTCCCTTGATAATAATGTATTCTTTAGGATCGTACTCGTCTATCGATTTTGACATTGAAAATTGAAATTTATTCTGATAACCAAGATTGGCGTCAGAAGGATTTGGATTAGCTGCAAAAGTAGAAATTTGACGTGAAGTTTGTTTGTAAAAAAAGATTCTGATACATTTGATTTTTTCCACACCAAAAAATTATACCCCTGACAATATGATTTGAAACTCTACGTTAACAAACTGGTGACTTACATGAGTAACGTAAAGATGACAGATGGACAGTTAGTGTCCCTCTACAAAAATGGAAACGAAAGAGCTTTCGCAGATCTTCTGGAAAGACATTCGGACAGGGTATTTACTACCATTTATGTAATAGTGAAAGACAGGTATGTGGCTGAAGACCTCATGCAGGATGTTTTTATTAAGGCTATTAAAACGATTAAATCTGGTCGGTATAACGAAGAGGGTAAGTTTCTGCCCTGGATTCTGAGAATTGCTCACAATTTGGCAATTGATCAGTTCAGAAAAGACAAGAGGTATCCCACGATCATCATGGAGGACGGAAGCAGCGTATTTAATACGTTGGAGTTTTCTCAGGCACCAATCGAAAATGAATTTATAAAGCAGGACACTCATAATCTGCTCAAGCAATACATACAGGAGCTTCCTGAAAATCAAAAGGAAGTACTTGTAATGAGACACTACATGCAAATGAGCTTTCAGGAAATAGCTGAAGAAACTGGCGTGAGTATCAATACAGCTTTGGGAAGAATGAGATATGCTTTGATCAATTTACGTAAAAAGCTAAAACCGCAAGAAAATGCCTATGACAAAAACATTTACCGAAAATGACTTAGTTCGATTCCTTTACGGAGAATTAAAACAAAAAGAAATTGCTGAATTACAACATGCCCTAGTTTCAAATCTAGCACTTCAAGAAGAATTAAATAATCTTCGTGAGGTGATGGATAGATTAGATGGTGTGACTTATCAACCATCAAAGAGATGTCTGGATAATATCTTGGGTTTCTCAAAGGGATATGAAGTTCACCCTGCCTAATTTTGGGGACTTCCTAGAAGACCCAAAAAATGTGGTATGATTCTAAAAGAGCGCTATCAGGCTTTTGTTGATTATTTTAAAGAAGCATTTCCAGACCCAAAAACGGAACTAAACTACTCTAATCCATTTGAATTGGTTGTAGCAGTAGTCCTCAGTGCTCAGTGTACGGATGTAAGAATCAATAAAGTCACTCCAGGGCTGTTCAGGGAATTTCCAACGCCTGAGCATTTGGCATTAGCCAGTTTTGAGGAAGTTTTTGAGTTGATCAGGAGTGTTTCGTATCCAAATAACAAATCGAAGCATCTGATTGGACTTGCCAAAATGATCATGGATGATTTTGGTGGTGAGGTACCAGTATTGCATGAAGATTTGCAAAAACTACCTGGTGTGGGTCGCAAAACGGCAAATGTTGTGGTCTCCGTCCTATATAATCAACCTGCGATGGCCGTGGATACCCATGTTTTTCGTGTTTCCAAAAGACTTGGATTGGTTACCCAAAAAGCAAAAACCCCTCTAGAGGTTGAAAAGCAATTGGTCAAACACATCCCTAACGAATATATTCATAAGGCACATCACTGGCTCATTCTTCATGGCCGATATGTGTGTATTGCTAGAAAACCTAAATGTGAATCATGTCAGATCACCCATTTTTGTAGGTATTGGGAGAAATTGATATAGCAAAATTAGTTTTTTTCATTTTTCATGGTGTTATTTATAAGGCATGAAATAATGATAGGCCGAACACGCCAAATGAGACTCGGTTGAACGGTTGAATGTAATTTGGGCTAGCAAAAGTCTTCAGTCAAAATGCCTAAACATGAAAATCCTCTACATCCATCAATATTTCCGAACTCCCGAAGAAGGCGGTTGCACTCGATCTTATCACTTGGCCAAAGGTCTGGTTGAAAATGGATATGAAGTAGAAATAATCACCGCTCACAATGGACGCTATGAATGCAAAGATATTGATGGCATTCATGTGCGGTATCTTCCGGTAGCCTACAGCAATAAATTTGGTTTCCTTCGAAGAATCTTCGCTTTCCTAAAATACGTCAGGTCAGCTATCAAGGAGTCAAAAAAAATTCAACGGATTGATTTGGCGTATGTCATGACCACACCATTGACAACCGGGTTGATTGCTTTGAATTTGAAAAAATCAAGAAATATTCCTTATTGTTTTGAAGTAGGAGACCTCTGGCCAGAGGCGCCCATTCAAATGGGGGCAATCAAAAATTCGATTTTCAAATCAATCTTATATCGGTTTGAAAGAAAATGTTACTTCGAAGCACAAAAAATTGTGGCTCTTTCGCCAGCTATTCGAAACTATATAGAAAAGGTCTCTCCTGTTACTAAGGTATTTGTGATCCCGAATCTTGCGCATTGCTCTTATTATGAACACAAAATCTCTATTAAAAAGCATGGCCATGAATCCCCGTTTCGAATTGGATACATTGGCACCATCGGGAGGGCGAATCATCTGACTTTTTTGGTCAATGTAGCCCGGGAATCAATCAAGAAAAATTTGCCTCTGGAGTTTCATATTATGGGTGAGGGTGGAGAAGCGCGAAAAATAAAAAAAAGCGTGTCTCGTCTATCCAATGTAATAATTCATGACTTTGGGCCAACGTCAGGCGTCAAAACCTTGATTGAAAAAATGGATGCCGTGTATGTTTCTTTCAAAAATATTCCAGTTTTGAATACTGGAAGCCCCAATAAATTTTTTGATGGACTTGCATCGGGTAAACTCATTATAATCAATTTTGAAGGATGGATCAAGGACGTCATTGAATCCAATAAATGTGGGTTTACATATACTCCTCAAAAGCCTAAACAATTCTTGAAACGGATCAAACCATATTTGGAAAGCGCTGATTTGCTTTTGAAAGCACAACAAAACTCTAGAAGAGTAGCTGAGACATTTTATGATAAAGAATTATTGGTGAAAAAACTTTTGAAGGTTTTGAATAATGAGCAAAGCATCATGCTCGATGATTCTGAAATTTATATTCTTACCGCCTGATCAGCCTTTGGGTTTATACCCAGACAATCGAAAAATCCTGTCATTGTCACGGTCTTTGATTAAATCTTTGATATCGACATTGTTATTTGACATGTAGGACCGCACTATTTGCCAGCCGATCCACGCGCCAATTCTACCGGGACATTCTTCACTGATTTCATATATGTTGGGTCTTTCACCCAAAAATTTGCGTTTGGTGATGTGATTTGTTTCATATAAGATTTTGTTTTCTACAAGATTGGCCCAAATAACTGCATGATTTTTTTGCGCAGTTTTGAGTTCCTTCTGAGAATAACCCATCAGAATTGAGTCTTGGGTGCATGGCATTAATTGGCTCAGCAAGTAGAAACTTTTACCAAAGTCAATCATTTCAGAGATCAGCGTTTCATTTTTTCCTTTTGATATATATGGGCCACTCAAAAATTTAATGAGCGTTGTAGGCAGATGATTTTTGTCATATCGGCGAAGGATATATTGAGGGATATTCACTGGAGGAAACGTGGCTTGAGGGCCAATAAAATAATCCAATCCAACAATGATGAGACTATCAGAGATATACAAGTCATTATAAAGTCCGGTCACAACTGTCTGCATTCGAGGTGTTCTCATTTCGGGGAACAAAGTTTTCAATCTACCCAGGGCATCATTCATGTCACTTTCAAAAACAGATATATCCTCAAACTCCGTTATAACTTCTGCATAAAGAGTATCGATAAACTCGTCCTTTGTCAATTGAAAGATTTTATTTGCGAGCACTTCACTGTCTGGATATTCATTCGCACTAAGAAAAAGATCCGAAAAGGATTTGTTGGACTCAAGAATTGAAAGGATTTCTGCTTTTGAATTTGCATTGAATAAAGCTGATTCTAATCTTTCTATTTTCATAGATACAACTTGACTTGTTATCGAGGAGGTTCTGCATCCATCGTCTGAGCAAGACGCCAAGAAAAGAACCAAAATCATTATGAATACTGCACGCATAGTCTTTAATTTTAAGCTGCCAAAAATAGCACATCTATATCTTCGCATGAGAAAGTTCTTTTTAATAATCACACTTGTCATATTTTCACTTGTTGGTAACGCACAATCAAAACTGGGATTGAAGTTTTCTCCGGTTATATCTTCTAATCGGGTTTCACTAGTAGACAGCTTATATGATATTACTTCTAACTCCAGTAACGGTACATTTTCCATTGGATTGATTTATGACCATCAGATTACAGAAACTTATTTTTTAAGTACAGGTCTTATCTTTCTTCCAAAAAAAACCAGCTTTACGGTTTCTTCCGAAGACACAAATGGATCTCTGCCATCGGGTATAAATCCAAGAGAAGCTTATAAACTCCAATATTTACAGATCCCAGTTACCTTAAAATTGTTCACAAACGAAGTGATGCCTGATGGGCGAGTGTTTTTTCAGGTGGGAACGGCCTTAGAACTTCTGGTCAATAATGAGCCTATCAAGGAAGATTACGATATGGTAAAGGACTTCAGGAATGTTGATTTTTCTGTAATCCTTGGAGGAGGATTTGAATATCGTGCAGGGATCAATACTACGTTATTTGTTGAAGTATCTTATCAGCGAGGATTAGTGAATCAAATAAGAACTCTTCCTAAGGTTGGAAATTTTCCTCAGGAAGAGCTTTTTATAAGAAGTAATATCGTTTCAATAGATTTCGGAATCAAATTTTAGATCTCGATCAACTCTCCTCGATCATTTAAGATATTATACTCTGAAATAGCAAGAGAAGAGTCTTCAATCAAATTAATCCATTTCTTATACTTGAAGTACCATTTTACCCTCATCGAGATAACGCCTTTGGTGAAGTAAGAATATAAATAAGGGTGAAGGCTCAATGTGAGTTTTCCCTCATTTTGATTTTTCATCACTAGCTCAATGGTATTTTCAATTTGATCTGCGATCAATATTGAGGCTGTAATTTGACCTGAACCACCACAAGTAGGGCAAGCCTCTTTCGTAGCAATATTTACTTCAGGACGAACCCTCTGTCTTGTAATCTGTAATAATCCGAATTTAGAAAGTGGAAGAACCGTATGTTTTGATCGGTCATCTTTCATTTCCATTTTGATTCTATCGTATACTTTTTTGCGGTTCTCCGCTTTTCGCATATCAATAAAATCAACAACAATGATTCCACCCATGTCCCGTAAACGGAGCTGTCTGGCAATTTCACCAGCAGCTTCTAGGTTGATGGTTAGGGCGGTTGTTTCTTGATTATCTTCTCTGTTGGACTTATTGCCACTATTTACATCAATGACATGAAGTGCCTCGGTATGTTCAATGATCAAATAGCCACCGCTAGGAATACTCACTGATTTGCCGAATGACATTTTCAGTTGTTTTTCCACTCCGAGTGCCTCAAAGACCTTAACCTTATTGGTGTACAGTTTCAGGATCTTTTCCTTATCTGGAGCAATTTTCTGGATATAGGTCTTGATCTCATTGAAGAGATCTTTATCATCGATAGTGATACTGTCAAACGACTCGTTCAAAACATCCCTAAGAATGGAATTTGCACGATTTATTTCTCCGATGACTTTGTCTCTTGGTTCGGCTGTTCTGAGTGCTTTTACTCCTTGTTCCCAAGTTTGAACCAAGTTGCAAAGATCACTGTCAAGCTCCTTTACATCCTTGCCTTGGGCAACTGTACGAATAATTACACCAAAATTTTCAGGTTTAATCGAACTTATAAGTCGCTGTAGTCTCTTACGCTCAGCGTTATCACTAATTTTTTTAGAAACGCTTACTGCGCTGGAAAATGGAACCAGTACGATATATCGACCGGCAATTGATAACTCACAGGATAATCTGGGTCCTTTTGTAGAAATAGGTTCTTTTACTACCTGAACCAGAATTTTCTGGTTTTTGGTGAGCACCTGACCAATTTTACCAAGTTTGTTAATATCTGGTTCGGGAATGAAACCAGTCAGTTTAGAACTTATGTTCTTTCTGTTGAGTACAAGCTTGGTAAACTTGTTTAAGGATTGAACCTGTGGACCTAAGTCAAGGTAGTGGAGAAAAGCATCTTTTTCATATCCAATGTCTATGAAAGCAGCATTAAGCCCCTGAACTACTTTTTTGACTGTACCCAAATAAATGTCACCAACATTGTAAATGTTACCTTCTTCTTCTTGATGGTATTCTACTAGTTGCTTGTTTTTTAAAAGGGCAATACGACATCCTTTCTGAGTTGAGTTTAATATTAGTTCGTTACTCACTACTCAAAAATTTAAATGTCCGAGATTATTTTTTCTTGTGTCTGTTTTTTCTCAATCTCTTCTTCCGCTTATGGGTAGCGATCTTATGTCTTTTTCTTTTTTTACCGCAAGGCATAATTGTCGTGTTTTAGTTACTTAAATATTTTCTAATTCTTTTATATAATTCGTTGCTGTCATCCTAAGTGCAGGACTTGCATCGTCAAATTCAATATATTTTTGAAAAGCTGCTGTACCTTTTTCGTTTTGACCAGATTCGGCATAGGAAACTCCTAAATAAAAATAAGCTTCATGGTCTGCCTCATCGAGTTCAATTAAATTTTGAAATCTTTGTCCGGCGCGATCATACTGCCCAGATCTAATGGCCAACATTCCCAAATTGAAAATAGCTTCTCTATTTACTGGCTCACTATCAAGAATCTCCCTTAGCATCATGACTCCCTGCATGGGATTCTCTGAAATCATCAGCGTCATTGCGACCTTATTTTTCAGAGCACTATTTTCGGGATCATTTGATAACAACCGTTCAAAAATACTCCTTGCCTTAGTGGAGATTGCCCTGGCTTGATCCTGATTTGGCGTATTCTGAAAGGATTGGTATAAAATCATCCCAGCAGTATATCTTGCCAAAGCACCAGTATCAAGTGCCAAAACTCTCTCAGCGTACTCTTGAGCACTATCGATCATTTGATATTTCAAGAACACCCTAGCTAAAGAGTCCGCAAAGTTAATACTTTTTTTCTTATCTGATAATACTTTTAATTGAATTCGAAGCGAGTTAATTACCTCATTATCAGCATTACTAACAGTAATTACATGAGGCATTACATCAGTGATCTGATCATTCTCAACTACGACAGTGGGGAGTTGATATAACAATACCACTGCTATTACTCCTGCTATGAGGAGTATTACTTGATGTTTGCTCATATAAGAGGCTACTTACTTAATGTTTTTGCTATTCTTGATTTTCTCTACGAAAATTTTGGAAGGCTTAAAACTTGGAACAAAGTGTTCGTCTATTACAATGGCCGTATTCTTAGATATGTTTCTTGCAATTTTTTTAGCTCTTTTCTTATTCACAAAGCTTCCAAAACCTCTTACATATATGTTCTCTCCTGATGCCATTGAACTTTTTACCACAGAAAAAAAGGCTTCAACACTTACTTGAACGTCTGCCTTATCTATTCCTGTCTTTTCAGCGATCTCATTAATCACATCCTGCTTCGTCACAACTGTCTATTTAATATAATTTTTAAAACCCGATTAAATTCCGGTCGACAAATTTAAATTTGGCTTTGGTAAATAAAAAACAATCCACAGTATAAATCGCTCACTTGCAAAGAATTATAAATCATTTCACTGAAACTCTAATAGATTGGTATTCAAAAGCGAAGAGAGATTTGCCCTGGCGAAACACTTCTGATCCTTATAAGATCTGGCTTTCTGAAATCATTCTCCAACAAACAAGAGTAGAACAAGGCAAGCCGTATTATGAGAGATTTATAGAACATCACACGGATGTTCACTCTTTGGCCGATAGTTCAGAAAGAGAAGTCTTAAAACTTTGGGAAGGGTTGGGCTATTATTCTAGGGCAAGAAATCTTCATGCGGCAGCAAAACATGTATCGCAAGAGCTAAACGGCGTTTTTCCTAATAATTACAAAGAGCTATTAAAATTAAAAGGTATTGGGCCTTACACCGCAGCAGCAATTGCTTCAATTGCTTTTGGTGAAGCAACACCTGTTGTAGACGGAAATGTGTTTCGGTTTGCTTCAAGGTTTTTTGGAGTCAAAGAGGATATTTCTAAATCTGCTAGCCGTGATGTTTTTGAAAAACTTCTATTAGAATTTATCCCCACTGAAAATCCAGGCACCTTCAATCAGGCCTTCATGGAATATGGAGCTACTATATGTACTCCAGCACCAAATTGTGACAAATGTGTCTTTCGTCAAGAATGTTATGCATTTCAGAACCGGACTCAATTGAATTTTCCAATTAAGTCTAAAAAGGTAAAAGTGGAAGAAATGGATCTAGATTATGTCATTTTCAATTTCGAAAATACTTACTTAATGCATTCCCGAATGGATGGAATTTGGAAAGGGCTTTATCAATTTCATCTTGGGGACAATCGGAATCTTGATCTACTTGCGAATCAATATTCGGGGATGATTCGGCACAAGTCTGTTAAAATAAAGCACTTATTGACCCACCGGAAGCTGTGGGTTACTTTCACACATGTGGAAATAAGTAATGAGAGTATGATTAATCAGCTATCTGAAGATTTTGGATTAAGTAAATTTAGCAAAGAAGAAATGTTAACTTTGCCAAGACCAAAAGTCATCGTAAATTATTTGCAAGAAGTGGTTATTTGATTAATTTTATAAAATGTCAGGAGTAAACAAAGTAATATTAGTTGGGAGATTGGGTAAAGAACCCGAAATGAGACATCTTGAAAATGGTGCTTCTGTTGCCAATTTTTCTATTGCCACTTCGGAAGTTTATAAGGATCGAAATACTGGCGAACGGCGAGAGCAAACAGAATGGCATAATATCGTGCTTTGGAGAGGTCTTGCCGACGTTGCAGAAAAATATCTCAAAAAAGGTGACATGGTATATATCGAAGGAAAGTTGAGAACACGTTCCTGGGAAAAAGACGGGATCAATAGGTATACTACTGAAGTTGTTGGTGACAACATGACAATGCTTGGTGGAAAAGCTGGAGGAGATTCAACTGTAGAATCAAATTCAAATCCTGAATCTACAAAACAACAATCCGAACCTTCTCAATCTGAGCCAGCTTCTTCTTTCAATGGCTCATCTGAAGAAGTGGCAACTGATGACTTGCCATTTTGATGTTTAACTAAACAAATCACTTATTGGAGACATCACTCGACGATCCCTACCCCACTGTTTTATTGGCCAGCTTAGTGGATCTACCAATTTCTTTTTATCTGCTCAACAGTCTTGGGATTTTACTGCTTTTATTTCTATCTGGATTAATTTCCGGGTCGGAGGTTGCATTCTTTTCGCTGAGTCACGAACAGGTCAAGCAGGTACGCACTTCAGAAAATAAAAAGGACAAATATATCAATCAGCTCGTATCAGATCCCAAAAGATTACTTGCGAATATCCTTATTTTAAATAATCTGGTTAACATATTTATCATTACAATCTCCACTTATGCCACTTGGCGAATCGTAGGAAGTAAGGATGCAGGAGGAATCGTCATAATCACACTGACGGCTATTATTACAATGATGATTATCTTTTTTGGGGAGATAGTGCCCAAAGTTTACGCAAATCATAACAATCTTAGCTTTGCCAGACTTACAGCCCCTTTTCTGTCCTTTTCAAGCAAGGTCCTCAACCCTATCGCCTGGTTACTAATGAGCATAAGTAATGTCATAGAATCTCGGGTTGAAAGAAAGGGATACAATCTATCCGTAGATGAAATTCATCATGCATTGGAGCTTACGGCAGATCAAAAGGTGGTAACCGCAGAAGAAAAAGACATGCTTAAGGGCATTGTAAATTTCAGTACACTGTCTGTGAAACAGATCATGAATTCGCGGATTGATATTACAGCGGCGGACATTGAGACTGATTTTCATGCGCTCATGAATCTTGTAAACAAAACCGGGTATTCGCGGATTCCCGTTTACGAGGAAACGATTGATAAAATTGAGGGTATACTTTATATCAAAGACTTATTGCCACACTTAAATCAAGAGGATGATTTCAAATGGCAGAGTTTACTCAGGCCGGGATTTTTTATTCCTGAGAGCAAGAAAATTGATGCCTTATTAAAGGATTTTCAGGAAAAACAGGTCCATATGGCCATTGTCATTGATGAATATGGTGGAACTGCTGGACTTATTACACTTGAGGATGTAATCGAGGAGATCGTAGGTGAAATCAACGATGAATTTGATGATGAGCGTGATATGTCTTACAGTAAACTGGATAATCATACTTATATTTTCGAAGGAAAAACCTCATTAAATGATTTTTGCAAAATTGTGGGCGCAGATAATTCCGCTTTTGAAAAGGTAAAAGGTGATAGTGAATCACTTGGCGGACTCCTCTTGGAACTACATAGCAAACTGCCACATGCCGGAGAGAAAATCGAATACGATTCTTTCGTTTTCATAGTAGTGGCGGTTGATCAAAAGCGAATAAAAAAGGTGAGAGTCTTGCTCAAACAAAACAAGGAAGACTCATTAAAAGATTTTGAAGATTGATGAAGTATCTTATCTTAGTTTTCATATTCATAGGTTTGAGTGCCTGCAACAAAGATTATTTACCCAGACCCAAGGGTTATAATCGTATTGAGCTACCTGAACATGCATTTGTACAAATGCCAGATACCATGCCTTACTCATTTGAATATTCCAAATATGCCATGTTGAAAAAAGATGTTTCGTGGATTTCTGAACGGTATTGGGTAGATCTGGAATATCCAGAAATGGGTGCAAACGTACAGATTACCTACAAACCAATTATGAATAGAGACTCGCTGATACGTGGATATTACAGTGATTCCTATAGACTTACAGCGCAACACAATGTAAAAGCCTATGCCATTGACGAGATGATTCTGGAACTTCCAAATGGGGATTTTGCTTCCGTCACGTCTCTAGAGGGAGAGATTCCCACACCATTCCAATTTCACGTATCTGACAGCAGTCAACATTTTTTACGTGGTGCTTTATATTTCAAAACAGCCACAAAAAATGATTCACTTGCCCCTGTTATTGACTACTTAAAGGCGGATATTATCCACATGCTTGAGACATTGAAGTGGAATGATCTTGACTAAGCGTCTCACCCTTATTAAGTTTCTTTAGCATGTTTTCTATCTTAGCTACAAAGATAAAAATTGCATGCCAGGATTTTTTGACAGAAGTTTAGAATATCTCAAAGGTGTCGGTCCTCAAAGGGCGGATTTGCTCAAAAAAGAACTGCAAATATTCACCTATGCTGACCTTATCGAATATTACCCCTTTAGATATGAGGATCGGACTAAGTTTTATAAAGTCAGTCAGGTCAATGAAGAAATGCCTTTCATTCAAATCATAGGGCAATTCAAGTCGTTTCAGATGGTTGGTGTCGGAAATAAGCAGCGATTGGTTGGGCAATTCGTTGATGATACTGGCATCATAGAGCTGGTCTGGTTTCAAGGTGCTAAATGGATACAAAGCAAGCTAGCCATTGGTGTGAACTATGTGGCTTTTGGAAAACCCGCCAAGTTTGGGGCTGTTTATAGCATTGCACATCCGGAGTTAGATATTCTTACAGAAAACTATAAGATCGGGGCATATCTACAGCCTGTTTACAATACAACAGAAAAGCTGAAAGCGAAATTCATCGATAGTAAGGTGATCATGAAAATCATGAAGGGACTTTTGGTTGAAGCAGTTAATCATATTAATGAAACGTTACCATCTGAATTGATTCAGCGGCATAAGCTGATCGATAAGAAAAATGCACTCATTCAGATTCATTTTCCAAAAAACCCAAAGGCGCTACAGTATGCAAGGGCTCGGCTCAAATTCGAGGAGCTATTTTATATTCAGCTTCGACTGATTAAATTGAAAATTACAAGAATCCATAGTTTTCCGGGTCTCCGGTTTACCAACAGTGATTTGCTAAATGTTTATTATGAAAAGCACCTTCCATTTGAATTGACCGGTGCACAAAAACGAGTGGTGAAAGAAATCTATCAGGATTTCCGCTCCGGCAAACAGATGAACAGACTGGTACAAGGTGATGTGGGAAGTGGAAAAACGATGGTAGCTTTTTTGTGTATGCTCATCGCCATAAGTAACGAAACACAATGTGCCTTTATGGCGCCTACTGAAATACTGGCCGATCAGCATTTCAAAGGCTTGCAGGAACAAGGCGAACCTCTCGGGATTAAGATCGCAAAGCTAACTGGATCTGCTAAAAAGGCTCAAAGACGTGAAATTGCTGAAGGATTGGAGTCCGGGGAAATAAAAATTCTGGTGGGGACTCACGCGTTGATCGAGGATAAAGTCATCTTCCAAAAACTGGGTTTAGCAATCATCGACGAGCAACACAGATTTGGTGTGGCCCAACGTGCTAAACTTTGGAACAAAAATAAAACCATGCATCCACATGTTCTGGTTATGACAGCCACTCCGATTCCACGTACCCTGGCGATGACGCTTTATGGAGATTTGGATATTTCTGCCATAGATGAAATGCCGGCTGGCCGAAAGCCAATCAAAACCTACCACATGCGGGACAGTCATCGTTTAAAGATGTTTCAATTTGTCGAAAACGAAGTGGAGAAAGGAAGACAAGTTTATATTGTGTATCCATTGATCGAAGAATCTTCCAAACTGGATTATAAAGACCTGATGGATGGATATGAAAGCGTGGCAAGGAGATTTCCAAAATATCCACTTTCGATTGTGCATGGCAGGATGAAAGCCGAAGATAAAGATTTCGAAATGGCACGATTTGTCAAGGGTGAAACCAAAATCATGGTTGCTACCACGGTGATTGAAGTTGGTGTGAACGTGCAGAATGCATCGATCATGGTGATTGAAAATGCAGAGCGGTTTGGTTTGTCACAACTCCATCAGCTCAGGGGACGTGTGGGAAGAGGGGCCGAACAATCTCATTGTGTATTAATGACGGGTCTGAAGCTATCCAATGAAGCCAAGGCCAGAGTGAAAACGATGGTGGATACTACAGACGGATTCAAAATTGCCGAGGTAGACTTACAGCTACGCGGGCCTGGTGACATGATGGGAACCCAGCAAAGTGGTATCATGGATTTGAAAATTTCTGATTTGGCCCAAGATGGTGAAATTCTAAAATTGGCAAGATCGGTTGCATCGGAAGTTTTGAATGAAGATCCCAATTTGTCTCTACCCAAAAATCAAGTGATAAGAAATCAAGTGGAGGCACAGGGCAAAGGCACAGTGAATTGGAGTCGGGTGAGCTGATCATTAATTTATTCAACACACTTATAGCAATAAGGCAAATTAATTTGACATGGATTACTAAATGAGTTAAATTCATACATCCATTTGATAATGCATTTATGTCTATCTATTTTTTCAGCAAAAGTTCGATTTTGGGTCTTGTTTGTTTAGTCGGCTTGACCTGTGCAACCGCTCAAAAAAGACGTACCGTGCTTAACGAAAATATTACTGTTCAGCCGGCCTCAGCTAAAAAAATGCAATTTGGCCTTCAAGCTGGAGATACGCTTGTTTTATTCTTTGAAGAAACTAATAGAAAGAAATTTGGGGAGGTTGAAATTCATGGTGTGAATGGTGGAACAGTCCTTTTTGAATATAATGTGAAAGAGATCATTGAAAAAAAGGCAGGGATCACCCAAACGGGCATTTATGAGTTAGGATTGAAAAACAAAGCTTTGGATAGTCGGACGATTAAATTAAGAATAGAAAGAATACCAAATATGCCCAATGATAAATTTGATACCCAAGTTTACATAGCCCAAAAAGCAGATACTACTTATACTACAGTTAATGAAGATTACATGATTTCTGTGGATACCACCTTTTTACCCATTGTTCCACACCAGACGATTGCTATAGAATCGGTGAAAGGGAACAATAAAGGATTCTTCAAAGTCGAATTACCATACGGCCTCCAATCATGGGCCTATTGGGTAGGTGTTGGTTATTCTACACTGGAAGCATTGGCAAAGGCTGATGAGAGGAGTTCAAAATATCAAAATCTTGTTGCAGACTCCAGCGGCTCGGCTGCTTTGGCAGGACTTGTTTTAGAAGGTAAATGCGAAATCACTCAATCTCAAGAGGCCGACAATGTTCAATACTGGTTTGTAAAAGACGAGCAGGATGTGCAAGCATTCCTTGGCGGGCAAGATTTCCACTTTTTTGATAAAGGCAATTCGGCCATGGCCTACGAAAGAAAAGAGATTCCCAATTCTGGGGAATTTTATATTTGTTTATTAAATGACAATGAGGAGGAACTCATTGAAGTTCATATTAGAGTTGCGGCTGTTACCTTCAAAGAAGTTTGGGGCGTACGTGAAATCAAAAAAATGTCAATCAATAAATACGAAGAGTCCTATCTCAAAGATTGATTAATTCCAATCTACTATGATGATCAATTTCTTTGGTCAAACTCAAAATTTATGCATTTGGAAAAGGTGTCGTAATTATTACAAACAATTTTATGGTAGGGATTTCCAATCAGTTATGATTTCGTTTTGGGGTTGATGCTCACGGTTGCAAGTTCATCATTCATTTCGTCGAGTGCAATTTCGCTGTTTTTAGATCTCAGTTTTGAAACTTTAGGAAAAAACTCAGCTTTATATTCTTCTCTGGAATTAATTTCAATCAAATCCAAGGCAGTCAAATATCCCAACAGTTTTTTGGCTTACGCATGTTGATTCTCTAAGATTTCATAAGATCAAAGATGAGAATTCGACTTTATTTTTTGGTTTTATCATCTAGATCCTGATACGATCTCTGATAGGTCAAATTGTGCGATTTTGGTTATTTAGACGGAGCTAGTTAGGTTTCTCAAGAAGAATTGAATGCTTTCAAAGAGGATATTTCGGTTAATAGAGTTGCGTCTTTAGATTATTTTGGATATTACTTATTTGTTTTTAAGCTTTCATATCATTTATGCCGGCTTCCAGAAGAGACAAACAGGTAACCATCCTTTAAGAATTGGTCTACCCCACTAAACTCACCGGATCCTGTCTCAGCAAACGACAAAGTGAATTATAAAGACCCTCATTATAAGACCTAAATTCCTTCGGTCGCTCAAAGAAATTCTCCACCGCCACAGCAAAGAACTCGGCTTGGTTCACTCCGCCATAATCACGGAAAAAACTTTCTTCCGCCGAAATAATCTTTTGGATTTCTGCGGCAGCAAAAGCTTGCCACACCCGGATGTCTGCATCATCCATAAAGCCAAACTCATCATTCATAATGATGTTTTCGAGTTGTAGAGCATGTGCCATTTCATGCAAACCTAGATTTACACCTTCGTTTAGGGCATATCCCTCTACAAAATGCTTCCATGAAAGTACAATGGCTTTGGCTCGGGGATTTACTTCTCCTTTGTGGTGGCGCTGACCCGTGTTGCTGAAAAATTGATCCGGATAAACGATGATTCTTTCAAAGTGATCCAAAAACACATTGTCGAAACCAAAGGTGAGCTGTACAGCAGATGAAGAAATGAGAATTTCCATTTCCTCAGTCACCTTGTCCATTTGTCGTGGGACAAACTCCGTTAGCTTACGGAAGGTTCTGACTCGATATTCGAAAATCCGTTTGGATTTAGCGGGAAGCTTTCTGTAGAATTCGAAATGTTTTTCGAGGGAATACTTTTCTGATTTGGTAAGTGATTCTTTCCAGCCCTGTGCGAAAATATACTCCTGCATGCGATTGGAGAAATAGATGCCTATCGCCACCACTACAACGCAGAGCAGGAGAAACCAGGTCAACTTAGATTTTGGTTAGCAGGTTTTTCAAACTCACTTTGTCTTCCAGAGTAGCGATCAGTTCAGAGATCGAAACCCGATCCTGTTTCATGCTGTCACGTTCACGGATGGTTACGGTGTTATCCTCCAAAGTCTGATGATCCACAGTCACGCAATACGGCGTGCCAATAGCATCCTGACGTCTATATCTTTTTCCAATGGCATCTTTCGCATCATATTGAGCATTGAAGTCAAGTTTTACTGCATTCATGATTTCTTCTGCCTTTTCTGGTAAGCCGTCTTTATTCATCAACGGAAACACAGCCACTTTCACAGGGGCTAGTGCCGGAGGGATCCTCAGAAGTGTTCTTGTGCTTCCATCTTCAAGCGTCTCTTCCATAAAGGAAGCCGACATCACAGCAAGGAACATTCTGTCCAAACCAATGGACGTTTCCAGCACATACGGTGTGTAGCTTTCGTTAGTAGCCGTGTCAAAATATTTCAATTTTTTACCGCTGTGTTTTTCATGAGCACTCAGGTCAAAGTCCGTTCTGGAGTGGATTCCTTCCAGTTCTTTGAATCCCATCGGGAAGTTAAATTCAATGTCGCATGCTGCATTCGCGTAATGCGCCAGATTCAAATGGTCATGGAATCTGTAGTTATCCTCATTCAAGCCAAGAGCCTTGTGCCAGGCGATGCGTTTCGTTTTCCAGTGCTCGTACCATTCCATCTCCGTTCCCGGCTTGATGAAAAATTGCATTTCCATCTGTTCAAATTCCCGCATACGGAAAATAAACTGACGGGCGATAATCTCGTTTCTGAAGGCTTTACCGATCTGGGCAATCCCAAACGGAAGCCTCATGCGGCTTGTCTTCTGCACGTTCAGGAAGTTGACAAAAATCCCTTGTGCCGTTTCCGGACGCAAATATATTTTGCCAGATTCTCCGGCTACAGAACCCAGCTCTGTTGAAAACATCAAATTGAATTGGCGCACATCCGTCCAGTTTCTTGAGCCAGATACCGGATCGGCAATTTCTAGATCCACGATCAGTTGCTTCAATCCCTCCAAATCACCGGACTCAATAGAGGATTTCATTCTATTTTCGATCTCCTCAATTTGTTTGGCGTAACCAACCACCCGTTCGTTGGTAGTCAAAAATTGACCTTTGTCAAAACTATCGCCAAATCGCTTGGCGGCTTTGTCTACTTCCTTATCAATTTTCGCCTGAATCTTGGCCATTTGCTCCTCTATGAGCACATCGGCACGGTAGCGCTTTTTCGAATCTTTATTGTCGATTAATGGGTCGTTGAAAGCATCCACATGGCCGGAGGCTTTCCAGGTAGTCGGATGCATAAAAATCGCCGCATCGATCCCCACAATATTTTCATTCATGCGCACCATCGCCTTCCACCAATATTCCTTGATGTTGTTTTTCAGCTCCACGCCCAGCGGCCCATAATCATAAGCAGCCGCCAGCCCCTCATAAATCTCACTTGATGGATAGATAAAACCGTACTCCTTGCAATGGGAGGATATATTTTTCAGTGTTGTCGCCTCTTCAATATTTGCCATAGCCGCAAAGATAGAATTTTGAATATGTTTTTCAGAAAAAAGTGGTCTTAGGGAATTGTTAGGAGAGAACGAGTGGCTTTTCACATGTACTGGTGTTACGGCTATCCGCTATACTTCATGCCGCTGCTATCCGGTCTAGTTTGCCGAGGCAGTTTCTTCGGAAGAAATTTGATTATCTAAAACTAGAAGTCAGTGTGCCGATGTTTGTGTCTTCACAAACCTACCTTAAACTTGGTTTGCGGGGACACAAACCAAGGCGAAGAAGAAACATCCCCTCACATTCCCAATTTTAATCCTAGATGTTGGTCCAAGTCTATTGCTCTACCAAACTTCTGTAAAGCAATGTATATGGATTTAGTATATTGGAAACAAGCCCAAAACCACCAATCCAAAAATCCAAATACCCAATACCCAA
>JBLICU010000004.1:0-85526 GCA_047632435.1 Cyclobacteriaceae bacterium
GAATGCATCGTTTGTAGGTGCAAAAACAGTTAATGGGCCTGCATTTACTAAAATATGTTCTATGCTTGCCGCTTGTACCGCTGCTACGAGTGTGGTGTGTGCTTCTGAACTGATAGCAACTTGTAATATGTTTTTGGCAGAAACATCATCTACTACAGAAGCTTGCCCTTTAGGGTGTGTTGCTTCAGTTGCATCTGCACTGGTCTGTTCTGTTTGTTTTGATGGGCCAGCACAAAATGATAGCATATTTGCGATAAACATGGCTATCAATAAATTTTTGATTGTTGTTAACATATCTGATTAGGTTTAGAGTGTTCTGAAATATTCCAATACTGCCCTTGCTTCATCATTTGTCAGGTTTTGATTGGCCATAGGTGAGCCATTGTATTCCATTAAAAGCTGTTTCGCAATTGGATCCTTCAAAACCATTTCTTCCGGGTTTAAGATCATATTCATGATCCATGAAGGGGTTCTTCTTGTCGTGACACCCGAAAGATCAGGGCCTACATATTTTTTGTTGATTTTGTGGCAAGCAGTACATTTTGCTTCAAAAACGACCATACCGGATGCAACCAATACATCATCTGTTTTTGCAGGTAACTCAAAAGTTTTGACAGGTCCAATACCTGGATAATCTTTCCAGTTTGCCTCAGCTTCAGCCAAAGATTTTGGTGGCTGTGGAGCCACAAAGGACTGAGACTTTATCTCATCAACTTTACTTTTTGATCCGCCTCCGCAATTGAAGAATAGGAAGTTAAAAATAATCAGGATGAGCAAATGGGATAATTGGATGCGTTGATTCATTCTTTGATTTGATAGGTTTGAGACGAAGATATTGTCTATCAAATTTCTGTTGAATGACCACACTCATGAGAGTAGATGACATATATTAGATTAAAAGACATTAATGTCCTTTAATAATTCAAGTCATTATCTTTTGAGAAGAATTTTATGATTTAATAAGTCGTTGGTTAAGTCTTGTACCGTAGTTGAAGAAAACAGTGTTTCCAATTGCAATCGCATTGATTCAAATTGACTATGCATTGGACATGGTTCCATACTGGAGCATTCGCTAAGTCCCAGGATACATTTCTCAAAGAAATGCTCACCTTCAAATGTATAAATGACTTTGATTAGATTGTTATTTAGCTGGCTTGGAGTAAGATAAAAACCACCTGTTGGCCCTTTGAGTGAATTAATGATTTTTTGTTTACTTAGCTCCTGAAGAATTTTACTTGTGTAAGCTTTAGGCGAATTTATGGCCAGCGCAATTTCTTCTACACCAGCTTTTCTACCATTCTCAATGGTGCTCAAATACAGTAATGATCGAATGGCATATTCTGAGGATTTTGTCAACATGGCTAAATAAATCGGTAATTTAAGTACAGTTAATTAGCGTTTAATTTGGCATTACTTTTTCGCCAAATCCAAATCATAACAAATTGGATAGCGATGATAGGAAGTGTTAAAAGTAACAAGTTTTCCCAACCCAAGGCAAAAACAACCCATCCAGCAGACAATGCCACGATTGCCTGAGTGCCAAATACGATAAACTCATTGATTGCCTGAACTTTGAAACGCTCGCTGGCGGTATAGGCCTGCGGAAGTAGCACTGTCCCTGCCAAAAATAAGAAGTTCCATCCAACACCTAGTAATATCAGTGATATCCAATAATTGTAGACCAGGTGTCCTGAAAACGCAATGACAATACAGAAAATATATGCCACCAATCCCATAATCATCACCCTGTGAATGCCGAATCTTTTCATCAATTCTCCTGTGAATATAGAGGGTAAAAACATGGCCACAATGTGGGTTTGAATGACCCATTTGGTGTCTGAAAGGGAATGTCCATCCATCACATGCATACTTACTGGTGTTGCCGTCATGATGAAGCTCATCACTGCATATCCCACAGCGGCTGCTAATAAGGCTGTCCAGAATACAGGTTGTTTGGCTATTTCACCAAAGGATCGTTGAGGGCTGTCAATGATCGATTCTTTGATGGTTGTGTTTTGATAAAAAGTGAGGATAACAAAGCCAACAGCGAACAAACCTGCCAGCAGCACATAAGATCCTGTAAATTCAGAATCAAAAATATCCTTGCCAAATACAGCTACTTCCGGCCCAATAAAAGCCGCCACAATTCCTCCAATAAGTACCACGGAGGCTGCTTTTGGTATGAGAGAGGATTTGACGCTTTCCATAGAAGCAAATCTGAATTGCATCATAGAAGCATTGGAAACTCCCATTAAAAATGCACAGAAAACAAATAGGTAAAAACTTTCGATAGCAATCGCGTAAGCTGCAAATAAGGAGACCAATATGGAGTAGCCAGATACGATCAAAAAGGTTTTTTTACGACCAATCTTTTTCATGAGCATTGTGACCGGAATGGTGGCCATCGCTGTGCCGACCATTATACTAGCCACTGGAAGAGTAGCTAGTTTTTCTGAAGAAGCTATTCTGTCCCCAACCAAACCACCAACTAAAACATGCAGTGAATTCATAGACATCATAAACATCTGAGCCAATGTTAGAATCCAGACATTTTTGTGCATATGATTATTTATGATTTGGAAGCATTATTTGATGAGTTTCATCATCCTATTGGCAAAAACGAAATTATTTAGCTCCACTATATCTGATTTGGTGATATTTTCGTTGGTGCCTTCCCAAAGTTTATTTCCTTCAAAAAGGAAAATTACTTTCTGACCAATCTCCATTACCGAATTCATATCATGGGTCACTATTACTGTGGTCATTTCGTATTCGTGGGTGATCTCGGCGATCAATTCATCAATCGTAATACTTGTTTGCGGATCTAGTCCGGAGTTGGGCTCATCACAGAATAAATAATTAGGTTGGTTGACTATGGCGCGTGCTATGCCGACACGCTTTTTCATCCCTCCACTTATTTCGGCAGGCATTTTTTTATTGACATTTTCCAAACCAACGCGCTGTAGGCAGAAGTTAACCCGATCGAGTTTTTCTTCTTGTTCCATCTTGGTCAGGATATTGAGCGGAAACATGATGTTTTGCTCCACATTCTTACTATCAAAAAGTGCACTGCCCTGAAAGAGCATCCCAATCTCTCTTCTAATTTCTGTTTGAAGGTTTTTGTCGCCATGAGTAAAATTTCTACCATCATAAAATACCTCACCCTGATCCGGCTTAACCAAACCAACAATATTTTTTAACAAAACACTTTTTCCTGTGCCGCTACTTCCAATAATGAGATTGGTCTTGCCTTTTTCAAAAGTGGCATCAATGCCCTTTAAAACGGTCTTGTCTCCAAATGATTTAACTATGTTTTGAACTTCTATCATGACAGTAGTAGTTGGGCCAAAAGATAGTCAGCAAATAAAATGGCAATACAGCTATTGGTTACTGCAGCAGTGGAAGCTTGTCCTACTTCTAGTGCTCCGCCACTGGTATAATAACCTTTGTAGGCCGAAATAGACGCTACGAGAAACGAAAAAACAATTGCCTTTATTAATGCAAAAGCTATGTTGAATTCTAAAAATTCATACCTGATTCCATAGATATAGTCGTGTCCTGAAATGATGCCTGTGGCCAAACTGACTAAATAACCTCCATATATGGAAAGGAAAGCGGAAAGTACCACGAGCATAGGATACATAAGCATTGATGCTATGATTTTTGGCAACACCAAATAGGAGGAAGCATTGATGCCCATTACCTCAAGGGCGTCTATTTGCTCACTGATGCGCATCGTGCCAAGCTCACCTGCGATATTTGATCCCACTTTTCCGGCATAAACAATGGCCATGATAGTTGGTGCAAGCTCCAGAATAGTCATATCTCTCACTACTAGAGAAATGACATAGTCAGGAATAAACGGACTCACCAGGTTGTAAGCCGTCTGAATAGTAGTTACAGCACCCATAAAAATCGAAACGATGGTAACGATAAGCAGGGAATTGTAACCCACCTTGATGCATTCATCAATAGTGAGTTTTACGTATGAGCCGAAACTCTCGCGTCTTACGAAAAGGCTTCCAATGAATAAGATATACTTGCCAAAATTTTTCATTCAAGATTTTCTTCTTTCAGATATCTTTAGTTTTGCCGAAATTAACAATTACAAATCAAACAATCCTGTCCATTTAACGCTTTAATCCAATATGATGGAAAATAGTAACAAACTTGTCGTAATAACCGGTGGAACGAAAGGAATCGGCAAGGCAATTGTCAAATCATTTTCAAGTCATGGCTTTTCTATTGCTACCTGCTCGCGCAATGAAGGTGAGCTTAATTCATTGAAAATGGAGATAGAAAAGGATTATAAGAATAAGGTTCATATTCTCAAAGCCGATTTATCGTACAAAAATTCCACTGAGGCATTTATTGAATTTGTCAGGCTTATTGGAAAGCCAATAGAAGTTCTGGTAAATAATACCGGAAAATTTGTCCCTGGACAGATTCATAGTGAAGAGGAGGGAGTTTTGGAATCGCTTATTCAAACGAATCTATATAGTGCTTATCGTGTCACCAGAGGGTTGATTCCTCAGATGAAAAAAGACAAGCAAGGTTATATTTTCAATATTTGTTCTACAGCATCAATCACCGCATATCCAAATGGTGGCGCCTATTGCATTAGTAAATTTGCCCTTTATGGGATGTCAAAAGTATTACGTGAGGAAATGAAACCGCATGGAATCAAGGTGACAGCTGTATTGCCCGGCCCTACTTTTACGACCAGTTGGGAAGGTGTAGATTTACCAGAAGAACGGTTTATTGATCCAAAGGATGTTGCTGAAATGGTTTTGGCAACCTATCTGTTGAGCGATAGGGCGGTGGTAGAAGATCTGGTCATTCGTCCACAACTTGGAGATTTATAATATTTTTAATTGATAAAGATGAAAACGGCTGATCAGGCATTGGCACAAAATATCAAATATTGTGAGTCACTCACAAGTTATTCACGCAGGGTCACTCGAGAAGTGAAAATTGGTCATGTTCCTATGGGAGCGACCAGTCCCATCCGAGTGCAATCCATGACCACCGTGGATACCATGGATACGGAGGGCACTGTTGCCCAATCCATTCGCATGGTGGAGTCAGGTTGTGAATATGTTCGTGTGACTGCACCAAGTATGAAGGAGGCTGAGAATCTTCGCAATATTCGGGCGGAGCTTCATAGGAGAGGCTACCATGTGCCTTTGGTGGCAGACATTCATTTCACACCAAATGCAGCAGAGTTAGCAGCGGAGATAGTAGAAAAAGTAAGGATCAATCCGGGAAATTATGCGGACAAAAAACGCTTCGAAGAAATAGAATATACCGACGCAGCTTATGAAGCCGAGTTGAAACGAATTGAGAAGAAATTTACCCCTCTGATCAAAATATGCAAAGCCCATAACACGGCCATGCGCATCGGTACCAACCATGGCTCACTTTCTGACAGAGTTATGAGCAGGTATGGCGATACGCCACTGGGCATGGTGGAGTCCGCTTTGGAATTTATTCGCATTTGCGAAAAGAATGAGTATTTTGATTTGGTCATTTCCATGAAATCAAGCAATCCGCAGGTCATGATTCAGGCCTATCGATTGTTGGTTCAGAAGTTGGTTGAAGAAGGCTTGAAAGCATATCCATTGCACTTGGGGGTGACAGAAGCAGGAGAGGCTGAGGATGGAAGAATAAAATCTGCTCTCGGTATCGGAACCTTATTAGAAGACGGATTAGGAGATACCGTTCGTGTTTCTCTCACTGAAGAACCAGAAGTTGAATCCCCAGTAGGACGCATATTGGTCGATAGATTGATAGGACGGGAAAAGCATGATGCGATCATCGCCGTTGAGAATCCTTATTATGATCCTTTTTCATATCAAAAGAGAATCACAAAAGAAGTGGTAAATTTTGGTGGAAGTAATGTTCCAAGGGTAATCGCAGATTTTTCACGGCTCGATCATGTTACTTTGAATGATTTAAAATCAGTAGGACATTTTTATTTGCCTGCTTTGGACAAGTGGACCATGAATGATCTTGGTGCTGATTTTATCTATTCGGGCAAAAAGAAAATTGATTTCATGCTCCCAAATGGGTTGAAAGAAATCATCGATAATGATGTTTGGCTCACGCTTAGTTCGGACACCAATCTGTTTCCACTATTCAATAAATCTGAATTTCTTACTGCGGATCATGTACATCCACAATTGAATTTCCTAGAAGTAGCCGATGTTGAAATTGATGAAGCCTTAGTTGCGCGTTTGAGTCATTTGGGCAATGTTGTTCTTTTGTTAAAAACAAACAACATTCATGCATTAGCGGCTTTAAGAAATGCTTTTTTCCAGCTTCAGATTTCGAAAATTGATATTCCTGTCGTAGTGAGAAGGGAATACGGATCATTGGGTGATGATGCCATGATGATGTTCCCCGCAACTGATGTAGGTGGACTTTTGATTGATGGCTTTGGCGATGGCATTATGCTCGGCAATAATGATTTGATGGATACCGCAGATTTGCCAAAAACCATCAAAAAGTACAATGAGATTTCATTTGGTGTTTTGCAAGCCGCCAGAACAAGGATCACGAAGACAGAATATATTTCTTGTCCTTCTTGTGGTCGCACACTTTTTGATTTGCAGGAAACTACCGCCATGATCCGAAAGCGAACAGATCACTTGAAAGGGGTAAAGATTGGTATCATGGGTTGCATTGTGAATGGCCCGGGTGAAATGGCGGATGCAGACTATGGTTATGTGGGGTCAGGCAAAGGAAAAATTACATTGTACAAAGGCAAAGAAGTGATGAAAAGAGGGGTCGGATCCGAGCGGGCACTGGATGAATTGATAGAGCTGATCCGTGAAGATGGTAGGTGGATAGAGCCTTCCGTTGCAATGAATGAATAAGATTTAGATATAATAGAAATGGAAGATCAAAACGAAAAAAGAGGAACAGGTTATTATTTTAATTTTTCTGAAGTATTGAATTATTACTTCAGAAAAAAAGACCCCAATCGGCCAATAGATACCAGTCTCAAAATGATGCATGGGGTGAATAAGATTGCCATGTTAATGTTTTTGGCATGTGTCATTGTGATTATTAGCCGATTTATTATAAGAGCTTTATAATTTCGCAAGATGGATATTGAGCAATATCGGGAGTATTGTTTAGCAAAACTAGGAGTAACAGAAGGCACTCCTTTTGGTGAAAATATCCTTGTCTTTAAAGTGATGAACAAGATGTTCGCCCTCACGGATATAGATCTATTCATCAGTATCAATCTTAAATGCGATCCTGATCGAGCCATCAAACTCAGGGAGGAATATGCAGATATCATACCCGGCTACCACATGAACAAAGTGCATTGGAACACAGTGACGGTCAATGGAGACGTTTCCGATACGCTTTTGATCGAGCTCATTGATCATTCCTACGACTTGGTAGTGGAGAGTTTACCCAAAAAAATAAAGGAAGAGTTTACCAATCTTTGATTGTAGAACATGATTGGTTGATCAAATCTTGGATGAATTTGAAAATCTGTGGAGTAAATTCGCAGCTAGCGCAAGTTTTTGCTCGTACCCTAACAGGAAAGGAAACCTTGCAGACATGACGGTTTTTTGATTTTATGGTTTCCCTGCACTCGCTCGGCTAGGTAAAATTCAATTTCTCCGCACATTAGCAATTGTATTGTGTCTTTAATCCTCAATGTTTTTTTGATGTCAGTAAACTTCAATAATATCAAAGAATGTTTAAAACAAAACCCATAGCTTTATAGATTCATAATTGAGCAGTGTCCCAGTTGGTAGATATTTCTTGTTGGCTTTAGTATCCTAACCTTTAAGTGCACATCTTACGCATCCTGGCCGAAATATACTGCCAATGTGTGTATCACCAGCCATTGTTTAAGCTTCATTTTACTTTCAAAAACCAATATCAAAGATTCAAAGATCAGAAAATAGTATTTTGGGTGGAGTTTGCGCTGGACTGGCTGATTACTGGAATACTAAACCGAATTACGTACGTATATTATTCATCTTAGCAGCGCTGCTTTTTAATATCATCACCATTGGCATTTATATTATATGTTGGATTAGCATGCCCAGGCAATTCGTACTAGCAGAAAAAAGGCAAAATTTTGCTGAAGATAATCCTGCCGACTTACCCAAAAAAAACAATGATTATGGAACTATACTACTGCTCATTGGAATCGCATGTATAGGAGTCAGTATGGGTCCAGTTTATTTCTTAGAGAAAGGCTCAGATAATTCAACATTAGCCGGTATTTGGATGATGATTACCATCATTCCAGCAGCTGGAGTTTTTCTTGTTGGATTGGTCGCGGCAATAATTCAAATGGTAAAAAAATAGTACCTGCGCACGGACTAGCGGGTGCCTGTTGAAAACTTCATTTCTTTGTAATGAGGCACGGAAGTAACTTTCACGCTAGATAGGTTAGGTTTGCGACAACACCAACAAAGACGACAGAATTACACCTTGTTCAGATTTAAAGCGAGCCTAACCCGCACTCGCTCAGCTATGCCAAGTGAGACCTATTTTTCAGGCATCCTGCCTGCATTCTTTATCTCATTATAATACCCCGCATCTAAACCCTTCCCAATTCTTTTTCCACAACGAAAAAATGAAATATCTATGGGACGTCAATAAACCATCCAATTACACGTATTATTATAAATACGATGGAGCCAACCGCCTGCTTGTAGCCGACTATAATTTCATGTCCACCTCCAGATTTGCTGATAGTTACCCCTTGTTGGCTGCAATGTGAGTTAAATATGAGGCATCAAGACAATAAAAAGGTTTAAGGAAATCTGTTTTCAATAGCAAACAAGTATTTATTACCACATCAATGAATGCTATATTGAGGTTGTGAGTTTCATACCCAACCGAAAAGATTCCAGGAAATTTAAGTTGCAACGTCCACTTGTCTCAGCGTGAAAAAGATCAGTAACAACACGAAGCTTTGCCCTATGATGGCGCATTCTGATCTTGTCCTACTGTAAGACGGAAACATTGATGCTGGAATTGTTTTTTTTTGGTACGATCATTTTTACATAATATGCATGTCCCTCGGTAGAAATAAAATATCTAAATGTGGTTGTGAAAAATTAATGAAGAAGTACGAGCTAAAATATCGCATCAGCGATGTTTGATGAATAAATGAATTTACTTTTGAATTTTAAAGCCATGATTCGAACATTCATCAGCCTTTTGATCATTTTTACTTTAAGTTTTTGCGTCGAAAAAAATGATGATTTGACTCAATCCAAAGATCTAGAAATGGTTGACAAGCAGGACTCCATACGTAGTGACACCACGGATAATCAGACCACTGCTGATTATACCTATTTGGCTTTAGGTGATTCTTATACCATTGGTGAAAGTGTGGATCAATCTGATCGCTGGCCAGTCCAGCTAGTTGATAGTTTGAAAAGTAATGGCATTTCCATTTCTGACCCGATGATTATTGCCAAAACCGGATGGACAACCAATGAACTACTCACGGCAATATCGGAGGCTGATGTTAAACAAACTTTTGACCTGGTTTCGCTGCTCATTGGTGTTAACAATCAATACCGAGGTTTGCTCATAGATCAACAAAAAAGAGAGTTTGAACAACTGCTGATCCACGCAATCGCTTTTGCCGGAGGGAATAGATCAAAAGTATTTGTGGTTTCCATACCTGACTATGGGGTCACGCCTTTTGGGAAAAATGGAAATCCTGATAAAATAGCTACTGAGATAGATCAATACAACGCACTCAACAAAGAGATAGCCAACCTTTATCAAATACAATATTTCGACATTACACCCATCTCTCGTTTGGCACTCGAAAATTCTGATTTGATTGCCAGGGATGGACTGCATCCATCTGGTCTGATGTATCAGGAATGGGTAAAATTGATATTTCCTTGGGTCAAAACGACTTTCATACCTTGAAATACGAATTTCACCTTAATTCACGTTTAGCTTTTAACACAATTAAAATAGTCCTATTTTTGGTTCCAAATTGGGTTATGCACCTTTTATGAGGTTTCTAATTACGCTGCTTACATTCATCATCACTTTTACCGCTTGCAGAGATAAAGTCATCTGTCCAGCGTTTCAAAGTACCTACATATTGGATGACTCTGTCCGTATGGCGTATTATTCCTATCTATGGAAAATTGATGAAGCCGAGCGCACCAAATATTTGGCCGCACAAAATTCATCTGGCGATACTTCCCTCACCGCCTCGCTACTACCAAGTAGCAAGAAAGATTATTATGCGCATGCGGCCCAATACATTGTTCCGGAGAGAGAAGTGAATAAATCCAAATATGGTATTGTAAAATACGAACCCTATTGGCTTAAAAATTACCATTTGAAGACAGCACCAATGGAAAATGTACTCACGCCTGATAAAATAGTCCCTTTGATCCAAATGGATACAACACCTGTGGATGTGGGTGAGTTTTATGCCGCAGATTTCAATGATTCACTCGTGGTTGACTCTACAGCGGTGGCCATAGCTGGTGATACAGCTCAGGCATTTGTTCTACCTACTCTGGCTCGTGCTCCGCCACCTAAAAAGAAAGCTGAAACGAAATACCTCTATGGTTATGATCCTAAGGACAAGGAGCTCAATGTCGAGCAAGATTATTACAATAAATACTTTGGCCAATATTTGATTGCAAAACAACCAAAACCAAAGCCGGAACCCATACCTGAACCAGACAGGTCATCTGGCGCACCTGATAGTACTGCTGTAAATGCAAATGAATTTATGTCTACCGGTGATTCTACTTCTGGAGATGGTTTCATAAAGCCAAAGAAGAAAAAGAAGAGTCGAGGCAAAAACAATGCAGATGATTCCTCCATAGAAGGAGACGCTGATGCTATTATAGAGGATCCAGTCATTCCTGAAGAAAAGCCGAAGGTGGTTCCTGTGGAACCAGAAGATGATGGTTTTTAAGCAAGTAATAATTGTCTTTTCCAATACAAACACATCCATCCAAAACAAGAAGATCTAACTTTTCTTACCGACATATTGTTTCTTCACCATCATTATATTTCAAATACTAAAATAGCTATAAAATGAAAATCATTGACTTTATCAGTCAGCCATGGCCATGGTATGTAGCTGGTCCTATCATTTCAGTAATTATGTTTTCACTGTTACTGACAGGCAATAGATTTGGAATTTCTTCCAATTTAAGAACCATATGCTCTATTCTAGGAGCTGGAAAATCATGCGAATATTTTGACTTTGACTGGAAAAGCCAAAAGTGGAATTTGGTTTTTGCCTTGGGCATGCTGATAGGAGGTGCAATTGCTGCAGCGTTCCTGACTACTGGGGAAAGTGTTCAATTATCAGCGGCCACATTAACAGAACTCGATGCTTTTGGTGTGAGTAGACCAAATGGAAAACTTGTTCCGGCAGAATTGTTTTCCTGGAGTGCTTTGCTCACAGCAAAAGGAATCATCATGTTGGTGCTCGGTGGTTTTTTGGTGGGGTTCGGAACCAGATATGCAGGTGGTTGTACCTCTGGTCATGCCATCAGCGGATTGAGTGAATTACAGTTGCCATCTCTTATTGCGGTCTTTGGATTTTTTATTGGTGGCTTGTTTGTCACATGGTTGGTTTTACCTTATCTATTCACTCTTTAATTCAGGGGTATGAAATTTTTAAGATATATATTCTTAGGGATTATTTTTGGAATTACCCTGACCAAAGCAGAGATCATTTCCTGGTACAGGATTTATGAAATGTTCAAATTCCAGTCCTTTCACATGTATGGTGTCATTGGTTCAGCCGTTGTTTTAGGCATCATTGCTGTGCAGGTTATCAAAAGAACCAACATGAAATCCATTGATGGTGAGCGGATCATCATCGAGCCAAAGGAAAAAGGATTTGTGCGATACATTGTGGGTGGTACTATGTTCGGATTAGGCTGGGCATTGACAGGGGCTTGTCCGGGCCCATTGTTTATTTTATTGGGAAATGGTATTGGTGTAATTGCAGTAGTAATTCTCTCTGCCTTGGCAGGTACTTATGCCTATGGATTGTTGAAGAACAGGTTGCCGCATTAATGTCATGATAAACGAATATATTTCTAGAGGAGGATCCCCCAGCAACCCAGTACTTCTTGATCCCAAGAAGTACCGAAGTAACTGAAAAGTATAATGTAAAACAGCGGTGGATAGGATTCTTTTTAACGCTTAGTAAAGCTAGCATCTACCTACCACCTACACCATACCGCATTTAGGGTATTTTTCTTAAACGACAATATTCACAATCTTGTCCGGAATGATGATCACCTTTTTCGGCGCTTTGCCCTCCAGCCATTTCTGAACTAATTCATTCTCCAATACTGCCTTTTCTATTTCGACATTTGGCGTCCCCGCAGCAAAAGAAATTTTCGCACGCATCTTGCCATTGATCATGATTGGGTATTCTTTGCTATCCTCGATCAAATACTTACCATCAAAGACGGGAAATGTGGCATCAAAAATCGTTTCAGTATGTCCTAATAAGCTCCACAGCTCTTCTGAAATATGCGGAGCGTAAGCAGCAAGCAAAACAACTAAAGGCTCTAATATGGACCTCTTATTACATTTCAAGGCTCCAAGTTCATTGGTGGCGATCATGAAATTGCTTACTGAAGTATTCAATGAAAGTCTGGCCACATCGTCCTCAATTTTCTTGATTGTTCCGTGAAGAATCTTCCATTCTTCAGCAGTTGGCGCTTCATCAGAAACCACAAAGTTGGAATCCCGGTCGTGAAACAAGCTCCAGAACTTTCTCAAGAATTTCCAAACTCCTTCAATACCATTGGTATTCCACGGTTTACTTTGTTCGATTGGCCCCAAGAACATTTCGTACATACGAAGGGTGTCCGCACCGTATCGCTCAACCAGATCATCAGGATTCACAACGTTGTATTTGGACTTAGACATTTTTTCTACTTCCCATCCACATGCAAATTTCCCATCTTCAAGTACAAATAGAGCGTCGGCTGCATCTGTTCTAAACGACTTAAATGCGTTAATATTAAGAAGGTCGTCTTTGATGATATTTACATCAACATGAATTGGATAAGTATCAAAATCATTCCTTAGTCCATAGGTGACATATTTATTTTCATTTTTTACCCTATAAACAAAACTGGACCTTCCCTGAATCATCCCCTGATTCACCAACTTCTTGGCATATTCATCCACTTTGATGTAACCCATATCATAAAGAAATTTCGTCCAAAAGCGAGAGTAGAGAAGGTGACCGGTGGCGTGCTCAGAGCCTCCCATATAGAAGTCGACATCCTGCCAGTATGCTAATGCTTCTTTGCCACAAAACTCCTGGTCATTATTGGGATCCATGTAGCGGAAAAAATACCAGCTTGATCCTGCCCAGCCTGGCATAGTAGTCATCTCATATGGATGACCATCTTTCGTTTTCCAGTTGTCGGCTCGGCCTAATGGTGGTTCGCCATCTTCAGTAGGTAAAAATTTATCGACAGGAGGGAGCTCCAATGGCAGTTGGTCGTCTTCTACCAAATAAGGAACTCCATCAATGTAATAAACAGGGAAGGGTTCGCCCCAGTATCGCTGACGACCATAAACGGCATCTCGAATTTTATAATTTACTTTCAGTTTGCCAATTCCTTTGTCTTCCACAAAGGAGATGGCTTTATCAGTAGCTTCTGTATAAGTCAGTCCATTCAAAAAGCCAGAGTTAATCATCTTTCCTTCTTTGGTCGGATCTGCTACATTTTCAGTGACTTTTTGTGCGTCCAATATTTGTGGTTTGTCAAATCCAAAATGTGTAGCAAAATCGAAATCCCTCTGATCACCACTGGGAACAGACATTACAGCTCCTGTACCATATCCGGCGAGTACATAATCAGCAATGAAGATTGGCACCTTTTCTTCATTGAATGGATTGATTACATGACTCCCTGTAAATACGCCAGACACGGTTTTCACATCGCTCATTCGATCTCTTTCTGATCGGTTTTTGGCTATTTCTACGTATTTAGCAACTTCCTCTTTTTGTTCTGGAGTAGTCAATTCATTAACCAAATCGTATTCAGGAGCAATGACCATGGTAGTCACGCCATAAATGGTATCTATTCGGGTAGTGAATACTTTGATTTTTTTGTCTGAGTTTTCAATTCGAAAATCAATTTCGGCACCAAAAGATTTCCCAATCCAATTGCGCTGCATATCCTTGATTGGGTCTGGCCAATCAAGGTTTTCCAAACCAGAGATCAACCGGTCCGCATAAGCAGTGATGCGCATGTTCCACTGAGGCATGGTTTTCTTGATCACTGGATGGCCTCCACGTTCTGAGAAACCGTCTTTAACTTCGTCATTGGAAAGTACAGTTCCAAGTGCCGGGCACCAGTTTACGGTTGTTTCTGCAATGAAAGTGAGTCGGTATTTCAATAGGATTCGCTGCTTTTCATTTTCCGAAAGGGCATTCCACTCAGCGGCAGTAAAGGAAGCTGTGCCTTCATCACATACAGCATTTACTTTCTTATTTCCTGAAGTTTCAAATATGGAAATCAGGGTTTCAATCTTTTCTGCTTTGTCAGCATCTTTATTATACCAGCTATTGAATATTTGCTTAAAAATCCACTGCGTCCATTTGTAATAGGAGGGTTCACTGGTTCTAAATTCCCGTGACCAGTCAAAACTGAAACCCAATTTGATCAATTGCTCCTTGTAGCGCGCGATGTTTTCATCCGTAGTTTTTGCAGGATGCTGACCGGTTTGAATGGCATATTGCTCGGCAGGCAATCCAAAAGCATCAAATCCCATAGGATGAAGCACATTGAAACCCTTTAATCTTTTATATCTTGAAATGATATCTGTAGCAATATAACCAAGCGGATGTCCCACATGAAGCCCAGCTCCCGATGGATATGGGAACATGTCGAGTACATAATATTTAGGTTTGTCCTTGTTTATTGCTACCCGATAGGTCTGGTTTTTAGTCCAGATTTCTTGCCATTTAGATTCAATGTTCGAGTGATTGTATTCCGCCATTTTGGATTTGGTGTTTTTTAAAGAGTGGCAAAGGTAAAAGATGGAAAATATTTTGGTTAACTAAGAGAAACCTTTTCTGTTGCCTTATGTCATTAGGTCAGATTAAAGCAAAATAAATGAAGAGAATATATCTATCCGTTACTTTTCTGGCTACTTTATCGCTAGCTGCTCTGGCACAAGATGCTGACTCCACTGTCACAAAAGAAGTGGTGGCGCCAATAGAGGTAGTAAAACCGAAGGTTGCAGAGGTCAAACCAGAAACACCGGAGGTTAAAGCGACTCCAGTGATAGCGAAACAAGATTCAACCATCAATCAATTGCCATCTGTCGAGCCTCCTTTGGATGGGCAACCACGAATTATCTATTATCAAGACTCGAAACCAGAATACAAAGACAAAAGAAATGACATCAAGACACTTTCAGGGTCAATGAGTCACAGTGGTGGGTTTTTTGGAGTTTCTTTCAGGGCTTCCGAGTTTAAGGATGAAGCTGTGGTACTTGCAGGCTTTCGTACGGGTTGGATTGTGAATCGTACGCTTGGTATTGGCTTTGAAGGGCATGGTGTTATTCCCACCACCAAATTTGACGACATTGATCCAATCAGGAATACTATACTTTTAGGTGGATACGGTGGTATGTATATGGAATTAGTTGCCTTTTCCAATCAGGTTGTCCATGTCACTTTTCCAATTTCGGGAGGTGCTGGTTGGTTGGGGTATCATGAAGATTGGGATGCAGATGGTGTCAATGATCCTCGATTCAGCGGTAGTGATCCTATTATAGATCAGGATGTGTTTTGGTACATAGAGCCAGGAGCTTCATTAGAGATGAATATTTCCAGATCATTTCGAATGGCTTTTGGTGTGAGCAAAAGATTTACCCAAGACTTAGAATTAATCAATACAAGAAGTGCTGATTTTGAAAATCTCAACTTTTTTATCACTTTAAAACTTGGCAAGTTCTAATCAGCTAGTTTTTTGAGTGCTGTTAAAGCTTCAGTAATGTGTTTGGTCACCTGCACTGCAGAACTGAATTCATATTGAAGCTTTCCTTTTTTGTCGAATACAAACGTAACCCGTCCGGGTATGAGTCCAAACATATTGCGCTCTACACCAAATACCTTTTCTGCTTTTCTCCCTACATCACTAAGCAATAAGAATTTGAGTCTTAGTCTTTTGGCGAAATTAAAGTGTGATTTTACTGAGTCACCACTGATTCCAAATACTTTGGCGCCAGCACTTTCAAAATCCTCAAATTGATCCCTAAATGAACATGCCTCGGCAATGCAACCAGGTGTTTCATCTTTAGGATAGAAGTAAATCACCAATGGGGTTCGGTCGATGAAATCGTGTAGCCTTACTACCTGATCATTTTGATCTCTTAAAGTGATGTCCGGTAGCACACTGCCAATAGTTAAGGTTTTACTCATAGGATACAAAACTAATGTTACCGTTTCTTGTTCCAATTATTTAAAATTATCGGGAGCAAGGTCAAGTCGATGATCATAGCGGATGAGAGGGAAATACAGAGAAATAAACCCAGAAAATAGGTTGCGCCAAAAGATGAAAAGAGAAAAATCCCAAACCCTGCCAGAATGATAATAGAAGTTATGATGATGGCATTTCCCGCACTTTGGAATGTTCTTAAAAGTGCAAAGACGGTATTGGGTGTTCGCTGCAGTCGATAAACACTGATGAAATGAATGGTGTCGTCAACAGCTATTCCAAAGGATACTGCAAAAATGATCGATGTGGTGAGCTTTAAAGGGATGCCTGCAAATCCCATAAAACCAGCCGTGATTATCAATGGAATCAGATTCGGGATCAGGCTGATGATCATTATTTTGACTGATTTAAAATAAATTCCCAGAACAAGTGACACCAAAATCAATGCAATGAATAGACCGATGATCAGGTTTTTGGTAAGTAAATCATGGCTTTTGTCAATGAGATAGGTCGTTCCTGTGATTCGATAACCAATAATCGAGTTGTCGATGTTTTTGGATAGAAATGTGAGTAGCTTTTGATTTCTCAGAATAGTTTCTCTGGAGCCATATTCAGGAATGAACCCAATGATTCTAGCATAATCCTGATGCCGACTGACTGTATTTTGTATGGAGCTATCCGCATGGACGATAGGCCTCAAAGCTTGGAAAACCTCCTCGTATTCATTTGATGCGGGAAACTGATATTGCCGCACATCACCACCATGGGTCATTTGGTTGCCATATTTCATCATATCAACCGGAGACCATATTCGCCCGACTGTGTATAATTCTGTTAGATAATGATGGATTTTATTGGCTTCTGTCATTACAGATTCATCCCAAATTGTTCCTTGCCCATTTTTTTGCCAATAGGCTATTTCCCAGGGTTTATAACCGAAATATTGATTTTCTGCGTATTGGAAATTTTGTTTGACAATAGATGATTCGGGGAGATCATCCAACAGCAATGCGTTGGTTTCAAGCTTGAAAATTCCAACAATTGAAGCTATGATTATAAGTGAAGTGATAATCAGTACACTTTTTTGATTTCTTAAAATGAATATGGTGAAAGGCTTAAAATTGATGCTTTTTGTCTCAGTTGGTTTCCATCCAAAGATTAGCAAAGGACCAAAAATAAAAGTCACTACAAAAGCGATAATCACACCAATCCCTGTGAAGATGCCCAGCATTTGTACTGGTTCGGTAGTTATGCTGATCAGACTAAAAAAGCCAATGGAGGTAGTAACGGAAGTTAAGATAGTTGGTACCAATACCTTTTTGATAGAAAGAAGCATTCTTTCTGAATTGGAATCATTTTTACTTTTCCGGTAGGCATTCATCAAATGAATGGCATCAGATGTCGCTACAAATAAGATAATCGGCGGGATCAAAGAACCTAGTATGTTGATTTTCTCTCCTGAAAATGCCATGAAACCAAGTAACCAAATCAAACTTGTGAGACTAATCAGATAGGGTAGAAGTGCTGACTTGATTGATCGGAGCAGCCCGGCCAAAAGCAAAAAACTGATTAAAAGTGCCACAATGATAAATAACACAAAGTCTTTTTGAATCAGGTTGATAAATTCGGTTTGTGCTGTCAGCTTTCCAATTAGCCTATTTTTGGCAAATGAGAATTGATTGATAGTTTTATTGAGATTGGCTAGAAATAAGTCACCCGCCTCAGGAGTGGTGAAGTGCTCGTGGCTGATCTGAAGCACAAGCGATTTTCCATCTTGGCCGAAAAAACCAGAATAAAGTGGATGGTTGAAGATTCTGGTGCTATCTGATTTTAATTTTCCTGGATCTTCAGGATGAATGATTGGAACAGCCATCAAGCCCATAGGCCCATCAATCAACTGGGACATTTCCATGGGTGAAATGAGGTTGATGATACCATTTAAGTCTCTGATCGAATCCCCAAGGGCTTTTACCCTGGTTAAAAAATGACTTTCAAATACGGGTTCAGATTCAATGATTAAAAGCAGAAAATCATTGTCATAACCGAAATGGTCAATGTGACTTTCATAAAATTCAATGTCCGCATCGTTCTTCGGAAACAATTTTTCAAACTCAAATTCCGGTTGAAGACTTTTCATTTGAAAGCCCCAGAATGCAGTAATTCCAATCCACGCAATTATCAGCCAAATCCGAAAAGATTTATGATTTAATTTTTGGCAATAATGGTGGATCAAGGATTCCAGTGTTTCAGTTTTGGTTAATTTAGCAATACTAACGATTCAATAATTTACTATGAAGCAATACCTCAACTTGATGCAGCACATTCTGGACAATGGCGTGGAAAAAGGTGATAGAACCGGAACAGGCACCAAAAGTGTATTTGGCTATCAAATGAGATTTGATTTAAATGAAGGATTTCCGCTGTTAACTACGAAAAAAACACATCTTAAATCTATCGTTTATGAATTGCTTTGGTTCCTTCAGGGGGATACCAATATCAGATATTTGGTTGAAAATGGTGTCAATATTTGGAATGAATGGCCTTTTCAAAACTATCTGAATGAAATGGGTTTGGCGGGTTCCTTACCCAAATATTCAGAGGAGTGGAAAGCAGAATTGGTTCAATTCAAGGAAATGATCCTATCGGATATGGATTTTGCCAAAAAGTGGGGTGAGCTGGGCCCTGTATATGGCAAGCAGTGGAGGGATTTCGAAGGTGTCGATCAGATCTCTCAATTGATCAGCGACATCAAGACCAATCCAAATTCTCGCAGATTATTGGTTTCGGCATGGAATCCTAAAGAAATTCCAGTCATGGCAAAATCCGGATTGCCGCCTTGTCACAGCCTTTTTCAATTTTATGTTGCTGACGGTAAACTTTCCTGTCAGCTTTACCAAAGGAGTGCCGATGTGTTTTTGGGAGTCCCTTTTAATATTGCATCTTATGCCTTGCTTACCATGATGATTGCACAAGTTTGTGATTTAGGTTATGGTGATTTTGTTCACACACTTGGCGATGCGCATCTTTATTCGAATCATTTTGAGCAGGCCAAGCTTCAGTTGTCTAGGCAGCCTCGTTCTTTGCCGACCATGAAAATGAATCCTAACATTAAAGATATTTTCGGTTTTCAATACGAAGATTTCATACTTGAAAATTATGATCCTTATCCACTAATCAAAGGAGCGGTGGCAGTCTGAAATATTTAGGTATCGAAATATCATTTTTCCCGTATAGAACATGTGAAGCTTTTATTTTTTTAATCAATAAAACCGTTTGCCAACCATTTTTCTAATAAACCCCCTAGCCCGATTCATGCGGAAATTGCTTTCACTAATCCTACTAAGTTTAGCACTACACTCTCAGTCCTTTGCCCAACAAGATTCGGTTTATCTCCTTGATTTACAGGAATGTGTGAGGATTGCTCTTGAAAATAACCTAAGTATTCAGCGAAGTGTATTGTTTCGCGAAAATGCAAGGGTCAACATGGATCAGTCCAGAGCCTCTCAGCTCCCAAATGTCAATTTGGGAGGAAGTTACGGATACAATTGGGGCCGATCCATTGACCCGACCTCCAATCAGTTCATTACTCAGCAGATAAACTTCACCGGGTTGAATGGTAATGCAAACATGGTCTTGTTTAATTGGTTCCGTTTGGCCAACACTGTGAAGCAAAATCAGCTTATTTTAGAATCTACTGAGTTTGATGAGGATAAGGCCAAAAATGATATCTCCCTGAATATTGCTACTTTTTACCTCAATGTGATCTTCAATAAGGAGTTGGTCGATAATGCCAATTTCCAAATTGAAAATAGCAGAAAGCAGCTGGAAAGAACCAAAAAATTGGTTGCTTCCGGGTCATTGGCACGCACCAGTGAGCTGGAGCTGATTTCTCAGGTAGCAAGTAATGAAGTGAATTTGATCACAGCCCAGAACAATTTGGATTTGGCATTATTGAACCTGAAGCAAGGTATGATGCTACCGGCCACACAGAAAATAGACATTGTGATTCCTGATATAGACATGGATGGTGGCGGGATGATACTTCCGCCTGTAAGTGAAGTTTACTCCGCCGCACTTGACAATATGCCGGAGATAAAAAGCGCTGAGCTAATGGTGCAAAGTGCTGAAATGGGTATAGATGTTGCAAAGTCAGGATACACCCCTACAATATCATTAAATGCGGGTTTCAGTACCAATTATTCAAATGCTTTTAAAGAGTACAGAATTGATGCAGACAACCCATATACTTTCAACACAGATGCAAATGGAGATGTCATTACAACCCCAACATTTTATCGAACCACAACGGGATTGGAGGGCATAGAGCAATTGTCTGTGATTCCAAATGGTACTTTCAGCACAGTTGGATTCAGTACTCAGTTTAAGAATAACCTGAGCAAGCAACTGTCAATGAATCTTTCTATTCCGATTTTCAACAACTTGAGAAATAGCAGCAACGTTCAGCGTCAGAAAATCGCATTGAGACAAGCTGAAATCAATGTGTTGGAGCAACAAAATTTCTTAAGACAAACAGTAGAAACGGCTCACAATGATGCCAATGCAGCAGCTAAAGTTTATTCGGCATCACAAAAGCAGGTGGATGCTCTAGTTGAGACTTTTAGATCCATTGAAAATCAGTATAATTTTGGCGCAGCGAATTTCACTGAGTATCAGGTTGCTTCTAATAATCTTTTCGGAGCAAAATCTGATTTAGTACGGGCGAAGTACGATTACATCTTCAAAACAAAAATTCTCGATTTTTATCTGGGTAAAACCCTTTCCTTTTAATCATGGCAAAAAAAACACGTTCCAATAACAAAGTTCTTTTTATACTCCTTGGCGTTACTGCAATCTTAATAATAGTTGCGGTAGTAGGTAAATCCCAAGGATGGATAGGGAAGAAAAAAGAGATTGAGGTTGAATTTGGCAAGGTGGCCAAAGTGACCATCATTGAAAAAGTAAGTGCATCAGGTTCTGTCCAGCCAGTAATAGAGGTTAAAATCAGCCCCGAAGTGCCAGGTGAAATCATCAATCTTTCAATAGAGGAAGGGGACTCAGTGAGTAAAGGTGATTTTTTATTAAAGATCCGGCCTGACAATTTCGAATCGGCACTCCAACGACAAAAGGCAATATGGAATCAACAAAAGGCCAACTTGGCTGATGCCAGGGCCAGAGAGGCAAGAGCCAAGGCGTCTTTTATACGATCGGAATTAGAATATAACAGGCAAAAATCACTTTATGATCAGCAAGTCATTTCTAGTTCAGCCTATGAAATGGCCGATGCAAATTTTAAAATGGCCACTCAGGATTTGGAATCGGCAGCTCAAAATGTTGAGGCGGCAGGTTATTCTGTAGAAAGTTCTCAGGCATCTGTGAATGAAGCAATAGAAAATTTACGGTTGACCAAAATTACTTCTCCAATGAGCGGAATCGTATCCAAGTTGGCAGTAGAGCTTGGTGAGACGGTAGTAGGTACATCGCAAATGCAAGGTACAGAGATGCTGCGAATAGCTGATCTCTCAAATATGGAGGTAAGAGTAGATGTGAATGAAAATGATATTATTCGAATCAGCCTTGGGGACACTGCGGTTATAGATGTGGACTCTTATTCTTACATGGATAAAAAATTCAAAGGCATTGTGACTCAGATAGCCAACTCAGCCAATTCCAAAATGTCATCAGATGCTGTTACAGAATTTGAGGTAAGAATTAAGATTTTGAATTCTTCATATCAGGATTTAATCAAGGAAAAAGGATTCAAGTATCCGTTCAGACCTGGAATGACGGCTAGTGTCGACATCATCACAGAAATAAAGAAGGATGTGGTTTCAGTACCACTTTCAGCAGTAACAACCAGAAAAGTTGAGGAAGAAAAGGAAGGAGAAGAGGGATCTGAAACTAAAGATAAGATGATGGATATGGAAGTTGAGGAAGTGATTTTCGTAATAAAAGAAGGCAAAGCAATCAAAACCATAGTGAAAACAGGAATCAGTGATTTTGATAATATTGAAGTTTTAGAAGGAGCTAATTTAGACGAGGAAATTGTTGTTGGTCCATTTTTGGCTGTTTCCAAGCGTCTGAAAAATGATGATTTGGTTGTGGAGAAAGAAGAAGAAAAGAAGGACAAAGATTACGAGTAAATATTTTCTTTTGGGAAACCTAATGTCGCTTCTGATGTCTATTAGGTGAATCGCTTCTATGATGAAAAACTTTTTGATTTTATCAGTCCTTTTGGTCTTATTGATATCCATATCATGTACTTCTTCCGGAGAATCTACAAACTATATTTTCACCGTAGATAACCAATCATCTGATACTGTGCAGGTCTGTGTTAGAGGTGCTTTGCTCGAACCATTCTTCGATTCCAGAATTATCTGTTATGAGCTATTGCCATTAAAAAATAGCATCATTCGCAGTTATCTAGGAAAAGGTGAACTTTTAGATTATTGGGTGGATACTGATGTGGCTGTAATTGAGGAGCTTCAAATCTATAAGGACAATGTGTTGGTGGATAAGGATTTTCTGATTCGCGATCTTTGGGTTTTTACCAATAATTTATCCTATCAGGCAGAATATCGTTTGATGCTCACAGATGAAAATTTGAATTAGACCAGTAGTTGGAAGAAAAGCGTACTAATTGCCAGTCCGCCATTTTGATAGTACAAAAGTGGTTCTTGCTCGAAGTTTTTACTGGATATAATATAACTCACAAAACATTTTATTGATGTCGTCCCTTCGGGATTCATGTTTTTTCAATGATCATCGCAAATCAAAGCTAAGATGTATCCTGAAGGGATGTTACGATTATAAACAGATGAAGTAGAGAATCAATAAAGCCTGACAGGGTGAAATAGAAGTATTTCAATTGTATAAGATTTACCAGTCTGTATCATATAAAATGATAGACTTGAGGTTATTACACTTAATAACATTTCTCTACATTAGAATGAGTGATTTCAGAAATTCAGCCCAACGGACTTATGTCAAATTCCTTCTTTAGGATATCATACAATTCCTGAATGGGCAAGCCCACGACATTGAAAAATGATCCTTCGACCTTAGAAATTTTAGTCAATCCTATCCATTCTTGAATACCATAGGCACCTGCTTTGTCGAACGGTTTAAATTGATCTACGTAAAATTGAGCTTCTACATTATTAATTTCCGAAAAGGTCACCACCGTCTTGGATGAAAAGGAGATTGTTTTTTGCAGACTTGAAATACAAACACCACTGATTACCTCATGCGACTTACCAGAGAATAGTCTGATCATTTCTAAAGCTTCCTCAGCATCCTTTGGTTTGTTGTAAACTTTGTTATCCAAAACCACTGTTGTATCTGAGGTGATGATTACCTGATTTTCAAGTTTGGATCGATAAAACGTATTCTTTTCTTTGGCCAGATATTCGGCCGCATCCGATGCTTGAATTGCTTCGGGCAAAATCTCATCAAAATCATAAGAGACCACTTCGAACTTATAACCGGCTTTTTGTAACAATTCCTTGCGTCGGGGGCTACCTGAAGCAAGTATCAAATGGTGAGCTGAATTCATCTTCTTTTATGGAACTAAATAGAAAGCCCGAAATGACTTTGGGGTAAAAATAAGTAGATTTTTGCGGCATGGTGTAGCCGGAGTAACAGGTTTGTTTCACTTCTTCTATGGATATGTCTTTTGTAATCAATCCGAATTGAACTTCACCTAACAAAACCTGTTTCATGCATTCAGAAAAATTCCGCTGAAAAATCAGATTTTCGGAATTGACCTGATTTTGTCCTCTGATGCCCAATATCTTCTCGAAAATGAAATAGTGCATGACCGTCAGATCGAGTGCTTTTATCTGATCTGGAAATTTCCAGGTAATAGTATTTATTCGATCTGGTTTCAGGCTGATTTTATACGCGTCTCCTTCGATTAGGAGTCCAAATGTCCATTTTTTACCCTGAATGATTTCATTAATATCTGGCGTATTTTCTACCATCGTAATGCTAAAGTCATTTTCCAGGGTTTCCAATAACCATTTCTTTGAAAAATTTTCAATGCCTTTGACCAGTCTGTGGGTGGGCAATATTCTCAAATCATCAGATTCGGTATTGGTAAGAAACATCAAGTGATAATTATAAGCTTCCTTGCCAGTATGGTTTGGGTTCTCAGTTGTCCGGTCTTGTTTGTATTTCAACGAGCCTTCGTAGCGATGATGTCCGTCTGCTAAAATAATCTGTTTTTCTTGGATTATTTCTTGAATGCGCCTGATCACATTTACATCATGGATCACACTCAAAACATCTCGAACTCCCTGATAATCTTCAACTTCATACAGTGGGCTCAACATACTCTCGTCCAGATAATTTTCTATTTGTTTTTCTGAATCTGTGTATAAACCGTGTGTAGGACTTACGTTGAGCTGAGTTTCATGAAGTAATTCCAACCTGTCTCTGACGGAAAAAGGCATGGTACTTTCATGCCTTAGGATCATTTTTTCGTCCCAGTCAGTTACTTTTATCGAACAGATAAATCCCTTTCGGCAATATATTTTTTCACTTCCCGAAAGTGAAAAATATTGATAATAAACATAAATAGCTGGAAGTTGATCCTGTAAGATTACACCTGTTTTCTTCCAATTTTCAAGTGTTTTTTTGGCCTCCAATGCGGAATTTTCGCCTGATGGTACAGAAAGGTGAATGCTGTTGAAGGGATTTCCATAAAGTCGTTCCCGCTGTTTTTTGGACACTACATCAAAAAGTGGGGCAGTAATGTCATTGATAAAAGCTGCCAGTTGAGAATTATATCGCCAGGCACGAAATGGTTTTATTTCAGCCATACGTTAATGCGCTATTCTATTTCGCCAGTTTGCCTTGATTTGACTGGATGGTTGAGTGATGGCGATGTGGTTTTTACTTTTATCATGCATAAAAGCAAACATAGCTGCTATATTGGCTATTTCATCTGTGACTTCCTTCTGAAGCATTTCTGGTTTGAAATATTGCTCCACGAATTTGGTGGTAAATGTGCCATCAACAAATGCAGGATGTTTTAAGACAAATTCACCGAACGAAAGCGTGGTTTTTACTCCCACAATCTTATATTCTGATATCGCTCTTAGCATCCTGTCTATGGCCTCTTTGCGATCTTTGCCATAAGTTACGAGCTTGGCAATCATCGGATCATAAAAGATGGGGATTTCCATGCCCTGCTCAAACCCATCATCTACCCTCACGCCAGGACCCTGAGGTCTTTCATATCGTTCCAATTTTCCTGTATCAGGTAGAAAACCATTTTCAGGGTCTTCAGCATAAACTCTTAGCTCTATACTGTGACCATTGATGTGCAGATCTTCTTGTTTAAATGAAAGCACTTCTCCTTGTGCAATTTTGATTTGTTCTTTTACCAGATCCAAACCAGTTATTTGCTCTGTTACAGGATGCTCCACTTGCAATCTTGTATTCATCTCCAGGAAATAGAAATTTAGATTTTCATCAGCGATAAATTCCACCGTGCCTGCACCATAGTAGTCACATGATTTGGCAACATTCACAGCTGCCTCACCTATTTTTTTTCGTTGTTCAGGTGAAAGCACAGAAGAAGGGGCTTCTTCTATTACTTTTTGGTTTCGACGCTGAATGCTGCATTCGCGCTCAAAAAGATAAAGCACATTTCCATGCTGATCTCCCAATATTTGGACTTCAATGTGTTTGGGATTTGATACAAATTTTTCAACAAAAACCTTGTCATCTGAGAAGGAGCTTTTCGCCTCACTTACTGCGCGCTTCATCTGCTCCTCAAATTCTTTTTCTTCATTGACTATCCGCATGCCTTTGCCACCACCCCCGGCACTGGCTTTGATCATAATCGGATAACCTATTTTATTGGCAATTTCCTTTGCCAGATTTATATCGCCAATAGGTTCTTCCATCCCTGGCACTAAAGGAACATCAAATGCTTTAACCGCATTTTTTGAAGCCAATTTATCCCCCATTACAGTGATGGAAGCTGGAGAAGGCCCTATGAAAATCAATCCTTCATCCTTTACACGTTGAGCGAATTTTGCATTTTCTGAAAGGAAACCATATCCGGGATGAATGGCATCTGCACCCGTGCGTTTGCAGGCGTCAATGATTTTGTCCACAACGAGATAAGACTCAGAGGAGGCTGGTGGCCCAATACAAACGGCCTCATCGGCATATCTGACATGCGGAGCTGCGGCATCTGCGTCGCTGTACACTGCAACAGTTTTTATTCCTGCTTCTCGTGCTGATCGCATAACCCTTAAGGCAATTTCGCCTCTATTTGCGACTAATATTTTATTGATTTTCATCATTCATGGAGTTTTTGTAGCTGATATCCGGTTAGTTCTTAAATATAGGCACAGTTACCGAAAATGAGAGAGGGATGTTGTCCCAATCTTTATTTAATGTTAGTTTTGTGTTTCGTTTTTTACACGGTTTTTAACATTTCTTAAATGGATTTATTCGAAAAATTACTTCAGAATAGAGGACCACTTGGTCAGCACTCTTATTTTGATGACAATTTCTACATGTTCCCCAAACTAGAAGGGGAAATATCTCCTCGCATGCAGTTTAAAGGTAAAACTGTATTGACATGGAGTCTTAATAATTATCTGGGGCTTGCCAATCACCCTGAAGTGAGAAAGGCGGATGCAGAAGCAGCGGCTCAATGGGGACTTGGTTACCCGATGGGAGCAAGAATGATGACAGGTAATACCGTGTATCACGAGAAGTTGGAAAGAGAACTTGCAGAATTTGTTGAAAAAGACGCTTCCATGCTTCTTAACTTTGGTTATCAAGGAGTAATGTCTGTTATTGATGCCTTGGTCGATAGAAAAGATGTGATCGTTTACGATGCAGAATCTCACGCATGTATCATTGACGGGGTTAGACTACATATGGGGAAAAGATTCGTCTATCCACATAATGATATGGAAAACCTCGAGAAGCAATTGAAAAGAGCAGAGAAATTGGCTGGAGAGACGGGCGGTGGTATTCTGGTAATTACTGAAGGTGTTTTTGGAATGTCCGGTAACATGGGTAATCTGAAAGCCGTCGTAGAGCTAAAGAAAAAATTCAATTTCAGACTTTTGGTGGATGATGCACATGGTTTTGGAACCATGGGGAAAACAGGAGGAGGAGCAGGCCAGGAGCAAGGTGTGCAGGATGGTATAGATATCTATTTCTCCACCTTCGCCAAATCCATGGCTAGTATTGGGGCATTCATTGCTGGTGATGCTAAAATCATTGACGTATTGAAATACAATGTACGTTCTCAGATTTATGCCAAGTCACTTCCTTTAGCAATTGTAATTGGAATCCTGAAGCGATTAGAATTGGTGAGGAATAGTCCTGAACTGAGAGAAAACCTATGGAAGATCGTCGCTGCGATTCAAACCGGGTTTAGAGAGAAAGGATATAACATAGGAACTACAAAATCACCTGTCACTCCAGTGGTAATGAATGGTGATACATTAGAAGCCGTAAATCTCGTAAAAGACCTTCGATTGGAGCACAGCATCTTTTGTTCAGTGATAGTTTATCCAGTGATTCCTAAAGGCATGATTATCCTTAGAATCATTCCTACAGCCTCACATTCATTGAGCGATGTAGCAGAAACTATCGTTGCTTTTGAGGCTGTAAAAGCCAAATTAGATGACGGTTCTTACAAAAGAGCGGGTGTTGAGGGGGCATTTACAACACATATATAGCTTTTTTTCACTTTTAAGCTTGGTTTTTGAACTATTTGTATAAATTGCTAAGCGAATAAATATCAGTAACCTTAAAGATTTATCAATATGAAAAGATTCGAACAACTTCAAGAACTATTAACTTCTTTGGAAGGTGATTTCAGTAAATTTTATGACAAAGAAAATTCTGCTGCAGGAACAAGAGTAAGAAAAGGAATGCAGGAATTGAAAAACTTATCTCAAGAGATTAGAATTGAAGTTCAAGACATGAAAAATAAAGCTTAATAACCTTTATTAAGACATAAAAAAAAGACAACCATCGGTTGTCTTTTTTTTGTTCATTTTTTTTTAAAATTAATTTAAATAGGCTTTAAAAGCCCCTAGAAGCATATTTGAGCCTTCATATAGTGGCGATCTCACGTAGCGATTCATTAGGCCAACGGCTTCCATGCCGGTCTTTAGAGATACCGGATTTCCTTCAGTCGACAGCAGTTTATACCCTTCCAATAAATCATAATGTATTTTGCTTGCTGCTTTGAAATCACCGGCAAGCGCGATTCTGACCATATCACTAAAGGGCTTAGGTTGAAGATTGGCTATGACAGAAATAACGCCTTTACCACCTAAGGCGATCATAGGAATGGTTAAAGAATCTTCTCCGGAAATCACTAAAAAGTCATCAGGTGTGTTCGTAAGAATCTCTGAACATTGCATTAAATCGCCTGATGCTTCCTTAGTTCCGATGATATTTGGATGTTTTGAAAGTAAAATAGTTGTTTCCGCACTAATATTTGAACCTGTTCTGGGAGGTACATTGTAAATAATTAAAGGAAATGGACTTGCATCTGCTACCTCTTGATAGTGTCTAAGTATTCCTTCCTGCGATGGTCGATTATAATATGGACTCACACTCAATATGGCATCAAATGGATAGTCTTTAAAATCCTTAAGTGCCGCTTTTAATTTTTGGGTATTGTTGCTTCCATATCCCAAAACCAAGGGTAAATTTTTCGAATTGTTGGCTATTACAAAATCAATAATTTTAAATCTTTCCTGAGGAGAAATGGTTGCAGATTCACCAGTTGTACCTAGGATTACAATATATTCAGCACCACCATCTGAGATGTGGTTGAGAACTTTACCAAGTGCGGGATAATCAATAGTTAGATCTTTATTAAAGGGTGTTACGAGCGCTACTCCTGTTCCAATTAGTCTCTCAATGCTCATTGCTTTGTATCATTTTTAAATATTTCAGAATCTCCTGGCTGTTAAATGCTTCTTCTTTATCTGATTTGATTATCATTTCAAAGCAATTGTTTCTTGTCGCGTCAGTGAGCCCCACTCTGCACTTGCTTTTGATTTGCGAAAGTAAGTAATCCACCAAATAGTTTTCATTTTTATCAAGACAAACGACTATGTCATAGGATTGATTCATGAAAAAATCCAGCCTATCTGATTTGATTTCCCCAAAGAAGCTTATGTCTTTTGAATCAAACAAAGGATAGGGTTGGTTATGGGTACTTTTATGCTTGTTTTTAACATATGCCAAAGTGCGGATTTCTTTACCTTCTAAGCTTAATTCTGAAATCAATTCTTCAATATTTTGAAAATTGTCATTATTTCGAATTGAGAAAATAATGGCAATTTTTATAGATTTCTTAAAGTCAACTGAAGATTCGAAAGCACGGTTATTATCATATTTTTTAATCAAATAATTGATCCATATTTTTTTAAGCATAATTAAGATATCATTGATTTAAATTCTGATTCTGATATGATAGTCACCCCTAGTTTTTGAGCTTTTTCCAATTTGGCTGACCCCATTTTATCGCCTGCAAGAAGATAATCTGTGCTTCCGGAGATACTACTTCCAACTTTACCACCGAATTGTTTGATTATTTTCTTGAGTGCCTCACGTTCAAAATCAACAAATACACCAGATACGACAATTGTTTTGCCATCTAATTTATTTTCAAGTAAGGTCGTAGATGCTTCCATTTTCAGTTTCAAACCTGCGGCCTTTAATCGATTGATAAGTTCAATATTTTCAGACTTGCTGAAGAACTCGGTAATACTTCCTGCAATTCTGTCACCTATTTCATGAACAGCGATTATATCTTCAAATGTAGCTTGTATAATGTTGTCAATGTCACTGAAATGTTCTGCGATTTTTTCTGCGACCGTTTTGCCAACATGGCGAATGCCTATTCCAAATAAGATGCGTTCAAATGGTGCTTCTTTAGACTTTTCAATGGCTTCAATGATATTACTAGCACCTTTTTCTTTGATGGATCTGATTTTTATTTTTCCTGTTTCAAGGTCGGTGACTTCATATTTCAGGCCATCTAATTGTTCATATTTAAGGGTAAATAAATCAGAATAGTCTTTTATCAACCCCTGGCCAAATAAAGCCTTAATTGTTTCAGGCCCCATGAAACCAATATCAAGTGCATTTCTTGAGATAAAGTGTTCTACTTTTCCACGGACTTGTGGCGGACAGCCGGTATCATTGGGACAATAGTGGTTGGCTTCACCTTCTTTTCTAATTAACTGCGTATTGCATTCTGGGCAATGGGTGATATAGGAAATTGACGTGCTATCTATTTTCCTTAATTCTAAATTGACTGCTGTTATTTTCGGGATGATTTCTCCTCCTTTTTCAACTGCTACGGTATCTCCGATGCGGATATCCAATCGTTCAATTTCATTGGCATTGTGCAGTGATGCTCGTTTCACAGTGGTCCCTGCAAGTAGCACTGGTTCAAGTTCGGCAACAGGAGTAATGGCACCTGTTCTACCCACTTGATATGTGATTCCATTCAAAGTTGATTGTGAACCAACAGCTTTGTATTTAAATGCAATAGCCCATCGTGGTGTTTTGGCTGTGAAACCTAATTCTTCTTGTTGTCTGGTACTGTTTACCTTGATGACAATCCCATCTGTTTCAAGTGGCAAGTCATGCCTCTTATTTTCCCATAAATCGATGTAGGCGAAAACTTCTTCAATGTCACGACATTTTTTGTAACTCTGCGATATGTTAAAACTGAGATTTTCAATCTTGTGTATTGCCTCTTCGTGTGAACTGATCCCAAGATTTTCACCAAGTAAAGAATAGAGATAACAATCCAGTTTTCGTTGCGCCACAATTGATGAATTTTGCATTTTCAGCGTTCCTGAAGCAGTATTCCTGGGATTTGCCAGTAGTGCATCCCCTGCCTCTCGTCTCTCTTGATTCAACTCCTGAAAAACTTTGTTGGGCATAAAAACTTCACCTCTTACTTCAAATACAGAAGGGAAGTCTCCTTTTACTTTCAAAGGGATGGTTCGGATGGTTTTCACATTTTGTGTGACATCATCACCCTTTACTCCATCACCTCTTGTAACGGCGCGCTTTAAGATGCCGTCTTCATACAGAATACTGATTGCAACGCCATCAAATTTTAATTCACAGAAATATTCATAAGACTCACCTTCAAGACCTTTGGTTACCCTTTTATCAAAATCCTGCAATTCTTCTCTGGAATAGGTATTTCCTAAAGAAAGCATTGGATAAGTGTGATATACAGTATTAAATGATTTTGTAATGGTTCCACCAATGCGCTGAGTAGGAGAGTCTTCCCTTTTTAGATCGATGTGTTGGCTTTCAAGTGTCTCAAGTTCCTTTAGAAGGCCATCAAATTCAAGATCAGATATTTCAGATTTGCTTTCTTGGTAGTACAGATAGTTGTGGTGATTGAGCACGTCTGTGAGCTGATCTATTCTATTCTTTGCCTCTTCTTTGGTCATCTTAGGTTTGATATTCACAAATTTAACATGATGGCATTTTTTGATTGCTAATTTCAATGCTATTTTTAAAAAGGATTAACATTGCGCTGTGAATATTAAGATTGAGATACTTGAGGTAGCAGTGGATATATTTGCGAATAAGGAATCACAATAACCAAGGTTGAATCTGTTATTTTGCTTAAATGAGATGCTGTTTTCGCATTTCCAACCATGAGAAATAATGTAGATCAACCCAGTCCTTTTAATATTAAAAGCCCTCTAAATAATTTCTGTGAGTCACTGAGAATAATTTTGAGAGGAATTCTGAATGAAGATTCGGAAAGAGGTTGACAAGTATTTTTTCAGTGGTGCAATGATTCAGTAAAAATTTAATCATTAGCCTAAGTTGAATTTTTAATCCCATTTCCTGATCAATGGATTTTAATACAGATTATAGTGAGACAGTTTCGTCAAATGCTTCTTTGAAGCTTTTAAGTGAAATAGTAGCTGAGAAATCTATTGAAACCTACGTGATTGGTGGTTATGTTCGTGACTTACTTTTGAGTAGACCAAGTAAGGATATCGACGTGGTATGTATAGGGAGTGGTATTGAATTGGCTCAGGCTGTACATCAGAATTTGGGTAAGGAATCTAGCATTGCTGTTTATAAAAATTTTGGCACTGCTGCCATTAAGTATCAGGACTGGGAAATTGAGTTTGTGGGAGCCAGAAAGGAATCATATAGAACGGATTCCAGAAAACCAATAGTGGAAAATGGCACCATTGAAGATGATCAAAACCGAAGGGATTTTACGATAAATGCTTTAGCGATAAGTCTCAATAAGGTTGATTTTGGTCAGCTTAAGGATCCTTTTGGAGGCATTGAGCATTTGGAAATGAAACTTATCAAAACTCCTTTGGAACCTAATGTTACTTTTTCGGATGATCCATTACGCATCATGCGAGCCATTCGGTTTGCATCCCAGCTGGGTTTTGATATCGAACCAGAAACATGGGAAGCAATCGTCGCAAATAAGGATAGGCTGTCCATCATTTCTCAGGAACGTATTTCGGATGAATTGAATAAGATCATTTGTTCGAAAAAGCCTTCTTACGGGTTCAAATTACTTTTTACTTCGGGAATTTTAGAAATCATTTTTCCTGAGATGAATAAGCTACATGGCGTCAAATCCATAAATGGTCATACACACAAGGATAATTTTTACCACACCTTACAAGTACTAGACAACCTTAGTGAGCATACTGATGATCTGTGGCTTAGATGGTCGGCCATTTTGCATGATATTGCCAAGCCCGCTACTCAGCGATATGTGGAAGGTACGGGTTGGACGTTTCATGGTCATGAAGACTTGGGTGCTAAATGGGTTCCTAAAATATTCAAAGCGCTGAAACTTCCGTTGAATGAAAAAATGAAGCTTGTGCAGAAGCTTGTAAGGCTTCATTTGAGACCCATTGCGCTAGTCAATGAACACGTCACAGACTCAGCGATCAGAAGACTATTATATGAATCAGGTGAAGAAATAAATGACCTGATGCTTCTCTGCCGGGCAGATATCACTTCAAAAAATGACAACAAAGTCAGGAAATACCTGGCCAATTTTGACAAAGTTGAGCAAAAAATAAAAGAAGTTGAAGCGCGTGATCACCTACGAAATTTTCAACCACCTGTTTCAGGCGAAATGATCATCGATGCATTTGGAATAGATCCATCACCAATCGTTGGCGAAATAAAAAGCGAAATAAAAGACGCCATTCTTGAAGGAACCATCAGAAATGATAAGAAGGAAGCTTATGATTTGATGATTTCGATAGGAATACAGAAAGGGCTGGTGACTAATTCAAAGTAATTCCTATTTTTGCCAACATTTATAGAAAATTGATCATGATGAAGTACTTATTTTTGTTGATTGCAGGTTTGGTAATGTTTGGAGCTCAGGCACAAAATGATCAACAGCAGAGGGATTCTATTCCATTTGAGTTTAGCAGGCAGGCATTTATCTATGAAATGGCAAAAAATTTCAATGATCCTGTAATAGCCAGAATGGCCATTTTCAATCTGATTTCATTTAACCCTGGAAATACGGCACTTCTTGATACACTTGCAGTACTTTATTTAGATAACAATCAACCAGTTTCAGCAGCCTTGACTGCACAAGAATCAGCGACCATTGATCCGAAGGATTTGTTTGCTGTTGAGCTTGCAGCAATAAGTTTCGAAAGAATAGGGGCCACCGCAAAAGCTATTGAATTCTATGAAAGACTATACACCTCCAATTTTGATATCAATGTGGTCTATAAAATGGGGTTTTTGCAGATGCAAGTCAAACGTTTCATTGAGGCATCCACAAATGCAGATATCATTATTGAAGATCCTAAATCAGAAAAATTGAAATTGATGTTTCAAAAATCTGAAACGGAAAATCAGGAAATTTTACTCAAGGCTTGTGGTTATCGCCTGAAAGGAATGATTGAAGAGGATCAAGGAAACACTTCTTTGGCAAAAGAATATTATCAAAAAGCACTTGATATGGAGCCTGATTTTGTGATTATGAAGGAGCAATTGGAAGCTTTGAATACCAAGTAATCAATCTTTTTCAGCCTCATTTTTTAATTGCGTGAGCCAATAAATCAATATATCGTGCAGATTTTGGTGACCAAAAAATAAGGTATAAAATCCCTGTAAGGATTCCTCACAAGTCACTATGGTTTGGTCACCATCAGTCTCTTCTAATTTCTAGACCTGAATAGTTTTCATCCCTTTAAATGTGGATGTCCATGACAAAAGCTCAGGTTCCTTGATCTTTTGAATGGTGGATTTGATTCTGGATCCTTTAATCTTCCATGTAAAAATGGCACCTTCTTTTGCCTGATCAATTTGCATTTGATCAATTTGATCATTCCATAATTTCCAATTTTCAAAATCTATCAGAATCTCCCATATTTTGGTGATTTTGGCATTGATTATAAGCGCTTGTTTATCTCTTAAGCTGGCGTTTTCGTTGATTTTGCCAGTTGATGCCAATTCTTTAGAAATTTTCATGCCTCGTTTCTTTAGTGCAGTAACTTTTAACTGAATGATAAATGTTTATAAACATTTGAGAGTATGAATAAAAGCAAAAATTGTTAGGAATTAAAATCTTACAGCTTGAGAATGATCAAAATGAGTAATTCATTAGATTTTGTGTTAGTATTCAAAAGTAAAATAGGAGGGTGTGAAATAAAAAAAGTCACCTGCAAATAATGCAAGGTGACTTTTCAATCTGTTAATTTAAGCTCTTATCGTTTTGTGAATTTGCCAGCTAATATTCCTTGAGGAGTAACAAGTTCAACTAAATAACTTCCCTCAGGGAGGTCTTCAATATTGATCACTTTATTAAATAGAATTGACGTCTTATTTAATAAATCTGATTTCACTGTTTTTCCTGATAAATCCATTATTCTCATAACAACATCTCCCTGATAATTATTTCAAATTGGAGATGAATGCTACCCAGACTTGTAGGATTAGGATAAAGTAATATTCCCTTGACCAATTTATTGTTAATCAATCCAAGTAAAATATTAACCGCAAAGCTCTCAGTTACAGATTCTCCAAATGGATCAGTAGCAGTAGCGGTGATGGTTGAAGTTCCGATTGGATCAACTTCCGATAAATTCAGCGTTTGATTTGTTAGTGACACAATGATAATGGAGATGTTCGAACTTATAGCAGTAAAAGAAAGAAGATCACCATCAGCATCACTGAAAACACAGGCTAAACTTATCCCGTCAGAGCCAAAATTTCCACCAAATTGTAAATCATCAAGTCCATTCGCTACTACTGGTGCTCGGTTAATTCTCACAATAAAGCTATCTGAAACTGAACCACCATTGTTGTCATTCGCTGTAACAGTCAATGTTACTATGCCAGAGCTTGCCACTCTGGTAATGCTCAATGTTGTACCTGGAACATATCCAGTAGCCGTATAAACTATTGAGAATAAAATAAATATAATTTCTTAATTCGGGTTTTGAGGATTAATTCTTAAACCTGTTTGAATTCTGTTATTGGATAAAAACTAAACATTATTGATTTGAGAAAGAAAAAGCCCTTCGTTAAGTTCATTAATTTCCTACATCATATTCCACATTTTAGAACCAATTCGATTCTCTTTGAGTTATTCATTTTCAAACAGGACAATTAATGGAACAAATAACTTTAGGATCAGGATGTTTTTGGTGCACCGAAGCAGTATTTCAACGATTGAAAGGCGTTGAAACTGCGGTTTCAGGTTACTCAGGTGGAAAGACCAAAGACCCATTTTACAAAGAAGTGTGCGCAGGAACTACAGGACATGCCGAAGTGGTCCATGTGACTTTCGATCCAGCCATCATTTCCCTAACCGAAATATTGGAAGTTTTTTGGAAAACCCATGACCCGACTACATTGAATAGACAAGGAAACGATGCGGGTACACAATATCGTTCAGCTGTATTTTATCATTCTGAAGATCAAAAGAAGATTGCCGAAACATTGAAGCAGAAATTGGATGAATCAGGTGCCTGGGGGGATTCAATAGTAACTGAGATTACAGCTTTTGAGAAATTTTGGCCAGCAGAAGATCATCATCAAAGGTATTTTGAAGCAAATGGAAATCAGCCATATTGCCAGTTTGTGGTGGCTCCTAAAGTGGCTAAATTCAAAAAGGTATTTGGTGATAAATTGAAATAAAAAGGGTGGGACTTCTAGACCCACCCAAAGAGGATTCTACTACTCTTTTGAATTATCTTAAATTCCAGATTTTCTGCTGGAGATTTTCAGTATTGGCTTGTGGATTGATCTCCTTGGTTATTAGCAATGCCTGATAATAAAGTTTCATAGCTTCTTTATCTCTTGATACCTTGCTTAAATAATCTGCCTTAACCTCCAAGTTGTAAGAAGTTTCTTTGATTGCTATGGATCTATCAATCCAGACCAGTGCTTCTTCGATATTTTCACCTTTAATAAAACAGATTTCAGAACTTTGGGCTAACGTCTCCCAATCAGACTCATCGGCGTTTGATACAGCTGTTTTTGCTTTTTCTACAAGTTTGCTGTTTGGATCGTCGTTTGCAAATGCAACGGATGATGTAAGGATTACTGCCAGTGCGAGGGTTGAGATTTTTGTTAATTTTTTCATAGTCATTTGGTTTTGAGTTTAATTTCATTGAATTGCGAATGTTGTTAGGAAAGACTGTGCCAAAAATCATAAGTCTCATAAAATCAAATACTTACATTTTTAATGTGGTTTTAATCTTTTCGGCAATACTTCAATATTGTCCGCTTTTTCGTACAGTTATAAGATTAAAGTGCCATGTAAAAGGTTGCATTGACATTGTCTTTTTTTTAATTTTTAAGAATGTGAGCTATTGAAACAGACTCAGTTGTGTTGGTTTTTTTGCCCAAACCATGACTGTGCGTCTACCATATCGCCGGCTTTCATTTCTTTCTTTTTGAATGAGGTCATCGAGATTTCCTTTTGGGTCAAAATCTTTTTCCAGTAGTTCGCTTGCTTTGCTCAAAGCCTGAACCGCCTTGAGTCGGTCTGAATGATTTATTTTAGCTTTTGCCACTGCATTTTTCAGGACATCAATACTCTTGTCGTAAATTTTGGTTGGTACGGGAAAGGGATGGCCGTCTTTCCCACCATGGGCAAAGGAAAACCTGGCGGGATCGCTGAATCGAGAAGGGGTACCGTAGATGACATCACTTACCAACGTTAGAGATTGTAGGGTTCTTGGACCCAATCCCTGTAGAAGTAGCAATGATTCAAAATCGTGAGTTGGAAGCTCTTGTGCCAAAGCCAAAACAGCTCCAAGCCTTTTGATGTCCACATCTTTTTGTCTCACATCGTGGTGTCGAGGCAATCGGATTTTTTGAATTTCTCTGATCATTCTTTCCGGTTTTTCAGAAGTGATATTGAGTATGCCTTTTTTGGTAGCTGCTGAATCGGGCGAAGTTAGATTCAGGATTTGACCTTGATTGCGACCATAAACGAAGGCGTGTGGTTCTTCTGTAAAACTTTTGAGTCCAGCGGAGTGCCAGTGATATCTTATGGCATAGCCCCGTTCATGCCTTGCTGTATCACTGCCCACTCACCTTCATCTGTGAGTATGAACGAATGTAAATAGATCTGAAATCCGTCCTGTATCGCCATATTGTCAACTTTGGCAGACAACCGGCTACTTCTTACCAGTACGTGTCCATTGAGGCCTGTGGCTTCTGCGATGCGGAGTAGTTCGTCTGGGGTTCTTAGAGCGTTTTTGCCTTGACCGCCACATATATAAATGCCCAATTCTTTGAACATGGGGTTGAGCGCAGTTTTCAGTGCGCCCATGACTGAGGTCGTGATACCAGATGAATGCCAATCCATTCCCAGCATACATCCAAGTGATTGAAACTAGGCTGGATCACTGAGTCTTTTGATAACTTCTGATTTTCCATATTCTATGGCTATGGCTTCTATGATGGCACCACCAAGTTGTGACATGCGCTCGGCAAGCCAGCGTGGTACTTTGCCATGGTGAAGCGGAAGATCTGCGTATCCTGATTTTTGCATGGCTATAGCGTATTAATGGGGTTTTGAAGAATGTCAGTTTTGTAAAACATATCAGACGAAAGCAGTAAACACGAAGCGGTTATTATCCCAATTTCTTTATTTGAGGAGATGTTGGATATAATTGATGAACTGGATGCTGTCAAAGAATTTGGTTCACTGAAATCACTTGATTTATCATTTCGGACTATTGATGTTTTAATGGAGGATATTGAAACATGCAGATCCAAATAGTGGAAGTAGGTTGCCATACATTTGTTAGCAATGCTGCTGAAAAGGCACTCAAAAAAATCCCTAATGCCCATTTCCTTCGAATTACCTGAAGCATTCGCATTCTTTCTGAAGACCCGCATCCTTACGGCTGTATAAAATTGAAAGGCAGAAATGTCAATCGGATTCACACTGGAAACCATCAGGTCATTTTTGAAATTATTGATCAAAAATTTCATATGCTAGTCATAGGTAAGGAAAAAGAAGAGGTATTTATAAATAATTCTCATTTCTCATTTTTTAATTCTTCATTTTCCATTTTAAACTTCTATACTCTTATAATTCAATCGTTTCATATAAGTGACTTCCAGACTGATTGCGTCAAATTCCTCCATGACTCGCCCTTCCATTAAATAGATGCCTCGTCCATTAAAAGGAAATTTTTTTATGGCAGGAGGGAAGTGTACCGTGTCTATAAACTCACCTTCTTCATCCAGAAAATTGCCAAAACACATTTCCTCTTTTTTTACTGTGCTGGTGCGCTTGGTGGTGATTAGGTAACCAATGGCTCGAATTTTTTTGTTGATGTGAGAGGGAAACTCCCTAGCCATCAGACACTGTGGAGGTTTTTCACTGAGTAAATCAAATGGCGGATGAAGCGGGAATCCAAGTAGCTCTATTTCATCATAGATGTCTTCTGTTCTGGAATGTTCGATCGTGGGGAGTTTGTAGTTCTTAATTGGCGTCTCAAATAATGAGGGCTTGTTCTCACTCCTCTTGGTGTTTCCAAGTGAGAAATGTGCCCGCCAAAGCAAGCTTTTTTTGTCCTTTTGAGTAAAGCGAAAAGCATCAATGCGTATGAGCAAACTAAGCTGATCCAGGGAAATACTTACTCTTCGGATGTAGTCATCCAGCGAAAGAAACGGTCCTTGTTGATCACGATCGAGGATGGTCTCCAGTATGGTGTTGTCTTCAAGTTCATTGATATTGCCTAATCCGAGATAGATGGTCTTTCCCTTGATGGTGGTGTGTGATTGGCTCAAGTTGATACACGGAAGCTCTATTTGTGCACCATGCATGCGTGCTTCGTGTATGTAAAATTCACGGCTGTAAAAACCCCCTCCGTTGTTGAGTACGGCCACCATAAACTCCAGCGGATAATGAGACTTCAGGAACATGCTTTGGTAGCTCTCGATGGCATAAGAAGCAGAGTGCCCTTTCGCGAATGCGTAACCAGCAAAGCTTTCAATCTGTCGCCATACGTCTTTGCTTAGTTCAGGGGCATAACCCTTTTTATCGCAGTTTTTGAAAAACTTCTCTTTGACTGACTGAAACTCATCTCTGGATCGAAATTTTCCCGACATGCCACGGCGCAATACATCTGATTCTGCCAGCGAAAGTCCAGCAAAATAATGCGCCACCTTGATCACATCTTCCTGATAGACCATCACACCATAAGTGTCTGGCATGATGCTGAAAAGGGTGGGGTGGGCCTCTTTTCTCTTTTCAGGAATGCGATACCGTAAGATATACTCTCGCATCATGCCCGATCTGGCTACTCCCGGGCGTATGATGGAACTTGCGGCCACAAGCGTGAGATAGTTATCTGCTTTTAGTTTGGTGAGCAACATGCGCATGGCTGGAGATTCCACATAAAAGCAACCAATGGCTTTGGCTTCTCGCAGATTGATCCTCACGAGAGGGTCTTCTTTGAATAGCTTGATGTCATGGATGTCAATATCCAATCTGTCTGGTTGATTTTCCTTGATGATCTGTATCGAGTCTTTGATTTTTCCCAGGCCTCTTTGTCCCAATATGTCGTATTTGAACAGGCCCACATCTTCAGCGATGACCATGTCGAAGTGTGTGATGGGAAAGCCCTTGGGAGGTAGTGACGTTGCAGTGAAATAATGAATGGGTTTATCGGAGATGATAATACCACCGGCATGTACACTTAGGTGGCTCGGAAATCCGCCAAGCCTTTCTCCATAATTGAGAATCATCCGCGAATGATGGTCGAGGTTTTGTGTGCTGTTTTTTTGTAACTTCTCAATTTCGTATGGAGGTATTCCGAAGGCTTTCCCCACTTCTCTAAGCACCGCCCGATGCTGGAAAGTGCTGTGGGTAGCCAACAAAACAGTATTTTCATATCGCTCAAAAATGTATCTGGTCACATCGTTACGATCTTTGGAAGAAAAGTCAATATCAAAATCTGGAGGATTCTGCCTGAAAAGATTAATGAACCTTTCGAAATACAAATCCAACTCGATGGGATCCACATCTGTGATGCGAAGAATGTACGCCACCACGCTATTGGCGCCACTGCCCCTTCCAATGTAATAGTAGTCTTTGCTTCGGGCATAAGAGACTATGTCCCAGCTGGTGAGAAAATAGGAGAGGAAGCCCATCTGCCTGATGATCTGAAGCTCCGTGATAATTCGTTTTTTAATATGAAAAGGCACCTGATTACCATAGCGATAAGCCAATCCGTCAATGCACAGTTGTCTCACTTTTTGATGGTCACCTTCTTCTGATCCTGTCCATGTTTTGAGGTTTTGAGGTTTGGCTTCCGGGCTGAACTTAAAATCTATCTCACAGTTTTGGATGACGTATTTTAGGTTTTCAATGGCGACAGGTATATCTTCATAAGCGGTCAGGAGTTGTTTTTTGGTAAGGAAAATATCCTCTTTATGTGCGGTATCGGTATCAGATAGTTTACTCACCAATGTGTTGAGGTCAATCGCCCTGAGCACTTCATGTAGTTCGAAATCTTCTTTTTTAGGAAGCGTGTAAGCAGGGCAGGCGATGAGCTTTTCTTTGTTCAGCGATTTTGTGAACCGTGCTCGATTGACTTCATGTGGTTTTAGAATGATGTATTCATACGGTTTCAAATCCCGATTGGGAATATTACTGGTGGGATAGAGGATAAAACAATCCCTTATTTCATCAATAGATGGGGGAATAGGCGTATGGTTGTGCAGATGTTGTGACAGGAGCGTGTTGAGATGAAAGTAGCCTTCATTGTTTTGGGCAATGCCAATGAATTGCTGCGTGGAGCCATTTCTGAAATCAATACCGAGCAGAGGTCTGATGTTGTTTTTTTTCGCTACACGCACAAATTCCAGATTGCCAGCGGTGCTATTGATATCAGTGAGAACGAGGGTTTTGATATTGTTTCTTTTCGCCCATTCGATCAACTCTTCTATGGGGAAAAGGCCGTATTTGAAACTGAAATAGGAATGGGTGTTGAGCACCCTTAAAACTAATTAATTTAGTAATTAACTAAAAATATTAGTAAATAATTTATCTAAGGAAAAATTGAGAATGTAGAATTGAAAAGGTCACTCCCTAAAAACATCGGTAAGATTGATATTTAATCCGATCAGAACATTTGATGTCAAGGAGTTTTCTCGCACAAACTTACCACGCGAGATGTATTTTCCTTCTTCATTCAAATCATATGCTTCGATCACATTTTCTCCGGGATAAACAATCCAATATTCATTCACACCGTGCTCCTGGTAGAGTTGGTATTTTTCTGTTAAGTCTTTGGAAGCAGTAGAAGGGGAGAGAATTTCAATTATTAAATCGGGCGCACCTTTGCATCCGGCATCATCAAGTTTAGTTTCGTCACAAACCACACAAAGGTCCGGCTGTACTACGGTGTACGTTTGACTATTAGGTTCATTTGAATTTTTCGGGAATCGCACATCAAAAGGTGCCGAATAAACATTACAGCTTTTACCCTTGAGATACATACCAATTTCGACGTGAAGATTGGAACCAACCTCCTGATGAGTCCTTCTTGGAGCTGGCGACATCTTAAACAGTTTCCCTTTGATGATTTCTACCCGTTCATCAAAAGTCCACTTGAGGTAGTCTGCATATGAATACACACCTTCAGGTTCGAGAAGCGTGATGTCATCTATTTTGGTTTCGTCAGTTTTGTAAGTAGCGGACATGTCACTAATTTAGAAATATTTCAACCGTAACCCAAACTGAATGAAAAATTATCATTCGGTATTCAGCCTGATTCAATTATCGATTTTTACAATCCTGTGTACCGAATTACCTATTTTAAAAAGATAAATTCCTTTTGATAAATCAGAGATTTCGATTACTCCAGTTCCGTCTTGATCCAGATTTTGAGTTTTTATGAGTGCCCCGCCAATGGAATAGACAAGCACTTTTTGTTGATCTCCTGTGGAATTTCTAATAAAGACTTGATTGGCCGTCGGGTTTGGATATATAGTGAAATCATCAACTGGATTTATTCCTAAAGGAGGCGCATCTTGCATAGCCACAGCCAACCAATATTCACTAAAATGATTGTCTACATTCAGATCAGATAGTTGCCAACTGAAATTATTGGCTCCACTCATTTTAGGCCAGGTGTTTTCATCAAAAACAACATAATCAACAATAATTCCATGACTCTCACGAAGTTCAATGGCTTCACCATTGTTGGATAATTTACCTTCCTGCCAAGGATAAACTGCTTTGCTTATTTCATCCCAAAAAGTAGAAGAAACATTATCTGAAAAGTAGAGTGTGTCGAAAGGCGGAATGATTACGCCATCAGGCAAAATACCGGTAACACCTTTGCTAAGGTAATATCCCGAGACATTCTGGGCAGTAGTGGCTGGGTTTACAAGCATGATATACTCCGGCAGATTTAGCGACTCAAGGTTGGAGAAAATCTCTGCAATCATAATGGGAGGTGTCATATTCAAATCATGAAAGCCAGCACCGAGATCAGTCGGCACACCAGAATTTAAACCATTGCCTATACCTAGTGATTGTGACTTTAGTCGAAAATCAAAAATAGTAGGATTTTCGAACAAAGGATTTCCAAAAATATTTGAGCTGTTCGCAGACAAAGCGTCATTATCAGAAAGAGAATATTTAGCCGAAAATGTTGATTTTAAGTCTATAAGATAGGAGGCTTCCCCAGAATTAGATAAGATGCTATTGGTGATTTTTACATTACCACCAGCATCACCGATGTTTTTCTCAAAACATGAAACTGCATAATTATTACCATAAAAAGTGCATCTATCAATAGTTACCCGACATGAATCCTTCAATCCCATGCCCATATTGCAATTAAGGAAAAGACTATTTGTAACCTTAATGGTGGACCGCTGACCTACTGAAATGCCTTTATCAGCAATGTTGTAAACGACCAAACTGTCAATGGTTATATTGGTGGCACCTTCACCAATATCAATGGCGTCACTATTGAATCCAAGCATGTTGTAAATGCGGCAATTTCTAACGGAACCATCGGTAACGTCATCCAAATCTATGGCATCTGTATCGGGCTGATTATTGCCATTAAAAGTACAGTTTCGGATGTTTGCCTGACCATATTTCACATTGATCAGATCGCCAGTAACTTTGGAATGAAGGGTGCTGTTTGTCAAATTAACGGATGCGTATCTGGCTGCAATCGGATTACTTTCCACATTGTCAATCGTCAGATGATTAAGCTCCAAATCCGCATTAAATGCAGAGAGAGCTGCAGGAAACATAGCCGTATTTGATCCGTGTGATGCATTTATTATGCTCACATAATTTAATGTTGATTTGGAATCAGTATTTTGAAAGATCAATGCTCCCCATGCTTTGTTTCCGTTATCCAATCCTTTGAAAAGGATTTGAGAAGAAGGACTGCCTAATGCATTCATTTGGCCATAGATGTAAATTGAGGTGTTTGCTGCCAATATTATTTCCACACCAGGGTTTATGGTGAGTATTGCCCCACTTTGAATTACCACATCTTCCGTTACATAATAAGGCGAGCAATCTGTAGATAGTATGGTATTTGTTGCAATCTGATTAGGGACTATGCAATCATCGGTGGTTTCATAAACAGCAACCAGACCATAATCATCACTTAATGTTTTCATTAGTGTAGCGGCATTGGAAATGTATGTCGTGCCGCCTAAAAGTGATATATCTAATTCCAGATCAAAGCTGATGTCACTACTGGAGCCATTGTTTTGATGAATCTCCACGGCGATGGTGTTAGCTTCGGCAACAAAACTCGAATTGTCTATTGAGAATGAATTGAAAGCTGATTCTGAGTCACCACTGACAGCCGATAAGGCGTTTGTATCATAACCTATATTACCAGCTGGCATATTCGCTCGTGCCACTTCGGTTCCGTTTACATAAACCACAGCGCCATCATCATATTGAAGTTTTAACGTGAACCCAATAGCATTCATTTGGTCGGTTGTTAAATTGAAATTATGCCTTAGGTAGGTGGTAATATATTTGGCACTACTGTTCGATCCATAATTAATCAGAGTAGTTTCATCACCATCGCCATAGCCTAGCTGTGCCTGCCCCGAATTCCATGAGCTGTCATCAAAATCCGAAGCAGACCAGGACGTTCCTTGATTCGATCCATCGTCCAAATAGTACCAATTGGAACCTTTTGGAATGATGGTGGATTTGCTCAATTCTTTCCAGCCCAAAAATTTAAAGCCAGCCTTAGGTTTTGCTTCCAATTGAATTTCAATATTTTTTATAAATGGGCTATTTAGCAAAGAGGTAGGTATCGGAAGTCCATTAAAAGTGATTTCCCCAGCCTTATCCATGTTGCTTATTAAAGTCAAATTAACAAGTCCGCCAAAACCATAATTCTGCAAATCATTGAGTAGATATGAAGGTCGCTGATTTGCAAAATTTTTGAGTGCCTCTACTTGACTTTCCCAATATGAAACCGAAGGCATGGCATTGCCATAGGATGAAGTGGTGCCAAACCATCTTTCAATATGATTTGAAATTTCAGGTTCGATGGCTGCTTTATGAAAATCGATTACGCTTTTGACGCGTTCTGGGTGAAAAGTGGTAATCATGTGGTTGGCCAATCGATCACCGAAGTAATCCTGATAACCAGCATTTTTCATTAGCTGGCCAAATGGAAGCACTCCCTGTCCTTCAAAATAACCGATCATGTTTGCATCGGGGCTAAAAAATCCACGATCTAAATCCATCAAGATCCATTTCCATTTACCTGAGTTATGAGGCTTCCAAGCCATTACATTGTGACCGATGGATGTGTTTCTAACGTATAGTTCTGTGATGATATAATCTGTGAAGTTTTCAACGTCCATGACAGCCGCAACAGCATCATAATTTGCTTGAGTGGATAAATCCTTTGCCAAAAGGTTTTCGAAAAATTGATATTCATCCAAAGTTCCTTCCTCGGCAAGGCTTTCATTTTCAATCATATCGAAGGTGCCTAACTCGAGTCCATGGTTTTTAGAGATAAAATCGCCATCTATTTTCGAGCGAAAATTGTGAATGCCCATGTATGCGCCGTTGATATAAACCACACAAGGTCTTTCGCCCTGTATATCGACATCCATATTACCTTTCGTGATACTCTGCCCTAGAATATCCCGGAACAAGGTATAACTCCAGTCACTTCCAGATGCTCTCAGCGCAAATGAGTCAAAGCTTCTGCGATCCTTATCGAAAAATAATGGGTAATCCAGGTTCCCTGATCCATATCTTCCTCTGAAATAAATTCCCAACATTTTTTGAGGCAAGACCCAAGAGTTCAATCCATTTATTTTTGCTCCAGCTGGTTCATTGAATCCCGCCCGATCGCTTCCATTATTTTCGAAAAGTTCAATATTGATGGGTACTTCCCAATCTGGTTTAAAATTCTGTGCATAGATTCCATTTTCTACTCCCCAGAAATTGTCCGGCTCACTCACTATTGAAACCACAGGCAATTTTCCCAATTCAAAATTTTCATTGATGAAATAAGTATGTGTAACAATTGGACCGGGTATCTCATTATTGATAAAAACGCTGGCTCGGAGAACAGTGGTGACAGGTATTACAATTGGATTCAAAAAAACAGGTGAATTCAAATTCGGTTCTGAACCATCACTGGTGTATTTGATTATGCCTCCCATGTCTGTCGAAATGGTCACATTCTGGGTTTCGTTGAATATGCCGCCAATGGTACCAAACCTTGGTTTGTGTTTCACAAAATCTGTGTATCCTGTAGATGCATTGGCTGTACCAGGCGTAGGTGTATCAAAATAAAGCCACTCCTGAAGAGAACTGCGATTTCTTCCCATGGAGACATCCGATTTCTGGTAAGGATATATGAGCGCATCCACTTCATTGAGGTTCGCGTCAAAAAGTCCCAATTCTTCTCCTTCCAAAGCCAATTTGAAACTTGTATGAATCCCTATGTCAATATCGTCAGCCCAGAACAATAAATAACCACCAGCTGCAATCGTCAAATCATCAGCTATTTTCCATTTGTCGGGTTTGCCAAGATTATCAGTGAGGTAATATCCCTTCAGGTTTACAGCGGTAGCACCAGCATTATAAAGCTCAAACCAATCTGAATATTCTGCATAATCAGGATCCGCATTGGTGGTAGCATTGGAAGCTAAAAACTCATTGATGTACAGTTGCCCATTTAACTTTGATAAAAGTAAGAGGCACAAAATCAATAAGGATGATTTGATTTTTTGGGATGCACTCATTTGCTTGATAGAACCATAAATGGTAGGATAAAAGTTTTTAATTGACCTTAATAGAGCCAATTCTATCACCCCAAATCTACTCAATATTTCAGCTGAATTTCACATATTGAATGAACTATGAGTTCAATCATTTTTGGTTGAAAATAAGACAAAAGCGGAAAGACTGAAAGATGAAATTCAAGTCAATGATTTTTTGTGACAAGGATCGTTGTGATTTGTGACAAAATCGGATGTGATATTACTCATTACCTAAGAAAAATATTTGGATCAGCTTTGAGGAAAAATTAGCAAAATGGTTCAAACTGCACATCGTTTCCATGTACCCGTAATGGGAATCGGATACACCCTAGATACGCCCATCAAGATAGCCAGATATGGTATTTCCTCTGTGATATCCATCGTTCAGGACGATGTGATTGAAAAGGCGCGATCCTATTATTCCAGAATTAATCAGATTTCTTATATACCAATTCCCAAAAAAGATAAAGAGCACAGGAGTAAAAGAATCATGGCTTATTTGAATCTGGTTAATGAATTGGTGAACCGAGATTTCGATTTGTTAAAGCAATCACCAGCTGAGTTGGCAAAATACGCCCGACTTCTTCCAGGGAATGTTTCGGTCGAGGATTTACAAAACCAACCTGAAATACTTAAGAAAGGATCGATTGATGTGAATATCATGACGAAACTTGATCGACAGGCTTCCTCTGACGAAACCGTATTGACTGAGGCATGCGCAGCGCTGAAAGGATACGCCGAAAGTGAGCTCAATTCATCATTGGTGCTATCTGCCGGACTGAACCCAAGATTGTTCGCTTTCATGCAGGAGTTTTCTGATTTCTACCCGGACGCCTTTGGCCAAATTAAAAAGAAGATCATTTTAAAAGTGAGCGATTTTCGTTCCGCTCTATTGCAAGGAAAAATGTTGGCCAAAAAAGGACTGTTCGTTTATGAATACAGGATCGAATCAGGCCTGAATTGCGGGGGACATACGTTCGCCACGGATGGCTTGCTGCTGGGGCCAATATTGGAGGAATTCAAAAAGCACCGACAATCCATGCTGGCAGAACAACTCATGCTTTGTCAGGAAGATTGGGCTACAAGAGATGTACAATTGTCAGAACCACTTCAGCGAATTTCAGTTCAGGGTGGTTTGGGTACATCCAGAGAGCGAGAATTCATGGAGTCACATTATGGTATGGATGCAACCGGATGGGGCACTCCATTGCTATTGGTGCCGGAGGCAACTTCCATTGATGACGAAACTTTGAATGAACTCATTAATGCAAAGGAAGGGGACATATATAATAGCGGGATTTCTCCTCTCGGAGTAAGATTTAGCACCATCAGAAACAATTCTGGGGAAAAGGTAAAGAGGGCCAGAATAGAGGCTGGAAAACCCGGTAGCCCATGTGTTAGAAAACACCTCGCTTTTGATAAAACATACAACAGTCTTGGGTTATGCACTGCTTCGGTTTCTTTTCAGAAAAAGAAAATCAAGGAACTGAATCAACAAAATCTATCCAAGGAAGCTCATAAGGAAGCTTTTGACCAAATCACTCAGAAAGAGTGCATTTGTGATGGTTTGGCTGTTTCGTTCCTAAAGAAGTTCAATCTGATGGGTAAGGACAACAACGAAGGCGTGTCCGTCTGTCCAGGGCCAAATCTGGCTTATTTTGATCGAAGTTATTCTCTAGAGGAAATGGTTGGTCACATTTATGGGAAAGTTCAGGTGCTTAACATGGATCGCCCACATGTTTTCATCAAGGAGCTCAGACTTTATATTGATTATTATGAAGAGATATGGAATGCCTTTGTTTCAGGTGACATGGAAAATCGCAAAGAAGAAAATCGTCTTCAAAAATTCAGGGACAATCTATTTTTGGGTATTGACTACTATCAAAACCTAGTGCCAACTATGCTATTTGACAATGAAATAGAAAAGGACAAATTTCTAAATGTTTTAATGTCACTCCGCAATAAGCTTCAAATGATAGATGATCCAGCTTTGGTAAACCTGATTCTTTAGCCGATTGTTGGGTGAGCTGTGGGTTATTTCAAAGACCTAATTCTGATCTTCTGACTAGTTATCGTCGTGAATTTCCCATATAAATCTTCTCCCCTAGTTTCTATCAAATTCAATAGTATGGGGATAATACTTTGTGCTTCGGCGGAACTATAACGAAGAAGAATGACACTAATATCCTGCTCATTATGAGCATAAAGCCACTCTCCAAAATCCTTATCTTCTGTTAAAATTATTCTGGTTGGTTTTTTTTTGATAACTGGATAACTTCTTCATCTGTAACTCCACGATGGTCCTCCCTAATGCAAGACATTTCAATATTATTAGACCGCAAAACAGATACAAAATGGACATCTATATTCTCATCTCCTAAAATCATGAAGCGTGAGGAATGATAATCTCTTCGTTGGCAATCAGGTCAGAGGCAAATGTCAGAGCTGCAAAGACCTCCTCTTTAGCAAGGTGCTGATAAGAAGTCAATAATTGCTCTACACTCATACCTCCAGATAATTTTCTTAGTATAAGCTCAACGGTTATTCTGGTGCCTTTGATTACAGGCTTACCTAGCACGATTGCAGGGTTTATGGCCACTCTCTGTGTAATTCATTGTGCTTTCGTTTTCCACAAAGTAACAGTTTTTATACAAATTTTTGTCCATTTGGATATGCTATCCCAGCTGTGATGTCTTTCCAATGCCCCGGCTTAGATACAAAACTAATCTCCACTGGATTGTTGTGGATATTATGCTTTTTGGCTTATTACTTTTGGATTCCACAACTCTACCGCTAGTGCGGGTCTTATAGACATGTACCTTTTCAGATACCAATAAAGGATTACCAATTATGATTTTTCAGATTGTAGGACACAAGCAGAATGCTCGTACTAGTTGCGGAGACACAGCTTTGGATGCAATTAAATTTGCAGATACACAATATTTATTAGATATTCGAAGGTCACTTTTAACCTGATCTCATGAAAAAAATCTTGACTATCGTTTTATTATTGTTTGTATTTATTAGCACTGAAGCTCAATACAAAGAACCGGCAAAGCCCAAAGAAGTTTCTTATGCCAATTTCTATCTCAATTTTAGTACTGGCATAGACAACTATACAGGCTTATTTGGGATTGGGGCTTTGTTTCCTTACAACGATAAATTTGCTGTAATAGCTGGCGCAGGAATTGGTGGGTGGGGTGGAAAGTTGAGTGCAGGAATGAAATATGAAGACCTGAGTGAAGATGGCTGGGGATTTGGATTGAGTTATTCGTTTTGCTCGGAGCTCGATGATTTCGATATGACTTTACAAGATCAAAACGGGACAACAAAAACGGTGAACTTGGATTTGTTGGCGGTCGGTTCAGTTAATTTGACTGTAAATCGAAATTGGAAATTGAGAGGAGATAAGGTTTTTTATCTTGAAACAGGATATGCTATCCCTGTAGGCGGTTCCGATTTTTATCAGATAAATGATGGGTCTGTACTAAGTCAGGATGAGGAACTGATCCTTGAAATCATGCGTCCGGGTGGATTGATTCTCGCACTGGGTCTTTTGATTGGTTTTTAGTTTTTTATTCCTCAAAAACATCTTCCAGCTTTATTTTTAAACCAGTAAGGGCTTTTGAGCTGACGGTATTTTCACGTACGAATTTTCCCCGGGAAATATACTTTCCATTTTCATCCAAGTCATAAATCTCTAATACACTTTCTCCTGGATATACGATCCAGTATTCTTTCACACCGTGTTCTTCGTATAGATTGAATTTTTCATTCAGGTCTTTGGAAGCAGTAGAAGGAGAGAGGATCTCCACGATCAGATCTGGAGCACCTTTGCAGCCGGCTTCATCCAGCTTTGATTGGTCACAGATCACACAAATATCGGGCTGCACTACGGTGTATGTTTTATCATCTAGATCGTTTGGATTATTGGGGAATCGTACATCAAAAGGGGCGGTATATGCCTTGCATTTCCTTCCTTTCAGGAAATTATAGATTTCATTCGCAACAATAAACCCAATTTCCTGATGGGCTCTTCTGGGAGTGGGAGACATTTTGAACAACTTCCCCTTGATTAACTCTACACGTTCTTCAAATGACCACTTTAGATAGTCAGCATAAGTGTAGATAGCTTCCGGCTCCAGGAGTGTAATGTCATCGATTTTCGTTTCTTCGGTTTTGTAAACAGCAGACATAGGATTAAAGTTAATGGTTTTTATATTTTTTCTAAATGTTCAATCAAATTTAACTTCTTCGGTTGGGCAGCAGTGGTGGTGGTTCTCCGTTAAAAGGGTTCCATCGGCTGATGGTTTTTGCATCCATCCCCGACACACGCATCACTGAGCGGTCGCCATGTTTGTCCCTGATTTTGTCCATGGCCTGATAGAGATGAAGCGATCTCATCTGATCATCAAATAGATCGATTTGGTGATTTCCGTTCACGATATCGCTCAATCGTACGCCAATCAATCGCACTAGCAGTCTTTTGTTGTACAGCTTATCAAAAAGTTCTATGGCTTTTGGGATCAGTAAATAATCAGCGGAGGTGTAAGGAATTCTTGACTGAAGCGTGTAAGTATTAAAATCCGAATAACGCACCTTTACTGTGATGCATGCGCAAAGCTTGACGCCTCTTCTTAGCTGAAATGCCAGGTTTTCAGTCATGGCTGTCAGCAGACCTTTGAGTTTGATTACATCAATAGTGTCCTGATCAAAAGTGCGCTCTGTGGAGATGGATTTTCGTTCTGAGTAGGCGATCACCGGTGAGTTGTCAATGCCATTGGCTTTTCTCCAGATGCTGACGCCATTCATGCCAAAAGCCCGCTCCATTAGATCCATGGACATCTCTTGTAGTGTGTAGATTTTCTTCACTCCCAGACTGATCAGTTTCTGGTGGGTCTTTTCTCCTACCATGGGAATTTTTTTCACGGAAAGAGGTGCCAGAAAAGCCTTCTCAGAACCGTAATCGATCATGATTTGATTGTTGGGTTTAGCCTCATTGGTAGCCACTTTGGACACGGTTTTGTTTTCAGAAAGCCCAAAAGAAATAGGCAATCCCGATTCTTTCATTACCTTCTGTCGTAGCTCAGAGGCTAGTTTCATGCATCCAAAAAATTTATCCATTCCCGTGAGATCCACATAAAATTCATCTACGGAGGTTTTCTCCATCAGTGGCACGGATTCCTGGATGATCTCTGTAACCACACGCGAATGCTTCGAATAATCTGCTGAATTTCCCTTCATGATGATGGCTTCCGGACAGAGCGTTTTGGCCATTTTCATAGGCATGGCAGAATGTATTCCAAACCTACGTGCCTCGTAGCTGCATGAAGCCACCACACCCCGGTCGCTTGTGCCGCCAATGAGCACAGGCTTACCGACGAGCTTGCTGTTTTTTAGCCGCTCTACAGACACAAAGAAGGTGTCCAGGTCAAGGTGGAGGATAGATCTCAATTGAAAGTCTTTTTGTAATGCTAAAATAAATAGTAATACTAATATAATTAGCTGAATATCTATTTTAATTTGAATGGCTCTTCATGTGTTTTAGGAAAAAATTCAATAAACAAGATTTGATTTGCAGATGGTATGGTATTTGGATTTAAGCCGATATCGTCCACTTTAAATCCACAGAGATGAAATTGAAATTCTCAAACCCATTCAGAAAAAATCAATTATTGAATGCAATATTGATTGGTCTGTTATCTGTGAGTTGCACAGTAAATATCCCAAGGTCATATATTCAATACATAGATCAGGAAACGAAGCAAACCAAACTTTCGCCAGTAATAACGGATGAAACTGATGAGTATAAGCTGGCTGTAGAGCCGCTTGGAAATGTAGATGACTATCTTATTTTCAATGTGGATCTGACCAATAAAAATCTGGACACACTCTATATTGACCCAAGGGAATGGCAGCTTCTATTTTCAGAAAGTAAGTATTTTTATGATAGCATTCCTGTGGATAGCTTACGGCCGCTGACACCAGCCGAAGCTTCATTGGTTTATGCGAACTTGGCTAATAAATTACAAGCGGCTGAAGATGGGAAAGAAGCGGCAATCATCATTATTGGTGTTGTCTTAATCGTGGGAGTAATTGTATTAGCGGTAGCTTTAGCGGGTGAGGATGATGAGGATGATGAGGATGATGATTCTGACTATGCATATGAAGGTTCTGACAATAATTTTAATTTCAGCTTCAATGTACTTTCCTCTTCAGATATCACACCAATCCGAGATCGCAACATGAACCCAATACAGAGCGAGATTCTTTATTATAAGGATATGAGTAGGGAAATAAAACCTCAAGTTCAAGAAAAGATGTTTCTTCAGCGGGGTGAATTTGTCAACTTTGACCTCTATTTCAAAAGAATGGAAAACATGCGAACATTGAAATTGCAAGGCGGTTTCAATGATCAACTATTTGAATGGGATTTTAATCACATCATGGTGGCACCAACAGCAGATACTCCACGGTAAGTTTTATTTCAGCTAGAATCAAAATCGTAAACAACCATCGCTGCGGTTATAGTGTCCTCCATATTCTTAAACCCCTTAAAAGAGTTATTTTCACTTCTATGTTGAGACCTGTTTTTATTGTTGCATTGATCATGTACTGTATATCAGCAATAGGCCAGGTTATTTATAACGGACATATCTATGATGCAGGCACCCAAACCGATGTATTGGGAGCAGAGATTCAGCTAATTAATCAAGGCCAACAGACAACATCAAATACGTTTGGCAATTTTGTATTGAAATATGGAAATGCTGATGATTCGAACTTTCAGTTTTTCAACAATTCAATGGTTTGGAATGGGGAGAAATCGGCAACCGTCCAAATAATCGGATTGGATGGGAGTTTGCTTTATGCTGAAAAAATCTCCGGTGGAGAAACTTATCTTTTTCCAAGACTTCAAACCGGTCTTTATGTAATAAAAATTTTGGAGGGGAATACAATTAATGCTTATAAGATCATGTCTGATGGCACCAATACCATCAAAGTAGATAAACGGGGGATTTTCCATCAATACAACGGGCAATCTGTTGGAAATGACACCCTGCGAATCGTGAAGGAGGGGTATTATCCTCGTGAAATTATTTTACCAAGTCATAGTAAAATTATAAAAGTGGCCATGCTCAAAGGAGACTATGAAAAGCTAGACTACTTCAATGAGCTGGTGGAGCCTGTTGCCTTTGATTTGATCAGTGGGAAGGCAGCACGAACGAACCTGGGAGATGTAAAAGGGGTAAAAATTGTCTATGATATCAAGCGTGATCGGATCTACTACATGAATAGTAAGAAATATGAGTTGCATCTTGATTTTGCTGTGCAAGTTCTTGGCTTTGACAAAGGCCATCTTTATTTCAATCAAACCCAATACACCTATAATCCTCAGAGAGAATACTATTTGGCGGGGCTCAATTATTTTGAAGGAATCGATAAATACGTTTTGCAGTATGTGTCAGCCGTGGAGATGAATTGCGATCAGATAGATCAACTCTACAATAAGATTTTGAATACGTCATTTATAGAGAAGGAGCAGCTATATTTTTTTCCAAATAAAACCGAATGGCTGCAATGCACAAATACCAATCATATTACCTCTGAAGAACTTTATCAGGGACAAAACTATCAGGGATTGAATGAGGCTAGCAACTATGGTTATCTCCGAAAAATTACTTCCTCTGATTTAGAAAGTGCTTATGTGAGTAGAAGAGACATTGTTTTGACCGATGGCGTCCCCAATGATCTGCCCGTAGTTGCCGGGATTATTACTTCTGAGCTACAGACACCACTCAGCCATATCAACGTGCTTAGCCATAGCCGAAACACGCCAAATATGGCTTTGCGACAAGCATGGGAAAGTGAAGAATTTAATGCACTTATTGATCAACTGGTGTTTCTGAAAGTGGAAGCGGAAAAGTTTGAAATCAGGCAAGCCACATTGGAGGAGGCCAATGCCTACTGGCTTAAACGCGAACCTCAGGATACTATTTACCTACGTAAAAACATTACTTATTTTGACTTGCCTGATATGCCGGATGTTGGTTTTACTTGCTTGGATCGAGTAGGAGGTAAGGCTTCCAATTTTGGTGAATTACTCAATGTCCAGAGTATAACAATCCCAACTCCTGAAAATGCCTTTGCCATACCTTTTTATTATTATGATCAACATATCAAACGATATGGTCTGGATCAAATGCTAGCTGAGATGATGGCAAATCTCGATTTTAAAAGTAATGCGGCTATGCGAAAAATTCAACTTGAGCTGTTGAGAGACAGTATTCTAAACTCTCCCATCGATCCAAATCTTGTAACAATGGTTGAGGCTAAAATTGGGAATTTTAGTTCTTTCGATTCCTATCGGTTTCGTTCTTCGACAAATGCCGAAGACTTGGAGGATTTTTCTGGTGCGGGTCTATATGATTCTTTTTCTGCCAAAAAAGGGAGTCAATCGAAATCAATTGAAATAGCTATTAAGAGTGTTTGGGCAAGTCTGTGGAATTGGCGAGCATTTGAAGAAAGGAGTTATTTTAAAATAGATCATTTTTCATGTGCGATGGGGATTTTGGTACACCGATCATTTCCTGATGAAGATGCCAATGGGGTTTTGATCACAAAAAATCTTTACAATTTCAATCCTGGATATACCATCAACTCGCAGTATAAGGAGCATAGTATTGTTTTCCCAGAACCTGGAATCATTCATGATCAGATGATACTATTCACATGGTCGATCAATCCTGGTGAGGAATTTATGCTGGAATATTTGGCTTTTTCGAATGTGCCAGAGCTGGGTGGAGAAAGAGTGATGACTGATGAAGAAGTGTTTCAGTTGGGTAGGTATGCGACGCAGATCAAGCGAAGGTTTTATTATGATTTACCGCACAATTGTGATTGTGCATACAATGATTTCGGCGTTGATATTGAGTTTAAGGTGGACTCAGATGTGAGCCCAAGAAAAATTTATATCAAGCAGGCGAGGTTGTATAAATAGAAATGAGTTTATAAATGAATTTGAATTGTTAAAAATGAGTTTTATATGAAAAAGAGTATTTTATTATCCTTGATTCTTACAGCAGGATTTACCCTGCCATTTTCTTGCGATCCTACCAACACTGGTAATGGAAATTCAGGATACCGCATTGATAGTCTATCACTTGAGGTGGTTAGAATGGACAAAATTTTAGCATATCCTTATTACCAATATGGTTTGCTAGGATCAGTTGAATACCCTGTTACTGATACAATACTATTTTACAAATTTGGTTTGGAAATAGCTGTTGCAGCGCAAACTTATGTTATGAATAACAATGGCTTTTCATCACCTTTTATCAATTCTGCATTTGCTGATCCGTTACCACCATCACCGGTTTCAAATATTGCGTTGATTTCTATTTATTCTGATTCGGCTGTATTTGTTGATGGGATCGAATATGAGATTGGTGAAAACCTTGCAAATTTATTTACGGCAAGAGTGGGGGGGGGTACAGTGAACCTCAATCCGTTTTGAAATTTATAGAAGAGATTGGTGATTGGTATTATTGGGATAAGATTTATTTACATTTAGATACACCTCCTGATCAAACGATTAATCAAAAATTCCAAGTCAAAGTGACCCTTGAGGATGGGACTGTATTCGATTTGAAAACGCCAAATGTGTTGGTAAAATAGGACTTACTTTTCCTTCATTACCAACACTATCTTATTCCAGTCGGCAGCTGCATTGATCACTTTTCTAAACGGTTCGAATTTTTCGACTGGAAAATAGATTTTGTCGTAAAACTCATCTATTTCTATTTCCAGATCCTGGCCAGTGATGGTATAGCGCGATTCAAAATTGTAGATCAAGCTATCTTCAAATACCTGCTCTTTGATAATGATGTCATCAGGATTTTGGATAGAATAACCTTCGGGAATTTTGAGATGAATTTTCCTGAGATAACCACGATTAAAATCATTCACTATTGGTGTGTCGCGTTCCTTCTCCTGATACATTTCTGATTGAGCACCTATTAGTTCACCTACCTTAAATAGAATGATATCTCCGGCTGATTCAATGTAACTGTTGGTTTTAAATTTCCCATCTACAGTGAATAGCTCGTTCCATGTTTTATAGTCGTTATTTAATGCTACTATTTCTACTTTCTCGATTTCAGCGTCCAGTGCCAAATATTTGATCACATCGTCCAGTATTTCCTTTTTGCGTTCTTCTTCTAAAAACAAGGTGGCTGCTTTGTAATATTGCGCGCTGTAGCCTTTATAACTTCTTGTCAAGCTCACTGTGTTCATGTCCAGTGATTCGCTAAAAGCAACATCAATATCCATGTTGTCAAAATTCTCCTTATAAGATGGAGCTGGGATAAATCCAATGCGTGAAATAGGATAGGTGAAATTTTGAATTTTCTCAGATCCTATAAATAAGCCATAAGTGGCTAAGTAAACAGTTGGAATAGTTCCCAGCCTGAAAGGTGTATCCTTTGGTGAAAGAAACTGATCTGCATCGCTGATATAAATCAGATATTCATCGAGGTAATTCCACGAATCAAAATTCGGATCAAAGGCTCTTTTAAATCTATCTGATGTCAACACGATTTCATGTTTGATATTGAGATGATTGAGGATGGCAGCATACAGTTTGGTGAATCCTTTGGATGTGGCGTATTTGTTTTTGATAATAGAATTCAAAGCCATACCCATATCACCAGCATCTTCTTCCAGAAAGAAATTGGTTTTAATCATGTGTTCTGTCCGCTTGAACGCTTCAATAGGTGAGCCAGAGAGGTTGAGTGATTTGATGAATTTAGCCAGCTCTTTTTGTTCGCTTTTGTCTAAAGTGTAAATCTGATCATATACACGTTTGCCGGCATCTGCCCAGGTAAAAAGTCGCCCACTTCCAGATACGCTGTTGTAAGCCAGTTTGCCTTCCAGTCTCATTTTGCTATTTTCATAAGCGCCAAAGTCTTCATTGTGAAGTTCAGGTATGTCTTGGGCAGAGAAACTGTAGTTGTTGAAAGCCTTCGCCGTATCTGTTTGGTTGACTTTAGCATCGAGATTATAAATCTTAAAGTCATATTCAAGGTTTTCAGGGCATTTTAAGGAAAAGTCAAAAGACTTAACGGGATAATTGAATTGGAAATACCGTGTGAAAAAGTTGTTGCTGTAGGTTTTACGAGTGTAGTAATATTCAATTTCACCACCAACTTCAGCGCCTTCTATTGCGAATATTTTATATCCTGATTCATCGTCTGCCAGCTCTTTAATGTTCGTTTCATCAAAGTTGATCATTCGTCCATCTTTTGTGATGGCCCTTGCTTTGATATCAACGAGTTCTATGGTGTTGTAGAGTGGAATATAAATCTGATTGCTTTTGCTCAAAGCTTCATCATTGTTTACCCGGATGATTTCATGATTGGTGACAAAACAAACCAGACTATTATTATTTGCCGAATCATACGCAAATTCGTATTTCTCGCTTTTCTGGATTTGATACAAAGGATAGTTTTCTTCCTCAGTAGTTAGCTTGGTTAAGGTTCGCTCATTGTCCCACTTGTAGCTTTCATACTGCTGAGCGTTTATGGAAGTGAGGAGACCTGCAAATCCGATGATTAGTGAAATAATCTTGGTGATATTAATATTCATATTAGTTAGGCTTCTTGCTGATAATAAGTGCTTTGCGGCAAGCTTTGGCATAGTCTGCGATAATGGCGTTCCATGAATCAAACTGGTCTGGCTGCATGAGCAGGTAATCCACATAAAATTCTTTGATGGCAATTACTTCAGTTTCGGATACTTCATATTGAATATTATATCCGAAATTTTCATTCTCTTTTTGTTCATTGGCGGGAAGAGAGCTTACCGTATATCCTTCTGGGATGGACAACTGTGATACATTCCTGTTGATGTATTTGTAGTCATTTTCGATCGGTACGGTTCTGTTTTCCAGAAGTGCATCCGTCATCGTTTTATCCAATATCAGATTGATATAAATATCGTCTCCAACTTTGCGATAATAGTCCGAAATATAGAAGGAATAATCCAAATTAATGGGTTTGGAGAGATCATCTACATTATAAACGGTAAAGTCTCCAATTTCGAATTTGTTGCTCCCCTTTCCCAGCAAACGCTCAACGTAATTATCTACATTTTTTTGACTTGATTTAATCAGTTTATAAGTGTTAAACACTTTAGCATAACCTGTGAGCGTCACATGACCTGTTCCGTTTATTGTGCCGTCATCCAAAGTCAATTTCACACTATCGGACATCAGATTCATCTCTTTTGGAATAACCGGAACTGTTTCGATTTTAAAATCATCAGGGCCCAGCGATATCAAACATTCCTTACCTTGAATCATGCTTGTGGGATAATCAAGCGGTGTGTATTGACCTGTCGCATCCAGAAAGTAGGTTTTTCCGTCAAGGATAAAAGTCGCTATCATATGATTATCCGTAATGGGAGAGGGGGTTTCTGAGTATTTGTATGGAAGATCACGAGAACCAATCCAGGTATAATGCGCATCAATACCAATTTCGCGAAGCATACTTACAATCGAGCTGGCCATGTCTTTACAATCTCCATAGCGCTTACTGATCACATATTCTCCTGGGTGCGGTATCAAGCCCCGCATGCCATCTTCAAAAGCGATGTATTTGATATTGGCCTGTACCCAATAGTAGATTTTTCTGACCTTTTCCAAATCTGTATCATCGGGATTGATAATGGTGGTAACCAGTTCTTTCACCTCATCACTGGGAGCCTGCACTTTGTCCAGAAAGGTTCTGTACCACTGGTGAAGTTGGGCAGGAGTGGAAAGCAGCAAAGTTTCGGATCCATCACTTTTTTTGAAACTAAAAACAGGACAATAAACAGTAGCGGCCAGGTAATTGTAAGAAGGACAATCCATATCAAATTTGATTTTATCAATCGAAGAGGCCTTAAAAGTGAAAGTGTGACTGCCATCATCTAATTTTTTTTCTTTGGTTTCAATTTTGACATTTTCCATGTTGAAATATTGAGGAACGATCTTGATTTCAGGATCATATTTCACCAGATAAGATGCTTCATGCACGGGTATGTATGTATTAAAGAAAAACATCCCCATCATGCGAGGGTCTTTTATAGTTTTTTTGTAGGTCAAGATAGTCTTTACACCTTTTTGTACCCCGGGATATGTAAAAGAAATTTCCTTACTGTCGTCGTAAAAAACGTAGGAGTCTCGATCAAATGACTCTTTAAATTCTGTAACATCGATTCGTTCATACTTGCGTTTTCCAGGTACCAAAGTATAAGCCTCTATATCAGAAATTTGGTAGAATCCCGATGAGTAAATTTTATCTCCAGCATATCTGACAGTATTTTCCCCGAGATGTAGCAATTCTTCATAAACCACTACGGTAGTCTTCACTGAATCATTTTCAATGGAATAGGTTACTGTTTCTTTTTTTATAACGTAAACAGCGGCCTCATCAGGGTAGGTTGACTTAAAGGATCGAAATTCTTCCTCCGGATTGAGCTGCGCAGAGACATTCACCTCTCCAAATACTAAGGCAATAAATAAGTACCTCTTTATACACTCAATAGATATACCCATTCAAATAAAATGTCTGTGATTTGATGGTTCCATTTTGATTGTAGATGATCTGTGTGCCATCTACCTCTCCATTTTTGTAAGGGATGATACTTTTGATTTGTCCATTTTCGTAATATGCTTTTTCATCTCCATTTTTAAGGTCATACGAGTAATTTTTTTCTGTATGAATATTTCCATTGGTATAATACCTGACCCACTTACCATGAGTTTCCCCGGAATGATAATCAATAGTTTCAGATTTGGTTCCATTTGCATTAAAATAGATGACCGGACCTTCCTTTAGACCATCTTTATAACTTTGCGTCACTGATGTTTTTCCATTCGGAAAAGTGGCTTTTAATATAAATTCACCCTTTTCCTGAAAGTTGATGGTGTCCTGTGTTTGGTTATTTAGATAGCCAATCATATCATCATTCACATAGATTCTGGTAAGTTGTAAGTTTCCGGTTAGATCGTAATAAGAACAAGGGCCTTCATTGTCACCTTCTTCATATTGACAATTGGATTCAAGTTGACCATTGTAATAATACCTTTTGATTTGATTTGCGGTTAGTCCTTTTATGTATTCGTAATCCGACTCTAGCTGACCGTTTTCGTAGTACCATTTCCAGCTGCCATGTTTCTCATTATTCATATAATTCCCGATGGTTTCAAGCTTTCCATCCACAGAAAAGCCCTCATATTTCCCCTCATAAAGACTATTCTTCATTGGATTTCGACTTTCAACTTGTTTGTTAGGATAATAGTTGAATATGTCTTTATCGAAGTATCCACATTGGGAATGCGCTTTGAAAGTAGTGTCACCAGCCACTGTTAGCATTGCACGCCAACCTGTTCCTGATTTCACATCTGCCTCATGGTAGACTGTGCCAAGCGTATCATATTGTCTCAAGCCAACGAGTGTACCTTTGTCATATTTGAAGGCGCGATGAATTTTATCCCCCAGAGCGAAATTTTTCTTCCAACCATTGAGATCACCGCTGATATAATATAGCTCCTGATCTTTTGATCCATCCGGGAAATATTGTTTCCAAAGCTGTTCTGCTTCTCCATCTACATACCAACCTTCGAGTTCCGGCTGACCATTTTTGAAGAACGATCTGTAATAACCATCCAATGTTCCGTTGGTATAATTACAAGTAGAATAGAGGTCTCCAGTCGGGTAGTATTCCTCATAAACCCCGTGATATTCCCCATCTTTCATGGTTCCTTTTTGATAAACCTTGCCATTTTTAAAATAGGAAGTGTAGGGGCCATTAGTTTTACCATTGCTTAGTGCAGATTTTGCATGTAATTCACCTGTGGTGTAATGACTTTCAAAGTCCATGTTTCCATCAAGATCAAAAGCATTGGACAAAGTGTCACCGGCTAAATTGAAATAAGTATAACCTACATACAATCCATGATTGTATTGAGTGATTTCCTGGAGATTTCCTTGCCTCCCATAGTTTTTGAGTATGCCATGATATTCTCCATCATCATATATGTACTCATCACTTGGATTTCCATTAGAATGAAAATAGGTCCATTGTCCTATTCTTGTGCCATTGTTCAACGAACCTTTGTAGCTCATTTCTCCATTTGGATGGTAACCGATCCAATCTCCATCTAATGAGTCCATTTTATAGATGCCAATTTCATTGTCCTGCCCATCTATATAATAAGAATTAAAAGGCCCATTGAGGATCCCATTTTCATAGATATACTCACTGCTTTTTTGACCATTTTTAAAGTAGTAAGTGTATGTTTGATTAAGTTCTTCTTCATTTAAAACATAATCCACCTTTTTCTCGCCAGTTAAATGGTAAAGTATTCCACTTCCGGATTGCACCCCATTGTCATAAGGCATTCGCTCCTTGATTTGCCCACATTCGTAATAGTATTCAACCAGGCTATCAAGTTGAATACCATTATAATAGGCAATAATTGACATGGCGCCATCTTCGTAAAAATATTCTGCTGGTTTGATGTAATTTCCCTGATCATCAAATTCTTCGATGCGACTAAGCTGTCCGTTATCGTGATAATACTCCCAGACACCTATTTTGAGGCCACTTGCTGAGTATTCCCCAGTAGCATTCAATTGTCCATTTATGCTGTAAAATAGCCATGGGCCAGTCCTGGTCTCCTCATCGATTTGGTTTCCGATTGCGCTGAGTGAGTTGTCATTGAAATACCAGCCACTATAGGTGTCACCTTTACCAAGAATTTCAGTTTTTATCGTGATTCTATTTTCTTTTAATGAGGTATTGGCGAGGTTGACCCAATCAGTTTTCTCTTTATCATGTTTTTCTATCCAAGCCGCCACCTCTTCATTATTGGTAGATTTCAAGATGAAATAAATAAAAGCAGGACTTAGCTGATTGCGTTCGAGTTGAGTATAAAAAGGCACATAATAATTCATCCAAAAATCATCCGTATTTTTCTCATATTGGAGTTTCGAAAACAAAAGTTCAGCGTGTTTAACAATGGAAACATTAAAATCTACATTTCTTGTAAATCGACTATCAAGGGCAGCTTTTGACTTGAGCAAGTTATCGTAATGTTCAAATTGGCTATTATCCTCAAAGGCTTTAATACTTCCTTCTGGTCTAATGGCATTATTGACCATATTTTCCAAAAAGATCAAAATGGAATTCTTATCCGGATTGATGGCCAGGTAAGTGAGGTAGCTCAATAAAGATTTAGTTCTATGGCCCTGGAGCATGGAGATATACCCGAGCATCATGTGGTTACTGCTGTAAAAGGGATTGATTTGGGCACTTTTTTTAAAGTATGCCACAGCGTTTTCATATTGATCCAGCTTCCTATATGCCAGACCTAGATTGTACATCAAAACATGACTGTAAGGGAAAAGTGTTAATCCTTCTTTATAAATTTTTATGCTTGTTTCGATATTGTCTCCGTCCAAATATGCATTTCCCAATGAGATATAAATGTCATTTCTGAACTGACTCGGTAGGTCCTTGATAACATGGCCCAATTTTATAGTTTTTTCGTATTCATCTATGTTATTATAAGCTGACATGAGCTCGGACATGACTTGAATATAGCTCGTGTCATTTTCTGAGATTGTTAGATATAGATCAATCGCATCGCTGTATTTATCCTCTTCCTCAAAGGCTTTGGCTTGCTCGATTAATTGGGCTGGACTGACGAAAGTTGATGTATCAGATGGAGATAAGCTGATTACATTTAAAAGAATGAATAATTCGAGCATTTAATTTAGTCAGAGATGGGTGATGAAAATATTTGAAAAAGAAAAATTAAACGTTTGTAAATTATCTGCAACGTTATTCATGCTTTTTTTTTGATGCTTTTGAAAATAAGATATCCCAAATTGTCAAATTGAACCGTTTGCTTTTAGCAAATTCCCAATTCTAAAATATTTAGCTAAAAATATTAGTTTATTTTGTTTTTACTAAAAATAAAATCATATTTACTAATATAATTAGAAATACATATGATAGATACTAAGAATTTTAGAGTTGAGGATCTGAGCATGGTCGAGGCTGACATAACTTTTGACAGCTTTTTCAAGCTGAAAATCACGTCTAAAAAACTTCGATCTGGAAAATGTCAAGTCAAATTTTTTGCAACCGTGAGAGAGCGACGTGATATGTATGGTTATGTGTTGGTGGATGCCAAGCGTACATTAAAGGAAGTTGTGTCTGGAATTCGAGATAAGCTTCATACCATCAATCATACCCGTGATTTTCATAATTTGCATTTATATTCTATAGGCAAGACCGGTAAAGATGACTTGAATTTCATCATATTTGATTCGTGAGAATTTACAATTGATTATAAATACAAAGGAAAATGGTAAGCATAGCTGAAAATATAAAATATCTGAGAAAACGAGCGGGTCAGACACAGGAACAGTTTGCCAATGAAGTAGGTATCAAACGCTCATTGGTTGGGGCTTACGAAGAGGGCAGGGCCGAGCCTCGATTGCAAACCCTACTTAGGATAGCCAAAGTATTGGGTGTTTCGTCTGAGCATTTGATTTCGAGGGATTTGACCACTGGAAAACCAATTCCAAATCAAGTAAAGGAAAGGGTAAAAATATTATCTATCACTGTTGATAAAGAAGACAATGAAAACATAGAATTGGTGCCACAAAAAGCTGCTGCAGGCTATCTAAATGGATATGCTGATCCGGAATATCTCACCGAATTGCCAAAGTTTAGACTGCCAATGCTTCCTGGAAATGCTACCTACCGGGCATTTGAAATATCAGGAGATTCTATGCTGCCGATCCCTTCTGGATCGATTGTAATTGGAAAATATCTGGAGTCAATCACGGACATAAAAAATGGAAAGACTTATGTGTTGTTAACTCACAAGGAGGGAGTCGTTTACAAACGAGTTTTCAACTATGTTGAGGAAAAGGGAAAGCTTTTTTTGGTATCAGATAATAAATCTTATTCTGCGTATGAAGTTGATCCTGATGAAGTAATGGAAATTTGGGAGGCGAAAGCGTATATCAGTATAGAATTTCCAGACCCAGAATCTGCATCTGAGCTTACCTTAGAGAAAATAGCCGGTTTGGTAGTCGATCTGCAGAAGCAAGTAAAAGACCTTAAAGGAGAGTGATTTCAGATATCTGAATTACTATTTGCTGGCGCAATCAATCATTTGCATTGAAACAAGGGCATCTTCGATGGAACACGGATTTTCGCCTTCTCCTCTGAAATATCTTACTACATCTCTGATCATGTTCAATTGAATATTTTCTGGATTTATAAATTCAAAATATTCCAAGTTTGATTCACTTCTCACTTCAAGCGGGTTCAAGTCAAAAAATGAAAACTTTAAACTCCCTTTTTCTCCTATAATGTGGCAAGTGTCTTCTTTTTCGGATGGAGGCATATGAAATGACCAAATGCCATTCAGGGCAATATTGTGTGAGAAAGTAGCATTGAGATAGGTGAAGTCTGGAGCATCATAAGCTTTACCCTGATTCAAAGACTTTCCCGTGAAATGAATGGGGATACCAAATATCCAATAGATGATGTCGAGCATATGTGGTGCAAGATCATGAAACAAACCACCGCCAGAAAACTGTGGATCAATTCTCCAATTGAAATCAGTTTGAGCAATTCCATCAAGTTTTCTGGGAAGAAGCAATCGAATGGAAATCAATGAAATAGTGCCTAATTGATCTGATTGGATTATCTCTTTTACTTTTTGAAACAAGGGCAATTTACGTCTATAATAGGCTCCACTGGATTTGACTTGGAGTTTTGCCGACATGGCCGCAATTCGTTGTGTTGAGTCACTATCTACCGACAATGGTTTTTCGATATATACAGGTTTGCCTGCTTTCATGGCCATTGCAGCAAAGGCTTCATGACTAGCTGGTGGAGTGGCTATGTAAACGGCATTGACGTCTTTGTCATTGATCAGAGATAGAGCATCTGAGTAGTATTTTCCAACTCCATGTCGTTTAGCGTAATCAGCTGCTTTGGCTTCATCTCTGCGCATCACGGCCACAAGTTCGGAATTTGAGACTTTGTTGAAAGCAGGGCCACTTTTGACTTCACAAACATCCCCACATCCAATGATTCCCCACTTAATATTTCCTTCGATATTGGTCATAATTCAAATCTAGTTGTATTGATTGAAAACTTTATTTAGACTATTGTTGAATATTGTCGTGTTTTGCGGATTCTTCTAAAACACTGAAGTGAAATTATTAAAGCATTTTGTCTTTTTTTTGTTGGTTTCTTTCGGAAGCCTAAATGCAAAAGCTCAAACGACCATTGTAAGTGGAAAAGTAACCGAAGCTGCCACTGGAACCCCCGTTCCCTTTGCTAATGTAATATTCACAGGAACGCTTGAAGGTGCAATTACTGATTTTGATGGAAATTTTATTGCTAAGACAAATCTGGATACGGACTCCATTGAGGTCCGGTACGTTGGTTTTATAAAGAGGGTCAAACCATTGGTTCAGGGGAAAAATCAAATAATCAATTTTCAGTTAGATGAAGATTTGGTGACTCTAGGTGAGGTGATTGTCTATTCAGGCGAAAACCCTGCTTTTCCCATTTTGCGAAAAGTGGTTAGAAACAAAAACAAAAATGACATGCGATCTCTTGATGCTTACGAATATGAAAGCTATACCAAGATTGAGATTGATGTTGATAAGATTCCTGATGCGATAGGTAAGCGAAGGATCATTTCGAATATTACTGACGTCATGGACAGCATCGCTCAAATTGCTGGGGAAGACGGACAGCCAATTTTGCCGGTTTTTCTTTCGGAAGCTATATCAAGATATTATTATCGAAAAGATCCTACTTATAGACATGAAAATGTATTGAAAACTAAAGTGAGTGGTGTTGGAATCACAGATGGAACCACTTCTTCCCAGGTCATTGGCGCCTCATTTCAACAGTATAACTTCTATCAAAACTGGTTAAGTATCATTTCAAAGGAATTCGTATCGCCCATAGCTGATGGCTGGAGGCTGTATTATGATTTTGATTTAATTGATAGTTTGGATGTAGAAGGACGCTTTTGTTACAAATTAGATTTTTATCCTAAACGTGAACAAGATCTTGCATTTTCCGGATCCATGTGGATAACCCAAGCCGATTACGCACTTATGCGCATAGATGCCACAATCCCTAAAACTGCGAATTTGAATTTTGTCGAAAAGATGAAAATTCAACAGGATTTGATTCAAACTGAAGCAGGTCCATGGCTACCTCAAAAAACACGTGTGGTTGTTGATATGGCCCAAATAAATAAAGTAACACCAGGGATATTGGCCAAATTCTACGTTTCAACCAAGGATTACAAAATCAATGAACCTTATGAAAAGAATTTTTATCTGAATCCTGTATCAATGGATGAAAGTGTAGGTGTTTATGATGCCAATTATTGGAATGAAATGCGTCATGACTCGCTCACAAGCACAGAGGTTCATGTGTTTGAAATGATTGATACGCTCAAAAATTTTCCTCTAGTGAAGCACGGAATGAATGCTGCGAAATTCGCCTTTAATGGTTATTATCGAGTTGGCATGCTTGATTATGGGCCGTACACCACCTTTTATGGTAACAACAATATTGAAGGAAATCGTATTGGTTTTGGCGCCAGAAGTACCATTGCCCTAAGCAATAAGTGGGTTTTTGGCGGGCATTTTGGTTATGGTTTTGGTGATGATAGGTGGAAGTATCGGGTATACGTTGAGCACATTCTGAAGAGGCAACCTTGGTCAAAAATGAAACTTGAGCATGTGAGCGAAGTAGAACAGATTTGGCTACTGAATGAAAATTTAGACCCCAATGGCACTTTCTTTCTTCTTAGTAGATTTGGAAATCTTACTCAACCATTCAATATACAAAAGACGCGCTGGAGTTTCTCTCGTCAGCTAGGTGCTGGTTTGTCTACAGATTTTTCTTTTAAACATGAACAATTCAAATCCTTGTTTGACTTTCAATATTACACATCCACTAGGGATTTAACTACATCCAGGAATTATACTGTTACAGAAGCTACCATCTCAACTCGTTATGCCAAGGACGAATTGTTTATCATCGACGACAACAATCGGGTAAGTCTTGGTACCGTTCGATGGCCAGCTTTTAACCTGGACTACACATTGGGAATCAATAATATTCTTGGAAGTGATTTCAACTATCACAAGTTTAAGTTTTCATTTGAAAAACGTCAAAAATTGGCTTTTTTGGGAATATCTCAATTCAAATTGACGAGTGGTTTTATCCTAGGCAATGTGCCGTACCCCTTGCTTTACAATCCAATAGGAAATGAAACATTTGCATATGTAGGGTTTGCATATAATTTGATGGATTTTTTCGAGTTCACAACTGACAAGTTCGTCGAACTCCGTTACCGACATTCATTTGAAGGTCTTTTGCTCAATGGCATTCCATTGTTGAAAAAAATGAAACTCAGATCCATCGCAAGTGCCGACATCCTTTATGGACAAATAAGTGATAAAAACGCGAATCTAACAGTGAATCCAGTAGATGAAAATGGGAATGAACTTCCACTTTTTACCAAATTGGATCATCGTCCATATATCGAACTCGGATATGGTGTAGAAAATATATTTAGGGTTTTAACTGTTCAAGCTTTTCACAGGATAACTTACATTGATCAGCCAGATGTTAATAAATTTGGACTCAAGTTTAAAATTGAATTCAACCTTTAGTGCGATTTATTCCTTTCATTGTTATTCTGCTTCTATTTTCGTGTACCCGCTCATCGGATCAGCGTATAGAACTGCCTGTAGTTTCCCCAGACTACTATTGGAAGTCCTTGAGAAAAGTAAATAAGGCATATCAAGAAAAACCATCTGATCAACTGCTCCAACAAAAGCTTTATTACTATGAAAAGCTCAATTGGCCAGAGGAATCAATCAATGACTTAAACACCTTCCTGGAAAAAAATGGCCTTGATCCTAAAATTGTCAGACTTTTTCTTCAATACTATCTAAACAATGATCAGTATACAGAATTGATTGCATTGCTCGATAAATGGGAATTTTATAATGGTTTGGATGAAGAACTTGCCCAATATCGGGTGTTATCAAACTATAGAGCTAAAGGTCTTGATGGCACCAAAGAACTTATTCTTGATTACATAGATAAATTTCGATCTCCTGAAAGTTTTGAATTTGCAGTCAAACAATCAGTGCAAATAAAGGATACTCTGCTAATGAAGGAATGTTTATCTGAACTTTTTAATACAGATCCGTCCAATTTCCTGATCACCAAATATTATGTGCCCATTCTGCTCAAGGGTGGGAATACAGTAAAGGCCTATGCTATTTTGAAGTCACAGGGATCAGAAGCCAGTGAGGAAGAAGCTTTGCTTATGGCCAGAGCACTATATCAGATGGATAGCATTGGCATAGCAAAAAATATGCTTTCTGAATATACATCAATTGAAATGCAGCTGCAACTGGCCAGTTGGTACCGAAAAGAAGGACAATATGATTCTGCTATCTATTACTTGGACTTAGTGCTTGCCACTGATTCCTCGCGGCATCTACTCTTGACGAAAGCTGATGTGTTTCAGGAAAGAGGCTGGCTTATTTCCTCCAATCTGGTATATGATGTCCTTATTAAAAGAGATTCAACAGATTCAATTGCAGTACAGAAATCAGCATTTGTTGAACGAAAAATTGCATATTTGCGGTCTTTAAAAGAAGAGGAGAAAAAAATACCTATTCTTGAAATTACACCAAAGAGATTAATAGAATGAGTGAGATTAAGATCACTTTGCCAGATGGCAGTGTGAGAGAATATCCAAAAGGATCTACATCCTTTGATATTGCCCAAAGTATCAGCGAAGGACTAGCAAGAAATGTGCTGGCAGCAAAAGTGAACGGTGTGGTCGTAGATTCTTTCAAGACGATTGAGGAAGACAGCACTTTGAGTTTACTCACATGGAATGATCAAGAAGGCAAGTCTACCATGTGGCATTCGTCTGCACACTTGATGGCAGAAGCACTAGAAGCACTTTATCCAGGCGTGAAATTAGGAATAGGCCCAGCCATTGATAATGGATTTTATTACGATGTGGATTTTGACGATGTGGATTTCGATTCAGAAAACTTGAAACTTATAGAAGACAAAATGCTGGAATTGGCACGCCAGAAACATGTATTCTCAAGAAAAGAAGTGAGTAAACCTGAAGCTCTTGATTATTTTACTCAAAAAGGAGATGAATATAAGTTAGAACTTATAAAAGATCTTGCGGATGGTACAATCACTTTTTACACTCAGGGCAATTTCACTGATTTATGCAAAGGGCCACACATTCCAAATACAGGTTTTATAAAAGCCGCCAAAGTATTAAGCATAGCAGGGGCGTATTGGAGAGGGGATGAAAAAAGAAAACAGTTGACCAGACTGTATGGCATTACTTTCCCAAAACAAAAAGACCTAACTGAATATCTTGAATTTTTAGAAGAAGCTAAAAGGAGAGATCACAGAAAGATAGGTAAGGAATTAGAGCTTTTTACTTTTTCAGAAAAAGTAGGAAAAGGATTGCCGCTATGGTTGCCAAAAGGTGCAGTTTTGAGAGAAAGGCTTGAAAATTTCCTTAAAAAAGCACAATTAAAAGCTGGCTATGAGCAAGTGGTAACACCTCATATCGGTAGTAAAGAATTGTATGTCACATCTGGTCACTATGCTAAATATGGTGCAGATTCATTTCAGCCGATTCGTACACCTGCAGAGGACGAAGAGTTTTTGTTGAAACCAATGAATTGTCCACATCACTGTGAAATTTATAAATCAAAACCCAGATCATATAAAGAGCTGCCTATCCGATATGCTGAGTTTGGTACAGTTTACAGATATGAACAAAGTGGCGAATTACATGGTTTGACCAGGGTCAGAGGGTTTACACAGGATGACGCGCATATTTTTTGCCGAGCAGATCAGGTGAAGGATGAGTTTGCAAAAGTGATTGATTTGGTACTCTATGTTTTCAGTGCGCTGGGGTTTGCAGATTTCACAGCTCAGATTTCATTGAGAGATCCTGATAAACCTGAAAAGTATATAGGCAAAGATGAAGATTGGGACAGAGCTGAAAGTGAAATAACTGAAGTTGCCAATGCGAAAAAGCTGACAACAGTTGTTAAAACTGGTGAAGCTGCTTTCTATGGTCCAAAACTAGATTTTATGGTTAAAGATGCCTTAGGGCGAAGCTGGCAGCTGGGCACCATTCAGGTGGATTACAATTTGCCTCAGCGATTTGAGCTGGATTACATTGGAAATGATAATCTAAAACACAGGCCAGTGATGATCCATAGAGCACCTTTTGGTTCTATGGAGCGTTTCATTGCCATCTTAATTGAAAGCACAGCGGGGAATTTTCCATTGTGGTTGGCACCAGAACAGGTGGCTATATTGCCTATTTCTGAAAAGTACCATGATTATGCCAAATCACTACATGCCACCCTTCAAGAGCATAACATTACAGGGTTTCTAGATCAACGTGATGAGAAAATAGGTAAGAAAATCCGTGATGCTGAAGTGAAGAAGATACCATACATGTTGATCGTTGGCGAGAAAGAGGAGGAAGAAGGCTTGGTGTCCATTAGAAAACACGGACAAGGAGATCAAGGCAGCCTGAAGATCGCGACATTTATTGCAAACTTTAAAGAATCAATCGCAGCGCTCATAAATAATTAAATAGTCAGCTTCGATAATGTGAAAATAATGTCGATATTTGCGTTTCGTTTGAAAATTGTTACATCCAAAAGATAAAAACTATTAGTAGACCATACAAAAAACCGTTTAGAGGTCGCGTCGAAGAACCCTACAAAGTGAATGACAAGATTACTGCTCGAGAGGTTCGGGTAGTTGGTGAGAATGTTGAAGTTGATGTGTATCCGCTCAGCAAAGCCATTAAATTGGCACAAGAACAGGGGTTAGACCTTGTGGAAATCTCTCCAACAGCAGTGCCTCCGGTTTGTAAAATCACTGACTATTCTAAGTTCAAGTACGAGCAAAAGAAGAAGCAAAAAGAGATTAAAGCAAAAGCGCAAAAAACAGTAGTTAAAGAAATTCGGTTTGGACCCAACACGGATGACCATGATTTTAATTTCAAATTAAATCATGCAAAGAAGTTTTTGGAAGAGGGAGCAAAGGTGAAAGCCTATGTTCATTTTGTGGGTCGAACAATTGTTTTTAAAGACAGAGGTGAGATTTTACTTTTAAAATTTGCTCAAGCACTTGAGGATATTGGGAAAGTGGAGCTCCTTCCGAAATTAGAAGGAAAACGGATGTCGATCATTTTAGCACCGAAACCAACAAGTAGTAAGAAAAAAATAAATTAGTAGCGAAATGCCAAAATTAAAAACAAATTCCAGTGCCAAGAAGAGATTCAAATTAACTGGTACCGGAAAAATCAAAAGAAAGCATGCTTTCAAAAGTCACATTTTGACTAAAAAGGAAACAAAGCAAAAGCGTAATCTTACGCATGCCACTTTGGTTCACAAAAGTGATTTAGCGAATGTGAAGCACATGCTTCATATTTAATCAGGTTCAATTATTTAACCCGATCACTGGTTAGCAAGTTTTGTAAATCAAACGCCAGTTGTCAAAAAAGAAAGAAAAATGTCAAGATCAGTAAATCATGTAGCTGCTAGAAAACGTCGTAAAGAGACGATGAAGCTAGCCAAAGGATACTTTGGTAGAAGAAAAAATGTTTGGACAGTAGCTAAAAACGCTGTTGAAAGAGGTATGCAATACGCATACAGAGATAGAAAAGCAAAGAAAAGAGAATTTAGAGCACTTTGGATTCAGCGTATTAATGCTGGGGTAAGGGAATATGACCTTTCATACTCTAAATTCATGGGAATGCTTAAAAAGGAGAATATTGAAATCAATAGAAAGACCTTAGCAGACCTTGCCATGAATCACCCTGATGCTTTTAAAGCAATCATTGAAAAAGTAAAATAAATTCTTAACGTTACTTACTTATTGGTGAAGCCCTGTCCTTTTTGGATGGGGTTTTTTTGATTAATTGAATAATAGATTTTACATCACTTCAGAATAATCAGAAAAACCGTGTCGATGTACCCGTCACAAAGACCAACAGCATAAATAGTACAACTTTTTGAGATTGATTTTTCGAAAGGTCTCGGCAAGTTTTTTCCCAAATAGGAATTGATTCTGAAGCAATCCTCATTGATCTGAACCCCGAACTGAAAATAGTTCCAATTAATTTATAGCACTGTTTCACATATTATGAAATATGCTTTCAGAGTCAACTATTTTGAAAATTCTCATCTTGTTCATGTCTAAAAAACAAGCCGTTTATGAAAATCATTATTGTAAAATTTTTACAAGAAAAACCTGTACTAATCAATTACCCAATTTATCGTCATATACAGGTGATTCATCTAATAGTTCAGCAATAAAATAGAAATTGTCATTATATTGAAACATTAATCCAGTGATGTAACCAACCATTGACATCTACTTGAGTTTTATATTACTCTATAGAAAGATTTAACACATTTTTAAGATATTAGTTTATGCCGTTGACTAAATCCCCTTTTGGATTATTTGTTTCAAATACGATTCAATCCCTTTTTCATTTTTTTTTAATAAAACACCAGAGAAATGTTGTTGACAATACTCAAAGACACGGGTTAAAATCAACATCAATCCTTTCATGCATCTTTTTTCTAATGCTTGGTGTTGGGCTGAACGCTCAGACGCCTGGAGTGATATTTGAACCGGCATCCACATCAATCTTAGATCCGAATGGGGATGGATATGTTTCTTCCGCTGCAACTGGATTTACAAATTTGACAGATGATACTGGGGAATTTGAAATTTCAATGACAGCCTTGCCTACTTTTGGTACAGGGGAAGCCTTGGCCGATATCAGATCGGGACCCAGTTACGGTTTTACTGACTTTTCCTTTGATCCGAATGGTGCTGCGGCTTATGTTGCCAATGATGGGACCAATTTTATATTCAGGTTTAGATTATCGGATTATAGGCCAAATGCCAAAGGTTATACTGTTCTAATTGATTCTGATGGTCAATTCGGCAGCTTGGATCCCAACGCTCAGGCTCTTAATCCAGGATTTGAAATAGCGGTTGTCCTCTATTCAAAAAATGATGCTGACGCAGTTTCAGTTTATAACATTGATAACCAGAATTCATGTACAAGTCCTGTTGCAACTTATGCAAGAACCACAAATCATCAAAAAGCAATAGCAGGGATTTCTTCAGGAGGTAATGTTGATGTTTTTTATGATTTTTTTGTTCCAATTTCTGCTATCACGAGCAATTTTACCACTCAGGGTCCGGGTAACAGTGCTGTAACCACGAGCACAAGATTGAGATTTGGTGCAGCCACCAACTCGTCTAATAGTTGTGCCATTGATGCCTCTTTATCTGATATTGCAGGTTTGGATAATTCAGATTACGAAGGTTGCAATTGGTGTGCTTTTGAAGAGTTAATTGAATGCCAGGTACCAGCGAGTTTGAATGATTTGAGTAGTTCAACATGCAATGGGGTTGAAACGGATTGTCCTGTTTTGAATACTATTTTAGAAAACGGAACGACGGACTTGGATGGTACTGCCGAAGCTAGTGCCGATATATTTATCACTGTTTCTTCAGGTGGTAGCACAACTGGGTACGTCACTTCGGCAGATGGTTTGGGAGATTGGAGTCAAACTATTACAGCTTTGGCAGATGGCGATGTTGTTACTATTCGGGCTTTGGCTTCAGGGGAAAAATTTTCAAATTCATCCTGCAACGTGACAGTGGTCAACGCTCCTTGCGATAATGCACCGAATTATACAATTATAAATAGTCCCAATGGAGGTAATAACAAGCTTGACGGGAATATTGAAAGTGGCGTTTATGCCATTGAAATGGAGGCATATCAGTTCGATACGGATTTTACGACAACACTTGCTGGAGGAACTATTACCAATGGATCTAAATCTTCTCGGGTTGGCGATGCGAATTATGTATCAGGAATTTTTACGGCAAATGCCTCTGCCTGGGATTTTCAGGGAGGATTAAGTTCGTCAGATGCCACGTTTTCAAATGGTGTTATTTATGCCATCAGGATGAGGGTGGATCTTAATGATGGAAATGGGTTCGGCTGTTGGACAGACTTCCAACTATTCTGTGGAAAGTGCACAAATCCTTGTAGCACTCCCAAAGATCCCAGCATTGCAACAACCCTTTCTGCCGGCACAACTGTCATTACCGGCGCAAATACGGGAACTGGTGATAGTTATACTACTGGAGATAAGGTTTATTTATATATGAATGAAACAGGATTGACAGGTGAGGGTAGTACTTTACTGGGTACTGGTACCGTAACAGATGGGATTACGGGAGCATGGTCTGTAACCCTTGCAGATGAGTTAGGTAATTTCGGTTGTGGTACTGTAATTGCAAAAGTTGTGGGGATCGGATCAACTTGTGTCAGTGATGCTTCAACGACAACAGCAACTCCTAGTTCTACCCAATCAGCTACCCCGGCAATAACAGATTCATATTGTGGTGACGTAACCGTAATTTCAGGCACATCAATTGAACCTGAAGGTTCCTTGGTGAATCTTTATAATTCGGGAGGGGCAAGTAGCCTTGTTAGTGCTACGGTTTCATCGCAGGGAACTTGGACAATACCCTATAATACATTGTTGTCAGGATCGACCTACGATGTGAAAGTAACAAATACAAGTTCGTGTATTTCTGAAAGTGCAGCAGCTTCTGTAACCATAGGGACTAGATCAGCACCCACAGGAACTATTGATCTGCCTGCTGATTTGACCGAAAGTGACCTTTCTGGTTTGATTAACTTTTCAGGTACCTTGTCTGCATCGCCAAGCGATTTCAAGTTATATGTAGATGGTGTTGAGTTGTCTTTGACTAATAAAGTAACAGGAACGGCTTGGTCTGCAAACGTGGATGCCAATGACCTCTACGTTGGTGGTTATGTAACACTCAGGGCTTCTGTAGGTTCCAATTGCGAGAGCCTGGATTTGGCTACTGAGTTTATTGATTGTACTCTGCCAGACCAGTCACTAGCGGTGGGAGATGACGAAGTTTGTGCTGATACTGATCAGGCCAACCTGACAGTGTCCAACTCTGTTGTAGGAGTTTTGTATACTCCATATTTGGATGACTCTCCAGATGTTTTACACGGATATACACATGGAGGTACGACCTCAGACATTACACTTACCACATACACCTATCCGGAGAACCCTTCAGACGCCACGCAGGTTTATGTACCAAATGTCGTTATCAAAGCTTCCAGGTTTTTGGGTGGGGCCTCAACCTGTGAAAGCGACCTGACCGACTTGTCAGATGTGACGGTGAATCCACTGCCAGCTCCAAGTTTATCTGTGAATGTAACAACCAATAACACCTGTAATGGGGGATATGTGACACTTACACTGCTTAGTTCCGAGACCGATGTTTCATATCAGGTACAAAGTGAAGGAGTTGATATACCGGGAGCTTCGGAGACTGGGAATGGTTCTGATATTGATTTTATTTTAGGTCCCTTTAACGCTAATGTCACATTATCTGTGATAGCGACCAATAATATAACAAGTTGTGGTAATTATCTTTCATCTACACAAACAATAACTGTAAATGGGGCTCAGAATCCAACTACCAGTGAGACTTTTCCTGTGGTTGCCAGTTCATCATCTATCACATCAGGAACATCTACCAATATTCTCATTGGTGATGGGGGTAATCCTACTAATTCATCCTTTACCTATTATCTCTATAATGCATCCACAGATGTTCTTGTCAATAGTGCGACAGGAAATAGCGGTCAGTTATCAATATCTACCGGAAACCTGACAGAAAATAGCACTTTTTATGTAATTGTGGAAGAATTGGCAGCTTCAGGTTGTGATGTCCAATTGTCCACTCAGCCTGTGGTCTCAGTAATCGTCCCTGTAGAGTTAAATTTGAGTGCAACACCGTCTGTAGTTTCTGAATCCGGAATACAAAATATTACTTACACCTTTACTAGGAGTGGGACCAACTCTGGTATATTGAGTGCCAATTTCAATGTAGGAGGTACTGCCACCTTTACCTCAGATTATACTCAATCGGGTGCAGTGACTTTCAATGGATCTTCTGGTACGGTCAATATTGCCGATGGTTCATTTACTTCTGATATCGTTCTTGCTCCAGTTGATGATTCTGATATTGAGGGTGACGAAAGTATTCAACTTACAATTACTACAGGATCAGGCTATACAATTGGAACCAATTTTGACATAACCACAACAGTAAATGACAATGATGGGGCTATAGCTCCTAATTTGGATTTGGATGGGAGTTCGGTTGGCAGTGATTATACTACCACATTTTTAAAGGGTGGAAATAGTGTTGCTATTTCAGATGTTACAATAACGATTACCGATGCTGATGACACCAATATGGAAAGTGCGACTGTTTCTCTTGATACGAGATATAATGGGTCAAATGAAACGCTCAGTATTACAGGTTCATTACCTTCGGGTATAATCGTTTCAAATGCTTATGATAATACTGATGGGGTATTAGAGTTAAGTGGTGTAGCGTCCATTGCCGACTATCAGACAGCAATACATCAAATTGTCTATAACAATGTTTCGGTAAACCCGAATAATGAAGATCGGATCATTACTGTGGTTGTCAATGATGGTGCGCAAAATAGTAACACCGGGAACACAACCATGTCCATCAAGTTTCCTCCAGTTCTAACATCTATTGGACCTGTTGAAACCACGTTGGAAGAAACAGAAGTAGAAATTGATTTTCTTGAAATAAAAGATAATGCTGATGAATCAGATGCTGATGGCGAAGTTGTTGCTTTTGTGGTCAAAGCGATTAGTCAAGGCACATTGCGCATTGGTACAGATCCAATAAGCGCGACCGCTTTTTCCCCTGGTACAAACGATATTATTCAGCTCGGTTCAAAAGCATTTTGGACACCACCTGCAAATCAAAGTGGAACACTTTCGGCATTTGAGATAGTTGCCAAAGATGATGAAGGTTTTGAATCAGTAGGAAATGTCATAGTTCCAGTAATTGTTGAAGAAGTAAATGATTTACCAGTTGCTACTGCCGATACAGGTGCTACAAATCAAGACACAGAAGTTGTATTATCTAAAATAACAAATAACGATACAGATGCTGATGGAACTATAGCCGTGTCAACAGTGATCTTAATAGATCCATCCAATAGTTTGAATAAAGGTATTGTCAATGATCCATTGATTATTGCTTCATTAGGGTCTTTTTCAATTGATGACGAGGCAAATCTCACTTTCATACCGGTATCTGGGTTCACCGGAAGTGCCATTGTTTATTACACAGTTGAAGACAATGTAGGAGGAAAATCAAATCAAGGAACTATTACAATTACTGTCTCAGGTAATACGGCACCAAATGTCGATTTAGATAATAACGATGATTCAGGAACTACAGGGAATGATCTCACTCAGTCAGTTTTAGATGCTTCTGCTGGTACAATCATAGTAGACAATGATGTAAATATTACAGATGCCACAGATACTCAAATGGAATCTCTGACGATTACTTTAACCAACAGGCTAGACGGAATCAACGAGTCTTTATATGTAGATGGCACCTTACCTCCGGGTGTTACAATCACAAACCCCTATTCGAATGCAGATGGTATTTTGGAATTGACAGGAACTGCTGATATTGACGATTATGAGAATGTACTCAGAATCATAAAGTATAAAAATATAGCAGTTGACCCGGATGTCACAGATAGAGTAATCACTATTTTTGTAAATGATGGTAGCCTTAACAGCACTGTAGCAATTTCAACTGTAAAAATAGGATGTGGCAACTTTACGTTACTTGATTTCCAAGCCCCGACATTAGAAACTAATGTGGCAGGAACCATTGGGGATATCTATCGATTTAGTGATGTTGCAACAGGTTTGGATGCCCTTGTTGAAATTACCGGTCTAGTGAACGCTACCCTAACTGACATAGATGATGACAGTGGAAATATTGAAACACTAAGACCTTTCCTTACAGCAACCGATGCGACCGTTGATATGTACATCGATTTGGAGATAGTAGTGGTTGCAGCAGATACATCTACTCCTACTCCTTTAGGAGATGTTTCAATAGTTGGAGGTGACGTGGATGGAATTAATGGTACCAGAGATTTTATGGGTGTGAAAGACAGTCCTGGAATCACCATAGAAAACATCAATAACCTAACAAGGGACTTTGAAGACAATTTCACAACCTTCACTTCCTCTAATAACAATGATGTGAATCCTGGCTCTATAGACGAGCCTTTACACACGGTATATGCTGTTTTCAAAAACGCAAGCACTTTCCAAGTAAGAGGTGGATCAAAACAATTTACAGGAGGAGGCGGTAATGACGGTACAAGGGTCGTGGAATTCAACCTGGCCAATGCCTGTTATTTCGAGAGTTATACTGACCCTCAGACTACTCCAAGCAGTGCTGGTAAAACAATCGTACTCAACGAAGATGAAAGCTTCGATTTCAATGATGTGGATTTTTCTTTTGAAGATGCGGATGGGGATGCGTTTGAAGCGGTTATAATAAGATTACTTCCGACGAACGGGACATTATTGTACAATGGTGGAGCAGCTGCAATTGATACTGAGTATACAGATAAGACACTTTTCTCTTTCGCACCGGACTTAAATGAAAATGGAAACCCATATGCAGAATTTGTTTTTCAGGTAAAAGACAATTCTGGTCACGCAGAAACAGAGTTTTCAGCTCAGCGTGATACAATCGTATTTAAAGTTTTATCAATAAACGATCAGCCTATAGCTACTGACGATACATATATATTATCTGAAGGAGGAACCTTGACAGCCAATGACGCTACAGGAACAACGACAGGAGGAAACCCAGCGGATGATGGCGTAGTGGTCAATGATACGGATGCTGACAATGATCCTCTTACTGTACAGTTGGTTACTGGTCCTTCATACAATGGAACAACATTTATATTAAATCCAGATGGAACATTTATCTATACCCATGACGGATCTGAAAACTTTACGGATTCCTTTACCTACAGAATAACTGACCCGGACGGTGAATCATCCACTGCAACTGTTACTATTAATATTACTCCTGTAAATGATCCCCCAACCATTGACTTGGACGGAAATAACAGTTCGGGAGCAACAGCATTTGATTACTACACTTCGTTTCAAGAGGGAGGCTCTCCTATAGCCATAGCTGATACAGATGTGACTATCGTTGACGGGGATTTAAGTGACAATATTGAAAGTGTAACAATCATCCTTACCAACAGACCAGATGGTGCTTCTGAAACTTTGACAGTAACAGGGCCACTGCCAGGTATTTTGGTTATTTCTGACCCTTATGACAATGCAGATGGTCAATTAGTAATTAGTGGCACGGGTACAGTAGCAGAATATCAGCAAGCTATTCAATTAATAGTGTATGAAAACACTGGTGTTGGCCCGGACGTAGCTGACCGAAATGTAACATTGGTGTTAACAGATGGAGATGATAATAGCAATACCGCAACTACAAATATTGTAGTAAGCCCAGGAGATGATTTTGATAATGATGGTATAAAAGACATCAATGATCTGGATGATGATAATGATGGAATTCCAGATTCAAAAGAATTTTGTCTAAATGGAGGTTTTGCATGTTTGCCAGGTGGGGTAGATCCAAGTGGGGATGAAGATGGAGATGGAATATCCAACTACGAAGATTTTGATGATCCAGCAGTTGGAAGCGGATGTGTAGACGCCAATTTGGATGGAAAGTGCGATGTGTTGAATGTACTCTATGATCCAGATGGAGATAATATTCCAAACCACAAAGATTACAATTCAGATGGTGATAATTGTTCCGATGCGCACGAATCAGGTCATGGACAAGTAGTACTTACTGGAGGGGTAATTACCGGACCGTTTGGAGCGAATGGCTTGGCTAATAGGATCGAAACCTTTACTGAATCTGGAAACATAAAATATACATTATCAGAAAAAGTCGCTGGAACATTCAACGCTCAAAGTGCAACTTGTGATCAATGCGTTCCTTATTTAGATCTTGATGCTAGTAATCTTGCGGATGCGAACTTTACTACTTCTTTTGCCGAAGGGGACATAAATGTTAAGATTTCTGATACTGATACTGATATCACTGATCTCAATGATGTCAAAATAACAAAGGCTGTTTTAATTTTAACCAATAGACTTGATGGCACTTCCGAATCCTTGAGCGTATTGGGTACACTTCCTCCGGGAATAAGTATTATAGATGTATATAATAATAATGATGGACAACTTGTGCTATCAGGTTTAGCTGCTATTTCTAGCTATGAAGCTGCTATAGAACAGATTGTTTACAACAACTCAAGCGCCAATCCCAATCAGACGACCCGACAAATAAATGTCACCGTTTACGATAGCGAAAATGCGAGTAACACAGCCATATCATTTATTGGTGTAACCAGTCAAAATGATAATCCTATTGCTAGAAGAGATACCAATGCTACCACAGAAGGAGCCGTAACAATAAATGAAACCAACGGAAGTGGATCACTTTTAGCTAACGACAGTGATGCTGACTATGATCCATTAACTGTGACCCTAATCAATGGAATTTCAAATCCAGCAACTGACGTCACGGGTAGTTATGGCACATTGAATTGGGCAGCTGATGGAACCTATACTTATACCTTAAATAATAGTGCTGTTGATGGGCTGGCCTTTTTGGAAACTGTAACTGAAACGTTTACTTATACTGTTTCCGATGGTACAGGCACTGATACGGAGGTTTTGACTATCGTTATTACCGGAACCAATGACAATCCAGTTGCTTTTGACGATTCTAATCAAATTTCTGAGCTTGGCACAAGCATAACTCATGCTAACGGGAGTGGAACTTTGCTGGTAAATGATACAGATATAGATGGTGATAATCTCAATGTTGAGTCTATCACAAGTATTAATATACCCGCAAATACTTCAAATGATCCTGGTACTTCTGTAGCAGGAACCTATGGTACTTTGGCCTGGAATAACAATGGAACATATACCTATACAAGAAATGCAACAGACGTAACAAATACAGCCACAGTAACTGATGTGTTTGATTATGTTGTCTCTGATGCCAATGGGACGGATATTGGCAGATTAGTTATCACAATTCTAGGTCAGAATTTAGCAGATAAAACCATCACCGTAGCTCCTTTAGTTGCTACAGGTACGGAGGGCGGATCAAACCCTAGTTTTCGATTTACAAAAACTGGGACGAATAGCGCAACGCTTGTGTATTACTCTGTGAGCGGTACTGCCATAGCGGGTAGTGATTATACGGCTTTGAGTGGTTCAGTTACAATACCTACAGGTTCCGGTACTCAAACTGTGGATGTTACCGTTCCAATAATTAATGATTTGCTTGCAGAGTGCTCTAACGAGACGGTTATAGTAACACTCTTACCAGCGACAGAAGGAACGCTTGGTACCCCTAAAACGGCCACTGTCACTATACTCGATAATGATACTGTTACTCCTTCGGTTTCCGTTGCGGATGTATGTTCGGGAAACAATATAACGGTTAACATGACCGGAGCTACGAACCTGCCAAATGGGACATATGATATTTCCTACAATATCGATGGCGGAGGTACGCTCACCGCAAGTGGTGTTTCAGTTGCTTCTGGTGCCGCAATTTTCACTACAGCCGGAATTTCTCCCGGAGCACATACCTTGAATCTTACTGGAGTTTGTGACAAAACCGTAATAGGTTCAAATGACACTTTTACTATAAACAGTCCATCATCCGCTGCGTCAATCACAGGGACAGCATCCATATGTAAAGGAAGCGCTACTGATTTGGCGGTAACAATTACAGGAGGAGTAAGTCCTTATGGGTTGCTTCTAAGTGATGGTACTACGGTTAATAATTATGTCAGCGGTTCGCCAATCAATGTTTCCCCATTGGTTTCAAAAAGTTATACAATTTTATCAGTTTCAGATGCCAATGGATGTTCTGGGACAGGTATATCTGCTACTCCGGCAGTAGTTACGGTTAATCAAGGATCAACAGCTGCAACCATCAGTGGTGCAACCTCTATTTGTGAAGGTGCAACTGCGAATCTTGCTGTAGCCATTTCAGGGGGAACAGGACCTTATACGGTTGTTCTTAATACCGGATTGACGCTTACCGGTTATGCGAGTGGGGCTGCCATTCCAGTCACACCATCGATCACTACCGCTTACACGATTAGCAGTGTAACAGATTCAAATGGATGTTTAGGTACCGGAAATGCTGCAACAGCCACCGTAACTGTAACGCCTATTCCTGAAATCAATCTTGTTGGTGTTAGTAGTCCGTCAACTTTTGGTGGTTCAGATGGATCGATATCTTTATCATTTACAGATGTGCCAGATGGTACATACAATCTTTCATACGCAACCGGATCATTTAATAATGTCAATATTGAATCCGGTGCTGTTACAATAAGTGGCTTAGTGGCGGGTGATTACAATAATATCGCCTTGAGTGTTGGTGGCTGTGTAACTGCTTCTAATGTAGATGCAACAATAACACAATCAGCTGATCTGGATATCGCAGTAGCTGGTAATGGTTCTGAAAATGGTTCTGGTTCCCCAATCAGCATTACCTATACAGTGACTTTGGATAAGGTGAATAATACAGGTTCAGGTATTACGGTAAATTATTCATTCTCTGGTGGTTCAGCAACTGGTGGTTCTGACTATACAAATTCCACAACTTCAATTGTTATTCCTAATGGAGCTTCAAGTGGGACCATTACTGTACCGGTAATTGAAGATACAGATTTAGAATCGACTGAATCCGTGGAAATTACTTTATCAACTTCTGGTCTTCCAAGCGGTGTATCATTAAATACTCCATCGGCAACAGGTACTATTTCAGATGATGATGTGGCTTCCGTCACGATAAGTGCTAGTGACGCCACCGGAAATGAGACCCCAACTGATAATGGTGAATTCTCTGTTTCGCTTAATAAAACCAACAATACAGGTAGTGATATTACCATTACTTATAGTATTGGAGGTACTGCAACCGCTGGGCCAGGTAATGATTATACAATCCTTTCAGGTACTGTGATTATTGCAGATGGACAAAGTTCAGCAACCATTCCTGTGATCATTTTAAACGATGGATTGGTTGAGAATAGTGAAACTATAGTTGTGACTTTGGTTAGTTCTGATGTTCCAACGAAAGTTACTGTTGGCGCACCTGGAAGTGCTACAGTTACGATCACCGACAATGACACAGCAAGTGTAACCATAGATGATGCAACAGGTACAGAAGGCGGCAATGTAAGCTTCACATTAGAATTAACCCAGGATGTAAGTGGCGATGTAGTAATTGATGTAACATTCACAGGAGGTACAGCTACAGGTTTAGGAACAGATTATACAAGTACTACTCAACAATTCACCTTTACAGGAGGCACAGCAGGAACGAAAACAGTCAATGTACCAGCAGCATCAGACAATCTGATAGAAGGCAATGAAACCTTCAATGTAAGTTTATCCCTGGTTTCAGGCAATGGAAGCATAAGTGTATCTGATACCGGAATCGGTACGATCGATGATGCAGACGACAATGCCGCTACAGAAGTCAACATTGTCAAGACGACCGACGGAGTAGAAGGAGGAGCAAGTGTAGTTTATACAGTGAGCCTAAGTGATGGCAGCAATGCATTGACCAACAACACGGGTTCACCTATCACGGTAGCTATAGCTTTTGCAACAGGAAGTACAGCAGTCCAAGGAGATTTAACGACAAGCTTCCCTACGAGTATAAGTATCGCCGATGGAGCAAGCAGTGCCATAGTTACTTTGGTAGTAGCCACAGACAACCAGATAGAAGGCAATGAGACCTTACGCGCCACGATCAGCAGCCCAAGTATTGGGACGGTAAACACAGCTACCGCCGATGCAACGATTGACGATGCAGATGATAATGCCGCAAACACAGAAGTCAACATTGTCAAGACGACCGACGGAGTAGAAGGAGGAGCAAGTGTAGTTTATACAGTGAGCCTAAGTGATGGCAGCAATGCATTGACCAACAACACGGGTTCACCTATCACGGTAGCTA
>JBLICU010000005.1:0-84124 GCA_047632435.1 Cyclobacteriaceae bacterium
AGTGCTTTACAAGAAGAATGTACTGGTACTTAGAGGGCGCTTTCGGCCAGTCACTCACGTAAGTGTCGATATGATGCTCACCGGCATGCGTGCTTTTAGAAAAGAGGCGGATGTGGAAATCAGAAATATCGTTCCTCTGGTTGAACTCACCTTAAACGATCTAACCCTTGAAGGAGAGCTTGACGAGACCGATTTTTTGGATCGCGTTGACTTGCTGTGCTCTCTTGGACAAAATGTAATGATTTCCAATTATCAGGAGCATTATAAGCTTGCTTCATATCTGTCCAAATTCACACGTCAAAAGAAAATAGGCATTATTCTGGGCTATTATAATCTTGTGCAGATTTTTGATGAGTCTTATTATAAAAATTTGAATGGTGGAATTTTAGAGTCATTTAGCCGCCTTTTTGGTAGCAATGTAAAACTCTATGTCTATCCTACTTTCTCTACCGAATCAGATGAATTTAAAAACGTGAGCAAATTCGCACCCCCACCTCACTTATTTCATCTTTTCGAATACATCAGGTCAAATGGAAAGATTGACGATGTGACAGGAGCCAACAAAGAATTACTTCACATCATTTCGGACGAAGTTTTAGAGATGATTGAAAAAGGAAATTTAGAGTGGGAAGCCTACGTACCGCACCGAGTAGCCGCTTCAATCAAAAAAAATCATTTATTCAATTTTCCCTATGAAATCCCACAGGATGAGGATGATTTGAACTAATTAAATCACCAATTATATTTTAAATACTCAGACAAACGCATTTTACTATATTTGGTGTTTTAATTATCAAAATTTATGACTGCAAGAGGTTCGTTTTCCAACAAGTTGGGTTTCATTTTAGCAGCAGCCGGATCCGCTGTTGGTTTAGGTAATATATGGAGTTTCCCATTTGTGGTTGGAGCCGGTGGTGGAGCCGCCTTTCTGTTGGTATATCTTTTCTTTTGTTTCGTATTATGCTTTCCGGTCATGGTTACTGAAATAGCCATCGGGAGAAAGACACAACTAAATCCAGCAGGAGCTTATGAAGCTCTAGGGTATAAAAAATGGCGATTACTTGGAGTCCTAGGTATTATTAGTGGTGTGGTTATTTTGTCTTTCTACAATGTGGTCGCCGGATGGGCTTTTGGATATTTCCTTGAATTGTCAATGGGACATTTTGAGATCGGGAGTCAATTCTCCACTTTCATAAAAGACGTTTTCAAGGTTGGCTTATATGCTTTTGTTTTCATGTTAGTCACAGCGTACATTGTTTCAAAAGGAGTCGCAGGTGGAATTGAGAAAGCATCTAAAATTCTCATGCCGCTATTGATCATAATGATCAGTGGACTTGTTATTTACTCGCTTACTCTTGACCATGCATATGAGGGTTTGAAATTTTATTTGGTTCCAGACTTTTCTCAACTCACCCTTGAGGTAATTGGAAAAGCCATGGGTCAAGCCTTCTTCTCACTTTCGCTAGGCATGGGTGCATTGATCACTTATGGTAGCTATCTGTCAAAAAATGATAACATCGTTTCCTCTGCAGCCTTCATTACGTTGGCTGATGTGGGCATTGCTTTTATAGCCGGATTGATGATGTTCCCATTGGTGGCATACCTCACACATGGAACGATGGAGGGTGCTGGACAAGGCGCTGGTTTGATATTTACAGTACTTCCAGGTGCTTTTCAAGGACTAGGGCCTGTACTTGGTGTGGTTGTCGGTTCTACTTTTTTCCTTTTGCTTTCTTTTGCAGCACTCACTTCAACTGTTTCGTTATTGGAAGTACCAGTGGCATATATTGTTGATGAAAAAGGGATAGAAAGAAAAAAAGCAGTTTGGTTGGTCGCTTTGGGTATTTTCGTTTTGGGAATTCCTTCTTTGATATCTAATGGTTATTCTGGTTTCTTCACAAACTTTATCACTTATATAGGTGCCGAAAAAGCTACATCTTTCATGGATTTCGCGCAGAATGTGGCCAATGACACGTTCCTACCACTAGGGGGTTGTTTGATTTCAATTTTCGCAGCACATATGTGGAAAACCAAAAAATTGCATGAGGAAATCGCGCAAGGATATCCTGGTTATGTAGGTTCATTTATTCAGAAATTTCTGGGTTTCGCTATTATGTTTTTATGTCCCGTTGTTCTGGGCACTATGTTTGTCCTGACGCTATTCCAGACCTTCTTTGGGATTAATCTAGGAGAGTTGATTCTTTCGATATTCTAATAATTATTCTCTTATAAACAGTCCAGGATCATCTTCATTGAAGTAAATGACATAACTGCCAGAAGGCAGCTTGCTTATGTCTACATCCTTGCCGATACCTTCCATTACTATTGAATTGCCACCATCGTAGACTTTATATGATGCAGTTCTTGAGAAAAAAATCATTTTATCCGTTTTCTGAGGTCTGAAAGTGACTGGATCTGGATAAAAATGAAAGTCAATTTCTCTGGAATAAAGATATTTCCCATCAGGCAGGAGGTATTTGATTCGAAACTTATTGGAGCCTTCTTCAATTTTTGGGTAATGTTTATAAGAAGCACTCTCAAAGTGTCCGCTGGCCTCAATCACAGCTTCTTCCTGCCAGATTCCCATATCTATTTTTTCAATGAGAAATTGCCCATGCTCCTTCTCTCCTAGCGTTTTCCATATCAAAGTGGAATCTGACATATTGATCTCACTGAATGAGAATATGCTGTGATAAAAAATTGCATCCGGATTGATGACAATTGGGCGACAAGATTCCTTATGAACAATGTGAATAGTGACTGGCGCGTATAAATCCAATCCTTTGAAATCCAGCTTAATAGCGCTCATTTTCATATTGAATTCTATCGTGCGTTCATTCACCCTTATTTCCTTGATGCAAAAATCCTTCTCTTCTGGATCAAAGGTATTTTGAATGAAAATAGGCCTCCCCTGATACACTCCAGCCACATTTGTTGCACCAGGAACCTGCCCTAAAACCATTACGAAAAGAAATAAAAAGTAAGACGGTATCAAAGACAAAATTCTTGCGCTTAGTAACAAAAATGAATTTAAGAAAAAAAGCGTTAATCACGTGACTACCATTCAAAATAGGCGAGTAATAAGAAAACAAAAAATATTGATTGAACAATTCAATTCATCATCAAACCTAAAAATGATACTCTACCTGATTAATTATATCATCTAGTTTTTTAAAAAATGGTTACTTTCTAATAACAATTTGTATTAAACTTGAAAATACACAAGGACTAAGACATGCAACTAATTATTTGGTACAACCCCGATATTGATTCTTATCAGAAGGGATATATTCGAGAATATGACAAACTCTTAATGTTTAGTCCAAATAAAGATCGATTCGACATACTTTATGAATTTTCAGAAACATCCAAACGAATCATTGACAAAATTTTATCTTCTTTAAACACAGCCAGACTCCTGTAATCCGAGGCTTGTGTTTATTAATGATTTATCTTTAGCCACGAATGAAAAAGTGGCTTTTTATTTTCCCTATTATTCTCCTTTGCAAGTGTGCTACAGTGAAGGTGATCCATTTTGTAAATGAAGATGCATCATTCAAATCTTATACAAATTTCTCCGTAGTAAATTATAAGACCCAAGGAGTTGATATCTCTGCTGAAGGTAGTCTCCTTTTTAATGAAATTGAGACGAACATAGAAAATCAGATGTTCAGAAGGGAATATCAAAAATCAAATCTCAATCCGGATATTATTGTTCGCTATGAAATCATCTCCAATCAAGTATCAGAAACACGCACTGTTTCGCCTTATGCCAATCCATATTCTGGATTTGGCCCATCATTTAGCACCAGAACATTTCTTGAATCTGCTCTACTCATCGAATTGACAGATATAAGTACCAGAAAAATGGTTTGGCAAGGCAGTGTGGATTTGAGCAAATATGATCAAGGAAATGAACAAAATAAGCTACTTAAAAAGGCCATAAGCCAAATATTTGATACCTATTTGTACCATTCAGGAAGTGATGTGCCTGATCCAACACTCATTGAGAATAAATGAAAGAATTAGGGTTACTGACAATACTCCCTCCTGTCCTGGCTATCATTCTGGCTATACGAACGAAACAGGTAATCCCATCGCTCATTCTTGGGCTCTTACTGGGTTGGTTAATCCTATGTGACTGGAATCCATTGATGGGAATAATGGCTACTATAAACGGCCTGGTAAACGTATTTGCGAGCGCAGGAAACACAAGAACTATACTATTCACTTTGTTAATCGGCTCGCTGATTCATCTTATTCAAAAAGCCAAAGGAATTGATGGATTTGTAGTACGTCTCCAAAACAAAATAGACCAATCAGAAAACCCAAAATCTAAACTTCAGGTCTTTGGGGCACTGACAGGATTTTTGATTTTTATTGAATCGAATATTTCAATACTTACTGTAGGAACTGTTTTTCAATCGCTCTTTAAACGATATGGTATTCCCAAAGTAAAGCTCGCGTATATCGCTGATTCAAGCAGCGCGCCTTCTTGTATTCTATTTCCTATCAATGCCTGGGGTGCTTATATTATTGGCTTGTTAGCGGCGTATGAAACACTGCCTCCTTTTAAAACATTGCTCTACTCTATTCCATTCAACTTCTATCCGATCCTTACATTAATCCTTGTTTTTTATACCGCTTTTTCCAACAAGAGTTTTGGTTTAATGAATACTTTTGACACGACCGAAAAAATACATGAGGCTGAATCAGCGGTCATCACATCGGAAGGAAAATCATTCAACATGATCGTGCCACTCGGGGCAATGGTATTGAGTATGCCGGCTTTTCTGTTGTTTACCGGATATGATGCCGAATTTTCGGGTTCGATAATGGGGAAATTATGGCAGTACATTGGTAATGCTTCCGGATCTGCATCCGTACTTTATGCGGTGTGTACAGGTCTATTAACAGCCGGAATTTTGTTTTCAGTTCAGAAAATTGTGACTCTTTCTACTTTTATCACTCAATCGCTTGAAGGAATGAAAGAAATGCTTTCAATGGCCATTTTAATGGTTTTAGCCTTTGCATTGGGTGATTTGTGCAAGGAAATGGGAACCGGAACTTATGTTGCTTCGGTGACTGAAAGCTGGTTGGCACCAGGTTTAGCACCAGCTGTGATTTTTCTTACGAGCTGTTTCATCGCATTTTCTACCGGAACTTCCTGGGGAACTTTTGCCATCATGATTCCAATAGCCATTCCACTGGCTCAAACACTGGATATTAACATTCACCTGGCACTTGCTGCGGTCTTAGGTGGTGGCGTTTTCGGAGATCATTGCTCCCCTATTTCAGACACTACCTTAATATCCTCTATGGCTTCTGGCGTGGATCACATTGATCACGTGAAGACACAACTCCCATATGCACTTTTTACAGGCGGACTGGCAATTATAATGTATCTAATTTTTGGTTTTTTAATGGCCTAATTCGTCAGAATAATAAGCTTTTGCGAACTCGCGACCATTGTAGTTGTTACGCATGGTTTCACCGTAAGCGCCAGTAGAGCGGATGACTATGAGGTCCCCCCTTTTCGTCTTGGGAAGTGCTGTTTTCTTTCCGAAAAAATCCGAAGATTCACATATTGGACCCACTACATCATATACGTCATCAGGTTGATGACTAGAAATGTTTTCAAGCTTATGTACAGCTTGATAGAGTGCCGGGCGCATTAGTTCCGTCATACCTGCATCTAGAATGGCGAATTTTGTATGGCCACCCTCCTTCATGTAAAGCACACGACTAAGGAGCGATCCACATTGTCCGACGATAGATCTACCTAGCTCAAAATGCACTTGCTGACCTGGAAGAACTTTCAAATGATCATGAAAAATTTTGAAATAACCTTCGAAATCCGGAATTGGCTCATTGTCCGGGTCTTCATAATTGATCCCAAGGCCACCACCTAAATTGAGATGAGGGAGCTTAAATCCATTTTCATGCAATGTATCCTGAAGTAGGTTGACCCGATCAGTCAGCGCTTGAAAGCGTTGCAAATCTGTTATTTGTGACCCAATATGATAATGTAATCCAATAAATGCAACATGCTCACATGAGCGAATGAAGTCCATGGAACGGATCAGTTCATCAGTAGATACACCGAATTTGTTTTCCTTTGATCCTGTGGTGATATAATGATGTGTTCCAGCTTCAATTTCAGGATTGATTCTCATTGAAATCCTTGCCTTTTGACCGATTCGGCTAGCTATTTCGTTGATAACTTCAAGCTCAGCGATAGATTCAACATTGAATGAAAAAATGTCACTACGAAGAGCAAATTCAATTTCCTTATCTGTCTTTCCTACCCCGGCCAATACAACCTGATCTGGTCTAAAGCCATTTTCAAGAGCTATTTTGATTTCTCCCCCACTGACACAATCAACACCCAACCCAGATTTTCGGATTTCATCCAAAATTCTTGAATTGATATTTGCTTTCAATGCATAATGTATGTGATAACCGTATCTATTGGCCTTTTTTAATGCCTCAAGTGTGCTATTGAGCAGTGAAATATCGTAAAAATAAAATGGCGTTTCTATGCCTCGGAAGTAGTTAAGATATCTTTTCAACGTGAATTAGTTGCAGTATTTTGTTATGATAGCGCTAACCTCTTTAACATTAAGAACTTGCGCTTTTCTAAAATCTTCACAGGCACTTTGAATTTTACCCAAATGGATTTTTAATGCACCTCGATACAAATAAGCCTCACCAAAGTCACTATTGAGTTTAATTGATAAAGTGTATGACTCTAATGCACCATCAACATAACCAAGCTGGTGTTTTGCTCTGGCAGCTAAAAAATGTGCTTGGGAAGAATTTTCATTGATTTCCAACGCCTGCTCTGCCCACAACACTGCTTTGTTGTAAAACTCTTGCTCATAATAAAGCTTTGAAAGACTCAAACGCGCATTTACATTTTTTGTCTCAGATTTGATCGCTGAAATGAAATCTTCTTCTGCTTTGTCAAAGTCACCCAACTCTTGATAAGCTCTGCCGCGGTTATAGAGTGTTTTGACATCACTTGAATTGGATTCCAGATAATTGTTATAAGAAGCAACAGCGTCCTTGTATTTACCTTTTTCGAATAGTGCATCCCCTTCATTTGAACCACTACTACATGCCAGCAATAAAACGATAAGAGTTAAAAACAAGAATATTTTTTCAAACTTCATGAACCCAAATTTTTAAGAACGCAAATATATGCCTGTATGTGCTTAAACTCACATGCAATTTTCCTTAAACAACTTGTAAAATCGAATAATGTTAGACGCTCACATTATTTTCCCTAAGGGCAGAATTCAATGAAGTTTTCTTATCGGTACTTTCCTTTCTCTTACCAATAATCAAAGCACATGGTACTTGGTAAATACCAGATGCGAATTCTTTAGGAATAGTGCCAGGTATCACTACAGATCTTTCTGGAACATAACCTTTGTATTCTACAGGCTCTGGGCCAGTAACATCAATTATTTTGGAACTTCCTGTCAAAACTACATTGGCCCCTAAAACGGCCTCTCTGCCGACTCTTACACCTTCTACAACAATACATCGTGAACCAATGAACGCATTATCCTCAATAATTACCGGAGCAGCCTGAATGGGTTCAAGTACTCCACCAATACCGACTCCCCCACTTAAATGAACATTTTTACCAATTTGAGCACAACTACCCACGGTAGCCCAGGTATCCACCATGGTTCCTTCATCCACATAGGCACCAATATTCACGAAAGAAGGCATCAAAACAGTTCCTCGTGAAATAAATGATCCATATCTGGCAATTGCATGAGGAACCACTCTCACACCTAATTGGTCGTAGTTTGACTTCAATTTAATTTTATCATGGAATTGGAATGGACCCACTTCAATCAACTGCATTTTCATCAGAGGAAAATAAAGAATGACAGCTTTCTTAATCCACTCATGCACCACCCATCCATCTGCCGTAGGAGAAGCTATTCTACGTTTGCCAATATCAAGATCATCGATCAACGTTTTTATTGCCACTGATACATCCTTCTCTTCAATAAGGGATCTATCTTCCCACGCCGATTCGATTAATTTTTGTAAATCCATATATAGGTTTGTATTTTCCACTCCTTAATTCTTTTGTAGAGTGAATTATAAAAAAATATTTATTGCTTCAGTTCTAAAGCCTGTTGATGATGTCAGACACTTTGACAAGCTAGCTTGTTCTTTAGCTAAGGCAAATAAATACCAAATATTCATTTTAGGAAAAGGAAGCATAAAAAAAACCGAAAATGATCTCATTTCATTTTGGAACACTGGCTATTTCAAAAGAAAAAGCTTCCATAGATTAATAGTTCAAATCACTTTTCTTAGAAAAATAAGTGCCTTAAAACCTGATCTAATAATCATCACATCACTAGAACTGCTTCCGCTGGCAAGCTTGTTTAAAAAATGGTTCAGATACAAATTGGTTTATGATGTTCAAGAAAATTATTTATCCAACATCCGTTATCAAAATGAATATCCGACCTTAGAAAAACTGATACTCATTCCCATCATCAATTTGACACAAAGGATTTTTCACCGAAGGGTTGATCACTTCCTATTAGCTGAAAAATCTTATAGCACAGAGGTTGCTAATTTGGGTAATCGTTATACCATTTTAGAAAACAAAACCGGCTTATCAAAAATAAAATTAAAAGTAAAAAAATGGGATGGAAATGAGCCACTCATCTTAATTTTTTCAGGCACCATTTCAGAGTATTCGGGAATTAAAATTGCCATTGAAATATTTGAAAAAATTCAGAAACATGTACCAAGTAGCCGACTGAAAGTCATAGGATGTTATCATGATTTGAACCTTCAGAAGTTCCTAAAATCTAAAGCCGAAGAAAACCCTTCAATAGAATTATATACAGATTCTACACCCATAGAACATGATCTAATACTACAGGCTATAACAACCTCACATCTAGGAATGATCTCCTACAAACCCAATGAAACCAATAAGAAAAGAGTCCCAACTAAACTCTTCGAATACGCAAGTTATGGTCTACCATATCTGATAGACCAACATCCATATTGGTTATCAAGGTCACAGGAAATGGGTGGAGCCATACCCATAGATATAGGCTCATTCGACGTTGAGAAAGCCATCAAGCAATACCGTCAACTCCTGGAATGGGATAGGAAAAAGAGCTTGTGGTTGGACGAAGAAGTAACATTAATCAACCTCATAAAACAATTAATCAAATAAACTTAATTGGCTGGTTTAATGTTACTTATGTGGTTGAAAAAAATACACACGAAAATTATATTTAGATTTGTCTAAATATATATTTAGCTTTGATAACTGATATGGAACTTAGTTTAGCAGAAGAAAATTATTTGAAGTCAATTTATCATCTTTCGGAAAATGGAAATGGTGAAGTTTCCACTAATTCAATAGCTGAAGATATAAACACCAAACCGGCATCAGTTAGTGACATGATGCGTAAGCTGTCTGATAAAGGGGTCATTCAATACCAGAAATATAAGGGTGTTCAGATCTCTGAAAAAGGCAGAAAGATCGCATTAGGCGTCATCAGAAAACATCGACTTTGGGAGGTTTTCCTTTTAGAGAAATTAGGATTTAAATGGGATGAAGTACATGACATAGCTGAACAACTAGAGCATATTAAATCACCCCTTTTGATTAAAAAACTCGACGAGTTTTTAGGACATCCTACTGTTGACCCACATGGAGATCCCATACCTGATGAGCATGGTGAAATCCATTTTGAACCTCAGCTTTCTTTAGCAGAAATGGAAGTTGGAAAATCTGGAATTGTGGTCAATGTGCCTGACAGTAATCCTGCTCTATTGAGACATCTGGATCAGATAAAAATGCAGTTGGGTTCCAAAATCAAGATCAAAGATAAAGTCGAATTTGATGGATCTGTTTTGATATCAATTAATGAACAAACGCCCATCTATTTGTCAGGAACTATTTCACAAAATATAATGCTCAAAGTCAAATGATTCCAGATCCTAAAATTGCGTTGACCATCTTTTTCGCCTTTGTCGCTTTGGTAATTGTTATTATTAAAACCGGACTTTGGAAAAGAAATTTTCGAAGCGAGACAGAAGCCAGAAAAACTGAGGTTGAGGACATACTCAAGCAACTGTACCATGTAGAATATAGTGGCCGAAAGGCAAGCCTGAATGCCATGGCCGGCGCACTAAAATTGAGTGATCGTAAATTGGTTGACCTGATAGAATATATGTCCACTTTGAATTTTATTCGAGTCAAGGACGACACTATTTACCTTACCCCGGCTGGTAAGGATTACGCATTAAAAATTATAAGAATCCACAGGCTTTGGGAAAAATACTTGTCTGAAAAAACTGGTATTGATAAATCCGAATGGCACGATCGGGCTGAAAAAATGGAACATTCCCTTACACCAGAACAGGCTGAAGAGCTGTACCAGGAGTTGGGAAGTCCCAGATATGATCCACATGGTGATCCAATTCCACTAAAATCTGGAGAAATCATTGACACCATCGGAGTGCCTCTTTCCGGAGTAAAGTCAAATACCATTGCCAAGATTACACATATTGAGGACGAACCAGAAGTCATATACAAACAAATCATTGACAAAAAGCTGCACATCGGGCAACACATAAAACTCATAGATGGCAATGATAGCGTGGTGAAATTCCAATCTGAAGGAGAACTATATGAACTTTCGAGTATTGTGGCAAGTAACATTGGAGTGAAACCCTTGAGCGACGAAGAGGAGTATGAAGATCAAAAAGTAAGACTGAGCAGCTTAAATGAGGGAGAAAAAGGTAGAATACTTGGTATATCCAGAGAATGCCGTGGTGCAAGTAGAAGGCGTTTACTTGATTTGGGATTTATTGATGGCACACTGATAGAAAATCAATTGAATGGCCCAATGAAGGAACCCAGAGCCTATTTGATTAAAAATACGCTAATCGCCCTCAGAAATGATCAGGCAGATTTAATATTAATTGAAAAAATAGCATGATGGAAAACAAGGAAACAATCAACGAAGGATGTGAGACATGCGCTTTTCACAATGTGGCCCAACTTAAAAAACTTGGTATAAATGTCGATAACGCCGATTATGTAATTGCATTGGCTGGAAACCCAAACACAGGCAAAAGCACTGTTTTTAATGCGTTAACAGGCCTAAGACAACATACAGGAAACTGGTCTGGCAAAACGGTGACCCGTGCAGAAGGCGGATTCCTTTATAGTGATAAACGTTACAAGCTAATTGATTTACCAGGTACCTATTCTTTGTTATCAACCTCAGAAGACGAAGAGGTTGCAAGAAATTTTATCCTGTTTGGAAGACCAGATGTGACAGTCATTGTTGTGGATGCGTCCAGATTGGAGCGTAATCTTAATCTCGTGCTTCAAGTATTGGAAATCACCAACAAGGCGGTGCTGTGTTTGAATCTGATGGATGAAGCAAAGCGTCATGGCATTGCCATCGATGAGCGCACCCTAGCTAAGGATCTGGGTATTCCTGTGGTAGCTACCAGTGCCCGAACAAATGAAGGAATCCCCGAATTGATAAAAGTGATATCTCAAGTCGCTTCAAATGAAATAGCCTGCAAGCCTCATAAAATCAAAAACCTAGCTCCAAAAGTGAATGAGGCTATTGAAGAATTAAGTGATAAAATATTGAGGCTTTATCCCAGCCTACCAAATAGCAGATGGGTTGCTATGCGATTACTGGATGGCGATCAGGAAGTATTGAATGCGCTAAATGATGGAGAATTGACAGTTTAATTGATATGGTAGACAATAAAAAAAGTTTAGACGAGATCACCGCTTTTACATCTTCACTCAGATGGAAAGTAGGTGACGATTTTCATGATAAGCTTACCGAGGCGATCTATTCAGATGCTTCGGCGATTACTTTGAGGGCAGAGATTAAAAATACAGAAAAAGAGACCTATCATTTTGATCGGATGCTTGATCGGATCCTGACAAGCAAAAAATTTGGATTCCCAATCATGGCATTGATATTATCAACCATTTTGTGGATCACCATACAAGGCGCAAATTATCCTTCCGGACTACTAAATGATCTTTTATTGGGAATCGTCTACCCATTTCTTAAGTCCATCGCAAGTAGCATTGGAATGGTATGGTGGCTAGATGGATTTATCATTGATGGCGTTTATATGGCGGTTGCTTGGGTGATTGCGGTGATGTTACCTCCCATGGCAATATTTTTTCCCTTGTTCACGCTGCTAGAAGATTTTGGGTATCTGCCACGCGTAGCTTTTAATCTCGATGGATTATTCAAAAGAGCTGGCGCTCATGGCAAACAGGCTTTAACCATGAGCATGGGCTGGGGATGCAATGCCGCCGGAGTGGTGGCAACTCGAATCATTGATAGCCCCCGGGAGCGATTGATTGCTATTATTACCAATAATTTTTCGCTTTGTAATGGTCGTTGGCCAACTCAGATTTTGATTGCTACCATTTTTATTGGGGCATTGGTTCCAGCTGGTTTATCCAATCTAATCAGCACTGTGGCAGTGATATCAATTGCCTTTTTAGGAATATTTTTCACGTTTTTTACTTCATGGCTCCTATCCAAAACCATGCTTAAAGGTGAAGTATCAACCTTTACATTGGAGCTTCCACCCTATCGACCACCAAGATTTTGGCAGACGGTTTATACTTCACTTATTGATCGCACATTAATTGTGCTTTGGAGGGCTGTTGTATTTGCTGCTCCGGCTGGAGCTGTAATCTGGCTCATTTCAAACATAGACATTGGAAGTCTTTCTATAGCCTCACACACCATTGATTTTCTCGATGAGTTTGGTATTCTCATCGGATTGAATGGAGTTATATTATTGGCTTATATTGTAGCGATACCGGCAAACGAAATTGTGATTCCCACAGTATTGATGCTTACCGTTGCTCAATTTAATATTGCTGGATTTGGCTCAGGGGACGGTGTTATGTTTGAATTAGATTCTACTGCTGACACATCTGATATTTTAAAAGCCGGCGGCTGGACAATCCTAACCGGGATTAATTTGATGCTTTTCAGCTTACTACACAACCCATGCAGTACCACTATTTACACCATCTATCAAGAGACAAAAAGCTGGAAATGGACAAGCGTGGCAACTATTCTTCCTATCATTATGGGATTTGTGGTTTGTTTCCTCGTTGCGCAGTTTTGGCGATTATTAGCTTAACATTTGATTACCTGAATTATCCTGTTTGCTGAAAAAAATGATCTGATACCGATCTTACATTTGTATACACAGTAGACCTGCTATCGTATGCACACTAGAATATCCCCAACATCTTTGGATCGGCACCCAGGGTGCGCATGGGTTAAATTATAGATTATTGGACATGCTTAATCCAGCACAAACGATACTGGTACCTGACTCTGGGTTTGAGGATGTCTGGCGCAAGAAGTGCGCACGCAAGTTTCATATTATATCGATATCTGAGTTTGTGAAAGAGGGTGAAGATTTGGGGGATGTCAAAGGTGATTGATTAATTGATAGGATGCTCTTACAATAGATCATTGAAATTTAAAATTCTAATGGTACAGGAATAACTGTTTGTGTGCACACCAATAATTAATTCTTTAAGATCAGATATTAGGCATGATCTTCAAACCTCGTTTATCCTGCTTAATTGATTTAATCAATTAAGCAGATTTTGGATGAATCAAGGCCTTACTTTTTCATTCTCAGCTGGTTTATTGGTTTCGGAATAAAACTTCTGAAGTATGTAAAAAGCTTCCTTTTTCTGACCTGTATCCGATATTAGTCCTTTTCGGTTAAAGTCATTTTGGATATGCCTCAGGTTTCTTCTAGGGGATAGGAAGTCTTTTAAGATCCAAGGCGATACACCAGCAAGAAAATCTACCTTTTTCATCATTTCTATATTACAGCGGTATACTTCACTTTGATACTCCTCGGTCCAGCGCTCGTTCACGTCACCATGCAGACCCTGCAATGCTCCTGCCCCAAGTTCACTAAAAATCACAGGCTTATCAGATGGATTAGCCCAGGTTATATCAACACATTCCTGAGGTTTTTTGGAGTACCATCCACAATATGTATTAATTCCAATCACATCTATGTAATTACCCAATGGATCATCTATAACTATCTCATTGTCTTTGCCTCGTTGTGTGTTTAATGCAGCTGTGATCAAACGTGTCGGATCTATCTTTCTGGCAGTATCGATAAGCGATTTAAGAAACGCTAAACGCTCCGCAGTGATAGGTGTCTCATTGGCCACTGACCATAACCCAATTGCAACTCTGTTCTTATCCCGATTGATCATATCTGTGAGTTGCTTCTCTGCATTTTTATAAGTTTCGGGATTATCATAGTCAATAGTCCAGTAAACGGGAATCTCAGACCAGATCAAAAAACCCATTTCCTCAGCAAGTTTCACCATAAACTCACTGTGAGGATAGTGTGCCAATCTCACATAATTACAACCCAATTCTTTCGCCCATCCTAATAGTATTTTGGCTTGATCAACAGAGACCACCCGCCCTGCTCCAAATGGAGCTTCTTCATGGATGCTAATTCCCTTTAAGAAAAGGTACTCTCCATTTAGTAAAATCTTTGACCCATCGGTGCTTATGGTCTTGAATCCTATTTGGTCTTCAATAATATCCTCTCCGAATTGGATACTTATTTCATAACGAATAGGATCAGATGGTGACCATTTCTGAAGCTTTGGTACCAAAAATGAAAACGAAGCTTTACCTTCATTATTCGTTTTTACAGAAATACTTTTTCCAAGTTTGGGAATGCTAACAGTGACTTGCTGCTTCCCCCTCTTAGCCCCGTCTAACGATACCCAGCCAACAACTTTATTGGCATTTTCTTGATCAAGCGAGAATGAGTAATCATTGATAAAAGTTTCAGACAATTCAATCAAAGACACGGTCCGTGTGATCCCGCCATAATTCCACCAATCAAAATTCACAGTTGGCACTCCATCTCGCAAACGTTTGTTATCGACTTTGAGGATCAAAAAATTTTCATCCTGCAGCTGATCTGTCACATCAAAACCAAAAGAAGTATACCCTCCTACATGGTCGCCCAAATAAGTACCATTGAGATAGACTTTGCATTGATAGTTTACACCTTCAAAATTGAGGGCAGTTCGCACTCCAGTCTTTCGTTTGTATGAAAAAGAACGCTTATACCATACAGTGCCTTCATAATAGTAGAGTTTTTCCATCTGAGTATTCCAATCTCCCGGCACTTCCAGCTGGTAACTCTGATCAAAATCATATTCAATCAGGTCATCTGGCTGATTCATTTTCTCATTTTTGAAGTAGCCATTTTTCCGCTCCTCTAAGCTATGATTGTATAATCCGTTTTCAAGCGGATCAATGATGATTTGCCAAAGTCCGTTCAAACTGACCTTATTTCTAGCGTCAACATTCTGGAGTGAGTACTCTTTAGACTGAGAGTGGCAGATAAAAGCCACTAACAAGAAGGCTGCTACAAATACAGAATTTCTCATGTTTATCGTTTTATAAATTTTGCTGAGAACTGGGTATCATTGGCATCAATCCCTTCCATGAGATAAACACCGTCCCCCAAATTCGACAGATCAATGGCTTCATTATTTTCTAATCGTAATTGTTTCACCAAAATGCCTTCTAACGTCCAAATTTTGATCGATCGAATCTGTAGATCAGTTCTTAACCACATTTGATTATTGGTCACTGGGTTTGGGTATAATAATGCACCGGCAGAAAAATCAGTATTTAATACCTCATCTGATTCAATTAATTCATTTGATGCCTGATGGATACCTATGTCAATAGAAATATTGCCAGCTATTGAATTACCGAAAAAATCAAATTTGGGTATACTTTCAAGCCTCAACCCTGATGCTCTTGCGGGTGAACTCTGGAGGAGCTGATAGCTGTTTTCACCCATGCCGATAGCGTTCAATTGTGGATCTTCAGTTACGGCATTTGTATCTTGAGGGGTCTTATAAGTGGTTTTTCCGAAATAAAGATTATGACTAAAGACATTCCTCAAACTAGGACCTAAATCATATTCACAACTGGCTCCCTCCACATAGAATATATTGTTATGAAAGAATGTGTCCTCAGGCTTGGCGCCACTCCAGCTTTTTGAGTAAATAACATGGGTAAAGTCTTGACCTTCTGGTATATAAACCAAATTGTTGTGGAAATAGGTATTGGTAGCAGATCCTGAAAAACGAACGGAAAACTTTCCATCAGAGCCTTTCCTAGCCATGTGGCCATCTCCTTCGATTATGTTGTATCTTATGATGGTGCGATCATTAAATCGACCTGGACCTCCCGTCACCAACAAACCAAAATCATTGTCATGAAGGTAATTATATTGGATAGTCGTGTTTTTAGAGCGATAATCACTATCCACACCCCCAGCATCTTCATCATCCAAATTGGCCTTTGTTCGTTCAAATTCATTGAATTGCCAAAGCGTGTTGTCAGTATTGAAGTTAAATGCCGCATTGCCTGATCCTTTAATAGAACAGTCTGAAAATAAACATTGCTCTATAACCGCACCATCAGACACCCGCACGATCAAAGCGTTTACACCCGTTCTTACAAACGTACAATTCCTAATCACATAGCTTTTGTTTGGCTTCCAATTTGAGTTTGAATTGAACTCACGGTTATCATAGTAAGACCAGTTGGAGATGCCTGTACGATCAACATCATGGATATGGCAGTTTTCAATCAATAGGTCTTCAAAGTGACTAGAGGTAATTCCCTGAAAGATTTCCATGAAAATACCGCCATTGTCTTTTGTCCTTATATCTCCATTTATTCCATGAATCTCCAGGTTTCGAAAGGTCAGACCCTTAATTGCACCAGCGCTTTTCCCTTCCACAAGAACGCCACTCTTTTTTGAATTGCTACCAGCATATTGATGTGGTTCAACCATATCAACATAATCTGTAATGTTGCGCTGCTCCCACTCAGATAAAGTAAGGTTTGCCTCCTCGGAAGCTTCATAATTGGTAATTTCTAAATCTTCTATTACCCAATATTGCTGATTGTAGAGAAAAATGGTGCAGTAATGGCTCTCGCCAGCTTCATTTGTACAATTAGTAAGCCCAGCTCCATTAATCACCGGATTGGATCCATCCCCATATCTTCCGATCACAATGGGCTTACCCTCAGCCCCAGAACCCTGGGGCTGAAGGGTACCCACCCATAGCTGGTCAGCTCTCATTAATATACTATCACCAGGATAAAATATGGTCGTATTAATATTGGCTAGTAACCTCCAGGCTGTTTCAGTAGAAGTACCTTCACCTGTGTCACTCCCACTTACCTGATTAATGTAGTAGTTAGTGCCATAGACATTCTGTATTAACAGAATAAGAATACTTACCATCAAACATAATTTCATCCTCCCCTCTTGCCAATTAGCCATATGAGTTTTAATTTTTATCTATTTATCCTTGTCTATTCTCTTTAATATTTGATGATTCTTTCAGTATATCGGTGACCAAAAACGTCGGTAAACCGAATCATATAGATACCTCGCTCGATTCCGCTCAGGTCAATCCGATCGCCTACAAGCTCACTTTGAGTAAGCACCTTCACTTCTCTACCTTTAAGATCATATATACTCACAGCGTTAATGGGTGATTCACTTTGAAAGTTGAGATCTGTAGATGTAGGATTAGGGTATGTTTTGAATGTAGAAATCACTTTTTTAACTTCCGGTCCGGAGATCGCCATCCTTGCTCCAGAATTCAAAGTAATTTCCAGATAAGGTCTAAAGCCTGTGTTGGTATTTTCAGAACTATAAAGCTGCGCCAATGCCCCGCTTTCCGCATCGTCACTCAACTTAATAGAGATTACACCATCTATTCCCAACTGCGTGTTAACAGCAGAGCCTATATCCAGTGTGTACCAGCTATTACTTGTGCCAACGCTTAGATCTCCGAGTGAATACGAGACTCCAGGTGCTGAATTATACGTGACAGTGGACTCACTCCAGCTATCGGTGGCAGCTTTATATACATCTATGTTCATACTATAATCAGCATTTCCATAAATATTAAAAACAGCTGAAGCAACGCTACTGACTCCAAGTGAATTCATGTCAAATTTCAAAAAAGCCTCCCTCCTAAAGTTGACATTGGTAGTCCCTTTCACAGCCAATGTCTGTTCAGAACCATAGTTTGTGCTCGCGTAAGTTCCTGCACGGACGTAAGCATCATCACCAGGTGAAACAGCCGTAATTGTCGTACCCGCAACCACCAGGTAGGCCTTATATTGACTTTGCGTATTTTCTTTGCTGTAGAGATCTATGGTTTTGACGAGTCCCGCATCGTCCATCAGTCCAATCGAAAAGGTGCCGTTCCCGGTCATTTCATCCTGCGCAGCACTTGTCACATCCAGCTGTATCCAGCCATCGGACGTACCTACCGATGCGGCTGATATTAGCGAAGTAAATGAAGGGGCATTGCTCCAGTTGACAGTGGATTCAGTCCAGGTATCAGAAGATGCTTTGTAAGCATTGATATTCATATTTAGCTCCGCATTTCCGTACACAAACAAATGCGCTGAAGTAATTGCGCTATAGCTTGTCAGGTCAAACTTCAGGAGTGTCCTCCGAGTGAAACTGGCATTGCTACTTTCCTTCACCGTTAATAATTGTTCACTCCCATAATTTGTGCTGCTGTATGATCCGCCTCTGATATGTGCATCTTCATTTACGTAAAGCGTGTCGCCCCCAGTACTGGCTGTACTCACTTGGTGCACACCTCTGTCAACAGGAGCCAGTGTAGCAATCTCGTTTTGATAATAATCTTCATCCGGGATAGATGCTATCCGAATGCCACTACCCAATGCTGGAGAACCTGACCCTAATTCATAGCCACTATCCCCTCCACCAGGATTGGACAGCAATGGATCTAAAGTGAGACCATTATTGTCCGTTGGCACATTTGACGCTGTATTGCCATAGAAGGTATTGTAAGCAAACAGATTATCCGTGCTACTGGTGAACTCATAGGTACTATTTGATCCCAGGTTATAAAAAATATTATTGTAATAGGACGTATTATCTGGATAGCTACCGCTCCAACCTTTGTGAAAAACAATCTTGGTAGAATCCTGGGAGCTACTTAAATAGATCACATTGTTGTGAAAGGTTGTATTAGTGGCCGCCCCAGAAGATCTTAAAACAAACCACTTATCGTCCCCGTACCTTTTTACTTGTCCATCACGCTCGAAAATATTATACCTGACTATGGTTCCATCATTAAAATCCCCAGGACCTCCTGTTACAAGCATCCCAAAATCATTATCGTGAAGATAGTTGTATTGGATAATAGTCCCTTTGGTGCGATAGTCACTATCTACTCCACCTGCATCATGATCTCCTACATTCGCTTTTGTATATTCAAATTCATTGTATTGCCAGATGGTATTATCCGTATTAAAATTAAACGCAGCATTTCCAGACTCTTTTATTGAACAATGGTCAAAATGACAATTTTCAATCACTGCATTATCAGCTACTCTAACTATCAAGGCATTTGCTCCAGTGCGCTCAAAACTAGTGTTTCGTATCACCAAATTAGTTGTTGGTGTCCAATCGGTGTTGGTTGACAAAGTCCTATTATCATAATCTGATTCATTGGAAATACCCGTGCGATCTACATCATGGATGTAGCAATCTTCAATCAGAATGTCATCGAAGTACGTTGGGGTTTCGGAACCAAAATTGAATATGCGAAAGAAAATTCCGCCGTTGTGTTTTTGCGAAATCTGGCCATTTACACCATGTACTTCCAAATTAATAAAATGCAATTGACTCAATTCCCCTACATCATTGGCCTGAACCAGTACACCACATTTCTTCGTATTCGTGCCCGTGTACTTACCCGGATTCGTGACATTCGCATAATCCGTTTCATTGTCACTTTCCCACTCACTTAGCGTAATGCTTGACTCTTCACTTGAGTCATAATTGGTAATTTCAAGATCTCGGATAACCCAATATTCCTGATTGTAGAGAAGTATGGTGCAATACTTTGTCTGACCAGGCTCCACGGTACAATTCGAGGATCCATCCCCATTGAGTGCTGGTCTACTGCCACTGCCGTACATTCCTATTACAATAGGGTTACCTGATGAACCAGAACCTTGTGGTTTTATCGTTCCGGTCCATGATTGACCCGCTTTAAAAAGGATACTATCTCCCGGCTGAAAAGTAGTCGTGTTAATATTTGCAAGTGTTTCCCATGCTGCCATCTGCGAAGTTCCACTATTGCCATCATCTCCTGAGACAGAGTCAATGTAGTAGTTGGTCGCAAGACAAGGCCATGCTGCACTGAGCATTATAATGGCCAATAAGCGTTGAGCGTGTTTCATCATTTTAGGGTTTTTGGGTTAGTTAAATTTTAACGCCGAATCTGATTCTCCCTTAAGGCTTCATGATTCTGGTTGCGTAAACATGCTGGTCAATATCCAATGCATGAATGATATATATCCCGGGATTCAAGAAGCTTAAATCCATTGATAACTGATTTGAATGAATATCTTTTAATTGGTAAACTATCGCACCTTTCATATCCACCACCTTAATTCCCACAAAGGCTTTGCCCGATTGAAGTTTGAGTGCTCCATTTATTACAGGGTTTGGGTAAATCCGTAATTCATCCATGGGCAAATCAAAATCTGCTTCCAGATTCTTAAATACTGCACCAGTACGCGATCCACTGGAAAGCTGATCTGTGACGTAATCCACCAATATATATGGCCTTACATGCTGATACGTCTGATTCTCCTTACTGGTTACCTTGAGTTGTGACGTGGTTACAGCATTGTCCTTCAGACCTATGGAAACAATCGAATCACTCTCATATTCCTGATTCACAAGGCTTGTAGCAAAAACAGTGTAGCTCTTGTAGGAACTACCTTCCACAGGTAGTGTATAGAATTTATTGCTCATGGCCGGGCGATTATTCCAAGATAAACTTCCTTCTGCCCAGTCATCCGCGGCTCCATAGAAACCCACCTCAAAACTTTCATTGTCATTCACATAACCATTGATTTTCAGACTCGCGTCAACGATATAACCGTTAATCCCTTGTAGGTTGAATTTTAAATAGGTTCTTCGGGTGTAACCAGAAGTAGTGATTTCCTTGACCCGCAAAAGATCTTCTGTACCGAAGTTGGTATCTCCAAAACTCCCATCCTGAACATGTGCATCCTCGGTAACCCAAATCGTGTCCTGCATGTACTGATAGCCATACTGCATTTCCAATACTTTGCTGGCATATCTTCTTCCCAGGATCCGCTGGCTTTCAGAATCAAAATGCGTACTATCAAAAGCCATTAAACCGAAGGACTCCACAATATCAGTGTTGGCAACAGAATCAGGTAACGTCCTAATTAACTTATTAAAATTGGAATTTTCAGGTCTTAGCTGACTGATTTGCCCTGCAATAAACGATAGGTTTGGCATGTCCAGTGTATCTCTAAAATCAGTGATTAAAGACTTCAACTTGGATAAGTAAGTCAGGGTATCATTCTTATTACTTTCTCCTTGGTGCCAAAGAATTCCTTTGAGTTGCGTATTGGGAAGGGCTAGCGCTGCGCTGATACGGACATAAGCAGAATCAAAATAGCCCGCATTTGCACCTTTGAGCCATTCATTGATATTGGAACCCCCTCTCGCATTCACAACCAGGCCTATGTCCTTGCCTGTCACCCTGTGCACCATTTCACCAAAAGTATAGGCATAACCCAATTTCTGGTGAACTAAATCTTTGCGTATTGTTGAATAAGCGTTCAATGGATTTTTAGCCGGAATCCAACTGTTTACATCATTCAAGAGATAAACATCGTTTAAAGAGACTGTATCCTGTGCTTCAATTTCGGCTCTTCCGGCTGTATTCGATTGACCAATGATAAAATAGACATCCTTTGTTGCCGACTCACCTTCCACCACCAAACGCGCTTTGTATTGACTTGAGCTATTCTCTTTGCTATACAAAAAAACAGTTTTGACTAGCGAAAAATCATCCTTCAGCCCGACGGAGAACGACTTATTTCCCCCGTTCATTTCATCCTGTGCAGCCGATGTAACATCGAATTCAACCCATTGATCAGTTGTAGTAACTATTGCAGAATCTATGAAGGCATTGAAAGATGAAGCGTTGTTCCAGGTAAGGGTAGACTCAGACCAAGTATCAGGATATACCTTGTATGCACTTACGGTCATCTCTTGTTGGGCACTCCCATAGACCAATAACTTTGCTGAGGAAATAGCCCTATAAGCTCCCAAATCAAATTGCAAATAAGTCCTACGGGTGTAGGAAGCATTATTACTTTCCTTGATCTCCATCTTAATTGCGTCTCCATGGTTGTCATTGCTATAGGAACCTCCACGGATATGCGCGTCCTGATCAATATAAAGCGTATCAGTGACCATACTGAAAACTATATTTGCAATAAAAGCAAAAACACTAAAAAGCAATATTCTAAATAGTAGATTCACATTGTTCGTTTAATGGTTAGAAATTAATTCCAATATTGAGGCTGTCCGCATGAATGCGCTTACCCTCGTAATCTTTGGTTGGCATCTTAATCAATTCAATCCCTGTATTTCGTAAAAGGGAATTTTCAGATGGCACATAGCCATCATTATCTGATTTGAATAGTTCACGCACATCAACAATATTAGCATCTCTCGATGGCCATGACCGTACCGGCTTGTTCGCAATCACATTGTTTTCAAAGTGGTTTTCAGTACTTTCAGTCATCTGGAGATAGGTACCCACCCCATCATTAATAATAACGTTATTATAATAGGTGGACTTAGATGGATAGCCGCCCCAGTTTTTATGATAAACTGCTGCGCGACCTTTCTGCTTCGAGCCAATTTTAAAAATATTATTATGAACCCATGTGTTCGTTGCATTTCCAGAAATCTTAAATGAGTAGTCCAATCTACCATCTGAAGTATCTCTTGTGATGCCATCATTTTCAAAAATATTGAATCTGACAATTGTTCCTTCATTGAACCCTCCAAAGCTCCTTTGACCGCCTGTAACGAGTGGCCCAAAATCATTGTCATGAATATAATTGTATTGCATGATGGTCCACTTCGTCCGAAAATCACTGTCAATACCACCGGCATCATGGTCACCAATGTTGTATTTTGTAAATCGACCTTCATTATATTGAAGCAAAGCACTATCAGTGTTAAATACAAAAAAAGCATTGCCACTCTCCTTTATGGCACAGTGATCGAAAAGGTTATTTTCAATTATTGGTTTGTCAGCCACACGGAGTATCAGTGCATTCGCACCTGTTCGTTCAAACCGGCAATTTCTAACTATATAACCCAGCGATGGAGTCCAATTATCAATAGAATCAAGCGTGCGATTTTCATAGTAAGATGAATTTGAAATTCCAGTTCTGTCAACATCATGTATGTAACAGCTGTCAAATACCAATCCATCAAAATAGGTTGGTTTTTCAGATTCCGAACCTAGAATTTCAAGAAAAATACCCCCATTATTTTTGGTTCGAATGTCCCCATTTATTCCGTGAATATATAGGTTATTATAAGTTAGGTTGTGAATAGCACCATAGTTTCTGGCTTGTACGAGAATTGCGCTTTTTCTTTTTCTGGGTTGTTGATACTGTTTTGGGTGATAATAATTAGCAAAGCTGTCAATATTATGTTGCTCCCATTTCGTGAGCGTGATTCCTTCCTCTTGCTGATCATAGTTGGTGATTTCAAGATCTCTTATTGCCCAATATTCCTGGTTGTAAAGGAATAGCGTACAGAAATGCTCATCTTCAGCTTCCGGAGTACAGTTGTAAGCGCCTTGCCCCTGTATTTTAGGGGCTTTCCCTTCGCCATATTTACCCATTGTTATAGGTTTATTTGGAGCGCCTGATCCTTTTGGCAACAATGTCCCTGACCATTCACAACCAGCCTTGAAGAGCAGCTTATCACCAGGCTCGAAAGTAACCTGATTTACCCGCTCAAGTGATTGCCATGCTTCGGCAGCACTCGTGCCTTCATTAAGATCTGAACCTGATTCACAGTCAACATAATAGCTAATGACTGTCACTTCCTGACAGGAAAATAGACATATCACGGCAGCTACTAAATAGCATAATCGAACATATAAAAAAGAACCAGTCATACTTTAAAGGAAATAATTTAAAAGGATTTAAATATTAGAGAAGTGAGATGATCCCTCATCTCACTTCTTTCTAATTGTTTATTAACGCGCAGCAATACTTACTTCATCCACAGCTATACCTCTAGAATAAGTCCCCTCAGGAAGGTCTGCTTCTATTTTGAATTTCAAATTTCCATCTATATCAGCAGTTCCATTGATTGTATACATCGTATAAATACCACTATCACCGGTTCCATCAGTGAATGCATTATCCATTGTGTCTCCACCGGTAAAACTCGCATCCAATCCTCTTTCTGAGCTACCATGGAGTCTCAGCCAATACGTAACAGTGGCTGGCTGACCTGCTTCCAATCCACTTACAGCAATTTCAACTGAAGTACCCGGGCCTTGCACAGAAAATGCATTTCCACAATTTCCATCTGTATCGTCATTATTATCAGCATCTGCTACACCGTCTGAGGCTGTGTCTGTGCACATTGCTCTTTGAGATTGTACCCTTGCACCAATGTCTGTATTAGTGTCATCTCCATCATTATAATGCGTAATGGCATAAGCCACAGTCAATCCTTCCATGACAGTACCGGCAGACTCTAAATCTTCTACGAACAGCTCGCTTCCATGTCCACCATCACCTGACGTACTGGATTTGCCCATTTCAAAGCCACTGGAATATATTACAGTACCTGCATCAAGGAAAGTAATAGGCACTGCAGTAACATTGGCGGTAACATCAATGATTTCAGTCAAATCGCCAGATGATACGGTGATTTCTCCAGTAACTGCACCAAGAGTTGCTTCCAGACTTGGCGCAAAAGTAAGAGTAACCGTGTTCAAGGCATTCGCAATAGGAAATACCGTTTGACTTAAACTGAAACCTTTTCCCGTTACGGATAGCGTTACAGTTCCAGTTATATTCTCACCCGTCACAGTAAACTCTTTCGTAGCAGTAACCCCAGCTTGTACATCTCCAAAAGCTAAGGATGAAGCGCTTAAGGTTACTACGGGATCTGGAGCGGGCTCATCTTCGCTGCATGAGATAAATCCTATGCAAGAAATAAAAAGGATAATGAGTAAATAGTTTTTAGAAGATTTCATAATTTAAAGTTGTTTAGTTTGTACATATTAGTTTAATAAAATATCTAGTTTACTGGGCATGTATTTAATTCAAGAGGTTTTAATAACTAGGGTTATTACTTATTTTGAAATCAAGATTTGCATCAATAAAAGATTGCGGAATCGGAAATAGCTTATCTCTTTCTATCATTTTTCCAGATGCATTTACATTGTACAGATTGGTTCTTTCAATCCATTTATTATTTCTGAGTAGCGTGTATCTCCTATGCTCTTCCGAAAAAAGCTCCCGAGCTCGCTCATCTAAAATAAGATCAATGTCAATTTCTGCCGGAGTTACTTGAGTTGCATTGGCACGATTTCTTAATTCATTGATATAGAATGCAGCATTGTTAGGGTCACTATTTTTGAAATACGCCTCTGCCAATAAGAGATAAGTATCAGCAAGCCTTAGATAAATCTGATCATTAAAAGCTCTGCTTTCGCTTGGATCAACCACATGTGACCAATCCCACTTACGAGTGTAGGGTCTAATTCTATCTCCAAGAGGATCCTCCGGGGTGAAGTCCAGCCATAATGTATCACCGACACTTCCAGCTGTGGATGGATCTTCTTCGCTCACTACAAAATAAGTCCGCCAGCTAAACTCATCGCCCCTATCATCTATCACCACCCCATTGTTATCCCGATAAAGATCAAACACAAACTTGGTGGCTGAAAGACGAGTATTTCCTCTACCACCTCGATCTATGGTGACAGCCAACCCAGGAGCTCCGCCACTAGAACTGCTATACTCACTCATGAACCATCGTCTCATGATATTGTGCCCTTGTCCTCCTTCCACTTCATATTCATTTTGTAGCACCCACAAGGCTTCTGTATTACCCTCACTCGGATTGGAATTGCCGCTCAGAAACATATCACTATAAGGAGTTCCTGGAAACGAAGAATTTACACCATATCTATTAGTTACAAGTGAGCGAGAACCTCCTATGGCTTCAAGTGCTAATGAAATAGCCGCAGAATACTCCTCCTCGATTATCAACAATTCAGTTAAATAGTGCTGAGCCACAGCTTTGATAATCTTACCATCATTTAAATGAACTTCTGGTAAGTGCATGACCGCAAATTCTAAATCCTCTTTTATAAATTCTCGAATATCAGCAACAGATGTTCGTTCCCAGTCAAGACGAACATTTTCACCCGTAGATTCCTCCTTGACCAAAGGCACATCACCATATAGAAAGGTAAGATGACGGTACGCCCACGCTCTCATGGTTTTGGCTTCACCTGAAATTCTATTCAAAGTACTTTCATCAATACCTCCTCCTCCAAATTGATCTGCTCTATTGATTATGGTGTTGGAAGCATTGATAATTTCATATAACCAATTCCATGTCCCACTGAAGTATCCTTGAGCAGCATTTCCCAATACTTGCTCTCCCCAATCATTGAGGAAAAGTTCAGCATTCCATGGTCGGTTGCCGTAGATGATGTCCGTTCCAGCCATCATCATTGCACATGTCAGGTTATTACTATTGCCAGTAGGGTTACTATTACTTGGTAGTCCGGCTCGTTCAACACGTGCCAGCGCATAGAGGCCATTTAGTCCTGCATCAAACCCCACCTCATCTACATAGAGATTATCAGGTGCTATGACATGAGGGATTTCTTGATCTAAGAATTGGTCTTGACATGACACACTAACCAAGATGGTAACTGCCAAAATGAATGTTTTGATTATGTAATGTTGGGGTTGCTTTTTCATTATAGGCTGAAGTTTAATCCGAAAACAATTTCCTTTTGCAATGGCACTGATCGTTGGCTACTTAACTCTGGATCTAGTCCTGTCCAATCTGTTATTGTGATTAGATTTCTTAATGTCGTATAAACTCGTAATCCAGAAATACCTGTCTTACCAAGCAAGGAATCATTAAAAGTGTAGGATAATGTAATGTCCTTGACTCTCATAAAATCTGCACTTTGATAGAATCCGACATTATAGATATTAGCTTGGGGATGATTTCTGTGAAAGGTTTTAATAGGATCTTCTTGAGTCCAATAGTCTAATACAAACCAGTTTCGCTTTACACCACCATAGACGTTTTCATCGTAAATGGTATTTCTCTTGGTTACTCCTTCTACACCATGTATGAAAACATACAATGAAAAGCCTTTATACTTTAACGTATTAGTAAGTCCCCAGGTAGTTTTTGGGTCTCGCTGACCTTGAATAGCTCGGTCATGTTCTGAAGATATTCCAAGGACTGGATTACCATCTGTATCAATTGGGTTGTCAATATCTTTTACTTTCACATCACCTGGATGAGCATTAGGTTGAGCACTCTCTGTTGCATCTTCACCCTCTTGCCAGATTCCATCAAACACCAAACTATAATTTGATCTTATAGGCTTTCCAATGAATAATCCATTTCCGATATCGTCTTGATTTTTCCCGAATAGGGAAACAATCTCATTACGGTTGAAGGACATATTTCCTGCAATATTCCAGGTGAAATCCTTTTTATTTATCGCAAATCCTGAGGTAGATAGCTCAATACCTTCATTCTGAACTTTACCAATATTCTGAGTGATCTCTGTAATCCCATGGACGGAAGGGATGAGTCTATCCAGCAGCAAATCTGATGTGCTGGCTCTATAAATATCTGCTGAAAACTGAACACGATCAGAGATGAGTCCTAGATCTAAACCAAAATTGAGGGTTGCCGTTTTCTCCCAACTCAATTCATTATTAGCTAATTGATTTGGTACAAACCCCGGTGCAGTTTGACTTCCATTTAAATAAGAGCGATCGCTCAAGCGGGCTAAATTATCATAAGGTCCCACTGCCTGATTGCCATTCTCTCCGTAAGAGATTCTGAATTTAGCTTTGCTCACGAAACTAGTAGGGAAAAAAGCTTCATCTCCTATATTCCAACCTACTGCTACTGACGGGAAAATTCCGTACTTGTTTTCATCTCCGAAACCTGAAAACCCATCTCGTCTTACAGTCATGGTTACCATGTATTTATCAGCATAGCCATAATTGACCCTAGCCATTTGAGATAGAAGTGTTGTTTGGGTGAAACTGCTTGATGGACTTATTCCTACTGCTAGATGATTTTGATAGTAGGTAAGTAAGTCACTTGGGAAACCTACTGCATCTACTCCGTTATCTTCTGATTTGATCTTTTGAGCACTGTAAAGCCCCGTGAATCCGATAGAGTGCTTCCCAAATGTAGCAGAGTAGTTTAAGATATTTTCTAGCAAAAAGTTTTCATCTGATTGATTGCTCACCTGTGCATCCCCTCCTGATGTAAAACCTCTAGCTGTATTCCTTCCCCAGTAGGTACCAATCTTTCTTGCACCCACTTCTATACCAGTATTAATCTTGTAGGACAACCCTTCAAGAAAAGGAAATGAATACATTAGGTAATTGGTTGTGAAAATTTTATTATTTATATCGTCATTCACCGCTAGCGTGGGTGCCAACGCGTTTTCGAAAAACTGATCCTCTGGCCAAGGGAAGATGGTAGGGCTACCATCACTATCATATGCTGAACTCAGAGGATTGAGAAAATAAGCTCCAGCAGCTTCTCCCCCAAAGTCTGGATCTAAACCAGACCTATCAATTCTGGAAAGCTGAGTAGAAGTACCGAATTTCAGATCCTTGGTAATATCAAAACTGAGATTAACTCTCAACGATACTCGATTAAAGTTATCATTAATAGCTACACCCTGAGCATCCAGATAACCCATGGACACATAATATTTGGCATTATCAGTCGCACCAGAAACTGACAAATTATGCTCTTGCTTAACTCCTGTCTGTGTAGCGAGAGAAAGCCAATCAGTGCCTTTACCTTGGGCAAGTAGATCAAGCTCTGATGGAGTGAGCTCACCTGGCTCCCTTGTTTCTTTGAATGCGGCAAAGCCAGGTCCATCATATACGGCTGGAACATTGCCAATATCGGAGATACCAATATATCCACTATAGGTGATTTTAGGCTGACCTTTTGTGCCTTCTTTTGTTTGAATTAAAATCACACCATTAGCTCCTCTCGATCCATAAATTGCTGTTGCAGATGCGTCTTTCAAGACAGTCATATTTTTAATATCTGACGTATTGATATCAGAAATACTACCCGCATAAGGCACGCCATCAAGAACGATTAGAGGGGAGTTGGAAGCATTGATTGAGTTCCTACCTCTAATCAAAATGCTTACATCATTTTGCTCGGCACTAGAGGAATTAAGTGTTATGTTAACTCCAGGCAAAGCACCTTGAAGCGCTTGGCTAAAATTGGTGTTTGGCTTGGCATCTATTCTATTCACATCAATCGATGCTACCGAACCTGTTAAATCACTTTTCTTTTGAGACCCATATCCTACAACAACAATTTCTTCAAGTGCGTGAATGTCATCTGGAAGCACAAAATTGATTAAGGATCTTCCACCCACCTTTGCTGTTTTACTTTCAAAACCTACAAAGGAGGCTATAAGGTTTGCTTCGGGATTCACCATAATTTGGTAATTTCCATTCACATCTGTTACAGTTCCATTATTTGCACCAACTTCTTGAATGGTGGCCCCAGGTAATGGCTCACCGTTTGAATCTTTAACAACTCCTGTCAATTGAATTGAAGAATTCTGTGCATTTAGGTTTGTCAATATGACGAATAAAAAAATAATTTGCGTAAGGTATCTCCTCATATAGGGGTTGTTTTAATTAAATTGATTCAGTACAAATAAATCACAAACAAAATCATGGTCAACAAAAGAGCGCCAATTACAAAAAGTCTGAATGGTAATTTCATATGGCTATGATAGCCTAATTAAATATTTCTCCTCACAGGAGCTGGATTCATTTTAACCTGACTACCGATACTTACGCATTTTCCATGTATCATTTTAACCTGCCAAATGTTTCATCACAGCCTAAAAGCTTGAATTTGTATCCTTCAATGGTTTTGGTTACCATATTTTTGCTACTATATAATTTAATTCAAAATATATCAAAATGACGTTTCGAATTCCATGTAATATTAACTAAATGTTAAAGTCATTTCTCCATGTGATAATTCTTAACCTAGCTGTTTTAGCAGGTTCATTCGGGGCAGATCAAATACAATTTGATCATATAATTGAACTTCCCGACAACCCTGTCTTTTGTATAACACAAGACAAAAAAGGTTTTATGTGGTTCGGAACCAAAAATGGTCTTTTGAAATTTGATGGTCATGAATTAACCACATTTAACTCAAGTGATGACGACAGCACATCCCTCACCAATGATTGGATTTGGTCAATTTACTGTGACACCCGGTCTGAACTATGGATCGGCAGTGCGGACGGTCTTAATCTTTGGATAGACAAAGAAAATCGATTTCAAAGAATCGTACTTCCTTCATCGGAAAACGGGAAGAACAAGCCAGTTACCATAAGAAAAATATATGAAGATAAACAAGGAAATCTGTGGATCGGAACCAATCATGGCCTTTATATTAAATCCTATGATAATCCGGATTTCCATAAATGTGACTTAAGCTATGGACTGAGTCAATTAACAGATTATGATATCAAAGAAATATTCGAGGGCTCGAACAATCATTTGTATGTCGCAACACAATTTGGTATTTCCTCAATTGTTAATAGAAAACTTTCGTATCAAACAATTCCGGCCAACCTAGTTCTTAAAATTGATAATCAAATTGAGGATACAAGATCTGTATACTCCGACGCAATAAATGATGTTTTTTGGATCGGAACCCAGTCAGAAATGACTGGTCTTATAAAATCACAAAACCGAAGTGGTAAAAATGAGATAATTACGTTAAAAGGATCCGTCGAAATTAATAGTATCAGAATAATCCGAAATTTTGGAGATAATACCCTTTGGTTAGGAACAATGAACGGGTTGATACAACTAGATACTCTGACTAATACTACTGAAAAACACTTAAACCACCTTTCAATTAGAGATATTTACCAGGATATCGAAAAAGGGCTCTGGGCGGCCACATACAATGATGGAATATATTACTATTCGCCAAATTCCAACCGATTTGAGCATATTTATGAATACGCCAAGCCATTCTCCACACAAGAACAAAACCGAAGTGAGGTGGTCACTGATGTCGTACAATCGAAGGACAATCAAATATGGATCGGTACAGAATATGGTCTCAAAGTCTATAGGCCTGACCACAAGAATTTTCCTATTCATTTAAATAGAACAATGCAAACAGCTATTGTCAATGATCGTGTAAAATGTCTTGAATATACGAATGATAATATGCTTTGGGTGGGGACATTTAATGGAATTAGCTGTCTCGATTTAACAAACGGAAATATAAAAAACTATGTTCCAACATCTAACCCTAAAAATCAGGGTTGGAATGAAATCCATGATCTAATAAAGATTAAGGAAGAGGTGTGGATTGGTACAAATGGTGGTGGGGTATTTTGCCTTGATAGAGATTTTCGCTTCACACAACATGCCGACCATTTTATTCGAGGAGCGAATTATGTAAACGCTATGCATTCCTTTACTGATAGTATCATTTGGATAGGCTCAAATGCCGGATTAAGTGCTATCAAACCTGATGGTAGGGAATTTAAAAAATTTGGATCCAGCAATTATATGTTTCCAGAGGTGAACGTAATTTCCATAACACATGATAATAAAAATAATTTATGGTTGGGTACTGAAAGATCAGGACTGATTTACTTTGATCCACAGTCTTTCGATTTTCTAAGGATCAACAAGGAGAATGGTTTACCGGATAATAACATAAAGTCGGTACAAATTGATGTATCTCAAAACCTTTGGGTCACCACACAACAAGGACTTCTAAACATTTCTCTATCGCCCAAAGAAGATCTTCAATCAACATCTTTTGAGGTTTATGATTTTTCTATCAATACAGATTTTGGCAAACCACTATTCTTAAGTAATAGCACAACCAAAACGTCATCTGGAGAAATACTTTTTGGAACACATCATGGTATTACCTATTTTGATCCATCTCAAATATCAAGTTCCCGCAAGTACCCTAAAGTATGGATAAGGGATATCAGTATAAACCAGCAAAAAATAACCATTAACAAGGATTTATCATTGAAATATGGCAATACTGAAGAATTGCTTGTGTTGAGTCTGGAACATTACGAGTCTGTTCTATCGTTTTACTTCACGGGCATTAATTATAGTAATCAAGATGAGCTTTATTATGCATACAACATAGATGGAATTAATGATAGATGGGAGATAATTAACAAACAGCGTCAGCTAAGCTTCAATTACCTACCACCAGGAAAGTATACATTAAGACTTAAATCAAGCAATTCAAAACAAAATTGGGGAAGTGACTACACCGCATTAGACCTCATTATAAATCCTCCTTTTTATAAGTCGCTGATTGCTTTTCTTATTTATGGGGTAACCATTTTAGCACTACTTTATATATTCTTCTATTACTCTTCCAACTGGCAAAAAATGAAAAATCGCCTTGTAATCGAAGAACTTAATAAGAACAAAGAATATGAACTTCATCAGTTAAAATCGGAGTTTTTTATTAATATTTCTCATGAGCTCAAAGCACCATTGACGTTAATTCTTGCCCCAGTTGAGGATTTACTAGCTCAAAAAATTGAAAATACTGGAGTGCGCAACCGATTAAAAATGGTCAAACGAAACGCTGAGAGGATTTTGAAATTGGTAAATCAAATTGTGGATGTAAGGAAAATTGAAACCTCTCGTGAGAGCTTAAATGTAGCTAAATACGACATTATAGCATTCATTCATGAGGTTTCTTCAGTGTTCAATGAATTATCCAGAATCAAAAATATTGAATTCAATATAAGTTCTAGCAGTGAAAATATTGATCTTTGGTTCGATCGAAATAAATTAGAAACAGCCATTTCGAATCTCCTCTCAAATGCGTTTAAATACACCAAAGAAAACGGTAAAATTGAAGTGTCTATTGTCACTCAAAAAAGGTCAAAAGGGTTAGATGAAGATGATCAGGTTAATATTATCATTGAAGATAATGGGAAAGGAATAGCTCAGGAAGATATCCCACATCTCTTCGACCGTTTTTATCACATTTCAAATAGAAATAAACGTCTTTCTATAGGTGATGGCATTGGGTTGGATTTGGCTAAAAAATGTATCGAAATACAAAAAGGTTCAATAAAAATTGAAAGTCTTCAGGAAAATGAAAGAACAAGTGGTCTTACTAGAATCACTATTTCCTTAAAACGAGGAAATCAACATTTTGATGATAATGACGTAACAAATGAGCCGTTACATCATTCATCAACTAAAGACCCTGATCTCAATGACTATGCTCTCATAAACCTCATTGATGCAAAAGCTAGCGATAGCAATATTGATGACTATTCCATTTTGATTGTAGATATCAACTCTGAATCGATTCAACAAATTCGTGATATATTTTCAAATTGCAATCATATATATGACACTTCTGATGGTTTGGAAGCATGGAAATTGACTCTGGATATAATTCCTGACATTGTAATTAGTTCAGAAAGTGCCGGCACAATTGATGGAGAAGAATTATGTCATAGAATAAAAATAGATGAACGCACATGTCACATTCCTGTAATTCTTCTATCTGAACAAAATCAATTTAATAATCAAGCTGAGTTTGTGCCTGATGAGTTTATTGCTAAACCAATTAATGCGGATTTTCTAAAGCAGAGAGTTGAATACTTTATTGATCAAAGAAACAGAATAAGACGACAATTTGAAAAGAAATCAATATTGAAACCCAATCAGATAACTTCTTATGATGAGAAAATGTTAGATAGCGTAATCAACTATATTGAGGATCACCTGTCCGACCCTAATCTATCTGTAGAGCGTATGAGCAAAGAAATTGGGATCAGCAGGGTTCATTTTTATAGAAAAATAAAATCAGTAATGAACATGTCCCCTAATGAATTCATCCGATCCTATCGAATAAGAAAAGCGGGACAATTGCTTGAACAGAAAAAACTTAATATTTCGGATGTTCGGATGATGGTTGGTTTCAATGATGCAGATTACTTCAGATCTTGTTTTAAGAAAGAATTCGGTGTAAATCCTTCGGATTTCATGAAGGACTAAAACAATCATATAATTCTTAGGTACACCCCTTCTTCCATTTCATATACAAAAGTCAAAAGTGGATATTTTTATCTAACCTAATATTAAAATTGTTTGTCGCGAAGACGTGCTAAGAACGTCAACCAAAATTTAGAGGTGTTTAATTACAAAATCGCAAGGAGCCTCAAAAACTTAATCATATATCTAGAGATCAAATGCCCCTTTCTTTTCAAAAATTCTGCTTAAGCCAGATAAATTTTCTTATTCTCTCATTCTAAAAAATCAACAATTCTTTCAAGCAAAAGAATGAATAAGGTGTACTCTTTTGTGTAAACCAGACATAAAAAAAGCACTTACGAATTAACGTAAGTGCTTGATTATCAAAGTGATCCGCTCGGGACTCGAACACGAAACCTACTGCTTAGAAGGCAGTTGCTCTATCCAATTGAGCTAGCGGACCATCGAACTACATTTCCCTTCGGATGAAGTAGTGCGGAGGGAGGGGGATTCGAACCCCCGGTACGGTTTCCCGTACGCATGTTTAGCAAACATGTGGTTTCAGCCACTCACCCATCTCTCCGTGTAATTAGCTGTTTTGATTTACTTTTTCAGAGCGATCCCTGAAAAGGACTGCAAACCTAGAGAAAAACAATTATTTAACAAATAGTAATATTTACAAAAGCCTGATTTTTTAATACTAATCTTCAATTTGATCTTCTATTATCTTTAAACAAAGAATCCATCGTTCGCTAATCATACACTTTCTTTTTTGCCATTAAAAAACGTTAAATGAAACCATGGTTTATTGGGCAGTACTACTTACTTGCTTAATTTAGCAGCCGTTTATGAATTGGTCATACAGCTTAGGTACGTTTGAGGGGATTGCCATTGCCCTTTTCGCTTTTTTTTATATTCTCTACGCCATCCGTATGATACGGATCAGCAGGAAAATTCATGCGCCGATCCACAGGACCTTAATTAAACTCATCCTTCGCACGTCCTACTTTATACTTATTGTCATTGCTTTGCTTGGCCCCTCTTTTGGTGAAACCAGTCGTGAAATCAAGTCTGTTGGAAAGGATCTCTTCGTTTGTGTGGATTTATCGCAATCCATGAATGCTTTTGACATCCAACCGACCAGATTGGAGCGTGTTAAATTCGAACTTAAAAATATTGTAGAGGCATTTAGTTCTGATCGAATAGGGCTGATTATGTTCTCCAATGAAGCATTTATGCAATGTCCCCTGACCTATGACAACAATGCGTTAAACATTTTCATACAATCACTGAATACGGATTTGGTGCCAAATACCGGAACAGATTTTGGCCCTCCTCTTAAAATGGCTCTTAAAAAACTACAAGACGAAGAGTCCGGACCATCAAAACAAAAATCAAAAATCATCATTCTGATCAGCGATGGAGAAGATTTTGGTGAAGAAACAGATCAAATAGCTGAGGAGATTGAAAATTCGGGTTTGAAATTGTTCACGCTCGGTGTAGGGACGGACAAGGGCTCTAAAATCTTACTCAGTCGGGGTTATAAAAAAGACAAAAGTGGGAATGAGGTTGTGAGCAAAATCAATCCCACATCATTAAAAAAATTAGCCGCTGATACTGGTGGTAAATATTTTGAAATCAATGATAACAAAAATGACGTTGAAAGATTAATCAATACAATCAACGAAATAGAAGGAGAACTTAGAGATGCCAAAAAAGTGGACGTCAAGGCCAATAAATATTATTATTTCCTCGCTATCGCTCTTTTTCTTATGTTTTTCGATTTATTGATCAGTATTAGAATCATCAAAATATGAAAACTGCCATTCTTATATTACTCCTGCTATTCACAGATCCTTTGGAATTGGCAAGGATTAATGGTTTAAAAAAAGATGCCAATGAGGCTTTCAAATCCGGCAACTATGAACTGGCCGCTTCACAGTACACCATGCTTGCAGATAGCTTGGGCGTAAATGAAGATGAAATATTCTTGAATCTAGCGCATAGCCATTTTCATACTGGCGATACAGCGGCTGCAAAAAGGAATTACCAGAGTGTTGCCTCCTCTCATGACAAGAAACTCAAGTCCATTGCTTCTCAACAATTGGGTGTATTGGCCAAGGATGCACAAAAACTTGAAGAGTCACTCAGCCTTCTGAAAAACGCGATCAAAGCTGATCCTACTAATTCTGGAGCCAAGTACGACTATGAATTAGTCAAAAAACTACTTGATCAGCAAAAAGAAAATCAACAAGATCAGGAAGGCGAAGATAAAGACCAAAAAGATCAGGAAAATAAAGAAGAGCAAAAAGATAAGAGCCAAGAAAAAGGAGACGAAGAAAAAGGAGACGAAGAAAAACAAAATGAGGAAAAGTCTGAAGAAGAAAAATCAGACGAATCTAAAGACGGGGAACAAAAAGATCAGGAAAATCAAGAAGAGCAAGAAGGCGAAAAAAGTGACGAAGAGAAACAGAAGGAAATGGATGACGCCACCAAACAAAAGCTGAAAGAAATGAACATCAGCCCAGAAAAGGCAGAAATGATTCTGGAGGCACTAAAAAACAACGAAATTCAGTATATTCAGCAGCAAAGACGTCAACCCATAGAAAAACAGGATACGGGTAAGCCTGATTGGTAAAGTAGTTATTGGTTTATTTAAAGTAAAGAGTAAAGAGTAAAGAGTAAAGAGTAAAGAGTAAAGAGTAAAGAGTAAAGAGTAATAACTAACTAACTAACTAATAATAATTGTTTACTACCAACTGATAACAGTCCACTACTAATTGCACAAAAAAATGGAAGAAGTATATATCATCTCAGCCGTAAGAACCCCTATTGGCAGCTTTGGCGGTGCATTGGCAAGTTTCACAGCTGTGGAATTAGGAAGTAAGGCTATAAAAGGAGCATTGGCAAAGGCGAATGTACCAGTGTCAGAAGTGAATGAAGTATTCATGGGCAATGTGGTTTCAGCAAACTTAGGTCAGGCTCCAGCAAGACAAGCTGCAATTGGCGCAGGCATTGGCTACAACGTACCCTGCACCACAGTCAATAAAGTTTGTGCTTCTGGGATGAAATCGGTTATGTTTGGCGCACAATCGATTATGCTGGGCATCAATGACATAGTAGTGGCTGGAGGAATGGAAAGCATGTCCAATATCCCTTATTATATACCTAAAGCCCGTTTTGGATATAAATATGGAAATGGACAACTAGTTGATGGTCTGCAGCAAGATGGACTTTGGGAAGCTTATCATCAGTTTCCAATGGGAAGCTGTGCAGATAACACTGCAAAAGAAAAAGGCATTTCGCGAGAAGAACAAGATGCATTCGCTATCAATTCATATAAAAAAGTGGCTGCCTCCACAGAAGCGGGTAAATTCAAAGATGAAATTATTCCAATCGAAATTCCTCAAAGAAAAGGCGATCCTATCATCATGGATACAGATGAAGAATACAAAAATGTAAACTTTGATAAAATACCGTCGCTAAGACCAGTTTTCAATAAGGATGGAACGGTAACCGCAGCAAATGCATCAACCATCAATGATGGTGCTGCCGCGCTGATTCTGGCAAGCAAGAAGAAAGTAGATGAGCTTGGATTAAAGCCAATCGGAAAAATTCTCGGGTTTGGTGATGCCGCTCAGGAACCTATCTGGTTTACTACTGCACCTTCTTTGGCGATACCAAAAGCTATCAAACACGCGGGAATCACATCTTCAGACGTGGATTTTTATGAAATCAATGAGGCTTTTTCTGTGGTAGCCATTGCCAATAACCGCGAACTCAATTTGAATCCAGATAAAGTGAATGTAAATGGTGGAGCAGTTGCATTGGGACATCCTCTAGGCGCTTCAGGTGCCAGAATCATCACCACTCTTGCCTCTGTTTTGCAACAAAATAAAGGAAAAATTGGAGTTGCTGGAATCTGTAATGGTGGCGGTGGCGCCTCAGCAATAGTGATCGAAAAAATTTGATTTTATTAGATTTTGGCCTAAAAAAGATATTGGTGATTTTCGTTTTCCATTTCAGATTTTGTAATCAATTATGAGAATCACAATCTCTTTTAGCTTACTATTCCTATCCAAAATTCTCCTTGCTCAAGAGCCGGTAACAACTTTCTATGAATCAAATGGAGCCATTAAAGAAAAATACCAAATCATCTGGGAAGACACTGCTGTAGTGCACGGTGATTATAAAATGCTGAGTCCGGCCGGAAAAGTGATTGTAACTGGAAAATACGACCATGGCAAGCGTGAAGGATATTTTTACAACTATTATGAAGATGGTTCCATACAAAGAGAAACCTTCTACGAACACGGCTTGAAGCAAGGAGTCACTAAAGTTTACGCGACGAGCGGGCAGGTTCTTCAGGAAGCCTTATTTCAAAACGATACGCTCACTGGAAACCTGAAAATATATGATGAATCTGGTCAGGTAAGAGGAGAAACAGCTTTTTTGAACGGAAAACCAGATGGCCTGGTGGTTTCCTACTTTGATACCGGCATCAAATCAGAGGAAATCCAATATGAAAACGGAAAACCCAACGGATACACACGGCAGTATTACCAAAATGGAAACATAAAGCTTGAAGCGGAATATAAAAGTGGATTATTGGATGGGCAGTATAAGACCTTTTACCCTTCCGGTAAACTCGAAATGGAAGTTTTGAACCTCAGAGGTCAGCGCTCCGGATATGTCAAGTACTATCACGAAAATGGCCAGCTGAAATCAGAAGGTGTATATGAAGATGGTGCTTTGCAGGGCAAATTTGTGAGCTTCTATGAAGACGGCAGCTCACGTGCTGATTTCAAATACAATGATGGCAATAAAACCGGGAAAAACATCGAATACCATCCTAACGGAAAAATCAGAATTGAGTCGGTTTACTCCAACCATGGGCTTAACGCTAAAATCAAAGAGTATACAGATAAATCTAAATTGGTCTCGGATATATCCTTGGTCAACGAACTACCCGATGGTCAATGGATCTTTTACGACGAGAAAGGACGACCTTCCAAAATCGAAGATTACCAGGCAGGCAAACTTCATGGACTGTTGCAACATTATGGCAATGGCAAATTGATGTTTAAAGCAGAATATGCTTTTGGAAATCAGCAGGGCGCAACGCTGGAATATTATCCGAATGGTGACCTGATGGTCTCCTCCACTTGGAAAATCGGGATGCTCAATGGGCCATATATCCGGTATTACAAAAAAGACCAAAAGGAATATGAAGGGAACTATGTTCGCAATAAGCGAAACGGTACCTGGATATTTTATGATAAAAAGGGAATTGTGACTGAAACTTTGGAATATACCTTTGGTAAAGTCTCGGAGAACTAAAAATAGACTAAAACCTGGGTTGATTCTCTATAGATTGTCTTGATTTTCGGGGAATCATAATCCAACTCGTATCTAAAAGAAGTTGCAAATGCCTTATTTGGGATCTCAGAAAATCCAAAATAAAGCATCTCATTATATTCGCTAAAAGCATTGAAACTGATATTTTGAAGTTCGAAGAAATCACTTAAATCAGTTCCCGGCACCACATAGCTCCTATTGAAGCATAACGTATCGGCAGCATAAATCCTGATGTCATTTATTGGACTATTGTGTCTAAATGAAGGTGAACAGGCATAAGCGCTATTTATTAAGCCAAACCTATTGATTTTCTGTTGTGTTAAAAATTCATCGGCTTTTAATTCAATTTGAAATTCAGAAATATGAATTGAATCGGACATTTCAAATAAAAAAAATCCATCGCCATGATTATACCTGGCACCTACATTAAAGGAATAAGATTCAATTCTATAAGGTTTACCACCTTCACATTCTTCAAAATCACAAGAAAATGGGAATCCCGTCAATAGAGTGAGTGAAATCAGAATTTTGAAGCGGAATGTTAAATTCATAACTCATATTTTCAACCAAAAAAAGTAAATTAACAATTAGCCACCAAAATCTAATCATCATACATCCAATGTATAGCCAGAACACTATCTTTGCCGGCTATGTCACAAGGGATCAAATACACAGATTTCGATTTCCCAAACCAAACTGGGAAATACATTGGAAAAGTACGAGACGTCTATTTTTTCGGGGATAAATTAGTTATGGTAGCCTCGGACAGGATTTCTGCTTTTGATGTGGTTTTGCCACGCCCTATTCCTTTCAAAGGACAAGTGCTCAACCAGATAGCAGCAGTTTTCCTGAACAAAACAAAAGACATTGTTCCAAATTGGGTTTTGGATGTACCTGATCCGAATGTGACCATTGGTAAAAAATGTGAACCATATAAGGTTGAGATGGTCATCAGAGGATATCTTGCCGGTCATGCCTGGAGAGAATATCGTGAAGGAAAAAGAATCTTATGTGGCTGCCCGCTACCCGAGGGGCTCAAGGAAAATGACAAGCTCCCCACTCCTATCATCACCCCTACTACCAAAGCCGATGAAGGTCATGATGAAGATATCTCCAAAGAAGAAATTTTGGCTCAGGGGATCGTGAGCAAGTCTGATTATGATCAGCTAGAGAAATACACTCATGCTTTGTACCAAAGAGGTACGGAACTTGCAAAAGAGCAAGGATTAATTTTAGTTGATACCAAATATGAATTCGGTAATTTCGAAGGTGAGATTACCCTGATTGATGAAGTGCATACCCCTGATTCCTCTCGCTACTTTTACGCTGAAGGATACGAGGAACGTCAACGATATGGCGAAACTCAGAAGCAACTCTCAAAAGAATTTGTAAGGCAATGGCTTATCAGTAATGGCTTTCAAGGAAAAGATGGCCAGACCGTACCGGAAATGACCGATGAATTCATCGCTTCGGTTTCGGCAAGATACATTGAACTTTATGAGAAGATTACTGGTCAGCCTTTCGTTAAAGACGAGAGTGCCGGCCTATTAACTAGAATAAAAAACAACATAGAAAAAACAGTATAAAATGAAATTTTCAATAGACAGGCAAGACCAATATACCATAGTCACTATCAACGAGGAAAAACTTGACTCGACGGTGAGTCCAGAGGTGAAATCCGAATTTGTAACACTTCAGGCAGAAGGCGTTCAGAACTTAATAGTGAATATGGAGCAGGTGAAATATTCAGATTCATCTGGCCTCAGTGCACTTTTGGTTGGTCATAGACTATTCCATGAAAATGGTTCATTCGTGATCTGCGATGTGAACGAGCATGTGACGAAGCTGATCAGCATAAGCCAACTAGATAAAGTGTTGGATATTCTCCCAACGATTGAAGAATCAATCGACACAGTTTATATGAACGCACTGAAAAGAGGATTGGAAGAAGAAGGCGGCACAGAAGACTAATATAAATTGGCCATAGAACTTCAAATACTAGGCTCCAATTCTGCTGCTTTCGCGCACAATCGCCATCAAACTTCACAGCTACTCAGGGTTCAGGATAAATATTTCCTGATTGACTGTGGAGAAGGTACGCAGTTGCTGCTTAAGAAGTACAAAATCAAATTATCACGAATCAACCATATTTTGATCTCCCACCTTCACGGAGATCATTATTATGGACTGATTGGGTTGCTCTCCACTATTCATCTTTATGGCAGGCACACAGAGCTGATGATCATTGGCCCTCCTGGACTTTCGGATATATTGAGCTTACAGTTCAGATATTCTGAAACAAAATTGGGTTATGAAATCAATTTTGTGGAGTGGACACCAGAGCAGGAACAGGTTGTTTTTGAAGACGAAAAAATGACTATCAAAACCATACCATTGAATCATAGAGTACCCTGTTCAGGATACCTTTTTACCGAAAAGACAAAAAGACGTGGGCTCAACCGAAAAATGATCACACAAAAACTCACGCCTGCGCAAGTAAATGATCTAAAAGATGGAAACGATTTATTTGATGATGAAGGAAATCTTTCGCTGAAAAATGAAGAAGTGACTTTTGAGGCCAAGAGGCCATTCACCTACGCCTACTGCTCAGATACCAAATACAAGCCTGAACTTTCCAAAAGACTTCAGGGTGTTGATATGGTTTATCATGAGGCGACCTTTATGGACGACATGAATGATAGGGCTGAAAAAACTTATCATTCCACAGCAAGACAAGCTGCTGAATTTGCTAAAAACGCCAAAATAGGTCATCTACTGCTGGGTCATTTTTCTACCCGATACAAAGATCTTACACCTTTGCTAAAGGAAGCAAAATCCGTTTTTGAAAATTCCTCCCTGGCAATTGAAGGTGAAATTTTTCTGGTATCTTGAAGTGACCATCAGGATTGATCAATCAATTTAGATCTGGATAAATTAAAACGTGAAATTAGCCATGGGTACTAATAAGAAACATAACCTATTTATTGCCCTTGCAGCAATATTTCTCACAAACGCGATTCTGGCAGAGATGATTGGTGTGAAAATATTTAGTGCAGAATCTACTTTCAACCTGCCTCCTGCCAACATCCCACTTTTCGGTGGTTCCGTACTTTCATTCAACCTTACTGCTGGGGTCATCATCTGGCCTGTAGTCTTCCTTACCACTGACATCATCAATGAGTACTATGGCAAAAAAGGTGTTCGCAAACTTAGTTATATCGCCGCGGGTTGTATCGCCTATGCATTTATTGTGATTTACATCATTACCCTCCTTCCGCCAGCAAAATTTTGGACTGAGATCAACGGCACTGATCCAGATGGCAACTATTTCAATATGAATTTCGCTTTTAACAAGATCTTTTCTCAAGGTCTTGGAATCATTGTTGGCTCACTCGTAGCATTTCTTTTGGGGCAATTTCTTGATGTATATATCTTTCAAAAGCTCAAGAAAATCACCGGATCTAAAATGATCTGGCTCAGGGCCACTGGCTCCACCCTAGTATCCCAATTCATTGATAGCTTCGTTGTACTTGGTATTGCCTTTTATGTTTTGGCACCAGAGAATAGCCGCTGGAGTCTTACCCAACTTGCTTCCGTTGGCATCATCAATTACATCTATAAGTTTTCGGTTGCGATACTGTTTACCCCGCTCATTTATCTTGGGCACAATATCATCGATAAGTATTTAGGAAAATCTCTTTCTGATGCAATGACCAAGGAAGCATCTGAAGGCTCTGATGGATTTTTCTGAACCCTTTATTATCACACCACAATACAAACTTTCAATTTTTAAAGGTCCGGCTCAATCGAAACTCGATCAGGATGAAAAGTAAGATAAAATAAATGATGAGTGAAAAGGCATGTTCGAATCCTGAAAAGTCGTTGCTCAAATTTTCGAAGAAATTGAGAAACACAAAATAAAAAATACCTGCTAAAAACATTCCAATCCCGTAGTAGGTATTGGCATAAGCAAACCTTAGATGCGTTTTTATAGCTCTTGGGGATCGATAACCAAAAATCCAGTTTCGGTTATTTCTCAATAAAAAATTAAGAATGCCAACAATAATGAATATAATTGAGACCTTGTATTCAATGGGCATAAATGGTTATTGATATTTGACCTAAATTTAGAATTATAGCCTCCCATTTCCAATGCAGATTATTAATGATACAAAAAAAATAGTCTTTATTGAGACATTATAGCCCCGTCTTCAAGTTGTATGATTCTGCTGCCATATTCTGCGAATTTTTCATTGTGTGTCACTTGAATGATCGCCATACCATCCTTGTTGAGTTGCTTTAGCAAACTCATCACCTCTTCACCTTGACTGCTGTGGAGATTACCAGTTGGCTCGTCAGCAAGTAACAATTTGGGCTTGCCAATGATGGCTCTGGCTACACCCACAAGTTGCTGCTGACCTCCGGATAGCTGTTCAGGAAAAAGATCTTTCTTGGCCACAATACTGAATCTATCCAATATTTCTGCTACCATGGATTCACGTTCTTTTCTTTTCACTCCACGATACAACAATGGTGTTTCTATGTTTTCGTATACAGTGAGCTCATCTATGAGATGATATGCCTGAAAAATGAACCCTATATGTTCCTTATGTATTTGTGAAGTCTTGCGCTCGTTGAATTTGTGTACCGGTTCATCCAGAAAATAATACTCTCCCTGAGACGCCTTATCCAACATCCCGATAATATTCATCAATGTAGATTTACCCGATCCACTTGGCCCCATAATACTGACAAATTCGCCGGCATTGATTTCCAGGTTTATACTCTTCAAAATAAAAGTACGGGCGTATCGCGACTCTATGAATTTATCAACATCGTTTAGTTTAATCATTATATCAATTTTGTATTTGCATGGCAAATGTGATACCAGCTTTATAACAATCTGTATATCTGTATTTTACTAAAATATAACAATAAATAGGTAGTCAATATAGGACACTTATCGTTCAAATCCGAACGTTAATTAGGTCTTTTAATAAGATAAATTATGGTGATACCGCCTGCATCAATAAACCACATAAATAAGCACCATATGTGCCCAGCACATAACCAAAAACCGCTAGTAAAACCCCTACAGGTGCCAAAGAAGGATGAAAAGCCGCTGCGATAATCGGTGCAGAGGCAGCACCACCTACATTGGCAGTACTACCAATGCCAACAAAAAAATAAGGCGCTTTGATCAGTTTTGCGACAATGATCAGCAACAAAATATGAAAGAGCATCCAGGTAATTCCAACCAAAAACAACCCTGGGTTTTCGAAAATAGATAGGATGTTCATATTCATTCCAATGACTGCAACCAAAACATACAAAAAGGCACTCCCAATTCTAGATGCGCCGGCACCTTCCAAAGATCTGGCCCTGGTAAATGAAAGGGCAACACCAAGGGAAGTAGCGATAACAACTAACCAGAAAAACCCAGATGTCAGACTGTATTCAGCTAAAATCGGAAAATTGGTTTCCAAAAATGGTGCGATCCAATCACTCATAAAGTGAGCCAATCCGGTACAGCCAAAAGCCACCATCAAAATTTTCATAATGTCCGTTAATGTGGGCATTCTAGCAATACTGCGCTGATAGGTATCCATTTTCAGCTTCAGTGATTCAATTGCTGAAGTATCTGCTTTCAATTTGTGATCCAGGTATTTTGAGAAGCCAACTCCAGCGAGCAAGACACCCAACCAGGTATTACCAACGATGATATCCACAGCGACCATTTTCGAAAAGAGATCTCCATTCACCTCAAAAACTTCTTTCATGGCAGCCTGATTTGCTCCTCCTCCGATCCACGAACCAGCTATGGTGGTCATACCACGCCATACTTCATTTGGTGGTGCGGCGGTGACTACCTCAGGCGCAATTACAGAAAATATCAAAATGGCAATTGGCCCCCCAAGAACAATCCCGATAGTGCCTGTAAGAAACATGATCAAGGCTTTGGGTCCTAGCTTGATTATTTCTTTTAAATCCACACTGAGAGTAAAAAGCACCAAACTAGCTGGTAATAAATATCTGGAAGCAACGAAATAAAGCTTGGATTTTGAGGGATCAATTAGGCCGAATGTTGGAAGCAGAGATGGGAGGAAGTAGCACATAAGCAAGGCCGGAACCACCCCATAAAACTTCTTCCAAAATTTATTTTCGCTACTGGAAGTAATGAAAACAAAGCCAAGTATGACCATCAAAAATCCAAGAATTACAGCATCATTACTTATTTCACCCATTATTTAATTCGTTTATAATATCAACCAACTCACTGAGCATCATGGCCGTAGCACCCCATACAACTCTATTTTCTAATTCAAAATAAGGAGACCACAATCGGTATCCACTTGCCGCTGTGATTTCTTTTTCTTTCAATAGCCCTCTATCTAAAAGTTGATTCAATGGCACTTCGATCACTTCATCCACCTCCCTTGGATCAGGAATAAAGTGAGGAATCTCTGGATACACCCCGATCACAGGTAACACCATGTAATTGCTGACAGCCACAAAAAACTCACTCAATGCACCAACAATCTGCACTTTGTGTTGCTCGATCCCTATTTCCTCAAAACTCTCACGAAGCGCAGTTTCATATTGATCGGAATCCGATTCTTCCATTCCACCACCCGGAAAAGCCACTTGCCCGCTGTGTATCCCATCATACATGGGCCGCTGTATCAATGGAAAATACCACTGATTATCTTTCTGATAAAACAAGATTAACACACCTCCTTTGCGAGCATTGGTGGAATCTGTTGACCGAAAGTTGATACCAGAAGGAAGAATGGGTTTCATTTTCATGTGAGCCCCTGCGCCAGGAAGAGGCTTTTTCAATCTATTTTCCAACATTGAGATAAAATCATTCGCCATAGGTTTCAAAAATATCTATAATTTTTCAAAGTAATATTTGATAACTTGACAGAATAGATAAAGAATGGAAGATATCCCTCATTACGTCAGTATCATTTTCATAAGCTGCATAGTTTCTGCTTTTTCATTTCTTTATTATGCTGTGAAGCAGTCTGACAAAAAGAGCAACTTACCTACGATCGTACTAACATTGGTATGTGTTTGGTTATTTATCATGGCACTAGCCACTTTCAATAAGTTTTTCCTTGATTTTGAATCAAAGCCGCCAAGATTGATGATTTTCGGGTTTATAAATCTAATCATCATGATTGGCCTTTTTTCGTATAAGCGAACCCGTGATTATATCGGACGGATGCCGATTACCACGCTTACCCATATTCACATTATCCGGGTACCTGTAGAAATGGTATTGTGGTGGCTATTTCTAAGTAACATGGTTCCAGAGGCTTTAACTTTTGAAGGGGCTAATTATGATATTTTGTCAGGAATAACAGCACCTTTTGCAGGTATCTTTCTGGTAGGCCTCAGAAGTAAAAGCAAATTTGCTGCTATCGTTTGGAATCTCGTGACGCTAGGGCTTTTGATCAATATTGTAATCCGAGCCATCATGGCAACCCCCTATTTCTACGATGTATTAGTTTTTGAGCAACCCAACATTGCTATTTTCTATTTCCCGTATATTTATCTGCCTTTATTCGTTGTTCCAGTGGTTTTGTTTGCACATCTGGCTTCTCTTTATCAGCTTATATTTTTACCTGAAGATCGCTCCTAGTCCGGCTCTTGGTTATTAGATCAAATAAGTTGTTGAGTTAATCAGCCTCTATTTGTTAGGATAGAGAAATGGGTAAGTCTTTTTGTAAAATTCAGATTCAAAATCTTAATGTAGTTAAATTTTTGACATGATTTTTGACTGTAAAAGGCAAAACAAAACACCAAAACCTGCCAAATTATACCTTTTATAACCACGGGTTTAAATCGGTTGCTATAAAATTGAAGAACACACAGCACTGGGAACCAACTTTCGCTACCTGAGTTATTACAGCTCTTTTTTAAATTTCAATGCTAGCGACAATTCGCTTGGTATAAATTAATGGATCGTTTTTCATTCAAAGCCACTCCTTGTTTCCAGGCATTGCAGGCATTTTCCATATCTCCTTTTCCCATAAATGCTTCTCCCAGATAGGAGTAAATTTCATCGATAAATTTGTTTCGTTTCAAGGCATCATTCATCAATTTAATTGCTTCATTATAGTTCTTCTGGCTGAGGTGATAAATTCCCTTATTTCTAAATGCCCATGCGTTTTTAGGATCAAGAAGAATGCTTTTGTTGATGTCCTTGAGTGCTTTTTCATAGTCTTTCATTTCCAGATAAACTTGTCCTCTATTATTTAGAAAATAGGGTTCCTGAGGCACTATATTCAAGGCCTGATTAATGGTGATCAGCGCATTTTGGTAATCACTTTCAGCCAAATAGATCTGGCTCAAGGTATTGTATACGTTAGGCTCATTGGGTTGTCTTTTTAATATGTATCTCAGCCAAAATCTGGATGAATCAACTTGATTCTGATAGAAATAAAGTGTGGCTAGATTCACATAAGCATCCATATTGGAAGTATCCAGGTTGATGGCTTTTTGAAATTGCCGAATCCCTGATTTGTATTGTCTGTCGGTGGTTAGAAGTAAACCTTTATAGAAATATATGTATGCTGAATCGGGGAAAATGCCTTCCAGAAAACTCACGTCTTCCAATGCATTAGAAATTTTCCCTATGTTTTCATAGGCATAGGCACGATTGAATATGGCTTCATAATAATCCGGGTTGATTGCTATTGCCTGATTATAATCTTGAATGGCTTCATAAGAATGACCATCTTCAATTCTAGCCACACCTCTGTTGTTATATGCACTTGCAAAATTTGGATCATTTTCCAATGATTTGGTATAGAAATCAACCGCTTGATCAAAATCCTGATGTGCCAGGGATTCGTTTCCTTGAAGGAAAAACCGATCGCGTTTGGTCTCTTTTCCAGTAGAACAACCCAAAATCAAAACAGGAACGAAGAGATAAATTAGTTTCATACCGCAAATAAAACATACCTGCAATAGGATATCCGAGATAAGCCTCGAAATTATCAATATTACCCGATTCAAATAAAAAAAGCTGCCCCGTTTGCACCGGACAGCTTCAAATTCAATTTAGATATTTCTTAATGTTTACGTACCGAGCCGCCACTGCTCGACTCCTTGTCTGTGTATTGCGGATTTCCTTCATATGAAATTGATCCCCCACTGCTAGCTCTAGCAACAATCTCCTTAGTAACAGTAAGATTTATGGAGCCCCCACTACTTGCTCTAAGGTTGGCAGACTCACTGATCAGATCATATCCGGAAAAATCCCCTGAGCTACTCACCTGCACCTCTATTTCACGAACTTTCCCTTCAATTTCAATTTCGCCAGCGCTTGATGCTGATGCCTCAATCTCCATGGCTTCAATGTTGGCTTCAATGTTACCAGCACTCGAGGCTTCCAATTCGACTGAATTGGCTTTCAAATCTATCTCAACTTCTCCTGCGCTACTCACATCTATTTCGAATGTGCAATCGCAGGAAACATCGTCCCTTACTTGTATGGAACCAGCGGATGATGCTTTCAATCCTTCGAGTTTTCGATAGGTGACATACACTTTCACATCCACATTTCTAAAATTGTTTCCGTCAAGTGAAATATCAAGTTCTCCACTGCCATCTACATCCGTGAGGACATCTTCAAGATCAAGATTGCCACTGACAACTATCCTTGCCGATTCAGTTGAGCCTTCGCTTAAATAAGTATTGATTCCCTGCGATACAGAAACTGTTTTAAATGCTTTTAGATTTCTTGTTTCTGTATTTTGAGCTGCGAGCTGCGAGCCTACAAATAGGAAAAGGAAGAGTATTGTATTTCTGTTCATCGTATTGTTTTTATTTCAAAGACGATACGAATTCACAGGGGTTGCATTTTAAAGCGCCGATTTAAAATTTTTCTGATAATCCGGCCAGGAAGTCTTTTTAAAGGCATCTTCCCCAAAGTAGGTTATGATAGGTTCAATAGACGCTGCATTCATATATCCAGGAATCGGTTGGATAATTTGTAGCTCTTCATTCATAAAAACAGTGGTTGGGTAACTGAGCTTATTGTTTGTAAGCGCAGCGGCCAACTCATGAACTCCTCTGCTTCCATTTGCCTGAAACTTAAAAGTATGCCCATCAAAATCAACGTTAGTTTTTTGTTCTGCATTGAACTTTACAGCATAATAATTATCGTTAATGTATTTGGCCAATGTTTGATTTTCATAGGCGTCTTTATCCATTTTCTTACACCAACCGCACCAATCAGTATAAATGTCAATTAAGATTTTTCGTGGTTCCTTTTTAGATCTTTCCATCGCCTCTTCGAACGTAATCCATTGGACATGTTCCTGAGCATTGACCTGATTTGCGCCTATTAAAAGGAAAAAAGAAAAACTTAGTAGCACCAATCTCATTTTCATTTTGCTAAAATAATTATTTCTCTTTGAACGACGAAGAAGTGTTTTTGGTTCGCTTAGAAAAACAAAAGGCCATTCTCATGAATAGCCTTTTGTTTTTTATGTTACGCCAAACTAACATCCGTAAGCTTGACTTTCTAATCATTCATGAAAGTAACTGTTCAAGTCTAGTGTGCTGATTTGTAAAAAAACTTACTTATTACTAAAGCCTTACAATCTGATATTAAAGTATTTGTAGATAACAACTAAGTACACTTAATAAACAATCATTTTATTAGTTCCATAGCAGCAAATTCTGCTGCTTTAGAAGTTGATTCTTCTTCAATGTCAAAATCGTCCTGAAGCCCAAGCCAGAATTTAGGTGTAGTTCCAAAATATTGACTCAATCTGATTGCCGTGTCAGTAGTCATTCGCCTATTTTTTTTCAATATTTGACTTATTCTTGTTTGGGCAATTCCAATACCCTTTGAAAGCCTGTATGCCGTAATTCCCAAAGGCTTTAGGAATTCTTCAAAGAGAACCTCACCAAGGTGTACGTTCGGAAGTTTTTCTATATCATTCGATTTAGTGATAATCAATCATTTCTACATCGTTAGCATTTCCATCAACCCAAATGAAAATAATTCGCCACAGATCGTTAATTCGAATGCTATAATAGTCTTTTAAGTTTTCAATTAATTTTTCAAGTCTGTTGGAAGGAGGAATTCTTAAATCTGTAATGTTCTGTGAATTATGAAGCATTCTCAACTTTCTTCGAGCAACTGTTTGAATTTCGATAGGCCACTTTCTTACCCGTTCTCCAATCCAAATTTTTTCAGGTTCCTTCGATCAAAAGATAAAATCATATTAACGTTCGGCGTTACTAACTTTATAAATAACTAGAAGTTTTGATTTCTTGAAACCAATTGCTTTTATACCAAAATACCACCCAACAATTCAGTAAAATCGACTTATCCGCCCGTAAAATATTCCGGCGATTTGAATAGTTTATCGTAAACCGACTTATCATTGAATATTTCAGCTTCATTGAAACTTGAATTCAACACACCTTCAGCAAATGATTTCACGGTAATGTCATCGCTACCATTTAAATGAATGATCATCTCTTTATCCGATTCACCAACTGTACCATCTTCAAATTTCTTACTGGTGATGATTCCGAGTCCATTCAGATATTGGGCAACATTGGCTGAATCAGCGGCAACTCCAGCCATGGACCACTTACCATTTGACCCCTTCAACAAGGTATAAGTGCCTGCTGCATAATTGAAATCGATCGAGTTGATTGAGTCCTTTTTCAATCTCACAATTTGATTGTTTCGATAATCAGCAGCTGTTTTGCCAATACTCATCGCCATGAAATTGTTTGCTACATAAGTATCTTCGTCCTCCTCCAACCTCACATAAGAGTAGTAGGAACGCTGACCTTCTACACCAAATCTGCCAAGAATTAAATCCAGGGCCTCATCAGAGCCTTCGTAGATTTGAACTCTGGTTCCAGTAGAATCTACTTGAAAATCCTGCCATGAAGTCTTTGAGCGTGAAGCAAGTCGCGAAGGCTTGATGGTATTGAGACTGTTGAGCATGGAGCGAACTGAAGCGGACATTGCATTTTTATCTTCATTTACAATCCACGCGCCTTCTTTTTTAGCCAATACTGTATTTATTCCACCGCTGGATATTTCCACTCTGGTCACACGTGCAGTGTCTATATCCACCAGCACTTCTCTGTAGGATTTGCTTCTCGCACCTCCAGAAGTAAGTTTCACGATGGCATATCCACCAGCCAAAACACCAAGAATAAGTAAAAGCTTTATTGTTGTATTTCCTTTTAACATAGCTCTAAATTTTAGTTGTAGTTACCCTGCATCCATCTTTGACGCCTTTTGTTATTTATTTGCATTCTCACCAGAGCATAAATCAATAGCAACAATACTGGAGCCAACACATTACCCCACTTCAATATCAATTTCGTGCTGTCTTCCACTTGTTCCAATGGTCTAGAGGTAATGCCTTTGGTTCTAAGGTCAATCAGACCAGTGTCATCTGCAATCCAATCAATGCTGTTAGCAGCTAGATTCACATTGTCCTGGCTCAATTGCTGTGGTTTTTGGCCTTCACCATTTACAATAAAAGCTCCATTGGTGATCAGCGTGAGTCTAGACAGACCTTTTTCCAAACCGGCTGCCATAATCTGCTGGCCGGCATTAAAATCACTATCCTTCCATTTCTTCTGGACATCTATGTATGTGGGTGGGTTCACCAATCCTGATTTCTCAGATGAATAAATCAGTGGGACAAAAGATGAAGCCGTGTCAGCTGCTGTAAAAGTAATATTACTCGCAAATGGTAACATCAGAGACTCCAAACCATTGGTGATAGCATGATCTTCAAAATCTGAAACCTGAGGAAAATAAGGGAACATCACCTGACTATTGATTGTGAAGAAGCCCTGTCGCTGCTGCACATTCACATTGGCGCATGAAGCATCAATCACAAAATTATCACCAATTGATAGACCTCTTTTTGCTAACCACCTCTTCATACCGACATCAGTGGTCTTAGAAAGCAGTCCTTTCTGCAAGTCGCCTTCTACATTGGAGTAAGCGATAAACATCCCTCCGCCATTGTTCAAATACTTGTCAAATTTCGCGAAATCACCAGCATCTACTGTATCAGTTGGGTTGACCCAAATCAATGATCGATAATAGCCTGGCACTACAGAAGTATCCCTAATGTTGAGGGGTTCTACATCATAAAGCACCGAAAGTTGCTCCATCAACTGACCCATGGCCTGTGGAGTAGGTTCACCATAACCTTGAATTACTCCAAGTTTAGGTTTGTCCGTGATGGCGATTTTTTTGATCGCGGTTGTGAGCGAATATTCCAAACCAGCTCCGGGTTGGATCAATGGTATGATTTCCGTTCGGTCTTCCATCTTTAGCACTGCTCCCATATATGCTCTGAGTTGCTGTACCTGATCTCGTTCCTGAACATTGACCATTACCGGACCTATGCCTTGTTGCTGTGCTTCTTTCTCCATCTCCTCGCTTTCGTTTGGATTGATAAATTCAAAAACCACATTTCCACCTGAACGATTTTCATATTCAACGAGCTGATCTTTGAAATCCTGTTTGCTTTTCAAAAGCTGGGCAGGTAAGTCTTCTGAGAAATATGCTTTGATCGTGATGACACCATCCAATTCGTTAAGCACATCTTTTGTTGCTTTACTAAATGTGTATCTATTGTCTTCCGTAAAATCCAACCTGAAATACAGGCTGTTTGATATCAAATTGGCTACCAGAATAATGGCCAAAACGATTACCAATTGTAGTATGATATTCTTTTTGTTCATTGCTCTATAATTTATGATTGCCAATTTCTTTTTGAAAGCATGATTTGCGATAGCAAAGTGCCCAATACGATGATTGAAAGGAAGTATACCAAATCACGGCTATCCACAACTCCTCGACTGATTGATTCGAAATGAACGCTCATGCTTAGGTAGTTGAGTATTTCCCCTGTGACACCTCTGATGGTACTGCCCAGGACATCAAAAAGCAGTTGGAACATTATGCCTATAGCCAGCGCAAATAGAAATGCCACAATCTGGTTTTGAGTAATACTGCTCGCGAAGAGTCCGATACTGATATAGCTCGCTGATAAAAGCAACAAACCAAAGTATCCGCCGATCACGGCTCCATCATCAATATTTCCCAATTGGCTAATGGTGATGTAGTAGGGCAAAGTGGTCAATAAAGCCACTCCTACCAAAATCAGACAAGCCAGAAATTTTCCCCATACAATCTGGCGATCGGAAATGGCTTTGGTTATCAAAAGCTCAATCGTTCCTGCTCTGTTTTCTTCAGCTATCATCCTCATCGTGATAGCGGGAATGAAAAAGAACAAAGACCAAAAAGCAATGCTAAAAAACACCTGCATGGTGGCCTGGCCAATAAAAAACACGTTGGTATTAGCCAACCATGTAAATATGCCGCTCAACAATAGAAACAATGTGATCAGCACATAGGCGATGAGCGAGTCAAAAAATGACGCTAATTCTCTTCTTGTTATTATCCAAATTTTACCCATCTCTCTATTATTTAGTTAGTTTTTGGAATACATCTTCCAGCCTGGTTTCCATCCCAGTCATTTCCATCAAATACCATTTATTCTTTACGCAAAGGTCAAAAACCTCTTTTCTTGAGGACATTTCAGGCTTGCTCTGCACATTGAACCAACCATACTTTCCATCAACTCCAGTGACCTTTTCTACAGAACCAAGTGCCCGAACAGCACTTTCAACTTTGGCAGGATCTGCTTCAATATTGATTCTCAATAGTTCCTGACCCTGCGATTGTGATCGCAAAGTATCTGAAGTTCCATCAGCCACTATGCGTCCACGATTGATGATCAAAATGCGATCACAGGTGGCCTCTACTTCTGATAAAATATGTGAGCTTAGAATAACTGTTTTCTCCTTACCGAGATCTTTGATCAGTTTACGGATTTCCACTATCTGATTGGGATCCAATCCGGTGGTCGGTTCATCCAAAATCAGAACTTCCGGATGGTGGATCATCGCTTGTGCCAAACCAACCCTTTGCCTGTATCCCTTGGATAGCTCGTTGATGTTTTTGTGTTTTTCTCTATCTAATCCACACTTTTCGATCATTTCGCCAATTCGTGTGGAAATCAATTTTCTATCAACACCCTGAACTTCCGCTGAAAATCTGAGATAATCAACAATGGGCATATCCAGATACAGCGGATTGTTTTCAGGTAGATAACCGATTTTCTTTTTTATCAACTCAGGATCGCTATGGATTGAGTTCCCGTCAAGTCTCACATCACCTGATGAAGGAGCCATAAAGCAGGTTATAATCTTCATGGTGGTGCTTTTACCCGCACCATTTGGCCCAAGAAAACCAACAACCTCCCCTGTCTTCACCTCAAATGATATGTCATTAACCGCTTTTTGCTCACCGAATTTCTTGGTAAGATTTTCTACTATTATTGACATAGTGTTTTTGATTAATAAGTTGTTCGAGGGCGCAATAATACACGTCTCCTAATACATTTTCAAGAATTAGGTGGTGTTAAAAAAAGTTAAACAATTATAAATGACATTTAAGCCATCATTTAAAGACAAATCGCTGATTAATTATCCATGAAACATACTTATGATTCCTCTCAAATGAGAAACTGATATCACTCATATAATTGATCTTCCAAGCACTATAATTTTATGCCTAAACTAAAAATAGAATGCCTTCACATTCCATTATCCCTTTTTCGCTGGAGCGAAAGCAGATTACTGACTTCCTTGCGATAGCCAAAGCAAAACATACTGCCTATGCAGTGCTTGAACTGGACATTACAGGTATTAGAAACAATCTTCGTAGTGCGAGCAGAAAATCGAAAAAAGCAACATCGCTCACCGGTTATCTGCTTTATTGCTTTGCGCAAGCAGTCAATGAGGATAAAATGATTCAGGCTTATAGAAAAGGGAACAAACTGATCATTTTTGACGATGTAGATGTTTCTACTATGGTTGAAAGAAACATAAACGGGGTGCTCGTTCCGGTAAGCTATGTCCTTAGAAAAGCGAACTACAAATCAGTATTTGAGATATCAGAGGAAATTAAAACTGCCAAGACTGGCACCTCGGATGACCTAATGGATAGTGATAGCATGTCCAAAAAGAAAAAATTGATTGGCGTCATCAAGCGGATTGGTTTTCTGAGAAGATGGTTTTTAAAACGAATATTCAACGACCCCTTTTTAAAAAAAGAATTTAATGGAACTGTTGGTTTTTCATCCATGGGCATGTTTAGCTATAATATGGCAGGATGGGTAGTCCCAATGACTCCTCAAGTTCTGACAGCTATGGTTGGTGGAGTCAGAGAAGTAGCTGGTATTGTACACGGAGAGATTGTAAAACAGGAAGTAGTAGATTTAACCATAGCTATGGATCATGATATCCTGGATGGCGCGCAAACTGCACGGTTTATTGAACGCTTCAGAAAAATACTTTTGAATGGAATAGAAATTGATGAAACATGGGAAAAGAACAAATGGGAATCAAAGGAGACATTGGAAATGAGCATGACATCAAAATAATGGTGGACTCATTTTATGAAAAAGTGAATAAAGACGACTTGCTTTCGCCGATATTCAACGATTTTTCAAAAGTAAATTGGGAAACGCATCTTCCACGTATGTACGCCTTTTGGAACAAAATGGCATTTGCAAAAAGTGGCTATGATGGGAACCCCTTTCAAAAACATATTCCACTACCAATTGACGGGGCTCATTTCGAAAGATGGATTTCCATTTTTGTTGGGAACATGGATGAGCATTTCAGTGGGGGCGTGGCTGAAGACATTAAAATAAGAGCCCATTCCATTGCCTACATATTTAAATCTAAATTAAATATTATTAATAAAGATAAAAACCATGAAAACATCATCCCTGATAAATGATCTAAAATACAATGAAGATAAACCAGTAATCTCAGTACTGTTCGAAACTGAAAACAGCAAAGAAATTCGTATCGCCATGCGGAAGGGGCAGTCTATGAAAGAGCACCAAACGCCTTTTCCCATCATCATTGAAATATTCGATGGTGAAATCAATTTCGGAGTAGCTGAAGATTTCAAAATCTTGAGAAAGGGCGACCTTATCTCCTTAGATGGAGGAATACCTCACAACTTAAAAGCCAATGTCAATAGCATTGTCCGACTAACGCTTTCGAAACAAGATAGTGCCAAACGAGTATCACTGGTTGCTAAGAAGTGAATCATCTAAACCAGGAATAATGCGCAAGGCATTCTGATAATAGACCTTTTTTAATATTTGATCAGAGAGGCCTAGTCCATACATTCTCCAAAAAGCGTGGTACTTTTTGTAGTATGGAAAATATTCGTCTTCAGTTTCAAGTACGCGGAAATAAGTATAAAACTCCTCGGGATTGTAGGCATCTTTTGCAAAGAGAATTCGGTTCTGATACTTTTCGAAAAATAAGTTAGCAGCTCGTGGCTGTCGTCCCAACTCGGCGATCACAGCACCAATCCCAACATTCACATTAAGGTATGAGTCTAGATGCTTGCCCAAAGCTGTCAGATCATTGGCCATCCAACCCATGTGTGCATTGATAAAAGTCGTTTTGGGATGCTTTGCAAAAACATGATGCTGTTCTGCGATGATCTGTTCCCATGGTGCGGGATCATCGGCACTGCGTTTTCTACCGGATTTTAATTTTAACTCCAACCAGCGTTCATTTTTCTCATCGTGTGGATCCCAGAAAGGTTTTGGATCAGCCGCATGGATCAATACCGGAATTCCCAACTCACCACATTTTTCCCAAACTGGATCAATTCGTGCATCATCTATTGGTACTCGATTTCCATCTATGTCATTGATTCCCAACCCAAGGCTTTTATAGATTTTCAATCCAACCGCACCATTTTTCACATCTTCTTCCAGCTGCCTTACGGCTTCATCTGCCCAGCCTGGGTTGCCAATTTCCTTGAATGACACATTGGTAAACAAGGCAATTTTGCCAGATGCCTCCCCCTCTATTCGTTTCGCCATGGATGATAGATATTGTTGACTCCCTATATCTCCTACTGCACGGTCATATCCTCTCCCACTCAGGTTGACCATGATAGCCATATTGAGTTCTCTCATCTCCTTTTCAAGTTGATCAATTTTATCTTTGGTGAGGTTCCATTGATGACTATGCACATCAATAAATGGAAACTTTGCTTTGGTGATTCGATGCTCAGGAACAACTAGAGTGGAAATAGGCTCATAAAGCTCAAAATCCATGATTTGCTCTTTGTCGGAATCATTTTGTGAGTATACAAGCGTATATGATATGAAGAGCAAGAGAGGTAAAATGTATTTCATAAATTAGGGATTTTGAGTAGTAATGGAAAGAAGCTGCAGCGGGTAATATTATGGCTATTTACCTTAATTTCGGCTCTTCTAGCTCATTAGAGCGATTGTTAGTTTTACATGCCGACGATAAAAGTAAACCGATCCTAATCAAAAAGGTTCTCGATCATACAGAAAGAAGTTCAAATATTCATTCTTTTGATTATTGATTCTTACTTGACTCGAATCTCTCCTTGCTATGTTCTTTCATTTCACTGGGAGACTTCCCAAACCGCTTTTTAAATAATTGACTGAAATGGGCCAGGTTTTCCATACCGCATTCGTAGGCTATTTCGGAGACAGTATTTTCTTTCGAAGACTCTAACAACAAACGCGCTTTTTGCAGTCTTATTTCCCGAATATATGAAGCAGGAGGTTGACCTGTCACCAATTTTACCCGCCTATTAAAATTGCGCTCACTCACTGTAAAGTGATAAGCCATATCCGTATTGGAAAGATTCCGATTCCTCAAATTTTCAATAATATAATTGTCCAACTCCAATTTGAAAGATTTTTGCTTTTCGATAGAAAGATCAGGAATAATACTTCCTGCAAACTCTATCCTCTGTCTCGATATTTCAAGTAAGTTTTTTATCCTCACGCTAAGTTCATCCAGATCAAAAGGCTTGATGATGTAGTCATCCACACCCAGGTTCAGCACTTTTACTTTGTCCTCACTTAATGTTCTTGCAGTAAGGAATATGATGGGGATATTGGCCCATTTGTTTTGTGCTTTAATTTGTTGTGCCAATTCATAACCATCCATTTCTGGCATCATATAATCTGTGAGGATCAGATCAGGAAGCAACGAATTATTAAGCTTTTTTAAGGCACTTTCACCATCAGCCGCTTCCACTATATTATACTCCGTCAGTTTATCTGCCAGATAGCCCCGCATGTCAGCATGATCCTCCACAATCATGAGGGTGAGTTTAGACGCATCTATTAGGTTTTCAATATGCTCTTGGTTGTCTGTATCAGGGTCTTTTTGGATTGAATTTGGGAAACACAAGCTAAACGTTGAGCCCTTACCAAGCACACTTATGCAATTCACCATCCCTTCATGTAATTCCACAAATTCTTTGACTATGGAAAGACCAATTCCAGTGCCGATTTCAGGCTTGATGGTAGCCGATTGAAAGAAGCGATCAAAGATTCTTGGAAGCTCTTTTTTTGAGATTCCTCTCCCTTCGTCGCTGACTTCTACCCAGAGCTCGCACTCTTTTTCCATAACTTTAATAAGAATATTTCCAGGCTCATCACTGTATTTGATAGCATTGGAAATCAGGTTGATCATTATTTTTTCAAACTTGTCCTGATCCACCATAGCCATGGTGGAGTCATGCGCATGGGTAATAAAAATGGTTTGCCGCTTTTGCCGAGCAAAGGGATCTAAAGTCTCCTTGATATTTTTGATGACCTGTACCACATCCATGGGCTGACGGATAATTCCCAACTCACCTTTGTCCAATTTGGCCAAGTCGAGCATCTCATTAACCAGCTGAAGTAGGTATTTGCCATTTTTCAGAGACAAATTCAATTCCTTTTTTACCTCATCAGATAATTCACCATTCTTGATTGTGTTTTCTAGCGGAGATAGGATCAGCGTAAGTGGTGTTCTTAGTTCGTGCGATACATTATTAAAGAACTTGGTCTTTAGTATCTCAATTTGCTTCATTTGCTCCTTTTCTTCCCTCAATTTTTCTATGGTCACATCTCTTCTGATAGATTCGTCTTGCAACCGGAAATAGTTACGGAACAAGTTTAATGTGAAAAGAGTATCACGTAATATAAAACCTAGAAACACTGCGTTAGTTGTGACAAAGTGATGAACAATAAAACCGCTTAAGGCTAATACCATAACCAAAGCTGCTAGAATAGATAATCCATTTGCTAGTATAAATATTTTACACTTCTGTGAGTCAATCCTCCATGTGATAGCAACTGAATAGATAATGATAACTAAGCTTATAAGAAAATAGGAAGTAGAAATCCATGGAAAAAAATGACCATTTGAAATAAATATTGACGAAATAACTAACGGAAAAATTGGAAAAACTAAAATGTAATGAATTGTCTTTGACGACTGATATACGTTTAGAAAATACGCTGTAAATAAGTTAAATGAATAGATAATTAGTACAGCAATTATTAGTTCTGTATAATTCAATTCAATCGCTGACATGCCGATCATATCTACAAAAATTTGGGCATTAAAGTTGGATAAAAAGATGCCTGTGAGAATGAAAAACGCATAGGAATATCCTGTCTTACTTGGTTTTAGGTAAATCAAGAAGAGATTGATCATCAAAATGATCAACTCCATTCCAGTCAATAATGTGTAAGTGGTAAGAATGTTTTTTGATTGATAACCAAGATCTTCTGCAGTACAAACTTCGATATGTGAGAGGGATCTATTATAAATCGAATTCCCTGTTTCGCTAATTAGTTTAATATAAATGGGGTCTTTAGTTTTTTCTATTTTAAGCACATGCCGATAGAATCCTCTCTTGTAGGAACGGTTTTCAAAATCTACTAATCTTCCTGTAATGGAAAATGGCTGTGTGCTTCCGCCAGAATAAGCTTCAATTCGATCAAAAAAATTGGAAAACAATAAATAATCCGCGCCCTTTAGTATACTCGGATCAATTTTAATCCAATAGAAATTGATAGTTGAAGACAGGTCCGCATAGTCTTCGAACTGAATTTCACCCTTTTCTTCTAAAGTAAATAGCTCCTCAAAAGACAAATTAGTAGTATCCGCATAGATTTTAAACTGATCATAGCTTAACCTTTCTCCGGCCTTAGCAGATAGAAATGAAATGAAGGTTGATCCAATCAGGATAAGTCCAAAAATAGAGCGCATGATTAAAAATAGAGCTATTTCATTCCTCCAACAACCCGCTTGACTATTGGCGAAAGGTGAACTTAATGATATTCAGACCAGTCAGAAAGTCTAAAACACCCCTTGCTATGAATTAGGGCCTAAAAAGACTCAAATTTTTCTTTTATAGCAAAAAATGGCATGTCGCAAATGAGATAAAGAATGTCAGGAATTTGATAGTGAACCTCTACTAAACTTTTTTGTATTAACTCAAGGTCAGTATCAAGGCAATAACAATTGAAACAACACTATGAGGAGAACTTCTCTCACATGATTGCGCGCCCACTGAAAAATCTGAAATGCAGAAATCATAAGTTTTGAACTCCCCGATTTACCTTTAAAGGCCAATTTTACTTTCAAAATCAGATTGACCCAAGTGAAAATGGAGTTTCTGGGGGCTCATGATTTAAATGAGTCATGTGATAGATTCTAATTTTAGGAGAATGTCAATATAATTAATCCACTAGCTCTTTACTCTTCAATATCTCTTTTAGGGTATTGGTCAAAATCATCCTTTTGCCAGATGCAATTCGGTAGTCAATTCGTCAATTTTGAATTCAAATACGCACTAAACAGAATATATTCATCACCAGTAAGACAACAAATATGGTACTATTCGGACGCCTAGGCAGCATCGATAGTATCAAATTATAATGTAATGAATGCAGTCAATGACATAAGCTTAAGCCGTAAAACTGTACACCAATGAAAAAACAAAAACTGTCCTTTAATAAATCTTTGATCAGGTTCCATAAGTACCGCAGAAAACTCCAACGACTGGAGTTAGCCTGGCACAACCAGCGCCGACAAGGTATGCTGCAAAAGCACATAGAAAGGCTACATGGATGGCTCAGCGCTATGATACTCGCGCAAAAACCAAATCAGAGAGTTCTCCAAATCGGCCAAACACAATTTTGCCCTGGCTTGCTAATCTTGATTGCTCCTCAAAAGACAGATCAATGGTATCGGCAAAGATCTCAAACTGATCATAGCTTAACCTTTCTCCGGCCTTAACAGATAGAAATGAAGGTTGATCCAATCAGGATAAGTCGAAAAATGGAGCGCATGATTAAAAATAAAGGTATTTCATTCCTTCATCAACTAGCTCGACTATTGGAGAAAGGTAAGCTTAAGCACATTCAGACCAGTCGGTAAGTCTAAAACACCCTTTGCTATGAATTAGGATCTAAAACGACTCAGATTCCTCTATTATAGCAAATAATGGCATGTCACAAATGAGATAAAGAATGTCAGGAATTTGATAATGAATCGGCTCTACCTTTATTCCTTAGCTATTTTTCGAATAGCAAAACCGGACACTACTTTTCACCCAATCAAAAATAAAATGAAACACTTATTCTACTCTTTTCTACAATTGAAATCAAGTAAGCAAATTCAGAAGACCATTATGGTTTTTGTTTTAACACTTCTCTGTGGAAGCACATTCGCCCAGACGATCTCCATTCAGGGTGTTCTTCGCGATCCCAACGGACGATCTGTGGACGATGGATCTTACAGTGTTACCTTCAAAATCTATGATGCTGCAACAGGAGGCTCTACACTATGGACAGACACCTATACCAGTTTGCAGACCAAGCATGGAGTATTTCAAGCCAATTTAGGTGAGCAAACCTCATTAGATGGTTTGGGATTTGATACACAGTATTTCGTAGGAGTAACAGTAGAGGCATATGCTGAAATGACGCCAAGGATTGCTTTAACAATCTATCCATATGCGAAAGCGATTCTTGGTCAAGATAATAAGTTCCCTTCCGTAGGAAATGTAGAAATGGCCACTGACGACTTCATCATTCATGAAGGAGAATTGAGATTAGCAGGAGCAGGTGGTAGAATATTATTCAATGACGGTACATCACTAAACACTGCTAATTTCGGCGGTCCAGCAGGCTCACTGCTCAATTCTTCTAATGTTAACATAAATGCGGACAATATCGCCGACTTTTCAGGAGCAATCAATTTTCAGACACGTGGAACCACTAGAGCTTCGATTGCAAATAATGGAAATGCAACTTTCAATGGATCAATAAATGCTGCATTTGGAATTTCGTCAGGAACTTACAATACCAGTATAGGATCAATAAATTTATATGGACCTGATGCTGCTTCTGCTTCTGGTGGTCAATTAAATCTTTATACAAGCGACACACGGGCTACAGAAAAATGGTATATGCAACCGGTTGAAAACAATTTGATTCTCGGTCATGAAACAGGAGGAGCATTCCCCACTGTTGCAACTTTTAGTTCAGCAGGCACTACGTTAGCAGGTACTACTGTAATTGATGCATTGACTGTTTCATCAAGTACTACATTATCAGGTACTACTGTAACTGATGCCTTGACAGTTTCATCAGGTACATTAACAGTTTCGTCAGGTTCGGTGGCAGTTGGTTCAAATTTTTCTGTTTCAGACAATGTTATATCAGCAGGAACATCCAATACGACCAAAGGTATATTACAATTATATGGTTCTAATGGAGCAACCGGTGGCCAAGCAAATTTTTACACAAATGCAGGACAGGCTGTCTCAAAATGGTTTTTGGAAACCAATGAAAATGATTTCGCGATAGGTCACGAAAACGCAGGATCATTCCCTATTTCCGCATATTTTGATTCGAGTGGTAGTATTGGTATAGGAGATGATACACCTACTGAAGGCAGACTTGTTGTAAAAGGTTTAGGCGTAGGAGGTACCGTAAGTTTGCTTTCATATTTAGAGGGTGCTGGTGCTGGAAATACTCCAATTCCGAGTTTCTCGAGCGCTTTTGGTATTTATGCCGATGGAGGTGTTGTAAGTGAAGCTGGTTTTTACGTTATTTCTGATAAGAGGGTAAAAGAAATACAACGGAGGACAAATACGAGTGAGGATTTAGATGTATTCAGTAAATTAAACGTGACGGATTATGAATTTATCGATAAAGTTCAACACGGTGATAAAAAAGAGAAGAAGCTAATAGCTCAAGAAGTAAGAGCCGTTTACCCACAAGCAGTATCATTAAGTAAAGGAATTGTCCCGGATATTTATGCTAAGTCAATAAATACTTCTTTTAAAGAAGATAGCAATCTTTTGACGATACGTCTTGAGAAAATTCACGGCCTGATTGAAGGGGATGTTGTAAAAATATTTTTAGAAAGTGGAGAGAAAGAAGTTGAAGTTTTATCAATAGTGAATGACCATACTTTCTCTATTCAATCCGACATTTCTATTGAAAATATTTTTGTTTACGGAAAACAAGTCAAAGATTTTCATACCATCGACTATGACGCCATCGCAATGCTCAATGTTTCCGCTACGCAAGAGCTTGCGAAACAGGTAGCAGCACTGCAAAAGGAAAATGAAGCACTCAAGAAAAAACTAGAAAAAATTGATTTGCTAGAGGCGAAACTCAACGCCCTACTAGATCCAGCCGATGCTTCTTCGTACGTACAGGTAGTTAAAGAATAATATTTCTCACTAAAACTGTATCACAATGAAAAACTTTGAGAAATATTATCTCATAGGGTTGCTGTTCCTACTCATAGGAACCGTAGAAGCCCAAGACTGCAAGGATGACATTAACTATTCCATATCTAATGTCACTCTCAATGGAGGATCAGTTCCTTACATTTCTAATGATGATGGAAGTGCTCAAATTACCATCGGACAAACCTATTTAGGGCCATCAGGCAGCTTTAATCAAGGTATTTCTGCTAGAAATGGTTTCTGGGGACATTATCTTCTAGAACCTCAAGGCCCGCGCTCGGCTGCCAGTGAAGGAGAGTATGTAGATAGAATAGAAGTAGAATGGGAAGTGGTGGATGATAGGAAGGGACCAGTAGTGACAGGTACTACCACCAAAATTTATCGTAATGGTAAGCTGTTAACTAGCGTACCAATTTCTCAAACTTCGTATGTAGACTTCAATGTTTTTCCTGGGGAATTCTATCGGTATGGAATTGTAACTTCCAATAGTTTGGGAGATGCTAAACCTATTGAGGTAGTTGGATTTCTAAATCCAAATGGAAGAGTCACAGGAAAGGTAGAAACTAGAAATGGAGCACCCGTTGAAGATGTAAAAGTGGTTTTAACACCTAATCTTGGACGTTCTCTTGACATGGATGGTACCGATGATTACATGTACTTTGTGGATCAGGAGTATGAATTTGGAGACTACTATACGGTAGAAGGATGGTGGAGAAATGTGGACGTAAAAAATCAAACCATTTTCGTAGCGGTGGATTCTGGTACAACCGTACCCATGATTAAAATTTCACTCGATGATGAAGGTGAAATGCACTATTATCATGATGGAAATGCGGATGGAACTGGCATAGAATTGACTTCAAAAGACGGATATAACCTGACTTCTTTTGATCGTAAGTGGCATCATTTTGCTGCAGTATATGACACAACTAAGGTATACCTCTATATCAATGGAAATAGGGTAGCGGAAGCAGATGCCACCGAGTCTATTTCCAAAGTAGCAGAAATTGAAATTGGAAAAGACGGACCGAAACAATATTCTAGCTACTATTCAGGGTTTCTGGATGATTTTAGGATATGGACAGTCGGAAGAGAAAGAGCGGACATTAGAAAATACAAAGACATTACTTTAACAGGCGAGGAGGAAAACTTACAATCCTATTGGAAATTTGATGAACAATACAGCGAAAAAATCTTTGATTTTGCTGAAAAAGCAGTGGAAGATAGGAATCATGGGTACATATGTGATGTGACTCGATCAGATTTCATTTCACCAGCACAACTAGGAGCATACACGGATGTTGGAGGTGACTATATCATCAAAGGTGTCTACTACGGTAGCGGACAAACTTTTCAGGTTACACCTTCCAAAGAAACCTCCATAGGCTATTCATTGGATTTTGATGGCACGGATGACTTCATCTCTTATCAGCTAGATAGATTAGAATACGATGGTGCATTCACTTTTGAAGGTTGGTTTAAGTCAGCGGTAGGCGGCCAAAATATGGTGATCTATGAAGCCACGGATGAAGCAACCAATAATGTGTTGATGCAAATAGGTTTGCAGTCAACAGGAGAATTTTATGCGAGTACAGGGTTTTCTGGAAGTTTAAATACTGTTGCATCTACCGATCCTTACAATGATGAATTTTGGTATCATTATGCTATAGTTCATGATGGATCAAACGTGACAGTTTACATTGATGGGGTCAGTATTGGCACTACCCTGGACGGCCCGATTGAAAACGCTTTGACACGGACGGTTATTGGTCGATCAGACCCTATCGAAACCAATGCTGGTTCAGATTATTTCAATGGAAGTCTGGATGAAATGAGAATTTGGAACTATGCAAGAACGGAAAATCAAGTCAATGCAACAATCAATCAGATCATCCCAGGAGATGAGCAAGGAATCGTTGATCCTGATGGTGATTTAGGCATTATCGCCTATTGGATGCTGGGAGAAGGTAGAGGGTCTATAATATCAGATGCTTCACCCAATGGACATTCAGGGGATTTAATGAATTTCCAAGAGATTCAATTATCATCCGATGAAACTTTGGTAGCCAATTGGAATGGAGATGATATTCCACTAGATGTAGAGTTTTTTAAGCATGATTTTGATCCAAATGGTAGAAATATTTCTTTAGACCCTAGCAACACTTCAGTAGATCGAGTGGAATTCACGGACATCAGTCAGCTTGGAATGAGCGGATTTGTAAAATATGCTGATGCTGATTGTTTTGCAGATGGTGTTGAAATGAAAATCAATGGAGCGTCTTTATTGCCGCCTGTTTACACTAATGAGGAGGGGAAATTTTCGGTGGAATTGGAGCCAGGATTGAGGAATCAATTTTTGTCAGCCAATGCGGAAGGGTTTACAATGGATCCGATTTACATTGAGTTACCTCAAGTTGTTCGACCTATTTCAGGCTTGAAATTTGAAATAACTACGACAAGAAATATTAAAGGATTAGTTGGTGGAGGTGAGTGCTTATTTCCTATTGGAACAGCAGATGTTAGATTAGTATCCATAGATGGTTGTTATGAACAAATTGTGGCTTTAGATGAGATCACTGGTGTCTTTGAAGCAACCAATGTTCCGCCACTCCAATATGAAGTTTCGGTGCTAAACCATAACGACACACAAATTCAATCAAGTTTTGATTTGAGTGGTGCAGTTACAGTAGATGTTAGGGATGAAAATGATTCCATTTCATTTATTTACAATTCTGAAACTAAAGTGAGGATGACATTCGAAGGGTCTGAGGAAAATACTTGTGACATTCAACTCAATAGTGAAACAGCTACTCTACTCAGTCAAAGCAAAGAATATGACATGAAGATTGAGCTATATCAAGTTTATGGTTTAGACACATGTATTCTGGATGCTGGGATTGCTTATATAGAAGATGAAATTAGCAGTTTTTCGCCTAGAGATACAGTTGATGTAGTTGATGGAGAAGGCATATATACTTTCACTGCGGGTGTAGCCAACTTAGCAGCACCTCATAGCAAATCCATAACTGTTACAGGGGAGAACAACAATGGAGCGGAAGCAACAGGCTTTGCCAATGTAATAGTATTAGGATTTAAAACGCTATCCAGCACATTTGAAACGACTACTCCGCAATTGCCACTGTTTATATTGAGAGATCCAGCAGGAGATGGTAGTTATGCATTTTTAAATCAAGATCAAGAAATATGCAATTCAATTGGATTTGATTACAATAAGGAATCCACATCTACTTTTAAAAGTTCTGTCCATTTAGGGACAGATATTGAATTCTCGGTTGGATTGGGAGTTACAAAAACGACCAAAATTGATCTTAAGTTGGATATGAATTTTGAAACTTCAGCTACCAACAGTTATGGTACATCAGTTGAAAATGAAACGTGTCTTTCTTCATCAGAAATTTTCGCTACATCAGGCAATGACCTGTTGAGTGATGGTGAGGGAGATGTTTTTGTGGGTGGAGCTTTTAACGTCTTGGTTGGAACAAATCGCATAGTCGATATTAACCCAGACAATTGCCTAATTGAATTAGAAGATGTGGTTATGATATTACCTAAGGGTTTTGCAACCACCTACATTTACACTGAGCAGTTTATAAAAAATAGTGTTATTCCTGGCTTGCAAGAATTAGGTGATACAGAATCTGTAGAACAATGGAATACAATTCTTGACTATAATAATACGCTAATAGCCAATGCTGAATTTGTTGAAAACGTATCTTTTAGTGCAGGAATTGAATACGAAAAGTCGGTTACTGCATCTCAGTCTAATGCTTCGAGTATGACATTATCTTCTGCATTTGCAACTGATATCGGTGTAGAAACTGGAATTGAAGTTGATGGACTAGGATTTACTTTGGGTGTATCCGGTGCATCAAATAGAGAAGAAGGTTACAGCAAAAGCAGTACAAAAAGCACAGCGAAAACTGTTGGCTATAACCTAAATGACGATGACATAGGAGATAGTTTTACGATTGATATAAAGAAAGATCAACAAGGTATGCCAGTGTTTGATTTGGTGGCTGGAGAATCTATGTGTCCTTGGGAGCCTGGAACAAGGAATAGAATAGCTGTGAACATAACTCCTTCATCCGCTACGAGTATTGTAGATGTGCCTGAAGACGAACCAGGTGTTTTCAAATTGTCTCTTTCTAATACTGCAGAAACAGCTGAAGATCAATTCTATGAAATTCGTGTGGTGCAAGAAAGCAATCCAAATGGCGCAACTATACTTATAAATGGAAATGAAGCACCCATTGGTTTATTCATAAAAGCGAATAAAAGTGCAAATGTTGTCGTAACAGTAGAGAAAGGACCAGATGCGTATGTTTACACTGATTTGGTACTGGAACTTTTTGTTCCTTGTGAGCTAGAAAGAGCTGAAGGATTAGGACTTGACATAGATGACATCATTGCCAATGATGTGGGAAGAGCAGAGTTTTTCTCACGCCAAAAGCTGAGCGTTGAATTTGTCAAAACCTGTCAAGACCTAACCATATTTAGTCCTAGGGACAATTGGTTGGTTAACAATACGAACAACAATCAATTGGCAGTGACTGTTTCGGATATCGATTTGGATCAGCTAGAATTTGATCGGTACAAATTTCAATATAGAAAGCAGATTGAGGGTGAACCATTTATAAATAGCGAAACGGTAGAGCGTTCGGCAATTACTGGAAATTCCTATTCATTTGATTGGGATGTCTCCACGGTAGATGATGCACTGTATGAGTTGAGGATTGTGAGTGAGTGTAACTCTGGATTCTTACCAGGAACTTCTGCATTAGTCAATGGGCGGATAGATAGGATTGCACCTCAATTATTAGGTACAGCCAGCCCAGCTGACGCTGTTCTTAGTTTAGATGATGTGATTTCCATCACATTTGAAGAAAATATCAAATGTGGAGATATCATTTCGTTAGGAATACCTGTGAGTTTGGCTCAAGGTAGTATGAATAACGTAGCACTGTCCAATACAGAGACCGTTCTGTTCATTGAAGCCACAGTGACCTGCAATGGAAATAAGCTCATCATCGTACCAAATATTCAAAATAAATTTATTGAGGAACAGGTACTAAGAGTAGATATTCTTGGGTTGGAGGATATTTATGGAAATATTCAAACTGATCAAATTACCTGGGAATTCCTAGTAAGACGTAACCCTCTTGCATGGCAAGGTGGAGACATTCAGTCTGTGAGTTATGAAGGAGAATCGCCAAGTTTTGTTCGTCAGATCAAAAACTATGGTGCATTTGCTGTGAATGTGAATTTATCGGGAGCACTTGATGTGCAGACCCTAGAGGAAACATTGCTGCCTTCATGGATCACTGCATCTCCTAGATCATTTACGCTACAGCCAGGAGCTACACAAGATGTTACTTTCAACATTAGCAACCAGATAGGAGGAGGTACTTACAACGATGTTGTGACGGCAGCTACTTCATTTGGAGCTCCAGAGTTGCGTTTTGATGTTCGAGTACTTTGTCCAGAGCCAAACTGGACTGTGGATGCCTCAAAATTTGAAAATTCGATGACCTTCACGGGACAGTTGGATATTCGAGGAGACCTCTCAGAAGATGAATATGACATTGTTGCGGCATTTGTTGGTGATGAGATTAGAGGAGTTGGACATGTACAATATGCTCCTGAGCTGGAGAACATCCCTGGTGAGCATCCATACTTGGTGTTTTTAACCTTGTATACCAATAGTACTGTAGATGAAGTCATAGAATTTCAGGTGTGGGATGCTTCCAGATGTCAGCTTTATGGGCAAATAGCGGAGGCATATAATATTTCTTTGTCTACCGTGACCCTTGGTTCGCCTACCAATCCAAAGACTGTGACAGTGACAAATGATATCATTCAGAAGTTACCACTTAAGCGAGGTTGGAACTGGTTCTCGTTAAACTTGAATACCAGCAATTCAGCCACGAACTCCCTTTTAGGATCGCTTGAAAACAGTCGAGGGGATATTGTGAAATCGCAGGATAAATTCAGTCAATATGTTCCAGATCTAGGTTGGGTGGGTCCACTTAGCAAAATGGATAGTACCAAAGCATTTAGAATCAAATTGAAAAATGCTGATACTTTGGTTGTGATAGGGGAGCCTATAGATTTCGAAACAACAACCATCAATTTGAAAACAGGTTGGAACTGGATCTCCTTTTTGCCACCAGTAGGAATGGAGCTAAATGAAGCACTTTCAGGTGTTTCAGCTACTGCGGACTTCATCATCAAAAGTCAAACGTCTTTTGCTCAATATGTTGATTTGCAAGGATGGATAGGTAGTTTGGATTTTCTACGACCAAATCAAGGATATCTGATATTCTCGGATCGAGCTTTGTCACTTACTTACCCTGTCAATAGTGCCAATGCCAGAACAGTTGAGGAAGAAGTGGAAATCACCCTGCCAGATGGTTGGCAATTGGATGCTACGACTTTTGAATACAACAGTAACTTGATATTTGCAGCAGAAGGAATTGAAGTTAATCAGGGAGATTTTGTTGGGCTTTTTGATCAAGGTGAACTTAGAGGATGGGGTAAAGCCACCTATTTGGATTTCCTTGATAAGTATTATTTCTTCGTGACATCATACAGTGATGAATTAAATCAGTCACTTGAAGTCAGGTTATTGGCCTCAGGTAGGGAAATACATAGCGAAATGGTTGTAGTTGCTTCGGCAGATCAACTCGTAGGATCAGTTAAGAATCCGTTGATCATTGACTTGAATTCTGAAGTGTTGGGTGTTGAATCTAAGCCAGTCGCTGACATTGAGATTTTCCCGAATCCTTTTAGTGACTATTCCACGATTCTATTGAGTCTTGAGAAAAATAGTGAGACCAAAGTCTATATACATAATCTTGCTGGACAGCAAATTAGCAAAATCTACGATGGTACTTTGCTTGCCGGTTCTCATAAGGTGATAATCAATAGGCAGACAACTGGTAAAAGGATGTCTTCGGGAGTATATTTACTCAGAATCACTATTGACGGGTTTGTCACTACAAAAAAACTGGTAATAAGATGAGACGGATACTGATAATCTTTCTTTCTTTTCTGATTAAGGTCAGTTATGGTCAAGTAGTACTTGTCCAGCTGCCTGATCAGGAGATCGGTTTGGGAGGGGCTTTTGCTCCTGTAGTTCTCGATGGTTTTACTTCAAGTGAAGTTTTTTGGGAAGTTTCATTTCTTAAACCTGAGTCGCAAGACGCAATGCCCACATGGTCAGTCAATTCGAGCGACTATCAATTTGAAATGAATGTCACCGCTATTGTAGAAAGCAAAGGAAGCAATGCTGTTGGTGATGGCCACTTACTGTCAGTAGTGGACGATCAGCAAGTAGTGAGATCGGTCGGATCGGCCATACAGGTGCAGGATAAATGGATTTATTTTCTGACGGTATATTCCAATCAAAATTTGGAAGAATTGTTCTTTGAATTCTTTGATGACGCAATATCTCAAGTATTTAAATCAAAACAGAGGTTGACTTTTGAGGCCAACAGGATTGTTGGTGCACCCGATGATCCATACGAGCTTTCAGTAGGAAATATTGATTTCAAATTAGATGATGAAGTACTTTCATTTGAAATCATTGATCCTGAATTCACTGGCTCGGAGAGAGTAGTTGTAAAGGCAAGGAGTCTTATCGACCCAATAGATTTTGATTCCGATACCATTACACTAACTGTAAGAGATGATTATACTCCCGTGCTCGGAGGCATTCCCGACCAGATTACCGATTTCGGTGAAGGCTTTTCTAGTTTTGATCTTGACGATTTCACCACTTTGCAAGACAGTGATCCCATTGGCTTTTCTTTTGAAGGTAGTGGCCTACTTCAGATGACAATAGATAATGAAAATATTGTCACTGTGACAAAACCTACTGACTGGTCAGGTGTTGAGACTGCAATTTTCACCGTTACTGATCAGTCAGTCTACGGTTTTAGCAGCGATCAGTTAGTTTTATTCAGAGGGAAACCCCAAGACCAGGCTCCTGATATTCTGCCTATAGATGATCAGACCACTGGGATTGGTGGCTTTTTCGATACCATACTTCTGGAAGATTTCATTGCGGCTTCTAACCCTAACGATATTCGATGGGAAGTAGCATTCATAACTGATTCGGCAGTGGCCACTCCCGATTGGAATGTCAACTCCAGTGAATTTCAATTTGACATGTCGCTCACTGCAAAAGTTACCGCTCTTGGAAAAGACCTTGCCGGTCAGGGGAACATGCTCGCAGCTATTAGCTCAACTGAAAACAAGGTTGTAGGGATGACTGAGGCCATTGAAGTGGAAGGCGATTGGTTCTACTTCCTTACGATTAATGGTGACATAGATAATGATTCCATTTATTTTCAGATATACGATGTTTCAAGTCAAAGAATTCTGCCCACGAGTGCCCATGTTTTCTTCAAAGCAAATCAGATTGTAGGAGATCCCTTGGATCCTTTCGCTATTGATGCGGGCTACATTTTCCCGCTCCTAATGGACAATGAGCTCTCGTTCACAATACGACTAGCTCCATGGGACGGTGAAGAAATCATTAAAATTACCGCAGTTGATACTGGCACTTCAGAGCAGCTCAGCGATAGTGATACAGTGATTTTGAGGGTTTTGAATCTTAAGCCCCCGGTTTTGGAAGGCATTCCTAACCAAATTATAGACGAGGGTTCTAATTTCATTTCTATCAACTTAGAGGAGTTTTTGAAAAACACTTTGATACAAGATGTTTCTGTGCAAATAGTAGGGGCAGATACTTTAAACCCAGTGTTAAATGGCAGTATAGTTAGTTTTACTAGCCCTGGCGCTGATTATTTTGGTGTAGAGACACTGAAAGTTAAAGTTGCAAGTCTGGCCAATGAGGACTTAGCTGATGTTGCAAGTGTATCGCTTATGGTCAATAACGTGAATGATCAGCCAGTGATCACCACTACACCTGATGGCACAGCCACAATTGAAAATCTTTTCCTTTATAACCTACTTGCAAGTGATGCTGATAAGGATGATCTGACTACCACAGTGGATAACCTACCGACGTGGCTATTTTTCGTGCCAAATGCTAAAGGGGCATCTCTTTTAGGCATCCCAAGTGAACTAGACGCTGGCGAGCATAGTTTTGAGATTATTGTTTCGGATGGACATACCAAAGTGAAACAGCAGATAGATATTGTGGTCTCCCTCGCTCGCATCGAAAGTATCAATGAGCAGATAATTGATGAGGGTGATTCGTTCAAGCAAGTTGACCTTGACGATCATCTAACAGTATTTGGGCAAATCGATACATATTGGGGAGTGGCTAAGGGAAACGAATTAACTGTCAGTCTGAGCATTGAGAGCATACTGTCAGTGGAGACCCCTAATGGAGATTGGTTTGGAAAAGAAGTCATAGAAATTAAGCTTTTTGACAATGCTGATAATTCATTATTGGATGAGCTTTCCGTAACATACGAAGTGCGAAATATCAATGACGTACCGGAGTTTCTTTCCAATCCATCGGCTGAAATAAATGCCGACGATCAGTTTAATGTCAAAACCCTAGTAAATGATTTGGATGGAGATGCTATTTCTTATTCGCTAATAAACGCTCCGAATTGGATCACGCTATTTTCAGAAACTGACGGGTTCACATTATTTGGTCTACCTGATTTAGTGAGTCAGAATTATGCTTTTGAAGTAATAGCGGATGATGGAACAGATCAAACCAATCTTTCCGTTCAAATTACGGTCGCATATGTCCTTGGAATTGATGACTTGGATGACAAGGTCATACTATTTCCTAATCCAGTGGTAAGCAATTTGAACGTCGTATCAGATGTCCCTACTGACGAATTAAGAATTCTGGATCAATCTGGCAGAATATTGATGCGTTTTACTGCTGGAAAAAGTGTTCTGGATGTTTCTTCACTTAAAAGAGGAATCTATTTCCTGAGTATAGAGGAAGGTATGACCTTTAGATTCTTTAAGAATTAAAAAATTGAATGTGGCACTTTTCTGAAAAGGGGAGTGATACAAATTTTTGTAATAAGATGGAAAATCTTAATCATCCGAATTGCTGCCTACCGGGAGCAATTAAAAAATGAATGTGCGGATGAAAAGCATATGTAAAGAACAATATTATCACACCTTATCACACCTTATCACGCTCTGTCACACAAGTGTCACACTCCTTATTCTTCTGCCACTTTCGTGCATTCTATTATTGCTAGCAGAGACTTTATTTAAAGTCGAATATTTTCAATTACACACCAAAAATTCACATATACAATCAATTTGACTGAGCAGAATAAAAGATTTATCGCTAGAAATTACCATTACCATGAAAAAACAAAAACTACTATTCAATCACGCCTTGCTGCGCCACAATAAGTACAGCAGGAAACTCCAGTGACTTGAAGTAACCGGTCACAACCAACATAGGCAAGGCGTACTAAGAAAACACATAGTAAGATTGCACGAGTGGCTCAGCACCATGATGCTTACTTTCAAAAGAGCTACCATCATAGGAGCCTTTACCGCCGCGGCATTTGCAGCTGCTCCTATGGGAGTATATGTCCAAGACTTTGATGCTGCAGTTACCAATCCTTTTGATCTGACTAATGTTGGCACTAAAACAAATACTTGATTTGTGGATTTGGACAATGATCGAGATTTGAATTACTTTTTGGATCTTCAAAAATATTGAATGTTGAAGCATTAGAAACTGGTTTAAGACTTCTTAAATCAGGGAGTCAGCTTATCATTCAATTCCCATCATCTTCAAATGAGCATGTTAGTATCTATTCAATAAGTGGTCAAGTGATCTATCGCAGCAGCGTCAATTTTAATAATGAGCAAGCTGTGATCAGTCCAAATTTGAAAGAAAACCAAGTATATGTTCTGAGAATACAGAATGAAACCATCAAATTCATTTTAAATTAAATCAAACGACATCAATATGAACTATTCTAAATTACATAGAGGCTATGGGCCTTTTACACGAGACAATTTTGTAACTACCTGATAATAAGAAGCAAACAGCCAATTTTTGTGCAATTATTAAATGGACTTTATATAATACTATCAATACTTGGCCTTTTTTCAGCCTTTATTCTTCTGCTCAGCCAACTGGCCCACCTGCTATACCTATCGACAGAGGGCTCTCCCTCCTACTCACTGCTGGTGGAGTTTATGGATTGAAGAAGCTAAAGGATAGTAAGAAGAGTAAATAACCAATCACCGTTGGAATTACTAAAGAGCCCACCTTTTGGTGGGCTCTTTTTGTTGCACTCTGGAAAATCTATCCAAGCATAAAACCAGCCATTAACAGCTTTATTTATTTTTTTAACAATTGGCATAAAACCTATATCCGTATTAAATAAATTTACAAATGGAAGACAATCAGCACCGCTCCCACCCCATTTAGCCGTAGCTGCTAGCTAGGGATTCAAGATTTGTTGTTTAAAATGAACTTTAGTTTAGCCATTAGCACCTATCAAGCTGGGAAAATTGTGCAGATAAGTCCTATATGCAGGTATTAAAAGCCGCTATTAATTATCAGGAGACCCTCAGACCGGAATTTTATGTGTTCTTTGTGTTCTTAAATGATGTGAGAACAAGTATGGACGCATGGGATAAAAATCAAATTGAAATCTTATTGAACAGGAGTTTACCTAGTGGAGAACTTGAACTGCCTGGAACGGTAAGTGTCTATGCTGAAGTTTTGGTGATGCTGCTGAAGGGATTGGAAACTCCTTTTTTCCTACAGGGGCAATATGACAGGTTGCAGGCTCATTTCGACAATCTGATAGGTGTAATCACAAAAGGAATTGCAAAAGGAATTACAAAAATTTAAAAGTATGAATACCCTAAAATATTTCTTCGTTTACTTGCTGCCAATCAGTGTTTATGTTGCTTTCAATTCCACCGGGATTCTCACCTTTTTGCCCATCATTCTTTTTTTTGGCATAGTGCCTATTTTAGAATTGATACTAAAACCGGATGCAGCCAACATTGACAAAAAAATAACCCACGACGAAAAAAACAAAAAGCTTTACGATTGGATATTGTACCTGGCCGTTCCCGTTCAGCTCAGTTTTCTGGTCTATTTTTTATTTATCATTCAAAACACCCTCTTTGGATCAGTAGAATTCATCGGAAGAGTATCTTCCATGGGGTTGATGTGTGGTGTATTGGGTATAAACGTAGGTCATGAATTAGGGCACAGGCTCAATAGAAGGGAGCAATTCCTGGGTGAAATATTGCTACTCAGCTCACTTGACGGACATTTTCTTCCTTATCACAATAGTGGACATCATAGAAATGTTGCCACACCTAATGACTCTGCCACAGCTAAAAAGAACCAATTGCTATTTACGTTCTGGATCACTTCCCATTTTGGTAGTTATATAGAAGCATGGCGATTGGAAAGCAACAGAATGAGGAAATTGAATAAAGCTGCATTTTCATTGAGCAATAGAATGGTGGGCTACTCGATCACCAATGTTTGTCTACTGCTTATAATCTATTATTTCTTTGGGTTCATCGTGCTCATCGCATTTATTTTTGCAGCCATTATGGGTATCCTGTTGTTAGAAACAGTCAATTATATCGAACATTATGGTCTTTTAAGAAAGAAAATTGAATCGGGTGTGTACGAGCAGGTGCGACATCAGCATTCATGGAACTCAGATCACCCCATAGGCAGGGCTTTAATTTTTAATCTCTCCAGACACTCGGATCACCATTACAACGGCAGTAAAAAATATCAAATTTTGGATTCGCACCCGTTAAGTCCTCAGATGCCAACCGGTTATCCGGGCATGATGGTACTTGCAGTATTCCAACCACTTTGGTTTCTTGTGATGAACAAAAAATTGAAAAAATTAGAATTATCAGAGAACTAAATTCTACCGCACGAAATCCTAAAGTCAATAATTGGCCAGGCATGAAGCTTAAAGATCAGTACGATTATATCATCATAGGTTCCGGTTTCGGTGGGTCTGTATGTGCCTTGCGCCTTGCCGAAAAGGGATATGCTGTGTTAGTGATAGAAAAGGGGAAATGGTACCAAGGTGATCAGTTTCCCAAGACAAACTGGAATTTGAAACGATGGATGTGGCTACCTTCTTTAAGATTGTTTGGTATTTTTAAACTTACCTTTTTCAGGCATATTTCTGTGTTATCCGGCGTTGGCGTAGGTGGCGGATCATTGGTTTATGCCAATACATTACCCAAACCAAAGAGTCAGTTTTTTAATCATGGATCATGGGCCGGGTTAGCAGAATGGGAAAATGAATTAGACCCATTTTATGAACAAGCATGGACCATGCTGGGTGCAGTGGAAAACCCAATAATGGAAACAGCGGAACAGGACATGAAAGAGTTGGCTCATGCGATCAACAAGGAAATCAAGCCAGCCAAGGTAGCCGTATATTTTGGGGAAAAAGGAAAAGAAGTTGAAGACCCCTACTTTAATGGAAAAGGACCTTCACGAACGGGATGCGTGGGCTGTGGGGCTTGTATGACTGGTTGCCGATACAATGCTAAAAACACACTCGATAAAAATTACCTCCACCTCGCACAGCAGTTAGGAGTGGTTATCTTAGCCGAAAATGAAGTGAAAGATATAGTCTCCCTTAGTGAAGACGGTAGCCATGGCTACAAAGTATCATTCAAAAGCTCCACCAAGTTTTTCGGCTCCACCAAAACCATAAGGGCAAATGGCATTGTGTTTTCCGGGGGCGTATTGGGCACAGTTCCATTACTATTGAAATTGAAGAAATCCTCTTTGCCCAGATTAAGTGATAAGGTGGGCGATGACGTACGGTCCAACAATGAAGCATTGATTTTGAATGTAACTCTTAAAAAAGAAAAGGATTATTCTAAAGGCATTGCCATCGGTGCTATTATCGACCTGGATGAAAATAGTCATTTGGAGCCTGTAAAATATGGTGCAGGTTCAGGATTTTGGAGAATCATGATGATGCCCATGGTCAGTGAAAAAAACTTTCTGATTAGAATTTTCAAACTTCTGTTCATCCCCTTGAGCGACCCTATTCGATGGCTCAAGGTTCTATTTGTGAATGACTTTGCAAAGCGTTCATCCGTTTTGCTTTTCATGCAACATTTGGACAGTACATTGAAATTTAGAAAGCGGTTTTTTGGAATGAGTACCAGTCTCTCCACTGGGAAAGCCCCATCTGCATTTATACCTGAAGCCCATCAGATTGCCCGGAAGCATGCAAAAATCACTGATTCAAAATCAATGGTTATGTGGACTGAAACGCTTTCCGGCATTCCTTCTACTGCTCACATATTAGGTGGGGCAGTAATGGGTCAAGATGCTGAAACCGGGGTTATTGATAGCCACAATAAGGTCTTTGGTTATCACAATATGTACATCTGCGACGGATCCATGATTTCTGCCAATCCAGGTGTAAATCCTTCACTGACTATTACGGCTATTTCTGAGCGGGCGATGAGCAAGATCCCAAGCCTGTAGACGACTATTCAAGGGTCAATTGAGGGTAGTCCGCATTTAATGAATGTGACTTTGCTGACTTAACGGGCAAATAAAGGAGGTACTACTAATTTGCCTGACTACTCCGTTATTGTCTGACATGACCCAATTTTTTTAATGACAGAAATGCCAATTTATACCACAAAGCACAATGGCTAGTACACGTTTTTTAAGGCGACTCATACTTTCTAATTCGAAATTCGACTATGTTTTTTATGATATCAATTTTTGATCGCTTACCAGCAATCCATCGTCATCAGCATACAGGAAATGACCTGGTGTGAATTTAAGTCCCGCAAACTTTACAGGCACATCCAGTTCTCCGCTGTTTTGCTTGATGCTTTTGACCGGGCAGGTAGCGATTGCCATTATACCAACTTCCATCTGATTGATCTGATAGCTATCGCGGATGCACCCGTTCACAATGATGCCCTCCCATCCATTGAGGACAGCCAAAGCTGCAAGTTGATCACCGACAAGTGCGCAACGCAGAGAACCTCCCCCATCTATCACCAGTATTTTACCCATTCCATTGGTTCCTAAATGCTTTCTTACCAACGAATTGTCCTCAAATAACTTCAGTGTGGTTACCTCCCCCCAGAACATTCTTTTTCTTCCAAAAGTTAGGAAAATGGGATCGGCACAGGTAAGCAAATCCCCGTACCGATCCCAAAGTTCTGCAGTTTGAATCTTAGGCATGGACTCTACTTTGTGCCTCTTTATTAATGAGCAATGAAATACTCTCTTTGTCCTTTATATAATTTTTCACTTTCTCATTTGCTACTTCGGCCACAATTATCTGACCTATTTCATTGGTTACCCGAGTATAGATGCCCAGCTTTTTAAGACCTACACACTGGTGTAAATTATCATCATTCGGCGTGAGGTAGTGTACCACATTTGATTTATACCTATTGATCAAGAAAATATGAATCAGTGTCATCAGTCGTCTTTTTCTAAGGTCTTTTCGAAAAATATTCTGATCTCTTACGGAGAGAATTTGCATGTGATTCCGATCTGTGACAGAAGTAAAAACAACATTGGCTATCATTTGTCCGTCAGACTCGATGGACAACTCCATGATAGTAGATGCCGGCAAATGAGGCTTCAACTGCACCTGAAAATGGTCGAAAATATGGTAGTGTTTACTCCACTCATCCAACCATTCACCAAGCAATTTAGTAGGCAACTCAGTTTGAGTTAAGTGCTGAAATTGAGTAGATCCTTTGCCCATTGCCTTTGTGGTAGCTGTTCGTCCAGAAGAAGCCGCAAGTGCACTGTCTAAACGTGGACCTCCTACATGCGTCTGAGGTGTTTTATAAGGAGAATCAAGTAACCTAAACTTTCTTTGAACCTTAGCCAATGCGACCATGCCTTCGCTTTGCAAAGAATTAGCAAATTCATCCGTAGCTAATCCATCAATCTGATGCCCCCCATACGTAATGAAGTTGAATACAAATCCCATTTTACCCAGTTCTTTAGGGAAATTTGTCATTTCTTGCTCACTCATTCCAGTGGTATCCCAGTTAAATGAGGGAGACAGGTTGTATGCCAGCATTTTGTCTGGAAAAACCGCATGAATAGCCTGAGCAAATTTTCTGGCGTCTGCAAGGTCAGCTGTCTTTGTTTCCATCCATAAAATATCTGCATAGGGAGCAACTGCCAAAGATTTTGCTATGGCAAAAGGTATCCCACCTTTCGCCTGATAATAGCCTTCGGGTGTTCTGGCCATATCGCAATCCCATGTCACGTCCAATCCCAATGCATCTGCCTTTTTGCGGGCCTGACTCAATGATGCCGTTTCTGCAAAACGCAACCACTCCTGATGGCACATTCCAAATTCTTCGCCTTCTTTTCGACCGTCTTCGATCATGGTCGCGATGGCACTACGGAAGGTCATGATGCCAGCTTCTTCTTCCCAATATTTCACAAATTCAGCCGATACTTGATCATAGGCAGCCTCGAAACGACTCGCATCGTCGGTTACTAATTCTTCCTTGAGAGCAGCTATGTGCTGCGAAAAAGGAGCATTGATAATCCACTCTCTGGCGAGGGCTATATCCTCTTCATCTACCTGATACAACAAATGCCCCTTGATGTGTTCGGCCCCCAATTCATTCAGGTGTTGCTGCAAAGCAAGGAATGCATTTTTGTAGTTAGGGATGTTCAAATTGGTAGCACCTAAAACAAAGGGCTGATCCCGCTCATCTGAAATATTTTCTAATAGCGAAGCTGCTTCTGCATCTGTGCGAGCCACGATGATGCCTGGAACATTCATCAGATCGAGTTGGAATCGGGCAGCATTGATTCGTTTGATTTGCTCATCGCTCGATACGAGTACTTTACCGCCCTGATGCCCACATTTTTTCGTACCCGGCTTCTGGTCTTCTATGTGGTAACCAGGTACTCCAGCTTCTACAAATCGCCTGATTAAATTTCGTACATGTGCATCTCCTCCATGCCCGGTATCAGCATCAGCGATGATGAATGGCCTAAAATCAAACGCTTTATGGGCTGCACGTGCTTTATCTGTCATTTTAAACCTCTGAAAATTCTGATTCCTGTCAGCCGTTACCAGTGCTCTTACTATTCCAGCAGCTTCATTGGGTACCTGGCTTAGTGGATAACTGGCCAAATCAGCTCCCGGATCTTCGTCCATAGAGCCTTTGGCAGAAGTAGCCCAACCTCCTAAATAAATCCCTTCTATACCAGCCCTTTTCATCATGACTGCCTGACTAGGTGTATAAGGGCCAAAAGTCGTGATCTGACTTTTTTGTTCAAAATGCTCTTTCAGCCTGGCATGAAAGGCTGAGGCTGCTTCTCTGGCAATGGAATAATCGATATGTATAGTGCCTTGCTGCTCTGCCACCTGGCGAGCCGAGTAAAGCCTGTGAATTCCCTTGAATCGAGGCTGATTGAAATATGATTTCAGATGCGCTATGGCATCTTCCATCCTTTTGTTTTCTGTGTTCATGATAAATTATTTAATAGTTCAAATCAAGATTTGCTGTGATCCGATGGCCAGAATCGGCTAAAGTTTTATAGTAGGTATTGATCCGTTGCTTGGCCAGCTCAAGGTCTTTGTTGTTCAGATTGAGGTTGAGTAAATCAATGCACCAGGGTCCTTTGATCCCTGATTTCACATAGACAGTTACAATCTCCTTTGCTATTGGTAGCGTTGTGTTTTTAGAGTCATTGTGTACATCTTTATCCTTGGCATCAAGTAATTTTTGATACTCCTCTTTCAATATTTGATCAAATATTTCGATCGAAAACTCGTCTCCAGCATCCAGTCCCAGACTCGCATCTTTTTCAGTAAGCCTTGCACCTTTATGAATCCATTCCCACAATACACTGAGTCTTATTTCGCCTGTAGCCATATCTTCCATCAGATACAATATGTCTTCATCATCAAAGAAGTCTGCTGGCTTAAGTGCCGCGGCTTGAAAGCCTTGTAGAAAAGCATTGCCGTATTGCAGTGCCACGCTTAAAAGATTTCTAGCCCCCCTGATTGTAAGGGGTGCAGCTTCAAGTTGTGAGAGAAACATGCTGCTTTTTTCAGTATATTCCAGTGATCCAAATTCCCTACCCAGTTGATTGTCCTGTCCAATCTCTTCCCAAACCGGGCGAATGATGTGAACCATTTTCCAATGCGCTACCCATTTTCCTGAAGCACCTGCCTCCTGCTCTCTTTTTGCACCATTCAATGCTTTCTCCATACTTGCAGCAACACCTTTGGTTGATCCCATAGGAATGTTAGGTTCCATACCGCCTTGCCATAAACTAAAATTGCCATTTTTGTCCGGCGTATTTACCGCCTTGCGTACCCGGTCTTCATATGCTGCCATATAGCCATACGTCATAGTAATTGATTCAATATTGGGATGGATGAAGTGACTAATTCCACATAGCGCATCTGAAACACTATTGATGTAATCCCAACGACCAGTATTGAACCCAACAAAGTGCAGTCCTAAGGCTGCTCGTATTTCTAAAAGCTGAAAGGTGGCTTCAAGCTGCTCTACCAGCACGTACGTTTTGATTGTGCCTGTGGCAAGTCCTAAATAATTTTCGAGCGCGTTCAATATTTTATTCCAAAAAGAGGCCTCCTCTGCTGTTTGAATTTTGGGGAGATACAGCACAATGGACGATCCCCGATTTATCAGTTGTTTATAATTATTAGTCACGAAAAGAGTGACATCTGTAATCGACGCTGAAAATGATTTACCATCAGAAGTAATGATGTGTCGGTCTTCAAGATGAAGGCCTCTTGCTCTAAAGATGATGGTTGTAAAGTCAAGTTGAGATGCCCAATCTGTAATGATGTGTTTTTGAAAAAACCCAAGCGCCCACTTATTCATTTCTTGAGAAACTTTCTCAGCAACCTCCATAAATATGGGGGCTCTTTCAATCCCCAACTTAAGATTGCGCTGATTGTCTAAAGACATAGTATGAATCTGGCCAAGCGCATCTTCTCCATCAAACATCCACCCATCGGCACCAGACAGCAGCGCGTATGCTACATTTCGAATACTGGACTCAGGAGAAGCATTTGGCTTTGTGGCTGGGCCTGTGCCTTGAATCCACTGTCGTTGTAAATCTGGTGGGATCGGACTGCACTCAAAATCCCCAGATCGAATGTCGCCAACCTTCTGCTGATTAAGACCTATGCTTTGGGATAGTGGTAGAAAGTCCGGTAGTTCTTTGTGAGCGATCCGCTGTACCCTACGTTCGTTTCGTTTGGACATCAACACTTTCTGTTCGGCATTGAGCGGTGCGAGTGCTTCTAAGGCCTGCAATACTTCATCGGTAAAGATGTCAGAGTAAGCAATGAGCCGTTCTGGAGAAATATGAGTTAGTGACATATTTGGGAATTTTTCTTCAAATATATGAAAATAATCTAATAGCGGAAATTCCGCTATATAAATTATTTCCTTTTATTTGTTTATTTTCGTTGCTTCAACACATCAAATACCTCATGATCAGTGATAATGACCTTGTAAAACTTATTCTGGGCTTCAAAATCAAGCATTTACGCTTGCAGAAGAAGGTTTCCTATCAAGAACTTTCCCAGGCCACTGGTTTGTCTGTTTCTTACTTGAATGACATAGAAAAAGGCAAAAAATACCCCAAACCGGATAAAATCCGCGTGTTGGCTCAGGC